>NZ_JBNCLI010000003.1:0-557954 GCF_049844595.1 Streptomyces sp. DT224
CTGCGCGGGCGGGGGGGGGGGGGGGGGGGGGGGGGGGGGGGGGCGGCGCGCCCCCCCCCCCGCCCCCGGGCGGCGCCCTGAAACCGAGCCCCGCCGGCGTTCGAGGCGCGGGGGCCCGGGGCGGGGGCCCGGTTTCGGGAAGGGGCAGGGGAACAGGGCCGCCCGCAGGTGCACCCCCACGGCCCCGCGCCCCCGCCCGCTAGACTGTGCGAGTCGTCATCATGCCCGTTCAGGGGGAAGCCGGTGCGAATCCGGCACTGACCCTTCCCCAAGCTCTCGACTCCGCTCGAGCAGGGGAGACCCCATCCGTGAACCGCCGCGAGGCGGAAGTCGGAATGCCCTGTCCGCGTCGTGACCGGCTCACGCCGCCGGAACCCCGGCGGCCGGCCCCGTCGAGGTAAACGGAGCCGGAGCCTGGTGCCTGTGTGTGCCGGTGTCCGGTTCCCCAGGAGAGGCACCACCCGCCATGACCGTACGCCGCAGCGCCGCCGCGCTCGCCGTCACCGCCGCCGCGCTCTGCGCGGCCGCCGCCCCGGCCGCCGTCGCCGCGCCGTCTCCGTCCCCCTCCCCCTCGGCCGCACTGCCCTCCGGGCTCTACGGCACCGGCGACCCGACCTACGACGGGGTGTGGCGGCAGTCGCTCGCGTTCCTCGCGCAGCAGGCCGTGGGCGTGACCCCGGCCACGAAGGCCGTCGACTGGCTGACCGGCCAGCAGTGCGACAGCGGCGCGTTCCCCGCGTACCGCCCGGACGCCTCCGCGCCCTGCACCGACAAGACCATGGTCGACACCAATGCCACGGCCGCCGCCGCCCAGGCCCTGCGCGCGGTCGGCGGTCACCAGGACGCCCTCGCGAACGCGGTCAGCTGGCTCAAGTCCGTCCAGAACGAGGACGGCGGCTGGGGCTACACCGCCGGCAGCCCCAGCGACGCGAACTCCACGTCCATCGTGATCGGCGCCCTCGCCCGGGCCGGCGAGAAGCTGGGCGACGTGACGACGCCCGGCGGCAAGACCCCCTACACCGCACTGCTCGCGTTCTCCATCCCCTGCGGCGGCAAGGACGGCGGCGCCTTCGCCTACCAGCCCGACAAGGCCGGCAAGCTCGCCGCCAACGGTGACGCCACCGCTGCCGGTGTCCTCGGCGCACTCGGCAAGGGCCTGGTTGTCTCGGACAACGCGGCCGTGAAGGACCCCTCCTGCCACAAGGGCTCCCCGCTCGCACCGGAGCAGGCCGCGCAGAACGGCGCCTCCTACCTCGCCACCGCCCTCGCGAAGAGCGGCCACCTCGACGCGGCCCCGATGCCCGGCGCCGAGGACAGCGAGCCGCAGCCCGACTTCGGCAACACCGCCGACGCGGTCGTCGCCCTGTCCGCCGCCGGCCACAAGGACAAGGCGGCCGGCTCGGTCGCCTGGCTGAAGAAGAACTCCGCCGCCTGGGCGAAGCAGAGCGGCCCCGCCGCCTACGCCCAGCTGATCCTGGCCGCCCACGCGACCGGCGCGGACGTGCACGACTTCGGCGGCGCCGACCTCGTCTCCCAGCTGAACGCGACCGGCCCCGAGCCGGCCGCCGTGAAGAAGCCGGAGCCCACGGCCACGGAGGACGAGGAGAAGAAGGACAGCGGCGACGGCGACGGCATCGGCGGCGTCTGGTGGTTCGTCGGCATCGGCCTCGCGGTCGGCGCGGGCGCCGGGTTCCTGATCAGCGGCCGCCGCAAGAACCAGCTGTGAGGGGCTGCCGGGTGGCCTCGGGCCGGACGAGCGGACGCGGTCCGATGCGTGCGATTCCAAGGCGGAGGAGGGAGTCGACGCGGAGCGTCGCTGACCGACGACAACGCCGGAAGCGTGCGTGCCGGGGCGTGGCCGCCCGGTCCGAGGCCACCCGGCAGCCCCACCGCCGCGTCGCACGGGCCGCCGCGCTCCTGGTCGCCGGTGCCGTCCTGGCCGTGCTCGGCGCGGGCACGGCGCAGGCGGCGGGCTACCGCTACTGGTCGTTCTGGGAGGGCACGGCGAGCGGCTGGTCGTACGCCACGCAAGGGCCCTCGCTCGTCCGGCCCGAGGACGGCTCGGTGCAGGGCTTCCGGTTCTCGGTGAGCGCCGACTCTCAGGACGCCTCCGAGCCGCGCCGCGCCCCCGACTTCGCAGAGGTCTGCGCGGACACCCCGGCGAAGGACGGCAGCAAGCGCGTCGCGGTCGTCATCGACCCGGGCACCGCGGCCGACGCGCCGGACGGGGAGACCCCGCCCCCGCCGCGTACCGCGTGCGCGCGGGTGGCGAAGGACGCGAGCAGCGCGGAGGCCCTGGCGGCGGTCGCCAAGCCGCTGCGCTACGACGCGAGCGCGATGCTCTGCGCGATCTCCGGCTACCCGGCCACCGGCTGCGGCGAGCAGGTCTCCGGCGACAGCGACAGCGGCACGGACGACGGCGGCAAGACGCCCACCCCGGCCGCCTCCGCAGCCTCCACCGGCGGCCACGGCGACGACGGCGGTCCGTCGGCCGGGGTCCTCGTCGGGATCGGCGCCGTGCTGCTCCTCGGCATCGCCGCAGTCGCGCAGGCCCGCCGCCGTCGCGGATGACCGGCCCGACGGCCGGCCGCACGGACACCGCGACACACCGGCTTCCCGCCTGGCGCGCCCCCGCCGCGACCCGCTCCAACGCGGTGCCGGCCGGGGCGTGGTGGCTGTGGGCGCTGGGCCTGGCCACGGCCGCGTCCCGGACCACCAACCCGCTCCTGCTCGGCCTGCTGGTCGGGGTCGCGGGATACGTGGTGGCCGCCCGCCGCACGGACGCGCCGTGGGCCCGGTCGTACGGGATGTTCATCCGGATCGGGCTCTTCGTGATCGCGGTCCGGCTGCTGTTCTCCGTCTTTCTCGGCTCCCCGATCCCCGGCACGCACACCCTGTTCACGCTGCCCGAGCTGCCGCTGCCCGCATGGGCGAAGGGCATCCGGATCGGCGGCCGGGTCACCGCCGAGCAAATGCTGTTCGCGCTGTACGACGGGGCGAAGCTGGCGGCCCTGCTGATCTGCGTCGGCGCGGCGAACTCCCTCGCGAACCCGGCCCGGCTCCTGAAGTCGCTGCCCGGCGCGCTGTACGAGGCCGGGGTCGCCGTCGTCGTGGCGATGACGTTCGCGCCGAACATGGTCGCCGACGTACTGCGGCTGCGCACCGCCCGCCGGCTGCGCGGCCGGCCGACCGGCGGCGTGCGGGCCGTCCTCCAGATCGGGCTGCCGGTCCTGGAGGGTGCCCTCGAACGGTCGGTCTCCGTGGCCGCCTCCATGGACGCGCGCGGTTACGGGCGTACCGCCCGCGTCCCGGCCGCCGTCCGGCACACCACGAACGTGCTGACGCTCGGCGGGCTGCTCGGGGTGTGCGCCGGTACGTACGGGCTGCTGGCCGCCGAGGGCGCCGGCTACGGGGTGCCGCTGCTCGTCGCCGGTCTCCTCGCGGCGATGGCGGGTCTGCGGCTGGGCGGGGCGCGCTCGGTGCGGACCCGCTACCGGCCCGACCGGTGGGGCGTACGGGCCTGGCTGATCGCCGCCTCCGGCGCGGCGGTCGCGGCGGCGATGATCTGGGCCCAGAACGCCGATCCGGCGGCGCTGCACCCCGGGGTCGTACCGCTCACCGCGCCCGTGCTGCCGCTGTGGCCGGCGGCCGCCGTTCTGCTCGGGCTGTGTCCCGCGGCGATCGCGCCCGTCCCGCCTCCCCCCACAGGCTTCCAGGAGCACGCGTGATCCGGTTCGACGATGTTTCGGTACGGTACGAGGGGGCCGGGCGCCCCACCCTGTCGGGGGTCGACCTGACGGTCCCGGAGGGTGAGCTCGTGCTGCTCGTCGGCCCGTCCGGGGTCGGCAAGTCGACGCTGCTCGGCGCCGTCTCGGGTCTGGTGCCGCACTTCACGGGCGGCACCCTGACCGGGCGGGTCACCGTGGACGGGCGCGACACCCGTACGCACAAGCCCAGGGAGCTCGCGGACCTGGTCGGCACGGTGGGCCAGGACCCCCTCGCGCACTTCGTCACCGACACCGTCGAGGACGAGCTGGCCTACGGCATGGAGTCGCTGGGCCTGGCCCCGGACGTGATGCGGCGGCGGGTCGAGGAGACCCTCGACCTGCTGGGCCTCGCCGGGCTGCGCGACCGCCCGATCGCCACCCTGTCCGGCGGCCAGCAGCAGCGGGTCGCGATCGGCTCGGTCCTGACCCCGCACCCCCGCGTCCTGGTCCTGGACGAGCCGACGTCCGCGCTCGACCCGGCGGCGGCCGAGGAGGTCCTCGCGGTCCTCCAACGGCTCGTCCACGACCTGGGCACCACGGTCCTCATGGCGGAACACCGCCTGGAGCGCGTGGTGCAGTACGCGGACCAGGTCGTCCTGCTCCCGTCGCCGGGCGCCGCCCCGGTGATGGGCACGCCCGCCGGGATGATGGCGGTCTCCCCGGTGCACCCCCCGGTCGTCGCGCTCGGCCGCCTCGCGGGCTGGGAGCCGCTGCCCCTCACGGTCCGGGACGCGCGGCGGAGGGCCGGCGCCCTGCGCGACCGGCTGGCGGAGGTGGCGCCCAAGCACCCGGCCCCGGAGTCGCCCGGCTTCCCGGCGGCACCCCTGTCACCCCGCCCCGCTCCGAGCCGGGGCGCCCTCGCCCGGCTGTTCCGGCGTGCCCCGCACGAGGCTCCCGCCCCCGCGCCCGTCACCGGCGCCCCCGCCGCCCGCGTCGAACGGCTCGGGGTGCGGCGGGGCCGGATCGAGGCGTTGCGCCGGGTGTCGCTCACCGTCGGGGCCGGCGAGACCGTGGCCCTGATGGGCCGCAACGGCGCGGGCAAGTCCACACTGCTCGGCGCCCTCGTCGGCATGGTCGAGCCCACCTCCGGCACCGTCCTGACCGGCGGCCTGCCCCCGCACCGGACCCCGCCGCGCGAGATGGTGCGCCGGGTCGGCCTCGTACCGCAGGAGCCGCGCGATCTGCTGTACGCGGACACGGTCGCCGCCGAGTGCGCGGCGGCGGACGCGGACGCCGGGGCGGAGCCGGGCAGCTGCCGGGCCCTGGTCTCGGAGCTGCTGCCGGGGGTCGGGGACGACACGCACCCCCGCGATCTGTCCGAGGGGCAGCGCCTCGCGCTGGCCCTGGCCCTGGTGCTCACCGCCCGGCCGCCGCTGCTGCTCCTGGACGAGCCGACCCGGGGTCTGGACTACGCGGCGAAGGCCCGGCTGGTCGGGGTGTTGCGCGCGCTGGCCGCCGAGGGGCACGCGATCGTGCTCGCCACCCATGACGTGGAGCTGGCCGCCGAGCTGGCGCACCGGGTGGTGATCCTCGCCGACGGGGAGGTCGTCGCGGACGGCCCGACCGCCGAGGTCGTGGTGTCCTCGCCCGCGTTCGCCCCGCAGACCGCCAAGGTCCTCGCCCCGCAGGAATGGCTCACCGTCCCGCAGGTCCGCGCGGCCCTGGGGGGTGGCGCGTGAGCGAGGTGGAGAGGCGGGGCCGCCCGGTCCGGCTGGGCCCCCGGGCGGTCGTCGCGCTGGTGCTGATCAGCGCCGTCGGGGTCGCCGCCTTCGGGTGGCCGCTGCTCGCGGACCGGGACTCGGGGCTCGCGCACGCGCAGGACGCCCCGTGGCTGTTCGCCGCGCTGCTGCCGCTGCTGGTCGGGGTGGTGGTCGCGATGATCGCGGACGCCGGGCTCGACGCGAAGGCGGTCGCGATGCTCGGGGTGCTGGCCGCGGTCGGGGCGGCGCTGCGCCCGCTGGGGGCGGGCACGGCGGGCCTGGAGCCGATGTTCTTCCTGATGGTGCTGAGCGGGCGGGTGCTGGGGCCGGGGTTCGGCTTCGTGCTGGGGTCCGTGACGATGTTCGCGTCCGCGCTGCTGACCGGTGGGGTGGGGCCGTGGATGCCGTTCCAGATGCTGTCGATGAGCTGGTTCACGATGGGCGCCGGGCTGCTGCCCGGCCCGGACCGGCTGCGCGGTCGCGGCGAGCTGCTGATGCTCGCGGCCTACGGGGCCCTCGCCTCGTTCGCGTACGGGACGATCATGAACCTGTACGGCTGGACGATCGTGCCGGGCCTCGCCTCGGGCATCTCGTTCCAGGCCGGTGACCCGTTGGGCGACAACCTGGTCCGCTTCCTCGCGTACTGCGTGACGACCTCGCTCGGCTGGGACCTGGGCCGGGCCGTGCTCACGATCGTGCTGACGCTGGCGGTCGGGGCGCCGCTGCTGAAGGCGCTGCGGCGGGCGACGCGGCGGGCTTCCTTCGAGGCCCAGGTCACATTCGGCGCCCGTGGCGAGTGAGGGCACCCACAGGACCTCGGTCCTGTACGAAGCGGCATAGGAGCCGGGCACGGGGCTTGCCGGACCTCGGCACACCCGGCGCGACCTGCTATGGAGCGGTTTCGGAGGGTTCAGGACCTTCGGCCCCGGGTGCGAGGCGGGGTCGTAACAGGGGTCGTTGCCACGGCTGAACGGCGCCGCTAAGACTGGATCTCGTCGCCGAGCACCGCAGGGTCCTCACCGGGATCGCGGTCTACGAGCGCCGGTCCACGCAGGATGCGGACCGAGCCCGCGACTCCCCCGTTCCCGACAGTCAGGTTCCCTGTGACGTTCGCCCGTAACCTCATCGCCAAGCCCCGCACCACCCGTCGCAAGGCCGCCATCGCAGGCGCCTCCGTGCTGCTGGGCGCCACCGGCATCGGCCTGGGTGTCTCCCCGGCCATGGCGGCCCCGTCCGCCGCACCGACCTCCGCCGGGAGTGCCCAGGACACGGCGAAGCAGATGATCGGTGACGACGCCCAGTTCCAGTGCTTCAGCAACATCGTCAGCCACGAGAGCGGCTGGAACCCGAGCGCGACCAACGCCTCCTCCGGCGCCTACGGCCTGGTCCAGGCGCTGCCCGGTTCGAAGATGGCGTCCGCCGGCTCGGACTGGAAGACCAACCCCGGCACGCAGATCAAGTGGGGCCTGGACTACATGAACTCCCGCTACGGCAGCCCCTGTGGCGCCTGGTCCTTCTGGCAGGCCCACAACTGGTACTGAGCCGGCCCGGCCCGAGCCAGTGACCCCCGAAGCCCCGACCGCACCGCGGCCGGGGCTTCGGCGTGTCCGGACGCGGCACCCGGGGCCGCACCCCCGCCCGCATACCGAACAGGGTCGTGCTGTGCGCGGCGCTGCCCACCGCGCAGAACTCCTTCATCCACGCCCGCGAGTACGGCCTCGGCACCGGGCCCGCCCGCGACGCGATCGTCGCCTCCACGCTGGTGTCGATGGTCACCCTGTCCGTGGCCGCCTGGGCGCTGGGGCCCTGCGCCGTCCGGGCTACACCTTGCCCGCCACCGCCTCGCGGACCGGCTCGCCCTCCGGGAGCCCGTCCTCCCCCTCCCGCAGCCGGCGCGGCCCCGCGAGCACGTACGCGATGAGGAACCCGAGCGCGACGACGGCCGCCCCGCCCACCGCGTCCAGCACCCAGTGATTGGCCGTCGCGACGATCGCGGAGACCGTGAACAGCGGATGCAGCACCCCGAGCACCTTCATCCACACCTTCGGGGCGAGCAGCACGATGATCACCCCGCACCACAGGGACCAGCCGAAGTGCAGCGAGGGCATCGCCGCGTACTGGTTGGTCACCGCCGTCAGCGCCCCGTAGTCGGGCTGCGAGAAGTCCTGCACCCCGTGCACCGTGTCGATGAAGCCGAGCCCGGGCATCAGCCTCGGCGGGGCCAGCGGGTAGAGCCAGAAGCCGATGAGCGCGAGGAGTGTGGCGAAGCCGAGGGTGGACCGGGCCCAGCGGTAGTCGGCGGGGCGGCGCACGTACAGCACGGCGAGGATCGCCAGCGGGACGAAGAAGTGGAACGTCGAGTAGTAGAAGTCGAAGAAGTCCCGCAGCCGGCCGACGCCCGCGACGGCGTGGTTGATCCGGTGCTCGATGTCGATGTGCAGCCACTGTTCGAGCGAGTGGATCTGCCGCCCGTGGCGTTCGGCGGTGCCCCGCCCGGCCGTGGCGGCCAGCCTGACCTGTCCGTACGCGGAGTAGACGACGCGGATCAGGAGGAGTTCCAGGAGCAGGTTGGGGCGGCTGAGCACCCGCCGCCAGAACGGCAGCAGCGGCACCCGGCCCCAGCGGGCCGGGACCGGCTTCGCGTACGCGGTGGGCACGGGCCGCCGCCAGTACGGGGAGGTGCGCGGCAGGAACGGCGTCACGCAGGCGGCCCCGACCGCGGCGATCAGCAGCACGTTGTCGCGTACCGGGAACACCGCTGCGACGTTCGGGAGCAGCATCGTGCCCGGCAGGGTCGTCACCAGGACCACGACGGCCGGCCACACCAGCCGGTCCGAGGCGCTGCGGCCCGCCCGGCCGACCACGGCGAGCAGCACCCAGAGCAGCTGGTGCTGCCAGGCGGTCGGGGAGACGGCGACGACGACGCAGCCGGTCACGGCCGCGGCGAGCAGGAGCTGCCCGTCGCGCGCGTACCGCACGGCGCGGCGCAGGCCGATGGCGCAGACGGCGGCGGCCAGCAGCAGGAACAGCGCGATCTCCAGCGGCCCGGCGAGGCCCAGGCGCAGCAGCGCGCCGTGCAGGGACTGGTTGGCGAGGCTGTCCGCCTGGTCGCCGAGGCCCGCCCCGGCGACGTGGTACACCCAGTACGTCCACGAGTCGTGCGGCATCGCGGCCCACGCCAGCGCCGTGCACGCGGCGAACGCGCCGGCGGCGGTGAGCGCGGAACGCCGTCTTCCGGTGAGCCACAGCAGGAGGGCGAACAGCAGCACGGCCGGCTGGAGGGCCGCGGCCACCCCGATGAGCGCCCCGGCCTCGCGTTCCCCCCGGACGACGAAGAGGCCGACGAGGACCAGGAGGACGGGCAGGATGCTGACCTGGCCGAGGTGGAAGGCGTTGCGCACCGGCAGCGAGACCATCAGCAGGCTGATCGCGACGGGCGCGGCGAGCAGGGCGGTGCGCCGGCCGACCGGCCCCGGCAGGGCGCGGGCGGCGACGAGGCCGAGGGCGGCGACGAGCAGGAGCGAACCGAAGGTCCAGGCGACCCCGAGGCTCTGTTCGGCGGTACGGGTCAGCGGCTTGAGGACGAGCCCGGAGAACGGGGTGCCGGTGAACCGGTCGGCGTCGTACAGCGAACCGGGCACATGGAGCACCCCGTTGTCACCGATCCAGGTCTCCAGATCGGTGAGCCGTTCGCCCGGCGGCTGCCGCAGCACCACCGCCATCTGCCGGACGGCCAGCGCGGCCACGACCAGCCAGAGCACCGCCCGTACCGTTCCGGTTTTCGCTCCCGCCGTCGCGCTTGCACTGCCACTGTGTTCCGCGTTCGCCACGCTGCGCCGACCCTCCCAAGGTCTTTCGCCGGCTGGTTGTCCGGCATGTGTGAAACCTTCGCATTGTGCTCCTGGGTAGACCCAACCAACCTCCTTTACGCCTGACTGTCACCCGGCTTTGGACCGAAAGTCCGCCCGCCCGGGTGCACGGTACGGCCGGAACCGGCAGCGGCCCACTCACGTCTGAGCCCGTGATCAGCAACGACGGGGAGGACGGAAGATGCGGCGCGCGGGGAGAAACGGAAGGACGGGGGGCTGGGCGGTCCGGGCGCTCTCCCTGCTCCTGATGCTGGTGTCGCTGCAGGCGGGGTCGTTGATCGCACCGGCGTACGCCTGCGGCTGCGGGGCGATGGTGGTGGACCAGAACAGTCGGATGGTGGTCGACCAGGAAACGTCGGCGGTCGCCTGGGACGGCCGCACCGAGCAGATCGTCATGCAGCTGAGCGTCCGGGGGAACTCGCGAACCGCGGCCTGGATCATGCCGGTGCCGCACCGCGCCACGGTCGAGCTGGGTGACGCGGCGCTGTTCTCCGAGCTCAAGTCCCTCACCGCCTCGGTCACCGAGAGGCGGCACCACTTCTGGCCGGGCGACGAGGACTGGCCGTTCGGCGAACCCCGGCACCCCATCGTCTACGACGCCGGCCCCAAGGCGAGCGCCCCGGTCGATGTGGTCGGCCGGGAACGGCTCGGCCCGTTCGACGTGGCCCGGCTGGCCTCCACCGACCCGGAGGCGCTGGGGAAGTGGCTGAAGGAGAACGGCTTCGAGCTGCCGGACCGCCTGACCACGGCCCTGACCCCGTACGTCGAGCAGAAGTGGGAGTACGTGGCGGTGCGCCTCGCCCCGGAGGAACGGTGGGCCACGCTGAACGGGACGCTCGACCCGCTGCGGCTGCGGTTCGCGAGCGACCGGCTGGTCTATCCGATGCGCCTGTCCCGGCTGGCCGCCACCCCGCAGTCCCTCAGCCTGTACGTGCTGGCCGACCACCGCATGGAACCGCGCGACGCGATCGGCGGACGGCCCCCGAAGGTCGCGTACGCGGGCCGCGTCGACCCCGCGAAGGAGCCGTACGAGGCGCTGGCGGCGGTCACCGGGGACCAGCCGGTCTTCGTGACGGCGATCGACCAGTACTTCCCGTCGCCGGAGCGGATCGACGGCGACCACGAGCTGCGGGCGACCGCCGAGGACACCCCGTACCGGACCGTGGTGTACCGCGACGCGCTGCTGACCTGGGGCGGCATGCCGGCCTGGCTGCTGACGCTGGTCGGCGGCGCGGTGCTGGTGGTGGCCCTGCCCCTGTTCCTGGTCGTACGCGCCCGGCGGCGGCGCCCGGTACCGCCCCCGCCGCCGGTCTTCACGCCGCCGCCGCTGAGGTGAGTCGCCGGACAGGCCCTCGTGTCCCCAACCTCACAGGCCCTGGTCCTCCGAGGGAGTCTCCGCCTGCCACCCGGCGAAGAGCGGGACCTCCTCGCCCGGGTCCAGGACGGCGATGCCGAAGGGCCGGTCGAAGGCGACGTGCAGGCGGCGCGGGGGCGGGCCCGGCTCCGCCCCGGCCGGTGCGGGCAGCGCCGTCACGGCGGCTGCGGACAGGCCCTCCTCGGTCACCTTCAGCACGGCCTCCTGCACCGCCTCGGAGAGCATGAGCGGGGTGGCCGAGAGCCCGGAGAAGTCGGCGGCGGGGGTCGTCGCGAGGCGGATCCCGAGCGCCGGCAGCTGGTCGGTCGCCCGGATGTGCGCACGGAGAGTGAAGCGCGGGACCGCGATAGTCAGGACGTCCACGTGCAGAGCGGTCCGCGCCTCCTTCGGCGCCCAGGCCGCCGGGAGCACCTCGGCCGCCCCCTCGCCCGGCCGCCCCAGCACGAGGCGCACCTTGACCGGCGGCGGCCCTCCCCGCTGCCCGGAGCAGCGCAGATCCAGGACGAACGCTCCGCCGGTCATCCAGACGTCCATCGCCGGGGGCTTCCCGAACATCGTGGGCACCTCCCGGGTGACGCCCGCCGCGTCGGTGAACGGCCGGTCCCGGGTCACCTCCCGGATGAAGGGGATCGCCCAGTCCGTCCTGAGCGCGAGCGCGTTGACGAGCACCAGCAGCGTCTGGGCGTTCACGGCCACCGGCAGCCGCTCGATGAGCCCGCCGGTCGTCTTCCTGACCCAGGCGTCGGCCCGGTCCGGGTCCATGGGCCCGAAGCCGATGTCCGGCAGCGCCTTCCGGAGCCCGCGGCGCACCGGGGTCCGGGTCCACACCCGGGTCGCCACGCCCAGCCCGTCGGTGGCGGCCAGCGCCCGGGCCGTGGCCGTCGCCGCCCCGGCCGCCTCGTCCCCGGCCACCCCGAGCACCGCCCGCAGCTCCTCGGCGGTCTCCCCGCGCGCCCCGGCCGCGAGCGCGGCCAGCGCCAGCCACAGCCCGGCGGGCGAGCAGACGAAGTCACCGCCCGGCCCGGCCAGCTCCCGGATCCACCGCTCGCCGAGCCGCCGGACCACGTGGGCCCCGTTCTCCTGCGCCACCGCGCCGCCCCCTCGAAATCGCTTGGCTCACACATGTGTGCGGTAGCAAGAATGGCCCAATGACCTGGACCGTGGCACCCGAACCCTTCGATACCCCGGACGCGGCCCTGCTCCGGCGGGACTACTACGCCGAGGTCGCCGGCCGCTACTGGGGGCGTCCGGCGACGGCCGATGAGATCGAGGACGGCCTCACCGACGACGGCGCCGCGCTGCTGACCGCGCCGACCGGTGACTTCGTCGTCGGCCGCTGTGACGGCCGGGCGGCCGCCTGCGCGGGCCTGGTCCTCGTGGCCGCGGACACGGCGGAGCTGACCCGGGTGTACGTCCGCCCGGAGTTCCGGGGCACGGGCGGCGGCGGGCTGGTGCTCGCGGCGCTGGAGGAGCGGGCCCGGGCGCTGGGGGCGGCCCTGCTCCGGCTGGACACCCGGCACGACCTGGTGGAGGCGCGCGGCCTGTACGCGAAGCACGGCTTCCGGGAGGTGCCGGCGTTCAACCGGGGGCCGTACGCGGAGCACTGGTTCGCCAAGGAGGTGGCCCCGGAGGCCCGGGCCTTCCCCGTATGACCGCAGGTCAATCCCGCTGCGGGTGCCCCGCCGCGTGGTCGCGCTTGGGCTCCGGGCTGTGCGGGCGCTCCTTGCTCGACCCGCTGGTCTCCCGCGTCAGCTCGGAGACCAGCGCGACCAGGTCCGTCGGCCGGTCCGGCCCCCACCAGTCGCCCAGCAGCTCGGCGAGGGAGTCCTCGCGGGCCTGGGCGAGCTTCACCACCGCCTCCGCGCCCGGCTCGGTGAGCACCATCTGCACCCCGACCCGCCGGACGAGCCCGCGCCCCTCCAGCTGGCGGGCCGCGTCGTTGATCACCCGCAGCGGCACGGGGGCCACCTCGGCCAGCCGGGCGGGCTCGACCGTGCCGTGGCGCTTGATCCGCAGCAGCATCCAGCTGGCGGCGGGCAGCAGGTCGAAGCCGGCCTTCTCGGTGATCTTGACGTAGACCTCGCGGCGGCCCTCCCGGGTGGCCAGCACGGACAGGGCCCGGGCGCACTCGTCGTACGAGGAGCGCTCGACCGGGTTCGCCGCCAGGGTCTCGCTCGGGTCCGGCGCGGTCACCGATCCGCGCAGCTTGTCCTCCTTGAGCAGCCAGGCGAAGAGGAAGGCGACCAGGACGACGGGTGCCGCGTACAGGAACACATCGGTGATCGACGTCGAGTACGCCTGGAGCACCGGCCCCCGCAGGGAGTCCGGCAGCCGGCCGATGGCGCGCGGGTCGGCGGCCAGGCTGTCCGCGTCGACACCGGGCGGCAGCGGCCGGCCGGAGAGCGCCGTGCCGAGTTTGTCGGTGAGCCGGTTGGTGAAGACGGTGCCGAAGATCGCCACGCCGAACGAGGCGCCGATGGACCGGAAGAACGTCGCGCCCGAGGTCGCCACGCCGAGATCCCGGTACGAGACGGCGTTCTGCACGACCAGGACCAGGACCTGCATCACCAGGCCGAGGCCCGCACCGAACACGAAGAAGTAGGCGCTCATCTCCCAGGTGCCGCTGGACACCGTCAGCCGGTGCAGAAGCAGCAGCCCGATGGCCGTGATGCCGGTGCCGGCGATCGGGAACACCTTCCAGCGCCCCGTGCGGCTGACGATCTGCCCGGACACCGTCGAGGTGATGAGCAGCCCGAACACCATGGGCAGCATGTGGACACCGGACATCGTCGGCGTGATGCCGTGCACGACCTGGAGGAAGGTCGGCAGATAGGTCATCGCGCCGAACATCGCGAACCCCACGACGAAGCTGATCACGGCGACGAGGCTGAAGGTCCTGATCCGGAACAGCTTCAGCGGCAGCACGGGCTCGGTGGCGCGCCGCTCCACGGACACGAACGCGACCAGGAGCACCACGGCGAGCACCGCGAGGCCGATGATCTTCCCCGAGCCCCAGGGCCAGGTGGTGCCGCCGAGGGAGGCGACGAGGACGAGGCAGGTGGCGACCGAGGCGATGAGGAAGGTGCCGAGGTAGTCGATGGTGTGCTTCGTCCGGCGGACCGGGATGTGCAGCACGGCGGCGATCACGAGAAGGGCGACGACGCCGATGGGGAGGTTGATGTAGAAGACCCAGCGCCAGCTGAGGTGCTGGGTGAAGAAGCCGCCGAGCAGCGGCCCGAGGACGCTCGTCGCGCCGAACACGGCACCGAAGAGCCCCTGGTACTTGCCGCGTTCGCGCGGCGGGACGATGTCACCGACGATCGCCATCGACAGCACCATCAGACCGCCGCCGCCGAGCCCCTGGAGGGCGCGGAAGCCGATCAGCTGGGGCATGTTCTGGGCGATGCCGCAGAGCGCGGAGCCGATCAGGAAGATGACGATCGCGGTCTGGAACAGCTTCTTGCGCCCGTACTGGTCGCCCAGCTTCCCCCAGAGCGGGGTCGCGGCGGTCGAGGCCAGCAGATAGGCGGTGACCACCCACGACAGGTGTTCGAGCCCGCCGAGGTCGCTGACGATGGTGGGGAGCGCGGTGGAGACGATGGTCTGGTCGAGTGCCGCGAGCAGCATGCCGAGCAGCAGTGCGCCGATCGCCACCAGGACCGACCGCGTGGAGTGTTCTGCGCCGGGGGCGCTGGGGGCCGGGGGGCTCTGCTGCTGGGCCATGAAACGTCTCCTCGGGTCCGCTACACCCCTATCCTGTCCGTTCTGCTCCGTTATGGCCTGCCGGGGGCCCATCCGATTGGGCTTCTCGGCGGCGGGCTGCATAATCGCAGGCAGTTCAAGGGGAGGGGACCCACGATGGCCGGACATATATGCCCGGGGTGCGGTACGGAGAGCAGACCGGGCGCCGGTCCGGGCTGCGCCTGCGCGGGCCGGAACACCGGCACGCAGGGATACGTCACCGATCCGGAGCGGGCCGCCGAGCAGCAGCGCGTCGCCGACGAGCACCACGCCGGCCGGTCCGCGGAGATGGCTGCGGCGGAGGACTTCGACCCGCTGCGCATCCGCCCGTACGTGACCCTGGGCGGCGACACCGCGACGGCGTCCGCGGCGCCCCCGCCGGGCGCCCCGCAGGTCTACGGCCCCGAGGGTGACGCGGCGAACACCATGCCGCTGTTCCTGCATCCGGCCGGCGCTCCGGACGCCGGCGCCCCGGCCGACGAGGCCGGCCCCGCCGTCCTGCTCACCGGCCCGGACGCGGTGGCGCCGCGCCGCCGCAAGCCGTTCGCCGCGGTGATCGCGGGGGCGGCCGTGATCGCGGTCGTCGGCACGGCGGCCTTCGTCGGCGGGCTGTTCGACGGGGACGGCGGCGGGGAGGCCGATCTGGACCAGGCCCTGCCGTCCACGGTGGCCAGCCTCCCCGAGGAGAGCGACGAGGCCGCCCCCTCCGCCTCGCCCTCCGCCTCCGCTTCGCCCAGCCGTTCCGCCTCCCCCACGTCGTCCGCATCGGCCTCGCCGTCGCCGTCCGCCTCCGCTTCGGCCTCCGCCTCCCCCTCCCACTCCGCCACCGCGTCCTCCGCGGCCCCCGGCGCGGGCGGCGCGGCATCCCCGTCGGCCACCGCGAGCAGCAGCGGCCCGGCCGAGGGCGTCGCCCCGCCGCCTTCGTCGTCGGACGACGCGGGGACGCTGAGGCGGGGCGACCAAGGGCCCGAGGTGGCGGAATTGCAGAACCGGCTTCGGGAAGCCTGGGTATACAACGGTCCGGTCGACTCCGAGTACGGAGAGCGCACGGAACGAGCCGTGAGCGACTACCAGGTCTGGTGGAACATCCAGGGCGATCCGAAGGGCGTCTACGGCCCCAACACCCGGAGCCGCCTGGAGAAGGAGACGACGGGAAGCGGCCGACACTGACGGCGGCCGGCGGGCCTTCCGCCCACCCGCCCCGGACGGGGATTCGCATTCGCGACCGCGTTTTTGTATCGTGGAGAAACAAAGTGGCCCCTGCGCGCACACCCTGACCGGCGGGCGGGGGCCGCTTGATCTCCCGCGCCGCTCACCTGCGCGGCGTTCGCTTCCCCCCGCTCTGGAGCCCGCCCATGCCGGCCACCGCCCTCACCGCCCAAGCACTGCTGCTCGACATGGACGGCACCCTGGTGAACTCCGACGCCGTCGTGGAGCGCTGCTGGCGGCGCTGGGCGCTGCGCAACGGGCTGGACCCGGAAGAGGCGCTGAAGGTGGTCCACGGCCGCCAGGGCTACGCCACGATGGCGGTCCTGCTCCCGGAGCGCCCGATGGAGCAGAACCACGTGGACAACAAGGTGATGCTCGCCGAGGAGACCGCCGACACCGACGGCGTCGTCCCGATCGGCGGCGCCCCCGCGTTCATGGACGCCATCGCCGCCCTGCCGCACGCCCTGGTCACCTCGGCCGACCTGGCGCTGGCGACGGCCCGGATGGGCGCCGCCGGACTGCGGATGCCGGACCTCCGCGTCACCGCCGAGAGCGTCGGGGCCAGCAAGCCGGACCCGGAGGGCTTCCTCAAGGGCGCGGCGGCGCTGGGCTTCGCGCCGGCGGACTGCGTGGTCTTCGAGGACTCCGAGGCGGGCATCGCGGCGGGCCGGGCGGCCGGCATGCGCGTGGTGGGCGTCGGCCCGCGCGCGGGTGCCCACGCGCCGGACGCCCATGTGGCCGACCTGACGCAGCTGCGCGTCGAAGCGGCGGCGGACGGCGCGATCACGCTGCACATCGAGACGCGGTAGTCTCCCGGCGGGACGCGCGGCGCCCCGCCCACCACCCGCGCCGGGACCTCCCGCGCCCGCCCCGGGGCCGCTGACCCCACGTCAAACACCAGCCCCACGAACTTCCGTACGGCCCCCGCCCATCCCGGGCGGGGGCCGTACGCATGCGCCCCCGCGCAGGTCACGGACGTCCGGCGCGGCACCGGACCGGCTCACCGCGCCCGCGCGCACGGATCCGTACGCCCCCCGCACCACGAACCCCTTCGTCAGATCCCTTGATGTGACGTGCCCATGTCGCCACCCTGTTACCTGGCGCCCACCCCACGGAAACCCGGCGCCGCCACGATGGCCGGGCCGTTCACGACAGCCCGGTCACTTCCCCCCACATCCAAGGGAGTTCGCATGTCAGGTGTCTACGCGCGTCGCATAGCCGTCCTCGCCACGTCCGCCGCACTCGCCGCCACCACCGGCCTGCTCACCGCACCGAGCGCCCAGGCCGCCATGCCCACCCCGGTCTCCGCCTCCACCGCCCGCACCTATCTGAGCGAGCTGACCGTGAAGGCGGAGGGCTCCTCCAGCGGGTACAGCCGGGACAAGTTCCCGCACTGGATCACCCAGTCGGGAGCCTGCAACACCCGCGAGGTCGTCCTGAAGCGGGACGGCACGAACGTCACCCAGGACTCCAGCTGCGCGGCGACCGGCGGCAGTTGGTACTCGCCGTACGACGGCGCCACCTGGACCGCCGCCTCCGACCTGGACATCGACCACATGGTGCCGCTCGCCGAGGCGTGGCGCTCGGGCGCGTCCAGCTGGACCACCGCCCAACGGCAGGCGTACGCGAACGACCTGACCCGCCCGCAGCTGATCGCGGTCACGGACAACGTCAACCAGGCCAAGGGCGACCAGGACCCCGCCTCCTGGATGCCGCCGCGCGCCGCGTACAAGTGCACCTACGTGCGCGCCTGGGTCCACGTGAAGCACTACTACAAGCTGTCCGTCGACTCGGCCGAGAAGTCGGCCCTGCAGTCCGCGCTCAGCGGCTGCTGAGCCGGGGAACACCCGGCCGCGCCCCCAACCCCGGTGGCCCCTTTGGCCGTTGCCCGAACGACGGGCCGGCCGGCGGGGCCACCGACGTGTTTTCGGCCTACTACGACTGTCCATGACAAGCCGCTCGGCGCCGTACGGCCGACCGGCGGGGCGGCGGCCCGCCAACGGGGCCCGAGAGGCACAGAACTCCAGCGGGGCTCCAGTGAAAGCCGGGGGTGCCGTGGTGGGAGCGCCGGCCGGCACAACCGGACACCCGTGGCCGGAAAACTGCGCCGCCATTGGTTCAGGCCAAGTAACGGAACGAGGCTGCCCAGTTCGCGGCGTTATTGGCGCACCGAACGGCTCACAACAGCCCATCGGATTTCAGCCAATCGACAAAACGTTGAACTTGCAAGTATTGGTGAGGTCTACCTAATCTTTTGCGCCCAGTCGGTTCACGTCCCCGCCAGACCGAAGGAGCCTCTCCCCCATGACCCCACACCTCCACCGGGCACAGCCCCACGTCCTCGCGCTCTTCCGCATCGTCGTCGGCGGCCTCTTCGCCTGCCACGGCGCTGCCTCGGTCTTCGGCGTCCTCGGCGGCGCCCACGGCGGCGGCTCCATAGCCGCCGGCACCTGGCCGGGCTGGTACGCGGCGGTGATCCAGCTCGTCGGCGGCACCCTCGTGGCCCTGGGCCTCGGTACCCGCCTCGCCGCCCTGATCTCGTCCGGCTCCATGGCCTACGCCTACTTCACGGTCCACCAGTCCCACGCCCTCTTCCCCATCCAGAACGGCGGCGAACCCTCGGCCGTCTACTGCTGGGTCTTCCTGCTGCTCGTCTTCACCGGTCCCGGCGCCTTCGCCCTGGACAGCCTCCTCACCGCCCGCACCCCGGACCGCCGGGATCGGAACCACACCCCGGAACAGAGCTCCCCCGTCGCCGTCTGATCCCTCTCCCCGCTCCACCCGGGCCCGCCGACCGACCGGGCCCCGCACATCCCTCGCGCACCGCCGGAAAAACCGCTCCCCGGCGGTGCGCACCCGGCCCGGCCTCGACCGGGGTGCCCAACATCACGCATATATATGGATCACCGGGTGAACGGCAGGCGTACGCTGTACAGCTGACCCTGCCGCTCCTGCCGCTCCCCTGCGACGTCGCGGCGTTGTTATCGATCGGGGAGTAGAAGGTGCTCGAGAGTGTGGGTGCGCTGACCGGCAGCCCATGGATCTACGTCGCGGTCGCCCTCTCCGTGCTGCTGGACGTCTTCCTCCCCGTACTGCCCAGCGGCGTGCTGGTGATCACCGCCGCCACGGCCGCCGCGGCCGGCACCACCGGTGTCGCCGCCGACGCGGCGGGCGCCGCCCGCCAGGTGACCGAGGTCCCCTCCCTGCTGGCCCTCGTCCTGTGCGCCGCCACCGCCTCGGTGCTCGGCGACTTCGCCGCGTACCGGCTGGCCCGGCACGGCGGCGAGCGGCTGGACCGGGCCATCGCCCGCTCGCGCCGCCTGTCCTCCGCACAGGAGCGCCTCGGCGCCGCCCTGAGCCGGGGCGGCGGCATCCTCGTCGTCATCGCGCGCTTCGCCCCGGCCGGGCGCTCGGTCGTCTCGCTGGGCGCGGGCGCCTCGCACCGCAAGGTGAAGGAATTCCTGCCCTGGTCGGCCGTCGCCGGCGTGGCCTGGGCCGGTTACAGCGTGGGGCTCGGCTACTTCGGCGCCCAGTGGCTGGGCGCGAGCTGGCTGGGAACGGCCGTCTCGGTGCTCGCCCTGTTCCTCGCGGGCTCCTTCGCCGCCCTGCTCATGCGGCGTCCGGCCGCCGCCGCTGCCGCCGCGCCCCCTATGGCGTCCTGACACCACCCCGTATCTCCAGGCCGTCGAGCAGCCGGGTGGTCGCCTCGGCGACCTCGTCCACGGCACGGTCGAAGACTTCCCTGTTGTGCGCGGCCGGGGCACGGAATCCCGACACCTTGCGGACGTACTGCAGGGCGGCGGCCCTGATGTCGTCCTCGGTGGCCTCTTCGGGCAGGGCGGGCGGTCGGAGCGTCTTGATACTGCGGCACATGTCTCCAGTGTGACCCGGGCCACTGACAACGGCACGGAGCCGGCCGGGAGGGGCCGGTCAGATGACCGGCTTCCGTGCCGTGCACAGAGCCCAGATCACGAAGGTGTCGATGGCGAGGGAGACCACGGCCCAGACCGGCTGGTAGGGCAGCCACATGAAGTTGGCGATCATGTTGAGCGCCGCGAGCCCCACACCGGCGCCGCGCGCCCAGGCGGAGCCCCTGAGGATGCCCCAGCCGACGATGGCGATGAGGACGCCGAGGATGAGGTGGATCCAGCCCCAGGCCGTCACGTTGAACTTGAAGACGTAGTCGTTGATCCGCGCGTAGACGTCGTCCGACGCGATACCGGCGATGCCCTTGATCGCGTCGAGCACCCCGTCCACCATCAGCAGCACACCGGCGAACATGACGCCACCGGACGCCCAGGGGTTCTCGTCCCCCGGACGCGGTGCGGAGGGCGACGAGGACGACGAGGACGACGAGGGGGTGCCCGGCGGGGGCGCGGTCTGTGCCATGAGGACTCCAGGGCCGGTGGAACGACAGGTCAGACCGACCTTGCGCCGCCCTTCCCGGCGCGGCTACGTGGCCGCACCCGTGCGGGTGACGCTCCCGGCCTCCGCCCCGGCCCCGCTCCCCGCCTCTTCCGCCGCACCGCGCGGCCGCCCCGACGTCCCCAGGACCACGAGCACCGTGGCGACGAGGAGCACCACCGCCACGACCCGCAGCCCGTCGGACATCGCCGGGGCGAAGGCGGCGGCGTGCGAGGACCCGGCGCCGTCCGCGCCGGCCCGGGAGGCCAGCACGGTGCCGACGACGGCGACGCCGAGCGCCGCCCCGATCTCACGCGCCGCCGTGTTGAGCCCGGAGCCGAGCCCGCTGCGGTGCGCGGGCAGCCCGACGATGACGGCCGAGGTCAGCGCGGGCGCGCAGAGCCCCGTACCGGCGGAGATGACGAGCAGGTACACCGCGTACAGGGCGTACGGGGTGCCGCCGTCGGCGGTCGAGACGAGCAGCAGGCCCAGGCCGATGACCGCGAGCCCGCCGCCCGCCACCGGCCGGATGCCGTACCGGTCCTGCCAGCGCGCCCCGAATTTCGGCATGACGGCCATCCCGACGGTCAGCGGCACGATCGCCACCCCGGCGAGGCCGACCGGGAAGCCCTTCACATACTGGAGGTACTGGGAGTTGACGTAGAACAGCGCGAACAGCCCGAAGAAGGCCGTGGCGATGCCCAGTGTCCCGGCGCGCACCACCGGCGAGGCGAAGATCCGGGGATCGAGCAGCGGCCGTGCGGCGCGCAGCCCGTGCACGGTGAAGACGGTGAGGAGTACGGCTCCGAGGCCGAAGGCGGTCAGCACCCGCGCCGAGCCCCAGCCCTGCGGAGGGCCCTCGATGATCCCGTACACCAGGGCGGTGAGGGCGGTGACGAGCAGCAGCGAGCCGAGCGGGCCGGGCGCGGCGTCCGTCCGTTCGGGGCTGCGCGGCGTGAGGCGGGCGACGGCGAGGGCGAGCAGCGCGGCGAGCGGCACCATGGCCCAGAACAGGGAGCGCCAGGTGGAGAACTGGCCGGCGAGGCCGCCGCCGACGTTGCCCGCGAGGCCGCCGAGGCCGGCGGCGAGCGTCCAGGCCGCCAGTGCCTGGGATCTGCGGGCGGGCGGGGTGAGGGTGATCAGGAGGGACATGGTCGCGGGCATGATCAGCGCGGCCCCGGCCCCGCACACCCCGCGTCCGGCGACGAGTACGGCGGGGACGGTGGCGAGCGCGCTGGTGGCGGCGCCCGCCGCGAAGAGGCCGAGGCCGGTGAGGAGGGCGCCCTTGCGGCCGAAGCGGTCGCCGAGCGCACCGGCCGGGATCAGCAGCCCGGCGAAGACGATGACGTACGCGTCGACCGACCACAGCAGTTCGCCGGCGGACGGATGAAGGGCGGAGGCGGCGAGCTGGGGGATGAGCAGGTTGACGGCGGCGACCATGCCCTGCGCGACGAGCACACAGGCACAGAGCACGTACTGCGCGGCCGGGGTGAGACGCGGGGGCTTCTGGGCATACGGGGACAACGCTCCTCCTGGGAGCCGTGGCGGGTGGGATGTGCTGTCCACCGTAGAGTTGGCGCGACTTGCTTTCCAATGCATCTTTGACAAGGGATGTATGCGCGTGACGCAATCCGCTCTTGACCTCAATCTTCTGGTCGCCCTGGACGTCCTCCTCGACGAATGCAGCGTCTCCGGCGCCGCCGCCCGGCTGCATCTGTCCGAGCCCGCCATGAGCCGCACCCTCGGCCGCATCCGCAGGGCGCTCGGTGATCCGGTGCTGGTGCGCGCCGGACGCGCGATGGTGCCCACGCCGCACGCCCTGGCCATCCACGGCGAGGTGCGCGCGGTCGTGGAGCGGGCGCGCGGGGTCTTCCTGTCGGGCGGCAAGGTCGATCTGCGCGCCCTGTCGCGGACGTTCACGGTGCTGGCCCAGGACACCCTGGCGGCGGTCTCCGGCCCGGCGCTGTTCGCCCGGATCGCCCGGGAGGCACCGGGCGTACGGCTCCGCTTCCTGATGGAGAGCCATGTGGACGGGCCGTTCCTGCGCGAGGGCGCCGCCGATCTGGAGGTGGGGGTGATCGACACGCGTTCCCCGGAGGTCCGCCGCGAACACCTCTACGAGGACCGGATGCTGGGCGTCGTGCGCCCCGGCCATCCCCTCCTGGACGGGGAGATCACCCCGGCCCGGTTCGCCGCCGCCGACCATCTGACGGTGTCCCGGCGCGGCCGGACGAAGGGGCCGGTGGACGCGGCCCTCGCGGAACTCGGCCTGGCCAGGCGGGTGGTGGCCAGTGTGGGTACCCTGCCGTCGTCGCTGTTCATCCTGCTCAGCAGCGATCTGGTCGGCCTCACGTCCCTGCGGACGCGCCCGTTGACCGAGCCCCTGGGTCTGCGGACGTTCGAGATCCCCTTCCCGCTGCCGCCGCTGGCCTTCGGGATGGCCTGGCACCCGCGCCACGACGCGGACCCGGCGCACGCCTGGCTGCGGCAGTGCTTCCGGGACCTGGCCCGCGAGGAGGCGCCGGACGGCGGCGGCGGAAATTCGCTGTTCCCCGTCGCCACGGGCGGTTAACCTCCCTTCACCCGACGACCGGAGGAGGGGAAGTTGCCCGGTAGCCCGCGCACGCGCTGACGTCGTGGACCGACCCGTCATCGCGTGCTGCCTCCGAGCGCGGCACAGCGAGCCTTTCCCGCCGGCCCGCCGGCACACACCTCTGTGCGCGGTGGCGGCGGAGCTTTGCCGTCCGCAGCTCAAGGGGCCCCCGTGCATCCCGTTTCCCGTACCGCCTCCCCCGCACTCCGGCGGGATTCCGCTTTCCTGCGTCTGTGGGCCGGGCAGACCGCGTCCCAGTTCGGCGAGCAGGCACTCCTGGTCGTCCTGCCCCTCGTCGCCGTCGTCTCGCTGCACGCCGACGCGGGCGCGCTCGGCCTGCTGCGCGCGGTGGAGCAGGCGCCGGTCCTGCTGCTGTCGCTGTTCGCGGGCGCGTGGGCCGACCGCCGCCGCACCCGGACGGTGATGGTGGCGGCGGACCTCGGCCGGGCGCTGGCCCTGGCGGTGGTGCCCCTGGCGCTTCTGTTCGGCGTGCTGGGGCTGCCCGTCCTGCTCGTGGTGGCCGCCCTGCTCGGGGTGGGCAGCGTGTTCTTCGACGTGGCGTACCAGGCGTCACTGGTGCGGCTGGTGGACCGCGGGCTGCTGATGCGGGGCAACAGCGCGCTGGAGGGCAGCAGGTCGGCGGCGCGGATCGGCGGCCCGGCGCTCGGCGGGGCGCTGATGTCGGTGTTCTCGCCGCTGCTCGCGGTCGTCACCGGTGCGTGCTTCTTCGTGCTGTCGGCCGTGTCGATCGGCCGCATCCGCCGCCCGGAACGCGTGCCCGCGCCGGCCGCGGCCCCCGCGCCCGTCCTGCGGCGCATCCACGAAGGGCTCCGCTTCGTGGCCCGGCACCCGGCACTGCGTGCGGTGGGGCTGGCGTCGGCCCTGTTCCAGTTCTCGCTCGCCGCGCTGATGACGGTCTATCTGCTGTTCCTGCCGCGCGAACTGGGCCTGTCCGGCGCGGAGGTGGGCCTGGCGCTCGCGGCGACAGGCCCGGGGGCGGTGCTCGGGTCGCTCCTCGCGGCGAGGCTGCCGGAGCGGCTGGGGTACGGCGTGGTGCTGGTGGGGTCGGCGGTGCTGGCGGACGGCGTGATGCTCGGCGTACCGGCACTGCACGGCTCCGGGCCGCTGGTCCTGCCCGCGCTGATGGCCGTCAACCTGGTCTTCGGTACGTTCGGCCAGCTGGTCAACGTCACGGTGATGTCCGTACGGCAGGCCGTCACTCCGGTCCGCATCCAGGCGCGGGTGGTGGCGACGATCAACTTCTCGGGGATGGGCCTCACCCCCTTCGGCTCCCTGCTCGGCGGGTTCCTGGCGGGCACGTGGGGCCTGCGCCCGAGCCTCCTCGTGACGGCGGTCGCGCTCGCCCTCTCCCCGCTGTTCATGGCGCTCTCCCCCTTGGCCCGCCTGGGGAAAGTCCTTCCCGTCGCAGCTCAGGGCGGCCCGTCATATCCGCCGCGCCCTTCGCACCGGCCGCGTACGCCGCCTTCGGTCTGATCTCGATGCTCGGCGACGGGCGGCTGAGCGGGAATCCGGACTTCCTGGTCCCGCTCAGCCACCTCATGGCTGCGACCTGGTGACGCTGTTGGGGGCGGCCCTGGCGCTGGGCGGGCGCTTCGCGGCGGGCGCGCGGTGCGCGTCCGCGGCCACGCCGGTCCAGGAGCTCGCGCTCGTCGTGGTCCCCCTGACGGCCGGGGCGCTGCCCCCGCCCGCCGCCGCCCCGTATCTCCTCGCCCGGCCCTGGCCGTCGTGGCGGCGGGGGTGGCGCTGCGCCTGTGGCGGCTGCGGGACGGGGCGAGCACCGGCTGAGGAGAGGCCCCGGGGTCACGCGGCCCCGGGGTCACACGGCCACACGGCCACACGGCCACACGGCCACACGGCCACGCGGTCACGCGGTCATGCGGTCACGCGGATCTTCGACTGCCCGTGCCCCAGCTTCTCCCAGTCCTCCATGAACCGCGCCCGCAGCCCGTACTCGGCGGCGAGGGCGGTCAGGGTCTCGGTCCGGCAGGAGAAGTCCTCGCGCAGGACGTCGAAGTACGCGTCCGGCAGGAAGTCCGGCGTCAGGTCCTTGGTGAGCGTCAGGTGCGGCACCTTGGCCTGGAGCCCCTGCGCGGTCAGGGTCTGCTTGGCGGCGATCAGGATGTCGGGCGAGATGTCGATGCCGTAGTAGTGCCCGGTCGCGGGCCGCCCGCTTCGGATACGGCGCGATGCGGTCCGGCCGGCTCGCGGCGTGGCGGACCTTGTGGGCGAGGGCCCCCTCACCTCCGCCTGATCCGGCGCACATCGCGCACGCAGGCGTTGGCGGCCCCGGCGGCGAGGATGACGGCCGAGCACACCAGGAGGATGCCTCCGCTGGACCAGTACGCGGACGCGGTCGCGACGACGAGGTAGCCGAGCGGGATGGCGATCTGCTCACCCAAGGAGTTGAAGGCGTTGAGGCGCCCCAACTCCTGGTCGGGAACTTGCTGTTGCATCACGGTGGACCAGGCCACGATGGCCACGTCCATCCCCGCCCCGGCGACGACGGCCGCCCCCAGCACCCAGAGCAGCGGCAGCCCGAGCCCCATCGCGGCCAACGGCAGGAAGAGGCCGGAGCTCGTCACCACGGCGACGAGCACCAGCCGTTGCGGCTTCCACAGCAGACAGACGACTGTCCCCGCCAGCAGCCCCGCCGCGAACGCCCCCTGCACCAGCCCCCAGGAACCGGCGCCCGAGTAGCTGCGCTCCGCCACGAGCGGGCCCAGCAGCTGGTACCCGGCCAGCCAGGCGGCCACGACCGCCGTACCGGACAGCGTGAAACTCCACAGCCAGACCCGGGACCTGAACCCGGCCCACCCGACACGCAGATCGGCCACCAGCCCGGCGCCCGGCCCTCCGGCGGACACGGTCCCCGCGAGCCGCAGCCCCGCCAGCAGGAGCGCGGCCACGACGAAGGTCACGGCATCCCACCCGAGCGCCCAGGCCGGCCCGGTCAGGGCGACGACGAACCCGCCGACGACGGGGCCGACGACCTTGACCGCGTTCCTGGGCACCCGGACCAGCGCGTTGGCCTCCTGGAGCCGCTCCGGCCCCACGAGTCGGGGCACCACCCCCTGGGCCGCCGGCCCGGTGAACGCGGCCGCCGCCCCCGAGGCGCACGCACACAGGCTCATCGCGGCGGTGGTCGCCGTCCCGGTCGCCACGAGGACCGCCACGACCGCCTGTGCGGCCCCCGCACCGAGGTTGCCGAGGAAGAGGATCCGGCTGCGCGAGGCCCGGTCCGCCAGCACCCCGCCGACGAGCAGGAAGACCAGGGCCGGCACGGTGCCGGCGGTCAGCACGATCCCGAGCGACCGCGCTCCCCCGCCCTGCTCGATCACGGCGAACGCCAGCGCGACCGGGGCCATCGCGGACCCGGTCGCGGAGATCAGATGGGCGAGCAGGAACCGCCGGAAAGCGGGCGACCGCAGCGGGGGAGGCGATGTCCTCTCCCGGTCACCGACAGCCATCAGCCCTTCGCGCACGTCACCCATGGCGGCAGGGTAGGGGCGGCACGGCCAAGGAGTCACCCGGGTTACAGGGGCGTTCGACGCACACACACGCCCGTCAGGCCACGCCGAACCACGCCTCGGCGAGCGCGGGCAGCGTCTCCCGGGCGGGACGCGGCATCTCCCGGAGGTACCAGGGAAGATTGCTGTACACGTGCAGCAAGGTGTACGCCAGCAGCGCGGACGG
This sequence comes from Streptomyces sp. DT224, assembly GCF_049844595.1. NCBI lineage: Bacteria > Bacillati > Actinomycetota > Actinomycetes > Kitasatosporales > Streptomycetaceae > Streptomyces > Streptomyces sp. DT224. The sequence continues at coordinate 26,373 of NZ_JBNCLI010000003.1, forward strand.
GTCGAAGGTCCGCCCGTACGCCTTGCTCAGCCGCCCCAGCAGGTCCGGGTCCCCGCAGGTGACGAACAGGCCGACGGCCACGAAGTCGTACGCCGGATCCCCGGTCATGGCGGGCTCGAAGTCGATGAGGCCGGTCAGCCGCCACCCGTCCGCATCGGCCAGCAGGTGCTGCCGCATCACCTCGGTGTGCAGCAGGACCGGACGCGGGGCGCGCGGCAGCGGGACCGATGCGAGGAAGTCCGGGATCTGCTCCAGCCAGCCGTCGGACAGCCCGCGCGCCCGTTGCCGCTCGACCACGCCGGCGGACTGCCGGTCCAGGAAGCCGCCCCAGTCCGCCGGCCCGAGGACGTCCGCGAGAGGCGCCGGGTCGAGGGCGTGCAGCGCCGCCAGCATCTCGCCGGCCTCGGTGACGATCCGCTCCCGGTGCGGGCGGGGCACCCGGCCCCAGGCGGGCGCCAGGTCCTCGCCACGCAGCCGGGACATCAGCACGTACCGCCACCCGTCGCCGGCCGGCCCGGCCCCGTACAGCCGGGGAGTCGGCACGGGCAGCCGCCCCCGCACGTGGGCGAGGACCCGTTCCTCGACACGCGCGGGCCGCCCGTCGGCCTCCGGGAACAGCTTGAGCACGTGCGCGTCGCCGACCGCGTAGACGGGTACGGACCCCTCGGCGAACCGGACGACCGGTGCGCCGCCGACGCCGATACGCCGGCACAACTCCTCGACGGCGGCGTGGGGCAAGGTCCGGTCGGCATCCTGGTCGGGCGACATGCCAGGGACGCTAAGGCACGGCACGGCCCGGGACAACGCGTTACCGGCCTCGCCCGTGGTCGGGGTCCGCGTCCAGGCCGGGCAGCTCCTCGTGCCCCTCCGAGTAGTGGTTGACCCACCCGCAGAGCGCACAGGCGTACCGCCCGGCCAGACCGTGCACCTCGGTGCCGCACCGCGCGCAGTCGGTGCGGGTGATCTCGGGAATCGTCGGTTCGGGCTCGCTGGTCACACCGGGACTGTACCGAGTGGAGCGCTCTCCGCGGAGTCCGCGTACGGACTGATCATGGTGTCGGCGTACACCTCGGGCGGCCCCTCCAGGAAGGTCGGCAGGTTGCCGAGAAAGGCGCGCAGCGCGGGCAGGGCGTTGTGCCGGTCCAGGTCCTCCCGCGAGCGCCAGACCTCGTACAGGAAGAACCGCCCGTCCTCCTGCTCGTGGAGGTGGTACGCCAGGTTGCCGGGTTCGCTCCGGGTGGGCCCGACGAGGGCGGACAGCGTACGCCGGACCTCGTCTGCGAATTCCGGGCGCGGCCGCAGGAAACCGTAAAGAGAAAGGGAGTTGGTGCTCTGCTGTGTCATGCCCCCACGCTAGAATCTGACACTGATGTGAGGTTCAAGGGCCCGCGATGCCCGGAGTATGTGAGGTGCACCACATGAAGATCGGCGACCTGGCCGAGGAGACCGACACCTCGGTCCGGCTGCTGCGCTATTACGAGGAACAGGGCCTCCTCGCCTCCCACCGCCTCGCGGGCTGCCACCGCCGCTACGACGCCGACGCCCCCGCTGTGGTCCGCCGCATCCGCGCGCTGCTGGACGCGGGCCTCCCCACCCGGACCATCCGCGATCTGCTCCCGTGCGTACGGCAGGACGGCACGGTGGCCCTGTGCAGGCTGGACACCCTGGAACAGCACCTCCGGGGCCTGGACGACCGCATCTCCGCGCTCCAGGACACCCGCGCGGCCCTGGCGGACCTGGTCACGGCGGCCCGGGCGGAGGGGGCGTGAGGACCACGCTCCGAGGCGTGCCGGTGATCCGCAAGAGGAAGACCGGAGGGCCGCGCGGTCGCCGCAGCCCGCGACGGTGACCGTACGGGGCGGGCGTTCCGTACCGTGGTGAACAGTGCGCAGGCGGCGTCCGCCAGGGCCCGCTGGACACGGCGGAGTTCGCGCGCCACCGGACGACGGCGGACGACCGGCTCCCCGGTACGGGCTACGAGACGGGCGTAGACGCAATCGGCGACAACGGCGCCACGAAACACAGAGCGTCGAAGTGCCGCCCGGCGAAGAAGTGCCGGAGCTCACCAATCCGCTGCCATCCGAGCCGCTCGTACAGCCGGATGGCAGCGGCGTCCTTGGTCAGGACCTCCAGCACCAACGGCAACCCGTGCGCCCGGGCATACCCCTCCGCCGCACCCATGAGCCGCGCACCGGCGGAAGCGCCACGCGCGTCCCGCCCCACGAAGAACCGGGCCAGCACCGCGACGTCCGCGTCCCCCGCACCCCCGCTCTCCCGCCAGAGCCGCGCCACGTCCTCCCCGCGCCGGGCCCGGTTGACCGCGACGTGCCCCACGACCCGCCCGTCGAGCTCGGCGACCCAGGCCGCGATGAGCCCTTCCGGCGACAACCACCCCTCGGGGTCCGCCACCCCTTCGACGGGATACCCGTCGGACTCATGGACACCGGCGAGCACGGCGGCCGCCGCGCCCAGATCAGCGTCCCCCCGGAGACGAATCAGGACTTCGGACACGGGTCTTCCTCCACGGGTGCGGGCCACCACTGCCGGACCACCTTGCCATCCCGCCCCGGTGACCACGACATGGGCCGGCTCCTGGACGCCGGCGGCCGCTCCGGGCGGCGAAGCCACCTGCCACCGCCTCGTGCAGCGGTTGAGCCGATTCCCCCCGAACACCGCACCAGGAACGGCTGGTTCACCCTGGCACCCGACCATGCCCACTTGCGCGCATCGCCGCGAGACCGCACCGTTCACCTACTACTGCTCGTCGTTTCGGCGCTGATCAGGGAGGGGCGGCACCTCGTGGGCTCAGCAAGCGAGTGGGCACGTGCGACGTTCGGCAGCGCGGCCGATGAACTGACGGACCTGATCCCGGCCTGCCTCCTGCGAGCCCACACAAGGGCCCGCAGCGGGCACGAGGGCGTGCACACCCAGACCCTGGAGGCGTACGGGCACGGCCTGTACGCCGCACAGTACGAGGAACTGACCAGCGGCCTGGCCCACTTGGCGGACGCCTCCGCCGTACGCCTCCAGGGCCGCACCGCAGTCATCGTCTCCGGCCACGTCATCTACCCGATCCGCTACGCGAAGAAGGACGTCCCGGTCACAGCCGCCCGCCTTCGCCGGGCGACGGGCTTTCGCGCGGAACTCATCCGCCGCCACGGCCCGGAGCCGAGGCAGCAGATGCTCGACCTGGGCCTGGACGAGCTGGAAGAGCCCGAAGCCCACCCCGACCTCGCACTTCTCCCGGAAGACATCCGCCTGGTCCTCGTCGCCTACGCCTGCTCCATGCACGAAGGTGTGATGCGCGCCGAATGGGGCTCGGCAGAGCTACGCCGCGAGGACCGCTACCTGATCTGGCACCGCCACGAACCCCTGCCGCTCGCCGCCCGCGCTGTCTGAGGCGCGCCTCCGGCACTCGTCATCACCCGCGAGCAACCCCGACCTCCGCCGGAACGGCGACCCGCCGGGCCGTCGCCAGGTACCCGGCAAAGCTCACACCCGGCCTGGCCTCGGCCCACCCGTCCGCCACCCCCTCGACCGGAACCAACACGGTCGTGCCCGGAACGGGGCAGTTCACCCGGTCCGTCGCGCCGGGAGGCACCCCGTAACGGCAGTGCACCTCCACGACGGACACCACTTCCAACGGAACCGGTGGCAGGCCCTCCCCTCCGCCGTGATGCTCCTCGCGAAAGTCGATCCCCTCCGCGCGCTCCCCGCCGACGAGGTCGACGTAGTCCTCGGGATCGACCTCCATCAACGTCCACGACACGACGTCCCCGGGCGCGAAGGGCTCCCCACAGCACTGCATCTGCCAGTCATCGATCCAAACCGTCAACGTCATCCGGCCATTGTGCGCCGTGCGGTCCGGGTCAGCGCAGCCCGAACCGTTCGGCCCAGGCGGTCACATCGGCGGTCGTCGCGTTGCCGCCGCAGACGACCAGGCCGAGCTTGGCACCGTCACCCACGCGCTCGAGCACCTGGCGCGCCGCGGGCAGCAGGCATCCGGCGGCGGGCTCGGCCCAGACCTTGGCGTGGTCAGCCAGGTCGAGGGTGCCCCGCACGGCCTCGGCATCGGTCACGGTGAGGACGTCGGTGACCAGGGCCGAGACGTGTTCGTAGGTGAGTGGTGAGGCGCTCGGGGCGCTCAACGTCGAGACGATCGAGGACAACTCGACCGGCACCGGTCCTCCGGCGGCCAGGGCTTCCGACATGGCTCGCGCGCCTTCGGTCTCCACGCCCCAGATCCGTACACCCGGACGGCGCGCGTGCAGTGCGGTCGCGACACCGGAGATCAATCCCCCGCCACCGATGCTGACGAGTACGTCGGTGAGCTCACCGGCATCCTCCGCCAACTCCAGGCCGACCGTGCCCTGTCCCGCGACGACGACGGGGTCGCCGAAGGGGTGGACCAACGCGAGCCCCGAATCCTGGAGTTCGTCCACGAGGGCGAAGGCGTCACCCATGGTGTCGGCGAGGATGACGCTCGCCCCGGCCGCCTCGGCGACCTCCACGGCGCGACCGGGAGCGGACCGGGGCATGACGACGGTCGCCTTGATGTCCAGCGCACCGGCCATCTCCGCGACCGCGATGCCGTGGTTGCCCCCGCTCACGGCGACGACCCCCGCGGCCCGTTCGGCCTCGCTGAGCGCCAGCAGCTTCGCCGTCGCCCCGCGCGCCTTGAAGGAACCGGTGCGCTGGAGCAGTTCCAGCTTCGTGGTGACGGGCGCGCCCAGGAACGCGGAGAGCCCCGGGCTCGGCACGGTCGGCGTCCGCACCACGTAAGCGGCAATCCGCTCGGCCTCGGCTTCCACGTCAGCGACGGTGATCAGCACATTCCCCTCCACGCTCAGTAGGTCGATAGGAGCAACCTACCGACCTTCCCCGAAGCTCCCCTCCCCGGTAGAGGGCGAGTACCTCGGCGAGATCGCCGTGCGGAGGTCTGCGAGATGATCGCATCATGAGTGAGATCGTCTTGATGTCGGACCCGAAGGTCGCCGCCAGTCTCGGAGTGCGGTGAACGTCTCGTGGACGTGCGCACCACCGGTTCGCTGCTGGTCGACGCACGCAAGCAGGACCCGGCAGACTCCTTCGCCCACCTGCGCGAAGGCGTGCTGGAGCGGCTGCTCAAGGCCCAGGCGGGGCTTCCACAGAACCTGCGGCTGCTGTTCGTCGAGGGCTTTCGGCCCCCTTCTCTTCAGCGGAAGTACTTCGAGGAGTACGCGAGCCAACTGCGGGCTGTCCACCCGGAATGGCCCGCCCAGCGGATCCACTCAGCAGCGAGCCGGTACGTATCACCGCCCGGCATCGCCCCGCACAGCGCCGGTGCGGCCGTCGACCTCACCCTGGCCGACGCCGCTGGAAACGAACTGGACCTGGGCACACGGATGAACGCGGACCCGGAGGAGAGCGAAGGCGCCTGCTACACCCATGCCGACAACATCAGCGAAGAAGCCCGTGCCAACCGAAAACTGCTGGGCTCCGCGCTGACGGCGGCCGGGCTCGTGAACTACCCCACGGAATGGTGGCACTGGTCCTTCGGCGACCGCTACTGGGCTCTGGCCACGAAAAATCCCACCGCTTGCTACGGCCCGAAAGAGATCAACCCACTCGGGTAGCCGGCCGGCCTGGCCTGTCCGACGCGGCAAGTCCTCAGCCACCGGCAGATGCTCTTCCGGCCAGGGCTCACAGCCGCGCTATCAGATCCGCCATGACAGCGAGGGGCAGCGACGGATTGGCGGCTGCCGCCTCCCTCACCTGCCAGTCGGCATCGGTGAGTAGCTCTTCGATGATCGACGGCGGAAGTTCCGCGTGACTGGCGGCTACACGCCTCGTCCGTGCGTCTGCCAGGCAGGCGAGCAGCGCCGGTGCCGACGCATTGCGATGCCGGGCGATCTCGCGGAACGCCTTCCGCACCGGTGGATCGTGCCGGGCAACGTCTTCCAGAAGTGCCGGAGTCGCATCCGGATTGGCAGCCACCCCGGCAACAACCCGGACTCCGTGCCGGTCCAGCATGGTGCGCAGTCGGCCTTCCGAGAGGCCCGGGTGCGGAGCGATGGACTTGACCACTTTTGCGTCGGAGTCGACGGCGAGTGCGTCGCGTGTGGCGGGTGGCAGATCTCGGCGTTGGGCTACGAGCATCCGCACGGCTGGGTTCGGCGACTCGGAAAGCTCCTCGACCTCGTCGGGGGATGCCGAGGCAATCCGCGGCAGCAAAGTGGCCCCGATCTTGGTAGCGCCGGCCAGGTGGGTCAGCAGATCGAGCGGTATGAGCGGGTTATGGGCAAGCCTGCGCCGTACTTCGTGGTCACGATCGGTGGCCAGTACGCGTATCAGGGCCTCATCGGTCGCCGGATTCCCGGCGAGGTCACCTCGAACACCGGGATTCGAATCCACAGCAAGCCGAGCGCAGACCTCCGATGGCAGATCGGGGCGGCCGGCAAGCGCCCAGCGCAGCAGCAGCGAAGGGTTGCCGACGAAGGCCGCGACGGAGTCCGCTGGTGTCGCCGGGTTCCGAATCGCCATCTGCTGCATGTCGTGCCTGGTGGACTCGTGGGAGCCGTCGCAGGAGGCGCCGGACGGCAGATCGCAGTCGAGTCGCGAGCATGGCGGATCGTGCGCGAACGGCGTCTCTTCACGGTCGCAGACCAGGCACCGCTGTGCGGGTGGCAGCCCGTCGCCCGTGAGCAGCGCCGCCAGTACGGCCGGTGGCGTCGCCTCGTTGGCCGCCACCGCGCGACGGACCTCGGCATGCGGATGCGCCGCGAATCTGGTGGCCGTCTCCGGTGTCGTCCACAACGCGAGCTCCGCGACGACCTGTACGTCCGAGTCGGTGGCCAGCGTCTCCACCACGTCGGGCGGAAGGCCGGAGCAGGCGGCCAGCTTCTGCCGACGCTCGACGACTGGATCTTCCGCGAGGAGGCGCGCCCACTCCGGGCGTCCTGCACGCTCGGCCAGCAGGGCGAGCGCGACGTCCGGTTGCGTCGCGGGATCAACATCTGCGGCGGTCAGCAGGCCGGCATACGCGAGCGACACAGCGCTTTCCTCGACACGCGAGGCCAGCACCCTCGCCTGCGCGTGGCCGAGGTCGGCCCGATGCGCGAGGGCCGCAGCGATCTCGGCGTCCGCGACCGCGATCAGCCGGTCGACCAGCTCGGACGGCAGGCTTACGTTGGCGGCAAGCCCGCACAGAACATGGTTCACAGAGGCATCCTGCCTGGAACGGCACCGAGTGGCTTCCGGATTTCGATGCCAGGTGCTATTGGCAGAGAGGTGGCCCGGACCTGCGGTCGCACGTGCCCGTCTGGTCACTCCCGGGGCCTGCGCCGACGAGGCCGAGTACGCCGTGCGCGAGGTGCGACAACACCCGAAGCCCCAGCACCCCGACGTGACAACATGACGTGCACCCGCTGCGACCAGCCGATGCGCCCGGAGGAGTCCGAGGTGCACACCGTCTCCGGCGCCACCGAGGCGGGCGCCACGGTCCGCGTGCACCGGACACGGTGCGAGCCGCCGATGGGCGGCGACGCGGGTGGCCCCGCACTCGGTCTCCGAGGTATGCGGCCGTGGGCCGGGACACGCCCACCTGCTCCTCCCATGAGCGGCGCTCTACGTGCTGGGGGCACGGAATCCGGTCCCTCAATCGAGTGAGCGACAGGAAGGATCCCGTGGGGATGTGGACTCCATGCGGATTCCAGGCACGGGAAGACCCCTCGACCGAACCGGTCGAGGGGTCAAAAGCAGGCTCTGGCCTGCTACTTGTCCTCGGTGGGCGCGGACGGTTTCGAACCGCCGACATCTGCTTTGTAAGAGCAGCGCTCTACCCCTGAGCTACGCACCCGTGGATGAAGGAACAGGGTACATGGCTCGCGGGGCGTGTCGACAATCGGTTCGGGTGGGCTTACGGGGGATAGCCCCACCCCGGAGACGGTAGCCGTCCGGATCGTCCGGGGTGGGCGGCGCTGCCTACCGTGGGGGGCACATCGCAGCGTCGGCCCAGGGGGACCTGATCACCATGACCATCCGTAATCGCAGCGCGCTCGCGGCCGTCGGCGGCGCCGTACTGCTCGTCGCGGCGCTCACCGGGTGCGGGAGCACGGACGTGGACGACGCGCCCGTCGAGCACAAGTCGTTCGCGTTCGAGGGGAAGGCGCTCACCATCGATGCGGAGGACTCCGTGGTGGACGTCGTTCCGGCCGACGTGGACGAGGTCCAGGTGACCCGGAGGGTCGACGGATGGGTCGTCCTCGGGAGCGGGCCGGACCCCGTGTGGAAGCTGGAGGGGGACACGCTCACTCTCCGGGTGAAGTGCAGGGCGATGATCAGCGACTGCGAGGCGCGGCACGAGGTGAAGGTGCCCCGCGGGGTCGCGCTGACCGTGGACGCGGACAACGGCAAGGTCACCGCGTCCGAGTTCACCACGCCGCTCAACCTCCACTCCGACAACGGCGGCATCCTCGTCCGGGACGTCAGCGGGCCCCTGGAACTGAAGAGCGACAACGGGTCCGTCCGGGGTGAGCGGATCTCCGCTCGGTCCGTGGTGGCGCGGTCGGACAACGGGTCCGTGGATCTCGATCTCAAGCACGTCCCGGATCTCGTGGACACGGTCAGCGACAACGGGCGCATCGCCATCGACCTGCCCGCCGGCGCGACCTCGTACGCCGTCTCCGCGTCGGCCGACAACGGGCATGTCGACGTGAAGGTGCCCCGCAGTGACAGCAGCCGGCACGTGGTGAAGGCCCACAGCGACAACGGCGGGGTCGCCGTCCGGCACGCGAGCTGAGAAAGGAGCACGGTCACGGCCGCGGCGTGAACTAACCGGCACGTGTGTTCGTCCTTACTGGTGGGAGAATGTATCCGGCAGGGCGAATCGGCACGGGAGAGGCATGTGACGGCGACAGACGCGCAGCCGCAGGCGGGAGTCGCCGGAGCGGTACGGGAGCGGAGTCGGCGTCGTGCGGACGGGGCGGGTCCGCGTGGCCGGTACGTTCCCGGCCCGCATGAGCGGTATGCCCGGCGCGCTTCGGGCCTGCGCGACCTGTGCGTCCTCGTTCTCGCACCCCTCCCCCTCCTCGCCGTCGCCCTCCCCCTCGCCGTCACCGGCGGCGGTACGCGGCGGTGGTTCGGGGGGCGCGGCGAGGGGCAGCGGGCCGAGGCGCAGGCGGCGAAGGACGCGGCCGCCGAGGCGTTCTACGAGCTGGACACCGCCCAGCGCGACCTCAAGATCTCCATTGAGACCATCACCGCGGTCGACAGTTCGCCGGCCGCCCGCAAGGCCGTGGACGACTTCGCCGCGCTCGGCCGGCGCATCGACGAGGCGAGTCACGCGTACATCACCGCCGTCGATGCCCACGACCTCGACCGCGACGATCTGGAACCGGCCGTCGCGTCCCGGGCACGGGCCGAGCTGACCTCCGCCAAGGAGCAGCTGATACGGGTCAAGGGGGAGCTCGACCGGTTCGGCTCCGGGCTCGGGCCGCTCCTCGGCAGCGCCGAGACGCAGCTCGCCCGGCTCGCCCCGGCCGTCGAGCGTGCGCGACAGGCGCTCCTCGGCGCGAGCAATGCTCTCGATTCGGTGCGGGCGTCCGGGCTGCGGGCGGACGATCTCGCCGCCCGGCTCGCCGCCCTCGCCCCCGAGCTGACCAAGCTCAACCAGGGCGCCGGGCGCCATGGCGTGCCCGAGACCTTGCAACGTGCCGACCGCGTGCTGCGCGACGCCGAAGCCGTACGGGCCGAGGCCGAGAAGCTGCCCGAGCGCGCTGCCGAAATCGACCGTCGGCTGGTGACCCTGCGTACCCGCGCCCAGGCGCTGACCACCCGGTCCGCCTCTGTCGAGCCCGTCCTCAGCGAGCTGCGGCGCCGGTTCTCCGCCGCCTGCTGGCAGGACCTCCAGCCGGTCCCGGAGCAGGCCGCGGTCAATGTGCGCCGGGCCGAGGAGAAGCTGAAGGAGGCGGCCCAGGCCCGTGACGAGCAGCGCTGGGCCGACGCCACGTCCCGGCTGAGCACCGTGCGGGCCCTGCTCAACGCCACCGACGAGGCGGTGTCCGCCGCCGGTGACCGCCTGCGCCGGCTCGATGACGTCGCCAAGGACCCGCAGCAGGAGATCCAGCGCACCCGGTTCGCCATTCGCGACGCCCAGCGTCTCGCCATGGCCGGGCGCCACACCCCCGAGCCGCGGCACGCCCGGCCGCTGGACGACGCGGTGGCCCGTCTGGACCAGGCGATCACGGCCCTGGAGAACCGCCACCCCGACTACTGGCACTTCCTCACCGTGACGGAGGGCCTGCGCGGGATCGCCGCCGATGTCGTCGCCGACATCCGCGAGGAACGCGGCGCGGGGAGCCACTGACGCCGTGCGGCGTCGAGGGGCGTGATTCCGGCGTGCGTCGGGGGAGGTGATTCCGGCGTGCGTCGGGGGCCATGACCTGGCGTGCGACGGGAGGCGTCGTCCCGGCGTGCGGCGGGCGTGACCCCGGCGTGGCGTGACTCCGGCGTGCGTCGGCGCGGGTGCGGTGCCGCCCCTGCCCGGCTCGCTCCGGCCTGGACAGCCAGGGCCCCGTCGCCGATAACCTGGCGTCATGCCTCGTTACGAGTACCGCTGCCGCTCCTGCGGAGACACCTTCGAGCTCAGCCGTCCCATGGCCGAGTCCTCCGCTCCCGCCTCCTGCCCCGCCGGGCACGAGGACACCGTGAAGCTGCTCTCCACCGTCGCCGTCGGCGGCACGGCAGGCGGCGCCTCCCGGCCCGCACCGTCCGCAGGAGGCGGCGGCGGGGGCGGCTGCTGCGGCGGAGGCTGCTGCGGCTGACCCGCCGCCCCGGACGCGCCGAAGCCCGGGAGCCCCCGCCGCCCCCGGGCGCCTACCGCCTGGCCCCTGGGCGGGCTACCGCTTGCGCGACAGCGTCAGCCCGTCCGACACCGTCAGCAGCACGCTGTCCATCCGGGTGTCCGCCGACACATGGTCGTTGAACTCCTGGATGGCCTTCGCCGAGCCCGTCGCGTCCGGGTCCGTCACGCGTCCGTGGAACAGCACGTTGTCCGTGGTGATGACCCCGCCCGGGCGCAGCCTCGGCACCAGTTCCTCCCAGTACGCGATGTAGTTGCCCTTGTCCGCGTCCAGGTAGGCGAAGTCGATGTGGGGTTCCTCCGGCATCGCGCGCAGGGTGTCCAGGGCGGGGGCGATGCGCAGGTCGATGCGGTCGGCGACGCCCGCCTTCTCCCACGCCTCGCGGCCGTACGCCGTCCACTCCTCCGAGACGTCGCAGGCGATCAGCCGTCCGTCCGCCGGGAGGGCCTGGGCCATCGCGAGGGCGGAGAAGCCGGTGAAGGTGCCGACCTCCACGATGTGCCGGGCGCCGGTCAGCCGCACGAGGAACGCGAGCAGCGGGCCCTGCTCCTCCGCCGACTGCATGCCCGCGTGCTCGGGCAGCCGCGCGTAGGTCGTCTCGACCAGTTCGCGCTGCACGGCGTCGAGTGGCGGGTTGTGCGCCAGCATGTACGCGTACAGCTCATCGGTGATCTTGGTGGAGTTTCCCTTGGTCATCGCACAACTCTACGGTCGCCCGCGCGGTTTACCGGGCCTCCGAGGCCCGCAGGAAGCGGCGCAGGATCTCTTCGCCCGCCGCCACGCCCCGTTCGGCGGTGGCCTCGATGTGCGCGGCGTTCCAGCCCGCGTCGGCGAGTTCGCCGTGGCCGGGACGCCAGCCCTGGTCGGCGGCGAGCAGGAGGTCCGCGTCCAGGAGGGAGTCGCCGGCGGCGAGGGTGTGCGTGGCGCCGGTGCGGCGGGCGACCTCGCGCATGGCGGCGCTCTTGGTGAGCGGGCGCGGTACGGCGTAGATCTTCCGGCCCTGGAGCGATACGGTCCAGCCGCGCGGCTCGGCCCAGGCGGCGAGCTCCTTCGTCCACTCCGGGGGCAGTTCGGCGCGGTCGACGACGAGGTAGGCGAACAGGTCCTCGGCGACGCGCTCCTTCAGCAGCCATGCGGGGTCGGCGGTGGCGACGAGGTGGGCGCGCACCTCGGCGAGCGGGGCGCACTCGTCGGCGAGCCGGCCCGCCACCGTCCGCTGCCAGTCGGGGTCGGACTCGCCCTTCACCAGGATGTGGCCGCCGTTGGCGCAGATCGCGAACTCGGCCGGGGCGCCCGGGAGCCGGATGCGGTGGTACTGCTCGCGGGTGCGGGTGGTCGTCGGGACGAACACCGTGGAGGCGGCGGAGGTCAGGTCGGTGAGCAGCCCGGCGGCGGTCTCGGTGACGTAGGACAGGGGCTTGTGGTTGTAGACCTCGACGCACAGCAGCCGGGGCGCCCGCTCGTCCTCCATGGTGAGCTGGAGCGCGGCCGAGGAATAGATGAGGGTGCGGTCGAGGTCGCTGGCGACGAGGGTGACCGGGGAGGCCGTCACGCGGACTCCACCGCCTTGCCGTCGGCGCCTGTCGCCCCGCGTGTGTACTTGGGGTGGATGAGCCCGACGCAGGTGTACGGGAGCGAGTCGACCTCCTCGACGGGTACGCCGCGCTGCTCGGCCAGGAGCCTGATGTGGTCCAGGTCCGGGCCGGCGCCGCGCCGGGCGAGGATCTTCCAGGGGACGCGGCGCAGCAGGACCCGGGTGGTCTCGCCGACGCCGGGCTTCACGAGGTTGACGTCATGGATGCCGTACTCCTCGCTGATGCGCTCCACGGCGGCCCAGCCCTCCCAGGTGGGGGCCCGGTCGGCGGCCAGGAGCTCCTTCACCTCGGCGTCCACGGCGTCCGCGACCTCGCCGAAGCGCTCGGCGACCATGTCGAGGAAGAGGCCGGAGACATCGGAACCGGCCAGCTCGCGGTAGAACTTCGCGCCGTGGAAGTCGTACGGACCCACCAGGTCGGCGCGCAGGACCGTACGCGAAATGAGGCCGGAGACCGTGGAGTTGAGGCATGCGGAGGGGATGAGGAAGTCCTCGCGGGTGCCGTAGGTCCGCACGCAGCCGCCCGGGTCGGCGAGCACCGCGATCTCCGGGTCGAATCCCGCTACTCCCCCGGCCTTCTCGAACTCCGCGACGGCGGCGGCCAGTTCTCGGGTGATCGCGCCCTTGCCGGTCCAGCCGTCCACGAACACGACGTCGGCCGGGTCGTGGTGCTCCGCCAGCCAGCGCAGCGCGTTGGCGTCGATGCCGCGTCCGCGCACGATGGAGACGGCGTAGTGCGGCAGGTCGACGGAGCGCCGCGCCCGGGCCCAGCGGCGCATCAGCACGCCGACCGGCGTACCGGCCCGGGCGAGCGAGACGAGGACCGGGCGCGGGCCGCGCTCGGCGAGGACGGTCTCGGTGACCGTGCCCACGGCGCGGGCGATCCGGGCGGCCGACAGCGCGAGGGCGCTCTTGAAGAGTTCCTGGTACTCGGCGGAGGGCTGGTACTCGACGGGGAGCGATTCCGCGTAGTGCGCGCCCCCGCTCTGTATCGCCTCCTCGCGCTCCTCCGTGGGCGCTTCGAGGCGGGTGTCCGAGAGGTCCTGGAGCAGCCAGCCGACCTCGTCCGGCGCGTACGAGGAGAACGCGGGGCCCCGAAGGGGCTCGGGCAGCTGCATGGGGGCTTCTTCCTGGCGTTCGGAGGCGGGCGCCCCCGGTACGTACGAGGGGATCACCGCGAGCAGGACCTGCTCGGTGTGCGGGGCGAGGCGGTCGAGCAGGCCGCCGGGGGCGTGCAGCGCCGGGGTGTCGGCGGCGGAGTCGACGACGAGGACGACGGCGTCGAAGCCGGCGCCGGCGACGTTGTACGCGTAGCGCTCGCCGGGACCGTCGGCCGGGTCGTCGTGGGCCGGGAAGACCAGCCGGGTGCGTATCGCGTAGCCCGGGTCGTCCACGGCGAGGACCGGGGAGCGGGTGGTCGTGGAGTAGCGGACCTCGGCGTCGGTGCGCTCCTCCAGGGCGGTGGCCAGGCGCAGCGGTGCGTACATCAGCTCTTCGAAGCCGAGGACGAGGACGCGGCGGGGCCCGTCGCCGAGCGTCCGCGCGACGTGGTCGGCGAGTGCGGGGAGCGCGGGCTCCAGGAGGGCGCGGTGGGCGTCGGTGAAGCCGTGGCGCCCGCCGTCGGGGACGCCGGCGGGCCAGGGGAGGTCGAGGCGGGTGTGGGGGCGCGGGTGCGGGGGCCCGTCCTGGGGGGCCTCCCCGTCGGCCTCCCGCTCGGCGACCAGGGCCTGGCCCTTCTCCAGGACGCCGTCCGGGAGGGTGACCGTGCCGGTGTTGCGGGCCACCAGGTCGACGCGGGCGCCGATCTCCGCCGCGAATTCCGTCAGGCGGCCCCGGTCGGCCGGTGAGCGCATGTCGACCAGGGCGACGATGACGTAGTGGTCGCGGGGGTAGCGCTCGTGGAGGGCGCGGATCGTGTTGAGGACGGTGTTGCCGGTGGAGAACTCGTCGTCCACCAGGACCAGCGCCGAGCCGGGCCCGGCCGCCGCCAGCAGCTCCGGGTCCTCGGGGAGCAGCAGGTGGGAGGTGGCGTGCGAGTGGGCCTCCTCGAAGCCGCCCGCCCGGGCCACGCCCGGCACGGGCCTGCGGGTCGAGTGGAGGTAGGGCGCCCGGCCGAGGCCGTCGGCGACCGAGTGGCCGAGGCCGGTGGCCGTCTCCGCGTAGCCGAGGACGACCGCCCGCCGCGCGCCGTCCTCGCCGAGGAGTGCCCGCACCCGGCGGCCGAGCTCGACGCCGGCTCCGTACACCACGGAGGGGCGCTGCGGCACGTGCTTGCCGAGCACGTTGGACACGAGCAGGTGTGCCCGCTTGGGGTTGCGCCGCAGGGCGAGGCCCAGCAGCTCGCGCAGCTCCCCGTCGCCCGCCAGCCCGACGCCCAGTCGCTCCGCCACCCAGCTACCCGACCACACCACGTCCGTCGTCCCTCTTTCCACTCGTCTGCCGGATCCGGTGCCGTGCTCGGCACCGGGTCCCTCTCCGATCGTCCCGCCGGTGCCCCTCACTCCGCGAGGCAGGCCGCCAGCAGGTCCACGAAGCCGACGTCCTCCCGGGCCACGCCGAAGACTTTGGCGCGGATCAGGGTGCGCTCGGCCCAGGCCCGGTGCGGTTTCACCTCGTTCATCTTGTTGGTGTAGGCGGAGCGCAGCACCCCGCCGCCGTCGCGCTCGGGCCGCAGGATGTCCTGGGCGTCGCTGAACTCCTCGTGGCTGACCACGGACAGCGCGTGCACGGGTGCGACGTGCGAGGGGTGGATGCAGGTCTTGCCGAGCAGCCCGTTGGCCCGGTCCAGGTCGATCTCGCGCAGCAGGCCGTCCAGGTCGTGCGCGATGAGCGCGGTGCGCAGCGCCTCGGCCCGGTTCTCCTGGAAGGGGCTGTTCCGCAACTGCGGCTTGAACATGCGCTCCTGGCGGGGGAAGTACTCCCAGACGGGGCCCGTGACCGTGAAGCCCGTCCCGTCGGCCCGCCCGAGCACGTTGACGACGTCCGCGATGACGTGGGCGACGATGCCGACGTCGTACGCCGTCATGTCGGGGGAGCGCCGCAGTCCGTAGGCGGAGCAGAAGTCGGTGACGCCGAGGCGGAGCGCGAGGACCCGGTCGCGGTGCGCGGTGACGGTCTCGGCGATGCCCCGGAGGGTTTCGCGGCGGGTCTCCAGGTGGAGGAGCTCGGGCGATTCGAGCACCGGCATGGCGAAGAGCCGACGGCCTGCGGCGGCCTCGGCCTTGGTCAGGGCCTCCATGAACGGCATGCCGCGGGCGCGCGTGAACTTGGGGAGCACGAAACCGGACAGCAGCCGGACGGAAGCGCCGAGGCGGCGCACCAGGTCGGTGATCTGTTCCGGTTCGCGGACCCGGATGAACAGCAGCGGCGGTTCGATCGCGCGCGCGTCGAGGTCGGCGAACTGCCTGACCAGGTTCTCCTCGGCCCCGGGAACCTCGGAGTCGTCGATCGAGTCCTCCAGGCACAGCACCATCGAGACGACTCCGCGCCCGGCCAGCTTGACGATGTCGTCGGCGAGCCGGGGGCGGGTGGCGGGGCTGTAGAGCGTGGCGCCGAGGGCGGCGGAGAGGAGGGGGGCCGGCGAGTCGGCGTCGAACGCACAGGGTTCCTGGAAGAAGAGCCCGCCCTTCGCAGCAGCTGCAATATGCCCGAAATGACGCATGCAATTCCCCCCGTACTCTCTGACCGGCCGGACAACGTGTGGCCGGTAATAGTACGTACGAACGGGTGTCGGCAGTTCCCACTCGGGGTGAATTCCGGGTGTCATGACCGTTTCGCACGAATTTCAAAAGTGGCGGAGTGGGTGAATCCGCCCGGTCCCCGGGACACGGACTCCGCCCCCCGCGTTGTCCGCACGGGCGGCCAGCAGGCAGGATGACCGGCATGACGCACGCGATGGTGAAAGGCTCGAACGTCCCCCTCGACGCCATGGCCGTACGGGCCGTCCTGCGCTGGACGCCGGGCACCGGGGTGCCCGATGTGGACGCCTCGGCCCTGCTGCTCGGCGCCGGCGGGCGCGTGCGCTCGGACGAGGACTTCGTCTTCTACAACCAGCCTCGCCATCCCTCGGGCCTGGTGCGCAGGCTGCCCAAGCGCAGTCTGCCCGAGGGCCTGACGGACACCATCGAGGCCGACCTGAACGCGCTCGACCCGTCGGTCGACCAGGTGGTCATCGCCGCGTCCTCGGACGGGGCCGCCTTCGGAGCCGTACGCGATCTGCGGATCATGATCCACGACGCGGCGGCGGCCGGCGGCGAACCGCTCGCCGTGTTCGATGTGCGCGCGGAGACCGGCGAGGAGACCGCGATCATCTGCGGCGAGCTGTACCGGCGCGGGGACGGCTGGAAGTTCCGGGCGGTCGGGCAGGGTTATCCGACGGGGCTCATCGGCCTCGCGACCGCGTTCGGCATCTCGGTCGACGAGGCGGAGCCCGAGCCCCAGCAGCCCGCTCCGGCACCGCCCCCGGTCCCGCCCGCCCCGGCTCCCGTACCGGACTCGCAGGCGACCGTGCTGCACCAGCAGCCCTCCTACGGCTACCCGCAGCCCACCGCCGCCCCGGCGCCGCAGCCCGCGTACGGCTATCCCCAGCCGGCCTCCGCGCGGCCCGCCTACGGCTATCCGCAGCCCGCTCCGGAGGCGGCGCCCGCCCCCGACCCGAATTTCGTGCTGCCTCCGCAGGGGCCCCAGTTCATACGCCCCTGAGAACGCCGCGCACGACCTCCCGGAACAGCCCTCAGGCGCGGCTCTTGTAGCCGCGCCCCCACTGCATGCCGAAGCCGTACATCCGGTCCAGCTCGGACTGGAAGCCGTAGACGAACTTCACCTCGCGGCGCACGATCAGCTCGTCCTTGATGTTCTCCACCGTGAACACCGCGCAGGAGCGGGCCTGCGGGGCGCGTTCGTCCAGCTCGATCTCGATGCGCGGCCCGTTGCCCGGGTAGAGCGTCACCTTGGCGTGCGTGCGGTCGAAGGCGGGCGTCTGGTCGTAGATGTAGACGAAGAACAGCAGCCGCTTGATGTGCTCGCGCTGATCGAGATTGACGTAGAGCGTCTCGCCGGAGGGGGCGCCGAAGCGGTCGTCGCCGCTGAGCCTGATGTAGGGCGGCCCGTTCAGATCGCCGAGCAGATTGCCCAGGGGCTGCACCACGCCCCGGGTGCCGTCCGCCAGCTCGTACATGCAGCCGAGGTCCAGGTCGACGTTGACCATCCCCTGGGTGTGCGCCTGGACGGCCTCCGGCTGGAAGAGCTTGAAGGGGCGCAGCAGCCGGCCGCTCTGCCCGGAGCGGCCCCCGATGTCCGAGGTGCGCATGCGCCAGGAGAGGTTGACGCGCAGGTTGCCGCTCAGCGCGCCCTGCTTGGTCAGCGAGACCGTGGCGTGCCGCCGGGTGAGCACGATGGAGTTGGTGGCCGCGCTGCCCGACTCGAACTGTGATTCCCGCCCCGGCCACAGGCTGTTCCAGAACGCCATCCCCGACCCCGCCCTCTCGGTCCCTCACCCGTCGCACGCGGCGCATCCGACGCACGCACCACTGCGGGGCGGCTCCGGGCCGCCTCCGGGTGTGTCCCGGAACCGTCGCCGTACGAGCCGCCCCGCCAAGAGCGTTCCCTCAATTCCTACCGGGTCACACCCCGGCAGTCACTTCGCTCTTGCCTTCCTCGGCCTCCAGCGCCTTGTTGCGGCGGACGGAGGACCAGAAGGACCAGGCGATCAGGACGACGCCGACGAGACCGGTGATGATCTCGTTGATCTCGTACTGGATGGTGACGAGCAGGATGACGGCCAGCGCGCCGATCGCGTAGTGCGCGCCGTGCTCCAGGTAGACGTAGTCGTCCAGGGTGCCCTGGCGGACCAGGTAGACCGTGAGCGAACGGACGTACATGGCACCGATGCCGAGGCCGAGCGCCATGAGCACGATCTCGTTGGTGATGGCGAAGGCGCCGATCACGCCGTCGAACGAGAAGGACGCGTCGAGGACTTCCAGGTAGAGGAACATGAAGAAGGCGGCCTTGCCGGAGAGGGCGACCGCGGAGATCTTCTTGCCGCTCCGCTTGGCCTCTTCCTCCTGCTCGTGCTCGCGCTCCTCCTCCTCTTCGAGTTTGTCCTCGAAGTAGCCGGAGAGCCCGCCGACGATGAGATACGTGATCAGACCCGCGATACCGGCGAGCAGGACGGTCTCCGCCTTGTCCACATGTCCGCCGCCGTGCTGGTGGGCGTGGGTGGCGACGGTCATCGCGGAGATCAGCAGGACGATGAGCGCGATGCAGACCGACAGCATGTCGACCTTGCCCAGCTTGGCCAGCGGGCGCTCCAGCCAGCGGAGCCACTGGATGTCACGGTCCTCGAAGATGAAGTCGAGGAAGATCATGAGCAGGAACATGCCACCGAAGGCGGCGATCGCCGGGTGGGCGTCCGTGACCAGTTCCTTGTAGCGGTCCGGGTCGTTGAACGAGAGATCGATGGCGTCGATCGGATTCAGGCTCGCCGTGATGGCCACGATCACGACGGGGAAGACCAGCCGCATACCGAAGACCGCGATGATCACGCCGATGGTCAGGAAGATCTTCTGCCAGAAGGCGGACATCTTCTTCAGGATTCCGGCGTTGACCACGGCGTTGTCGAAGGACAGCGAGATCTCCAGGACGGAAAGGATCGCCACCACGCCGAAGGCTTCCCACCCCCCGTAGAACCACGCGGCCACGAGGCCGATCACGGTGATCGCGAACGACCACCCGAAGGTTTTCAGAAGCACTGGCTACCCCATCATGTGTGTAACGGGTCTCCCCCGACGTGCACGGGGCTCCCCCGCGCCGTGCGCGGCTTTACGAAACGTTGACCCCGAAGTCTAGAGCGATGCCTCGGAGCCCCGATGCGTACCCCTGACCAACTGCACGGAACTTCCACTCGCCGTTGTAGCGGTAGAGCTCGCCGAAGATCATCGCGGTCTCCGTGGAGGCGTCCTCGGTGAGGTCGTACCGCGCGAGTTCCTGGCCGTCGGCCTGATTGACGACGCGGATGAAAGCGTTGCTGACCTGGCCGAAAGTCTGACCGCGATTGTCGGCCTCGTGAATGGAGACCGGAAAGACGATCTTGTCGCAATGGGCCGGCACCTGCGTGAGGTTCACGATGATCGACTCGTCGTCGCCGTCGCCCTCACCCGTGAGGTTGTCACCGGTGTGCTCCACGGAACCGTCGGGGCTCGTGAGGTTGTTGTAGAACACGAACCACTCGTCGCCGAGGACCCGGCCCGACTGGCACAGCAGCGCGCTGGCGTCCAGGTCGAAGTCGGCCCCCGTCGTGGATCGTGCGTCCCAGCCGAGCCCGACCAGCACCTGGGTGAGATTGGGTGCGGCCTTGGAGAGGGAGACATTGCCTCCCTTGGCGAGCGTGACGCCCATGGTGTGTCCTCCCCGAGTCTATGAACCGTCTTTGTACCGGACGGAGCCGCCGGCCGAACCCGTACGGCCGGAAAAACTGTCCGTCGAGCGCGTCCGGCGCCGCACGTGGTGCGGCGCCGGACGGAAATGCTGGTGCCGGGGCCGGGGCCCCGGGCAGGTCAGACGTTGACGCCGAAGTCCTGCGCGATGCCGCGCAGACCGGAGGCGTAGCCCTGGCCGATGGCGCGGAACTTCCACTCCGCGCCGTTGCGGTAGAGCTCGCCGAAGACCATGGCGGTCTCGGTCGAGGCGTCCTCGGACAGGTCGTAGCGCGCGAGCTCGCTGTTGTCGGCCTGGTTGACGACGCGGATGTACGCGTTGCGGACCTGGCCGAAGCTCTGCTGGCGGCTCTCGGCCTCGTAGATCGAGACCGGGAAGACGATCTTGTCGACGTCGGCCGGTACCGTGGCCAGGTTGACGTTGATGACCTCGTCGTCGCCCTCGCCCTCACCGGTGAGGTTGTCACCGGTGTGCTCGACGGAGCCGTCGGGGCTCTTGAGGTTGTTGAAGAAGACGAAGTTGCCGTCGTTGGCGACCTTGCCCTCGGCGTTCGTCAGCAGAGCACTGGCGTCGAGGTCGAAGTCCCCGCCGGTGGTGGTACGGGCGTCCCAGCCGAGACCCACGATGACCGCGGTCAGGTTGGGCGCGGCCTTGGTCAGCGAGACGTTGCCGCCCTTGCTGAGGCTGACTCCCACGAGTCCTCCCATTGGTTTCTTGGGGGCCGGCCGGTGCCGGCGCCTCCACGTCGTGTTGACATCCGATCAACGAGTGGATCCTAGTGACCGGTTCCCGGCCGAAACAGGCTTTCCGCCCCCGGGTCGGCCCGCGATCCGCCCGAAGCGGATCAGAGGGAGCCGAGCGCCTTGACGTAGTCGTTGAGGTCGCGTGCGTCGGGCAGGCCGTTGACGACCGTCCAGCGCACCACGCCCTCCTTGTCGATGATGAAGGTGCCGCGCACCGCGCAGCCCTTCTCCTCGTCGAAGACGCCGTAGGCCCGCGAGGTCTCGCCGTGCGGCCAGAAGTCGGAGAGCAGCGGGTACTCCAGACCCTCCTGCTCGGCGAAGACGCGCAGGGTGTGGATCGAGTCGTTGGACACGGCCAGCAGCTGCGTGTCGTCGTTCTCGAACGTGGGCAGCTCGTCGCGGAGCGCGCACAGCTCGCCCGTGCAGACGCCGGTGAAGGCGAACGGGTAGAACAGCAGCACCACGTTCTTCTCGCCACGGAAATCGGAGAGCTTCACGGTCCGGCCGTGGTTGTCCTTCAGCTCGAAATCCGGGGCCTGGGTGCCGACCTCGATCGCCATGAAAACGCGTCCCTTCGCTACGTCACCGGGCTGGGCTGTCCGGGTGACCCCCACCCTACGCAGACCGCCCGGGCACCCGTGCGGCACCCGGGAAAGCTTCCCGCGTATGTGCGGATCAAGCCAGTGGGTGACCGGGGTACGGATGTGCGGGCCGGACGTACGAAGGCCCCCGGGATACGGATGTGCGGGGACGTACGAAGGCCCCCGATCGGCGTGATGCCTGTCGGGGGCCTTCAGGGGTTGGTGGGGTCAGCGCTTGGCCTTGGCCGCTTTGGGCGTGACGAGACGGCTT
Organism: Streptomyces sp. DT224; assembly: GCF_049844595.1. Lineage (NCBI taxonomy): Bacteria > Bacillati > Actinomycetota > Actinomycetes > Kitasatosporales > Streptomycetaceae > Streptomyces > Streptomyces sp. DT224. Next base: position 47,837 of record NZ_JBNCLI010000003.1, read on the forward strand.
CCCGACCAGTCCTTGCCCGCGTTGACGCTCTTGGTCTGGGCGAGCCCGGCGGTCTGGGCGGCCTCGTTGATGTCGCTCGGCTCGACGTATCCGTCGCGGCCGGTCTTGGGCGTCATCAGCCAGACCACGCCGCCGTCCTCGAGCAGACCGATGGCATCCACCAGCGCGTCCGTAAGGTCGCCGTCCTCGTCGCGGAACCACAGCAGGACGACATCAGCGATGTCGTCGTAGTCCTCATCGACGAGGTCCTGGCCGGTAATGGCCTCAATGCCCTCACGGAGCTCCAGCTCGACGTCGTCGTCGTAGCCGATCTCCTGGACCACCTGTCCGGGCTCGAACCCCAGGCGTGCCGCCGGGTTGGTCCGCTCCTCCGCGTGGTCCGCGGTCGCGCTCACGGGTTGCCTCCTGATCATGTTTCGGAAAATGCTTCAGCCACGCGCGTGCGCGGGGCGTTGGCCGTAGTCCACACGGGAGCGGCGGATCGCGCAAGTACCCAGCGTACGAGACCGCCTAAACGGTGACGTTTCCTGTCACGTCGCCGCCCTTCAGGCAGCCCTCCCGCGAGGGCTCCGCGTCCTCCTCCACTCCTGTCGCGTCCTACGTCCTTGGACAGCTTATGCCGTTTCGGTCCGGCATTCGGAGCCGAGCAGCTTTTGGGAACACTTGCACACCTTGGACGTATGGTGGCGTTCCGTCCCTTCTCACCCCGCCTGCCCCATCCTGTCCGCCACCTTCTGCCTGCACCGATACCCACTCGGCGGCCGTCCATCCACCCCGGCGGAACCGGGCGGGGGACGCGTGCGCGGTTACCTCTCGGTAGAGATGACGTACGCGTTTCAGCGGTACACGATGGGTTGGCGTACACGTACCTCTCGTCCGGGGGCAGGACTCCCGTAGCAGGCCCCGAAGCGCAGCACCGAACAGCGAAGGAACAGCGTGGCTTCCGGATCCGATCGCAACCCGATCATCATTGGCGGCCTTCCGAGCCAGGTCCCGGATTTTGATCCCGAAGAGACCCAGGAATGGCTCGACTCCCTCGACGCCGCCGTCGACGAGCGAGGCCGTGAGCGGGCCCGCTATCTCATGCTCCGGCTCATCGAGCGAGCGCGCGAGAAGCGCGTCGCCGTGCCGGAGATGCGCAGCACGGACTACGTCAACACGATCGCCACGAAGGACGAGCCGTTCTTCCCCGGCGACGAGGAGATCGAGCGCAAGATCCTCAACGCGACCCGCTGGAACGCGGCCGTGATGGTCTCGCGCGCCCAGCGTCCGGGGATCGGCGTGGGCGGCCACATCGCCACGTTCGCCTCCTCGGCCTCGTTGTACGACGTCGGCTTCAACCACTTCTTCCGGGGCAAGGACGACGGTCTGGGCGGCGACCAGATCTTCTTCCAGGGGCACGCCTCGCCCGGGATCTACGCCCGCGCCTTCCTGCTGGACCGGCTGAGCGAGGCGCAGCTCGACGCGTTTCGCCAGGAGAAGTCGAAGGCGCCGAACGGGCTGTCCAGCTATCCGCATCCGCGGCTGATGCCGGACTTCTGGGAGTTCCCGACGGTGTCGATGGGCCTCGGCCCGCTCGGCGCGATCTATCAGGCGCGGATGAACCGGTACATGGAGGCGCGCGGCCTCGCCGACACGTCGAACTCCCATGTGTGGGCGTATCTCGGTGACGGCGAGATGGACGAGCCGGAGTCGCTCGGCCAGCTGTCCATCGCCGCGCGCGAGGGCCTGGACAACCTGACCTTCGTCGTCAACTGCAATCTCCAGCGCCTCGACGGCCCGGTACGCGGCAACGGCAAGGTCATCCAGGAGCTGGAGTCCCAGTTCCGGGGCGCCGGGTGGAACGTGATCAAGCTGGTCTGGGACCGCTCCTGGGACCCGCTGCTGGCACAGGACCGCACGGGCATCCTGGTCAACAAGCTGAACACGACGCCGGACGGGCAGTTCCAGACGTACGCGACGGAGACCGGCGCGTACATCCGGGAGCACTTCTTCGGGGACGACCCGAGGCTGCGCGAGATGGTCAAGGACATGACCGACCAGCAGATCCTGCACCTGGGGCGCGGCGGACACGACCACCGCAAGGTCTACGCGGCCTATGCGGCGGCCAAGGCCCACAAGGGCCAGCCGACGGTGATCCTGGCGCAGACGGTCAAGGGCTGGACCCTCGGGCCGAACTTCGAGGGTCGCAACGCGACCCACCAGATGAAGAAGCTCACCGCCGAGGATCTGAAGCGGTTCCGGGACCGGCTGCACATCCCGATCGCGGACAAGGAGCTGGAGGGCGGCAACCCGCCGTACTACCACCCGGGCCGCGGCTCGGAGGAGATCCAGTACATGCACGACCGCCGCAAGGGCCTGGGCGGTTACGTCCCGACCCGGGTGGTGCGCGCGAAGCCCCTGCCGCTGCCCGAGGACAAGACGTACGCGGCGGCGAAGAAGGGCTCGGGCCAGCAGTCGATCGCCACCACCATGGCGTTCGTCCGCATCCTGAAGGACCTCATGCGGGACAAGGAGATCGGCAAGCGCTTCGTGCTGATCGCACCCGACGAGTACCGCACGTTCGGCATGGACGCCTTCTTCCCGAGCGCGAAGATCTACAACCCGCTCGGGCAGCAGTACGAGTCGGTGGACCGCGACCTGCTGCTCGCGTACAAGGAGTCGCCGACCGGGCAGATGCTGCACGACGGCATCTCGGAGGCGGGCTGCACGGCCTCGCTGGTCGCCGCGGGCTCCGCCTACGCGACGCACGGCGAGCCGCTGATCCCGGTGTACGTCTTCTACTCGATGTTCGGCTTCCAGCGCACCGGTGACCAGTTCTGGCAGATGGCGGACCAGCTGGCGCGCGGCTTCGTGCTGGGCGCGACCGCCGGCCGGACGACGCTGACCGGCGAGGGGCTCCAGCACGCCGACGGGCACTCGCAGCTGCTGGCGTCGACCAACCCGGCCTGCGTGGCCTACGACCCGGCGTTCGGGTACGAGATCGCGCACATCGTGCAGGACGGTCTGCGCCGGATGTACGGCGGGACCCCCGAGGAGAACGAGGACGTCTTCTACTACCTCACCGTCTACAACGAGCCGATCCAGCACCCGGCGGAGCCCGCGGATGTCGATGTCGAGGGCATCCTGAAGGGCGTCTACCGCTACAGCGGCGGGCAGAAGGGCGAGATCCCGGCCCAGATCCTGGCTTCCGGTGTGGCGGTGCCGTGGGCGGTCGAGGCGCAGCGCATCCTCGCCGACGAGTGGAACGTGAAGGCGGACGTCTGGTCGGCGACCTCCTGGAACGAGCTGCGGCGCGAGGCCGTGGACGTGGAGCGGTACAACCTGCTGCACCCGGATGAGGAGCAGCGCGTGCCGTACGTGACGCGCAAGCTGTCCGGGGCGCAGGGGCCGTTCGTGGCGGTGTCGGACTGGATGCGGTCCGTGCCGGACCAGATCGCCCGCTGGGTGCCCGGGGCGTACCAGTCGCTGGGCGCGGACGGGTTCGGGTTCGCGGACACGCGGGGCGCGGCGCGGCGGTACTTCCACATCGACGCGCAGTCGATCGTGCTCGCGGTGCTCACGGAGCTGGCGAAGGACGGGAAGGTGGACCGGTCGGCGCTGAAGACGGCGGTCGACCGCTACGAACTGCTGGACGTGGCCTCGGCGGATCCGGGGGCCGCGGGCGGCGACGCGTAGCGCGGGCGCGGAGACCGGCCCGGTGCGGGGCGGTGGGACCCGGGGAGGGTGCCGCCGCCCCGCGGCGCGTCCGGAGCCGGTCAGTTCTCCCACACCTTGAAGGCGCGCACCTGGTACGGCGACCGCGGCAGCCAGGTGCCGCCGCCCGGGTACGTCTCGAACTCACCGGTCTCCGCGCACTCGGCGGACTGGTAGGTGGTGACGGGCCGGCCGGTGCGGTTGGCGAGGGCCTGGGCGGTGGTGCCGGGTGGCAGCGGGACGCAGCTCTCGATGTCGATGGCGGACAGCTCATGGGTCTGCCGGGCGCCGGTGAAGTCGGGCTTCGCCCAGAGGCACAGCTGCCCGCTCCCGCAGTCCCCGAGCCGGACGGGCGCGGCGGGCTTCGCGGGTGCGGTGGCGCCGGCGGGTGCGGTGGCGCCGGCGGGTGCGGACAGGAACAGGGCGGTGACGGCCAGGACGGCTGCGGCGACGGTCGTACGCATGTGAGTGGAACCCCCGTGTGATGGACATGCCGTGGAACTGCGGATGCGGGTCCTCCACCGATGTGGAGCTCCCGGAACCCACCCTGCATGGTTACGGAGAGTAATCGGAAGGGTCGGAGCCCGAGACCACTCCGAAAGGTGACAACACCCACAGGGTTGACGCGAATGGCGCGGAGCGTGCCACAAGGCCGTACGCAGGGTGAGGCGATCACGGTGTCCTTCCGCACAGTCGAGTGATCTGGGTCACTCCGCTCCCGAACGGGCTCCGCCCGTCTCCTAGGGTGGTCCGGAGTGACTTCCTTCGACTCCTCCCCCAGCCTCACCGCCTGGCGCGCCCTGCTCGCCGTCGCGGTCGTTTTCGTGATGCTCGCAACGACCGGCTGGACCGCCGTGCACCACCAGCGCTCCGGCGACTCCCGCGCGCTCGCGCTGGCCGCCTGGGCCAAGGGGTCGATAGCGGGGCAGCCGCTGCCGGACGCCGACAGCGCTCCGTACAAGCTGGCGCACTTCTTCGCCACGCTGACACCGGGGCAGCGCGCGCACCTCGCCGACAGATACCCGCTCGTCGTGGGGAACCTCAACGGCGCCCCGGTCACCACGCGTTACCGCGCGAACCGGCGGGCGATCGGGCAGGCCGGCGCGGTCGAACGCACACGCGTCCAGGACACCAGACTCTCCGCGTCCGGCCGTGCCGAGGCCCAGCACCGCCTGGACCGCTTCCGTTCGATGCTCGCCCGGGACCGCCACTTCCTGGCGTTCGACCCCTCGGGGCGCGGGCTCGCCGCCGAGGTCTTCGGCGACCTGGACCGGGCGCGGCGGATCTCGCTCGTCGTGCCCGGGGTCGACACGAATCTGCTGACCCTGGAACGCACCGGCGCCAAGACCAACGCCGCGCCCGTCGGCATGGCCAAGTCGCTGTACGCCGCCGAGCGCGGCGCGAACCCCGAGGTGCGCACCGCCGTCATCGCCTGGGCCGACTACACCACGCCCGCCGGCATCGGCATGGACGCCGCCCTCGGCAACCTCGCCGAGCGCGGGGCGGTCCGGCTCGACGCGCTCGTCCGGGCTCTCCCGGGACCGGCTCCCGTCTCACTGTTCTGCCACAGCTACGGCTCCGTTCTGTGCGGGGTCGCCGCGAGCAGGCTGCCCGGCCGGGTCGAGGACATCGCCGTGGCCGGCAGCCCGGGCATGCGGGCGGACAACGCCGGACAGCTGCACACCCGGGCGCACGTCTGGGCGATGCGGGACAGCGGCGACTGGATCGAGGACGTGCCGAACCTGGAGTTCGGGGGCCTCGGGCACGGTGCCGATCCGGTGGACCACGACTTCGGCGCGCGGGTCGTCTCCGCGGACGGCGCGCTCGGCCACAGTGGCTACTTCGAGCCGGGCACCGAGAGCCTGGACAACTTCGCCGCGATCGGAGTTGGCGCATACACGTCGGTGACCTGCGCACCGGCCGACAGCACCTGCAACGACGGGGTGTACGCCAACTCGACAGCCTGACACGCGTAGAGACACCGCCTCCGGCCTCCGGAAGCGGTGGACTCCGAGAGGGGACGGGGCGGGCAAGTGCCGCATACGATGAGGCGCATGGGTGATGTGCTGGCCGGAATTCATGCCACCTGGGAGTTCGACGCCGACTCCGTGCTCATCCGCTACGAACGGGGCATCCGCTCACCGAGGCTCCTCCAGAGCCTCCGTGAGCGTCGCGTTCCGCACGCGGCGCTGTCGTCGGTGACGCTGACCCCGGGCAGGCGGGGCACGGTGGTGCTGCGTGCCGTGCCGCGCCCCGGGGCCGACCCGCTCCTGGAAGCCGCCGCCGGGCAGCTGAAGGACGGCTGCGACCCGTACCGGCTGGTGCTCCCCGCCGCCCGCGAGACCCTTGCCGAGTACTACGCGGACGAGCTGCGGTCCTGCCTCGGCGCGGACGCGGGTGATCCCGCCGACCGTTTCCTGGTCGCGGCCCCAAAGGCCCCGATGCAGTTCAAGGCGTACGACGGGCGGGCCGGCTTCGACGGTGAGCGGATCTCCTTCCGCTGGTTCTGGACGGGCGCCTCGTCGGAGAAGTGGAAGGCCGGCGACCAGACGTTCCCGGTCACGGATCTGTGCGGGGTCGAGTGGCGCTCGCCGGAGGGTCTGGAGGGCTATCTGCGGTTGCTGCCCAAGGGCCCGGACACCGCCGTCCCCGCGTCCGGAGGGCTCACCGCTCCCGCGACGGGCGGGACGGTCACCGGCCTCCAGCCGGTGATACCCAGGCCCGCCCGGGCCGACCAGGACCCCGCGGCGGTGATCTTCGGGCTCGGCTACGGCCCGGTCCACGAGTCGCTGCCCTTCGCGGCGGCCGTCCTGGAGTCCGTACGCAGGAAGCAGTCCGCGCCCCCGGCCGCCGCCGCCCTCGCCGCCGCCGCCCGGCGGGATCCGGCCGACATCGCGGAGCGCATCCACCACCTCGGGGAGCTGCACCGGGCGGGCCTGGTGACCGACGAGGAGTTCAGCGCCAAGAAGGCGCAGCTCCTGGCCGAGCTGTAGCCGGCAGCCGCCCCGGATGACCGAGCCGACACCCGCTTCCGCCCCCGCGCGCACCACTGGTTCCCGGCGGTGGACGAGCTTCCTGCCGCAGGCCGCCGCCGTGGTCCTGACGGTGCTCTTCCTCCCTGTCACCCTGGCCAATCTCCTCAATCAGTACGGGCTCGGCGGCGTGGCCGCCACCACCCTCGCCGTCACCCAGGCCGGGCCTCTGCTGCTGATGGCGCACCGCCCTCTGTGGGCCTGGTGGATCGTCTTCCCGGCGGACGTCGCGGGTGCGCTGGTGCTCCTGGGGCAGCCGGCCCGCGCGTACGACGTGTGGCCGTGGCCGCCCGCGCCCCTCGTCGCCTCTCTCTTCCTGCTCCTCGCACTGGCCCTGCGCAGGTCCCGGCGGGTTCTCGTCGCCGTCTGGCTGGCGACCGGGGCGGCGAGCCTCATCCTCCATCTGGTCCGCCCGGACCGGAGCGACGGCACCGCGCTGCTGCTGCCCCTGTGCGCGGCCGTGGTGCTGGTGATCGGCGCGGCGGTACGGGAACGACGCGTCGCACAGCGCCGGCTCGCCGAGCAGGAGACCGTCAGCGAGGCGGAGCGCGCCCGGCGGACGCTGCTGGAGGAACGGGCCAGGATCGCCCGGGAGCTGCACGACGTGGTCGCCCACCACATGTCCGTGATCACCGTCCAGGCGGACTCCGCGCCCTACCGGCTGCCGGAACTGTCGGACGAGGCACGCGAGGAGTTCGGGACGATCGCGGCGAGCGCCCGGGAGTCGCTGGCCGAGATGCGGCGGCTGCTCGTGGTGCTGCGGGGTGACGGCGCGGAGGGCGAGCGGTCCCCGCAGCCGGGGATCGACCGCTTGCAGCAGTTGGTGGAGTCGACGGTACGGACGGGGCTTCCCGCAGAACTGTCCCTGGCCACCGATCTGGGTGACGTACCGCCGGTCGTTGACTTGTCTGCGTACCGGATCGTGCAAGAGGCGCTGGCGAACGTCATACGGCACGCACCGGGTGCCCGCACCCGGGTCTCGGTCGCCCCGGAGGAGGGGCAGTTGACGGTGCTGGTCGTCAACGGCCCACCGGGGCGGCCCGTTTCGCCGCTGGAGACGGCGGGAACGGGCCATGGTCTGGTGGGGATGCGGGAGCGCGTACGGTTGACGGGCGGCTCGCTGGACGCCGGGCCGCTGCCGGACGGGGGGTTCCGGGTCGCCGCGCGGCTGCCGCTGTCCCCGGCCGGGCCCGACGACGCCCCCCTGAGTCCGGAGGAACCGTGACCATCCGTGTGATCATCGTCGACGACCAGGCCATGGTGCGGGCCGGTTTCGCGGCCCTGCTGGCGGCCCAGGCGGACATCGACGTGGTCGGTGAGGCGCCGGACGGGCGCCAGGGCATCGAGGTCAGCCGCCGTGTCCACCCGGACGTGGTCCTGATGGACGTCCGGATGCCCGAGATGGACGGCCTCGCGGCGGCCCGCGCACTCCTCGACCCGCCGCCGGGCGTGGTCCATGTGCCCAGGGTGCTGATGCTGACCACGTTCGACGTGGACGACTACGTGTACGAGGCGCTGCGGGCCGGGGCGTCCGGCTTCCTGCTGAAGGACGCGCCCCCGGCGGACCTGATCGCGGCGGTCCGGGTGGTGGCGGCCGGCGACGCGCTGCTCGCGCCCTCCGTGACGCGCCGTCTGATCGCCGACTTCGCGAAGCAGGGGCCTTCGGCGGCGTCCCGGGGCGGGGCGACGCTGCGCCTCAACGGGCTGACGCCGCGTGAGACGGAGGTCCTGGAGCTCATCGCGCGCGGCCTGTCGAACCAGGAGATCGCCGGGAAGCTGGTGCTCGCCGAACAGACGGTGAAGACGCACATCGGCCGCGTCCTGGCGAAGCTGTCCCTGCGCGACCGGGCGCAGGCGGTGATCTTCGCGTACGAGGCGGGGCTCGTCGTCCCCGGCTCCGCCTGACGCACCCTGTCAGACCCCCTACCCGGGTACCACACGGCGGTTGGCTCCCCGGTGTGACGCCCGCGCACCCACCGCGTTCCTACCTTCCTCCCGTCGCGCCGAACGGCGTGCGGGGACCGGCTGGTTCGGCCGGAGAGGGAGGGCGGGGCGGATGAGGCGTTACGCGAGGACCCTGGTCACGGCCGCGCCGGCGGTCACCGCGGTGTCGGGGACGGCGGGCTGGGTGTCGGGCAACGCCCAGCAGGCGGTCACGGGTCCGCCGCCGGGCACGGCCTCCTGGCGGGCCGACCACACGCTGGGCCGCGAACTGCCCGACCCGGAGGAGGATCCACCCGCCGACGTCGCCGCGTTCTTCGCGGGGTTGAGCGAGGCCCAACGACAGGCCCTGGCCGCAAGGCATCCGCTCGTCGTCGGCAACCTCGACGGCGCCCCCGTGGAACCCCGCCCGCCGCTTCCTGGCGTTCGACCCGCGCGGCCGGGGGCAGGTCGCGGAGATCTTCGGCGACCTAGCTTGTTCTTTATCTACCAAGATCTTCCGGGCTTGCCGATGGCCTTGAGGGTCTCGGGGCGCTTGACGGTTTTGCCGACGTCGTAGCGGGGTGCCCGGTGTCTGTTCTTGACGCCGGGCGGCCGTCCGGGGCCGGCGCCTCGGGGTTTGGGTACACGGGCCGGGCAGGCGAGGTGAGCGCGGATGTTCCGAAACCCCCGGCGGACCCGGGCCGGAGTGAGCCGGCCGGAGGCGGCGGGCTTCTCCCAGGGCCGGCGGAGGTCGGTAGCCAGCGGCCGGGCGAGCCGGAGCTGGGTGTGGGCGACGATCACGATCCAGGTCCAGCGGTCCGCGGCTTCGGGAGTACGGACTTTCGGAGTGGTCCAGCCGAGGGTCTGCTTCGCGAACCGGAAGGTGTGCTCCAGATCGAAGCGGCGGAGAAATGCCTGCCAGAAGCGGTCCACATCGTCCGGGGTGGCACCGGTCTCGGATGACCACAGCCACACCGGCGGGGCCTCCCGGTCCTTCGACAAGTACTCGACCTTCAACCGCATCAACGTCCCCTCAACCACCGGACGTTCACCGTCGTGGTCGAGCCAGGAGGAGCGGTGCGTGAGCCGGGGATGGGCCCGGTCCCACGCCTGGGCCTCGGCCTTGCCGTGGTTGGTGGTGCTGGTGACCGTGGTGATCGCGGGCTCGGGCCAGGTCTCCGGCTTGGTGAAGCGGAACTCCGGTCCGTGCTTGGGCGGCCGGCCGTTGACACCGGGCATACGCGGCGGCTTCGGCAACCGCATCACACGGTCAGAGCGAACCCGGCCTACCAGCTCGACCGGCAGGTCGCGCAGGACCCAGGCCAGGCGGGTGACGTCGTAGCCGGCATCGCTCACGACCACGATGTGCGGGTCCCCGTCCTACCACTGACCAGCGGCGATGAGCCGCTCAACCACTCCTCTCAGCTGGGCGGCGGTGACCGCGGTCGCGTCGTCGGCGGGTCCCAGCCGGACTGAGTCCAAGACCGCGGTCCAGGATGTGGCACCCGGCTCCAGCACGGCGACGAAGGAGTAGGGCCAACCGGGATGAACTGCGAGGCCGTCTTCGCACGTCCGTAGACGTGGCAGAACAATCGCTCCGCCGAGCACGCGCGTCCGACCGCAACCACGGCGACACATCGACCGCCAGGACCAGGCGCCCGCCATCGAACCGCGGCAGCGACAGTCCGGCCAGCACGGCCCGCAGCCGGCCGACGTCGATCCGGCCGTTGTTCAGGCCGCCGTACATCGCTCCGTGCCCACGACGATGCTCAGGCAGCAGCGTCAGGTCCACCGGGGACCTCACCGCACCGTCCGCACACAGTACGGCGTCGGCCAGTTCGAACAACTCATCCCGCCGGGCGGTCAGACACTCGCAGAACTCGCCCCGGAAGCGTGACGCTTCCGCGAACGCTTCCCTGGGGACAGCTTCAGGCAGCAGACTCACCTCACGGTCTTCGTCGTGGTCCCGTGCACCTTGGTCGGAGCACATGATCAGACGAAGGCCGCCTCCACGTCCGGTGAATCCCCAGGCGAGCGAATCCGTTCGAGGGACCGTTCGAGGTCGTGGCACCATGTACGGCATGACGACCAACCGAAAGGTCCATGCCGCGTAGACGGCCAGGACGCATCCGGGCCAGCATCCCGGACCGACAGCAGTCACAGCACTCAAGGACGGCCATCGACCGCCTCTCCTCGCGAGCGTTGTCCGAGATAGTTCGCCTTGAACGCACTCGGAACTATCTCCAGCCGGGTGACACCAGCGCGGCATTGCGCCTGTGGAAGGACTACGTCCATCGCCCTGCACGCGAACTCGGGCACGACGACGAGTTCGGCAACGTGCACTGGTACTGCTGCGGCAACCCTCTCGATGGCCGTTCCCTACTCGACGGCGTGATCCAAGCAATGTCACCTCTCGGAGCCCGCGAACTCCGAAAGATCATCGAAGATCTGGACTCCTCCATGGGCCCGTCTTACCCGGCCACAGACCACCGAAGATAAAGAACAAGCCTAGGGGCGTGTTTCGAAAGTCCCGCCTGTCCGGCGACGCCTGGCACGCACGCTCGCCGCACCTGACGCCGCTCCTTACCGGGCCAACCTTGGCTGACGCGGCACTGGTGACCGCCCGGCGGGTGTCCGTGGTGGTGCCCGGATCCGGCATCGACGCCGGCACGTTCGACCGTACGGCCGATGTCTACGGCACCCCGGCCGACATGGCCAGGTCGCTGTACGCCCGTACGGGGCCGGGCACCGCCGTGATCGCCTGGGCCGGGTACACCACACCGGTGGGCCTCGGGCTCGACGCGGCGCGGGGGACGCTGGCGGAGGTCGGCTCCGCGCGGCTGGCCCGGTTCACGGACGGGCTGAGGGCCGCCGGGGCGCCCGTCGCCACGGTGTTCTGCCACAGCTACGGCTCGGTCGTCTGCGGCCTGGCCGCGCACCGGCTGCGCGTCGCCGACCTGGTGGTCCTCGGCTCACCCGGGATGCGCGCGGACAGCGTGGCGGGTCTGCGCACCGGGGCGCGGGTGTGGGCGGCGAAGGACCCCGGCGACTGGATCGACAAGGTTCCGCACGTCCAGTTCGCCGGGCTCGGCCACGGCGTGGACCCCGCCTCGCCGGGGTTCGGCGCCCGCCGGGTGCCCGCGGACGACGCGGAGGGGCACACGGGCTGCTTCGCGCCGGGAACGGAGTCGTTGCGCATGTTCGCGGCGATCGCGACGGGTTCGTACGCCTACTGACCCAGCTGCTCCGCCAGGCCGACGATGACGCCGTCCGGGCCGCGCAGGTAGCAGAGCAGGTAGCTGTCCTCGAACCGGGCGATGGAGCCGACGAGTTCGCCGCCGAGAGGGCGCAGCCGGGCGACGGTGTCCTCGATGTCGTCGACGGCGAACATGACGCGGTGCGTGCCGAGCACGTTGTGCGGCCGGTCGCGCGGGGCGTCGATCAGCGCGGGGCTGAGGTACTTCGCCAGCTCCAGGCGGCTGTGCCCGTCCGGGGTCCGGAGCATGGCGATCTCGCAGTGGGTGCCGTCCAGGCCGGTGCACCGGTCGGCGAAGCCGCCCTGGACCTCGCCCTTGCCCTCCAGCTCCATGCCGAGCTCCTGGAAGAACGCGACGGCCGCGTCCAGGTCCTCGACCACGATGCCGACGTTGTCCATCCGCTGGATCGCCATGCTGTTGCCTCCTCCGTCGCTTCTCCGTAGGGCCTGTCCGGCCATTCCCGTCGTCCGCCCGGAGGGCGGACGGGAACGGCCGGACAGGCCCTGGGGACGCTACCCCTCCCTACTCGCGAGCGAGGGAGGTCAGGCTCATGTCCTGGTAACGATCCCCCGCGACCTGTCCGGCGATCGGCTCGAGGAGGGTCAGCTCGTCGTCGGTGAGCGTGAGGCGGGTCGCACCCACGTTCTCCAGGAGGCGGTGGCTCTTGCGGGTGCCCGGGATGGGGACCACGCCGATGCCGTGCACCTGGGCGCGTTGCTGCACCCAGGCGAGCGCGACCTGCCCGGCGGTCGCCCCGCGGCCGGCGGCGATCTTGCGGACGGGCTCCAGGAGCGCCGCGTTGGTCTTCGCGTTCTCGCCGGTCATGCGGGGCTGCGAGGCGCGGAAGTCGCCCGGGGCCAGCTCCTTGCCCGCGTCCGCGAAGGACCCGGTGAGGAAGCCCCGGCCCAGCGGCGAGTACGGCACGACCGTGACGCCCAGTTCGGCGGCGGCGGCGAGCGCGCTGCGCTCCACGTCCCTGCTGAAGAGGGACCACTCGGACTGGAGGGCGGCGATCGGGTGCACGGCGTGCGCCTCGCGCAGTTCGGCGCCGGTGACCTCGCTGAGCCCGAGCTGCTTGACCTTGCCCTCCCGGACCAGCTCGGCCATGGCGCCGACGGACTCCGCGAACGGGACGGCGGGGTCGTGGCGGTGCATGTAGTAGAGGTCGATCACGTCGGTGTCCAGGCGGCGCAGACTCGCCTCGACGGCCTTGCGGATGTACGCGGGGCTGTTGTTGACCCCCCGGTAGCCGGGGTCGTCGTCGCGCCGCTCGATGCCGAATTTGGTGGCGAGGGTGATCTCGTCGCGGTGGGCCCCGACGAACGGCGCGAGGAAGGTCTCGTTGGCTCCGCTGCCGTAGATGTCGGCGGTGTCGAAGAGGGTGACGCCCGCGGCCAGCGCCGTTTCCAGCGTCTCGCGGGCCGACACCTCGTCGGTGTCGCCGTAGAACTCGCTGATGCCCATGCAGCCGAGGCCCTGGACCCCGACCTGAGGGCCGCCGCGGCCGAGTTCCACGGTGGCGATCTTGTTGTCGGTCATCAGGCACCGGGCCCTTCCGGCGCCCTACGGGCGCCCGCATAGAAGTCGATCTTGTAGTCCAGTACGGCCAGGGTGTCCTGGAGCTCCGCGATCCGCGTCCGCACGTCGCGGCGGGTCGCCTCCAGCAGTTCCTGCCGTTCCTCGAAGGTGTGGTCGCCCTCGCGTATGAGCTCGGCGTACCGGACCATGTGCGCGACCGGCATCCCGGTCAGCCGCAGCTTGGTGACGAAGGCGAGCCAGTCGAGGTCCCGGTTGCTGAAGCGGCGCTGACCGGTGTGCGACCGGTCGACGTGCGGCATGAGCCCGATCCGCTCGTACCAGCGCAGGGTGTGGGCGGTCAGGCCGGTGAACGCCGCGACCTCGCTGATCGTGTAGCGGTCCTGCCCCTCGGGGCGCGGGTGCGCCGAGGGGGCGGAGGCGCAGATATCGGCCGGGGTCGAAGTGGTCTCCATCACCGTCATGCCTCCACGCTATGACGTTGGAGTGCACTCGAAGCAAGCGCGACCGGGTGCGGTTTCCCACAGGTGGAACCTGGAATCTACTCTCGTACGCATGCAGAGCCTGGCGATGATCGAGAACTGGCCCGTCCCCACCGCCGCGGCGGCCGTCGTACGAGCGGACGGCACGGTCGTCGGTACGCACGGCCCGACCGCGCACCGCTTCCCGCTCGCCTCCGTCACCAAACCGCTCGCGGCCTACGCGGCGCTGGTGGCGTACGAGGAGGGCGCCGTGGAACTGGACGAACCGGCGGGCCCCGAGGGCTCGACCGTGGGCCACCTCCTCGCCCACACCAGCGGGCTCGCGTTCGACGAGCACCGGGTGATGGCCCCGCCCGGCAACCGGCGCCTCTACTCCAACGCGGGCTTCGAGGTGCTGGGCGACCACATCGCGAAGGCCACCGACATCCCGTTTCCGGAGTACGTGCGACAGGCGGTCCTGGAACCGCTCGGGATGACCGCGACCACCCTGGACGGCTCCCCCGCCAAGGACGGCGTCTCCACGGTCGCCGACCTCGCGCGCTTCGCCGCCGAGGTGCAGGCCCCCCGCCTCCTCGACCCGCGCACCGTGCTCGCCGCGCAGACCGTCGTCCACCCGGGCCTGAAGGGCGTCCTCCCCGGCTACGGCCACCAGAACCCCAACGACTGGGGCCTCGGCTTCGAGATCCGCGACTCCAAGTCCCCGCACTGGACCGGCACCGCCTCCTCCCCCGCGACCTTCGGCCACTTCGGGCAGTCGGGCACGTTCCTCTGGGTCGACCCGGCGGCGGGCGCGGCCTGCGTCGCGCTCACCGACCGGGCCTTCGGTCCGTGGGCGGTCGAGGTGTGGCCGCCGTTCACCGACGCGGTGCTGGCGGAGCTGGCGGGCTGACCGGGGGCGGCACGCGCCGTCTCGTTGACGAGCTCACGACATGACGCGGTTCCGCCAGCGGGACCGCGATTGCGGGGGTCTCCGGGGGCGCAGACCCCCTCCATGACACGACCAGGACACAGACTCCGGTATCTCCCGGCGGCGACCGCGACCGCGCTCGCGCTCAGCGGCGCGCTGCTGGCCTCCCCGCCCGCCTCCGCGCTCGGCACGGCGACGGCGGGCCCGGCGGCGGCCGGGCAGGCCGCCCACGACATCACCCTGGTCACCGGGGACGTGGTCCATTACACGGACCGGCCCGGTGACCAGGACGACGTCACCGTCGACCGGGCCCCGGGCGCCCACGGCGGCGTGAGCGTGCAGAGCTACGGCCACCACACCTATGTGATCCCGACCGAGGCGATGGGGCTCATCGCTTCCGGGAAGCTGGACGCGAAGCTGTTCGACATCACCGGTCTGGTGGCCATGGGCTACGACGACGCCCGCTCCGGCGGCATCCCCGTGATCGCCACCGCGCCCGGGGGCCGTGCGGCCGAGCCGCCCGCCGCGCCGGACGGGACCTCGAAAGTGCGCAGGTTCGACGCGGTGGACGCCACGGCGATGAAGGCCGACGCCGGGCACGGGCGCGCGTTCTGGAAGGACATCGCCCCGGCCGCCCCGGCGAAGGCGCGCGGGTTCGTCGCGGGCAGCGGCATCGGCAAGCTGTGGCTCGACGCCAAGGTGGAGGCGGCGCTCAGCGACTCGGTCGCCCAGGTGCGCGCCCCGGAGGCATGGGCGAAGGGTTTCGACGGGACGGGCAGCAAGGTGGCCGTCCTCGACACCGGGATCGACGCCACCCACCCGGACCTCAAGGACGCGATCGCCGCCGAGAAGAGTTTCGTACCGGGCGAGACGGCCGACGACCGGCACGGCCACGGTACGCATGTGGCGTCCACGATCGCGGGCTCGGGCGCCGCGTCCGGAGGCAAGGAGAAGGGCGTCGCTCCGGGCGCGAAGCTGTACATCGGCAAGGTGCTGTCCAACGCGGGCGAAGGCGCCCAGTCGGGCATCCTCGCCGGGATGGAGTGGGCGAAGGAGCAGGGCGTCGACGTGGTGTCGATGAGTCTGGGCACCGACAGCGCGTCCGATGGGACGGACCCGCTCTCGCAGGCCATCGACCGGCTGTCCGCCGACGGCGGCCCGCTGTTCGTGGTCGCCGCCGGGAACAACCTCTCGGTGGGCTCGGTCGGTTCGCCGGGCGCCGCGGCCTCGGCGCTGACGGTGGGCGCGGTCGACGGGCGCGACGCCCGGGCGGGCTTCTCCAGCCAGGGGCCGGTGCCACGTTCCTACGCCATCAAGCCGGACATCTCCGCGCCGGGCGTGGACATCACCGCGGCGGCGGCGCACCCGGCGGCGGGTGCCTCGATGTACCAGTCGATGAGCGGTACGTCGATGGCCACGCCGCATGTGGCGGGCGGTGCCGCGATCCTGCACCAGGCGCACCCGGACTGGGACGCTGACCGGGTCAAGAACGCGTTGATGTCCACGTCGAAGAAGCTCAACGGCCTGACCCCCTATCAGCAGGGAACCGGCCGCATGGACGTGACCGCGGCCGTGGAGTCCACGATCGTGGCGCCCGGGTCCGTGCCCGCCGCGGCCTTCACGTGGCCGAACGCGGACGCGGCGCCGGCGGACCGGACGATCACGTACCGCAACACCGGTACCGCCGATGTCACCCTGGACCTGAAGACGGACACCACCGGCCCGACAGTGTCGCTGTCCGCGCCATCGGTGACCGTCCCGGCGGGCGGCACCGCCGGCGTCACGCTGCGGCTCGACCCCACGGGCCTGCCCGTGTCCACGCCGGCGAACCTGCTGTCCGGCCTGGTCACCGCAGTGGACCACGCGACCGGCGAGGCCGCCGCGCATACCGCGTACGCCCTGTTCAAGGAGCCCGAGGCGTACGACTACACGATCGAGCTGACCGGCCGGGACGGGAAGCCCGCCACCGGCACGGTCGCGCTGACCTTCCCGGGCAGCCCCGCGCCCGGTTTCGTGGAGGTCTACGGGCGGACGACGCTGCGTCTCCCGGCACGCACCTACAGCGCGTTCGGCTTCCTCGACGTGAACGGCGACGATCCGGACGCCCTCGGCATGGCGGTGCTCGTCGCCCCGGACGTCGCTGTCGGCCCCGGCCACAGCGACGCGACGGCGCGCCTCGACGCCACGAAGGCCCACCGGGTGAGCGCCGTCGCGCCGCGCGAGACGGAGAACGGGCAGATGGTCGTCCAGTACCGGCGCAGCCTCGCCGGCGGGGGCGCCATCGGTTCGGCGTTCGTCCTCGACAGGACCTATACGGAGCTGTACGTCTCACCCACCCCGCAGGCCGAGGGCGGCGTCCAGGACCTCCTGGTCCACTGGCAGTTGCGGCAGAAGTTCCTCGATGCCTCGACGCTCACCGGCCACACGGTCGAGCTCACCGGGCAGGACGGCACCGCCCACCACGACGGTCACCGGCTGCTGCGGACCGTCTACGCGGGCGCCGGCACCCCGGCCGACTACGCCCGGCTGCACGCGAAGGGCCGTGCGGTGATCGTGGACCGCGGCACGTCGAGCCCCGACGAGCGGGCGCGGGCCGCCGCAGACGCGGGCGCCGCCATGCTCATCACCGTGGACGACCAGCTGGGGCGGCTGTACGAGACGTACGGTGACAACCACGGTCTGACGCTCGCCAGTACGGGCGGCACGGACGGGGCGCGCCTGATCAAGGAGGCGAAGACCGGCTTCGGCGTCCTGAGCCTGGACGAGCACCGCTACCCGGAGTATCAGTACGACCTGCTCCAGTACCGGAAGGGCTCGATCCCGGACCAGGACCTCGTCTACCGCCCCGGCACCGCCCGGCTCGCCCGCGTGGACACGGCGTTCTACGCGCTCCGCAAGGAGTCGGGGACCCGCGAGGGCCTCGGCCACCGCCTCTTCTCCCCGGCCTGGGGCCAGGGCGTCGGCGGTACGCAGAAGGAGGGCTACCCGGCCACGCGCACCGATTACGTCACGCCCGCGCCCACCGGGCTCGGCGTGTGGAACGAGGATCACCGGTTCACGCTGAGCGCGCTCGGCGCCGACTCCGTCCTGGAGGTCGCCCCGGGGCAGACGTACACCGCGGGCAAGCGCCACCACGGTGACTGGTTCAAGCCGGTCAACGCGCCCCGCTTCGGCGAGGGTCTGTGGCGGCCGGCCCGCACCAGCAACGGGATCTCCTGGAGCGTGCCGGCCTGGTCCGGCGGCTCGGACGGACACATCGCACGGTCGCCCGGCGGCACCGCGGCCTCCGAACTCCGGCAGGGTGACACGGTGGTGGCCAAGGGCGCCTACGCGGGCTACTCCAGCGGTCTGAAGCCGGCCGAGCAGGAGTACACGCTCTCGCTCAAGGCGGACCGGGACAACGGCACCTGGGCCGGTTCCACCGCCACCGACACCACCTGGACGTTCCGCTCGGCGGCCCCGCCGCAGGGCACGCCCAAGCAGGAGATCCCGGTCCTCGACCTCGGCTACGACGTCGACACCGACCTGCGCGGGCAGGTCCGCGCGGGCAGCCGGGTGGATCTGGGGCTCAGCTCATCCAGCTACACCAGCGGTGTCACCGCCACCGGGGCCGCGCTCCAGGTGTCGTACGACGACGGCAGGACGTGGCAGCCGGTCACGCTGGAGCGGTCGGACGACGGGAAGTGGCGCACGGCCCTCTCCACCCCGCGCCGCCCGGGCGGCTGGGTTTCCTTGCGGGCCACCGCGCAGGGGCCGGACGGCCTGAAGGTCACCCAGGACGTCATCCGGGCGTTCGGCCTGAAGTAGCCCGTGGCGGGGCGGGTCCGGACCGGTCCGGACCCGCCCCGTCCTCAGCGGTCGTTCACCGTCGCCACCCGGCCCGCGTACCGCTGGGTCCAGCCGGTGCCGGTGTCGGCGGTGAGCACCACGTCGTAGTAGCCGTGCTCGGTGGGCCACTCCACGACCGCGGAGTGGCCGCCGGGGACGGTGACCTTACGGGTGCCGCCCGCGTAGTCGTTGGCCTCCAGGGTGTACCGGACGGGGTGGCGGCCGTCGTTGTGCAGGCCCAGGCGGACCACCGGGCGCCTGCCCCGGACCAGCCGGGCCTCGACCCGCGGAAGGCCGATGCGGCGGGTGCTCGCGTCCTCGGGGACGACCTGCCCGGCGAAGGAGCGCAGGAACCCGTCGGGGCCGTACACCGAGAAGGCGTACCTGCCGTCGGTCGCGGTCGTGTCCCAGGTGTACGAGCGCGGGGCCGCCGCGCTCACCGTGTGCGGGATGTTCTCGAACGGGAGGTACCGGTCGGGGAAGACCTGGAGGCTCACGGCCTTGCCCTCCGGACCGCCGGTCAGCGTCATGGTGGCGGTCACCGTGCCGGCGGCCCGGTCCTCGGTGAGCACGGCATGCGGGTGGAAGGAGAGTCCGCGCGGCTCCATCCGGTCGCGGGGCGGCTTCGGCGGGGTGCCGGTGACCGGATCGGCGATGACGACCGGGCCGGGGCGCGGGTGCGCGAAGTCGATCGCGCTGGTCAGGTCGCCGGCGATGGAGCGGCGCCACGGGGTGATGTTCGGGCAGGTGAACGGCTTGCCCAGGTGCGCGGCCCAGGTCTCCAGGAACTTCACGGTCGAGGTGTGGTCGAAGACCTCCGAGGCGACGTAGCCGCCGCGCGTCCACGGTGAGACCAGCAGCATCGGAACGCGGGGCCCGAATCCGTAGGGGGTGGTGCCGGAGTACTCGCCGGGGGTGCCCGCCTCCGGACGCGGCGGCAGGACGTGGTCGAACTTCCCGTCGTTCTCGTCGTACGTGATGATCACGAGGGTGTGGTTCCAGATGTCCTCGTTGCTCTGGAGCGTCTTGAGCACCTTGTTCATGTACCGCTCGCCGTGCACCGTGTCGAAGCCCGGGTGCTCGCTCCACGCCGCGGGCATGACCACCCAGGACACCTCGGGCAGCGGGTGCTCGGCGCCCGGCTCGCAGGCGGCGATCAGGTCGCGCAGGACGGCGTCCAGGTTGGCCTCGGAGTCGTCGTTGGGCGTGGTGGCGCCCGCGTAGACGAAGGAGTTGGCCTTCCAGACCCTGCCGGTGCCCGGTTCGAGCTCGGCCGGGTCGGCGGTGCGGGGGTCGAAGGCGGCGAAGCTGTTGGTGACGTTGCAGCCGTACTCGCCGACGTATCCGCTCTGGAGGCTCTTGCCGACGCCGTTGCCGCTGTTGTCGGAGTAGACCCGCCAGTTGATGCCGGCCTGCTGGAGCTGTTCGGGGACGGTGGTCCAGCGGCGGGTGTAGTTGTTCTGCCCGGCGTTGCCGGTCTCGCCGCCGGCCGTGCCGCTCATCAGGTAGTAGCGGTTGGGGATCGTGGGTCCGTGCAGCGAGCAGAAGTTCATGTCGCAGACGGTGTACTGGGAGGCGAGCGAGTACATCCACGGCATGTAGTCGGGCGTGTAGTACCACATGCAGTGGTCGCCCTTGTCCTGCACCCAGGTGTCCCAGCGCCCGCCGTTGGCACCGTAGAAGTTGTGCTTGTCGCTCCAGGTGGCGGTCGAGACGGCGGGTGTCACGATAGCGCCGGTGGCATCACGCTGCTGGAAGACGGTAGTGCCGTCCTGGAACGTCAGGACCTGCTTGTCGTCGTGGCCGCGCACCCCCTTCAGCTGGCCGAGGTAGTGGTCGAAGGAACGGTTCTCCTGCATGAGGATCACCACGTGCCTCAGGTCGGAGATATCGCCCTTGAATCCTCTGGGCAGGCGGTATTCGGCCGCCTCGGCCTGTGCGCCGCCGAGCGCCTCGGCCACCGGCCCCGCGGCGAGGGCGCCGAGCGACACGGCGGCCGTCCGCAGCATCCCGCGGCGGCTGATGCGCATCTCGTCGGTGAGCTTGCCGGTGTCATCGGCTTCGGTGTCCGCACACGGGATCTCGCTGATCTGAAGGGTCATCGGGGCACCTCTGGGGGAGAGTGGTTCACAAGGGGGAGGAACGTCTGCGCGCCTGCGAAAACTAGGCCGCCGGTGCGAACGGCGGGCGAACCGGGGACGTATTCCTGAGGCACCGGC
Source organism: Streptomyces sp. DT224 (assembly GCF_049844595.1). Lineage (NCBI taxonomy): Bacteria > Bacillati > Actinomycetota > Actinomycetes > Kitasatosporales > Streptomycetaceae > Streptomyces > Streptomyces sp. DT224. The sequence continues at coordinate 68,717 of NZ_JBNCLI010000003.1, forward strand.
AGATTTACATGGGCACGCCACGCAGTCGAGATCCCGCACGGTGATAGCCGAAAGTCGTGCCCCATTGGCCGGTCCGCCGGTCTTGCCGGGACGCTGGCCGCCGGTCACGGACGGCCGCTACGCTCCCCGCCCATGACCGACGACATAGTCCGTGCCACCGGGTCCGACGTCCCCGCGCTCGCGGGCGTGCTGGCCAGCGCGTACGCCGAGGACCCGGTCTGGTCCTGGCTGATGCCCCGCGACCGCGACCGGCGGCTGCGGCTGCTGTTCACCGCGCACCTGGCGCAGCAGATCCCGGCGGGCCGGGTGTGGACGGACGAGGATCGCACGGTGGCGGCCGTCTGGGCGGAACCCGGCGCCTGGAAGCTCCCGGCGGCCTACCTGCTGCGCAACGCGGGCACGCTGCTCCGGGCGGGGCGGGCGCAACTCCCCCGTACGGCCGGGCGCTTGCTCGCCCTGGAGCACCGGCATCCGGCCCGCCCCGCGCACTGGTACGTCGAATACATCGGCACCCACGCCGACGCACGCGGTACGGGACGCGGCTCGGTGGTCCTCGGCGGCCTGCTGGAACGGGCGGACGCGGACGGCCGCCCGGTCTTCCTGGAGTCGAGCAACAGCCGCAACCTCACCTTCTACCGCCGCCACGGCTTCGAGGTCCGCGAGGAGATGACGTTCCGCTCGGGGCCGCCGATGTGGTCGATGTGGCGGCGGTAGCCCGCCCCCGCCATCGGATCTCCGTCACCCATCGTGTTTACGGGGCCGGTTTCCGGTTACGACAAGTAGTGACAGACCATCAGTACCCGACGGAAGGCAGGAACATGAACGCCCTCATCGTGCTGATCCTCGTCGCGGTCCTCGCCCCGCTCGCCTTCGTGGCCCTGGCCCCGAAGGTGCCCGCGCGGCGCAACGCGTTTCCCGGCCGGAGCAGCGGCCGAAGCCGCCGGCGTCCGGCGGCGGTGCGGCTGAGTGAGATCCCGCGCCAGCAGGCCGGCCGGCACCACGCCCGCTGACGCGGGCCGGTGGCCGGGGTGCCGGTCAGTCGCACAGCTCCCAGACCAGCACCTCGGCCGCGTCCGCCGCGACCAGTTCGAGGCCCCGTTCAGCGGTGACGCGGGCCGCGTCGCCCGCCCTCAGCTCCTCGGCGCCGATGCGTATCGTGCCGCACACCACGTGGACGTAGACCCGGGGGGCGTCGGGGACCTCCGCACGCCCGCCCTCCGGGAGACGGCGCACATGGAGCATGGCGCCCGCCTCGGGGAGGGCGTACGGGGTGGAGTCGGCGATGCCCGGGACGGTCGTGTACGAGGGCTCGCCGCCGGGCTCCAGGGGCGCGAGCCACATCTGAAGGAACGTCAGCGGGCTTTCACCGTCGTTGCGTTCGACGTGGCGGACGCCGGCAGCGGCGCTGAGGTGCTGGACGTCACCGGCCCGGACCACCGTGGCGTGACCGGCCGAGTCGCGGTGCGTCAGCTCGCCCTCGACGACCCAGGTGACGATCTCCGTATGGCTGTGCGGGTGCTCCTCGAAGCCCGCGCCGGGCGCGAGGCGCTCCTCGTTGCAGGCGAGGACCGGGCCGAAGCGGAGGTTGTCGGGGTCGTAGAAGGTGCCGAAGGAGAACGAGTGCCGGGAAGCGATACCGGCTGCCGCGTCCCCGCCCTCGAACCGGTCGCCCGCGCGGTGTACGGAAATCACCCGTCCACGGTAGCCCGCCGGCCCCCGCACGGCCCCGCCGGCGGTGGAACGGGTCCGCGGTCGCGCCCGCAGGACAGCGGAGAGCCCTCGGAATCCCTTGCTCCGGGCCCGGACCCGGCCGCCACCGGCCCCGGCCATCCGGGCGCGCGTCCGGATAGGGCAGTCTTGTCTACGTGCCCCGACCCGATCCTGAGCAGCCCGCTGCGAACGACGCCCACCTCCATGCCGCGACCCTGAAGCGGCTTGAGCAGTCCTCCGGCCGGCTGGCCGCGAACGCGATCGCCCGCATGGACGAGACGTTGCCGTGGTACCGGGCGATGCCCCCGGAGAACCGGTCCTGGATCGGCCTGGTCGCCCAAGCCGGTATCGCCGCGTTCACCGAGTGGTTCCGGCATCCGGAGACCCCGCAGGCGATCTCGACCGACGTCTTCGGGACCGCCCCGCGCGAGCTGACCCGGGCGATCACGCTGCGGCAGACCGTCGAGATGGTGCGGACCACGATCGAGGTCATGGAGGCCGCGATCGACGAGGTCGCCGCGCCCGGCGACGAGTCGGTACTGCGGGAGGCACTGCTCGTGTACGCCCGCGAGATCGCGTTCGCGACCGCCCAGGTGTACGCGCAGGCGGCCGAGGCCCGGGGCGCCTGGGACGCCCGCCTCGAATCGCTCGTGGTGAACGCGGTGCTGTCCGGCGAGGCCGACGAGGGCGCCGTCTCCCGGGCCGCCGCCCTCGGCTGGAACTCCCCCGAGCACGTCTGCGTGCTGCTCGGCACCGCCCCGGACGGGGACAGCGAGCTGACCGTGGAGGCGATCCGGCGCGCCGCCCGGCACGCCAAGCTCCAGGTCCTCACCGGGGTGCTCGGCCACCGCCTGGTCGTCATCGCGGGCGGCAGCGACAATCCGCTCCAGGTCGCCAAGGCCCTGATCGGGCCGTACGCGGCGGGCCCCGTGGTGGCCGGACCGGTGGTGGCGGACCTGCTGGCCGCGACCCGGTCCGCGCAGGCCGCGGCCGCCGGACTCAAGGCGTGCGGAGCCTGGCAGGACGCGCCGCGGCCGGTGCTCGCGGACGATCTGCTGCCGGAGCGCGCGATGGCGGGCGACCCTGCCGCGCGCGAGCAGTTGGTGGAGGAGATCTACAGACCGCTGGAAGAAGCGGGCTCCGCGCTCCTGGAGACGCTGAGTGTGTATCTGGAACAGGCGAGCAGCCTGGAGGGCGCGGCCAGGATGCTCTTCGTGCATCCCAACACCGTGCGCTACCGGCTTCGACGTGTGACAGACGTCACCGGCTGGTCACCTTCCGATGTGCGCTCGGCGTTCACTCTGCGAATCGCCCTGATCCTGGGGCGCCTGGCCGACCGGGATACGCAGTCCTAGACTTTTGTCGGACATCAACAATTCCCCCTACGGTTCTTCGTCCCTGTCCCCACGGGCATTCCGGACCGTTCACAAGAGAGAGTGTGAGGGTGCTCGTACTCGTCGCTCCCGGCCAAGGCGCTCAGACGCCCGGCTTCCTGACTCCCTGGCTCGACCTCCCCGGTGCCACCGACCGCATCGCGGCCTGGTCCGACGCCATCGAGCTCGACCTCGTCCGCTACGGCACCGAGGCCGACGCGGAGGAGATCCGCGACACCGCGGTGGCCCAGCCGCTGCTGGTCGCCGCCGGTCTGCTCTCGGCCGCCGCACTCGGCGCCTCGCCGGACGTCGTCGCCGGCCACAGCGTCGGTGAGATCACCGCCGCCTCGTTCGCCGGTGTCATCGGCGAGGAGGCCGCGCTCCGCTTCGTCCGTACGCGTGGGCTCGCCATGGCCGAGGCCGCCGCGGTCACCGAGACCGGGATGGCGGCGCTGCTCGGCGGCGACCCCGAGGTCACCGTTGCGCACCTGGAGAAGCTCGGGCTGACCCCGGCGAACGTCAACGGGGCCGGCCAGATCGTCGCCGCGGGCACCGCCGCGCAGATCGCCGCGCTGACCGAGGACAAGCCGGAGGGTGTGCGCCGCGTGGTGCCCCTGAAGGTGGCCGGCGCCTTCCACACGCACCACATGGCACCCGCGGTCGAGCGGCTGCGCGCGGCGGCCGGGGACCTGGACGTCTCCGACCCCTCGGTCACGTACGTCTCGAACGCCGACGGCAAGACCGTCGCCACCGGCCACGAGGTCATCACCCGGCTCGTCGGCCAGGTCGCCAACCCGGTCCGCTGGGACCGGTGCATGGAGACCTTCAAGGAGATGGGCGTCACCGCGCTCATCGAGGTCTGCCCCGGCGGCACGCTCACCGGCCTGGCCAAGCGGGCGCTGCCCGGCGTCCCGACCCTCGCGCTCAAGACCCCCGACGACCTCGACGCGGCCCGCGCGCTCATCGCTGAGCACGCGGGCGCCTAAGGAGCCCGAGAGCATGTCGAAGATCAAGCCCAGCCAGGGCGCTCCGTACGCGCGGATCATGGGTGTCGGCGGCTACCGCCCGACCCGGGTGGTGCCCAACGAGGTCATCCTGGAGACGATCGACTCGTCCGACGAGTGGATCCGTTCCCGCTCCGGCATCGCGACCCGCCACTGGGCCTCCGAGGAGGAGACCGTGGCCGCGATGTCCGTCGAGGCGTCCGGCAAGGCCATCGCGGATGCCGGGATCGCCCCGGAGCAGATCGGCGCGGTCATCGTCTCGACCGTCTCGCACTTCAAGCAGACCCCGGCCATCGCGACCGAGATCGCCCACAAGGTCGGCGCCGGCAAGCCCGCCGCCTTCGACATCTCGGCCGGCTGCGCGGGCTTCGGCTACGGGCTGACCCTGGCCAAGGGCATGATCGTCGAGGGCTCGGCGGAGTACGTGCTCGTCATCGGTGTGGAGCGGCTGAGCGACCTCACCGACCTGACCGACCGGGCCACGGCCTTCCTGTTCGGCGACGGCGCCGGGGCGGTCATCGTCGGCCCCTCCAAGGTGCCCGCCATAGGCCCGACGGTCTGGGGCTCCGAGGGCGACAAGTCCGAGACGATCAAGCAGACCGTGGCGTGGAACGACTTCCAGCTCGGCGATGTCACGAAGCTGCCCCTCAACGACCGCGGCGAGGTCAAGTTCCCCGCCATCACGCAGGAGGGCCAGGCGGTGTTCCGCTGGGCCGTCTTCGAGATGGCGAAGGTCGCCCAGCAGGCGCTGGACGCGGCCGGGATCTCCCCGGAAGACCTGGACGTCTTCATCCCGCACCAGGCCAACATGCGGATCATCGACTCGATGGTGAAGACGCTCAAGCTGCCGGAGAGCGTCACGGTCGCCCGTGACGTGGAGACCACCGGCAACACCTCCGCCGCCTCGATCCCGCTCGCCATGGAGCGGCTCCTGGCGACCGGTCAGGCCAAGAGCGGCGACACCGCGCTCGTCATCGGCTTCGGGGCGGGTCTCGTCTACGCCGCGACGGTCGTTACTCTCCCCTAGGCACACCGGGCTTTTCGCCCGGACGCCCGAACCCAGCAGAAACACATCGAAGGAGCGCCGAAATGGCCGCCACGCAGGAAGAGATCGTCAAGGGTCTCGCCGAGATCGTCAACGAGATCGCCGGTATCCCCGTCGAGGACGTCCAGGCGGACAAGTCCTTCACGGACGACCTGGACGTCGACTCGCTGTCCATGGTCGAGGTCGTCGTCGCCGCCGAGGAGCGCTTCGACGTGAAGATCCCGGACGAGGACGTCAAGAACCTCAAGACCGTCGGCGACGCCACGGACTACATCCTCAAGCACCAGGACTGATCCAGCCGGTTCGTGTGTCGCCACCCGGCGGTGGCGCCGCTGATTCACGACCCCCTACACGTGGAGAAGATTTTCCAGTGAACTCGACCAATCGCACCGTGGTCGTCACCGGTATCGGCGCAACCACTCCGCTGGGTGGCGATTCCGCATCGACCTGGGAAGGTCTGATGGCCGGGCGTTCCGGCGTCAAGCCTCTTGAGGGCGAACGTTTCGCCGAACTGCCTGTCCGGATCGCAGCCCTGGCGGCCGTCGATCCCGCTGACGTCCTGCCCCGTCCGCTCGCCCGCCGCCTGGACCGCTCGGCGCAGTTCGCGCTGATCGCGGCCCGTGAGGCGTGGGCGGACGCGGGTTTCACCGGCAAGGCCGGTGAGGACGAAACGATCCGGCCCGAGCGGCTGGGTTCGGTGATCGCCTCCGGCATCGGCGGCGTGATCACCCTGCTCGACCAGTACGACGTGCTGAAGGAGAAGGGCGTACGCCGCGTCTCCCCGCACACCGTGCCCATGCTCATGCCCAACGGCCCGGCCGCGAATGTGGGCATCGAGGTGAACGCCCAGGCGGGCGTCCACACCCCGGTCTCCGCCTGCGCCTCGGGCGCCGAGGCGATCGGGTACGCCGTCGAGATGATCCGCACCGGCCGCGCCGACGTGGTCCTCGCCGGCGGCACCGAGGCGGCGATCCACCCGCTGCCGATCGCCGCCTTCGCCAACATGATGGCGATGTCCAAGAGCAACGACGAGCCGGAGAAGGCTTCCCGCCCGTACGACGTGGGCCGCGACGGCTTCGTCCTCGGCGAGGGCGCCGGTGTCGTCGTCCTGGAGTCCGCGGAGCACGCGGCGAAGCGGGGCGCCCGGGTCTACTGCGAGGTGCTGGGCCAGGGCCTCTCGGCCGACGCCCACCACATCGCACAGCCGGAGCCGACGGGCCGCGGTATCGCCGCGGCGATGCAGAACCTGCTGGACCAGACGGACCTCAAGGCGTCGGAGATCGCCCACCTGAACGCCCACGCGACGTCCACCCCGCAGGGTGACCTCGCGGAGGTCAAGGCGCTGCGCGCGGTGCTGGGCGATGACCTGGACCACGTCGCGATCTCCGCGACGAAGTCGATGACGGGTCACCTGCTCGGCGGTGCGGGCGGCATCGAGACCGTGGCGACGGTCCTGGCGCTGCACCACCGGATGGCTCCGCCGACGATCAACGTGGACCACCTGGACGAGGAGATCGAGGCGGACATCGTCCGGGACGCGCCCCGGGCGCTGCCGGAGGGGCCGATCGCGGCGATCAACAACTCGTTCGGCTTCGGCGGCCACAACGTGGTGCTGGCGTTCCGCAGCGTCTGACGCGCGAAGCGCGTCGCCTGTAGGTGAAGCCCGTACCCCTCCCGTGGGGGTGCGGGCTTCGTCGTTCTCGGGGGCTCTGCCCCCGGAGCCCCGGGGTCAGACGACCTGGTGGAGCCAGCGGACCGGCGCGCCCTCGCCCGCATGGCGGAACGACTCCAGTTCGTCGTCCCACGGCTTGCCGAGGAGCTTGGCGATCTCCGCCGCCAGGTCCGTCTCGCCGCTCGCGGAGCGGGCCAGCGCGGCGCGGAGACGGTCCTCGGGGACCAGGATGTCGCCGTGCATGCCGGTGACGGCGTGGAAGATACCCAGCGCGGGCGTCGAGCTGTAGCGCTCGCCCTCCGCCGTGGGCGACGGCTCCGCCGTCACCTCGAAACGCAACAGGTCCCAGCCGCGCAGCGCGGACGCCAGCTTGGACGCCGTGCCGGGCCGCGCCTGCCAGGAGAACTCGGAGCGCCAGGTGCCCGGCGCCGCCGGCTGTCTGATCCAGTCGAGCTGCACCCGCCCGCCGAGGACTCCCGCCACCGCCCATTCGACGTGTGGGCAGAGCGCGCGCGGTGCGGAGTGAACGTACAGGACTCCACGTGTCGTCACCGGGACCTCCAGTGTGGGACGAGGTTCGCCTTCCCCAGCGGCCTGTCATCAGTAAACATCATCGGGAGATATTCTCCGGAAAAGCGACAGTATGTGACGCGGTGTGATGTTCGGATGCCACCCGAGTGGAGCCGGGCGCGGCGAAAGCCACTGGTTCGACGGGGAAAAGCTACCGCGCCCCGGTGTCGGAGGTGTGACGTACCGTCGGTCCCGGGGCCCTTCTTCGCTCAGTCTTCACCCGGCGGAGCGGCGGGGCACGAACAGGAGGAGACCAGGCAATGCCGGATCGGTCCGTACGGCACCGCTCACGCACCGCACTGGCGGGGCTGGCCGCTCTGGCCTGCCTCGGCTCGGCGGCGCTGGCCGGCTGCGGCTCGGGGCCCGACGGGACGACGAAGGGCCCGGCGGCCGAGCGCCGTCCGTCCCCGGCGGCGGGCCCGGTCTGGGACCCGCGTCCGAAGTCGATCGCGGCGGTCGGGGACTCCATCACGCGCGGCTTCGACGCGTGTTCGGTGCTGGCCGACTGCCCGGAGGTCTCCTGGTCGACCGGCACGGACAGCTCGGTGCGCAGCCTGGCGGTACGGCTCCTGGGCGCGTCCGGCGCGGCGGACCACAGCTGGAACCACGCGGTGACGGGCGCCCGGATGGCGCAACTGCCGGAGCAGATGGCGCTGGCGGCGGACGATGACCCGGACCTGGTGACCGTGATGATCGGCGCCAACGACGCCTGCCGGGACTCGGTGCGGTCGATGACCCCGGTGGCGGACTTCCGGAGGTCGTTCGAGACGTCGTTGCGCGAGCTGCGTGCCGGGGCGCCGAAGGCTCAGGTGTACGTGTCGAGCGTGCCGGACCTGAAGCGGCTGTGGTCGCAGGGGCGCGCCAATCCGCTGGGCAAGCAGATCTGGAAGCTGGGCATCTGCAAGTCGATGCTGTCCGGCGCGGACGACATGGGCGCGGCGGCGGTGGCCCGGCGCACCGCGGTGCAGGAGCGGGTCGTGGCGTACAACGAGGCGCTGCGCGAGGTGTGCGCGAAGGACCGCCGCTGCCGGTACGACGGCGGGGCGGTGTTCGACTACCGGTTCACCGGCAAGCAGCTCAGCCAGTGGGACTGGTTCCACCCCGGACGCAACGGACAGGCCCGGCTCGCCGAGATCGCCTACCGGAATGTCACGGCGGTGCGACCGCCCGCGTAGAGTCGCTGATCATGGAGACGGGTTCGGGCACGGTGATCGGTACGGAGCATTTCGGCACTCTCGCGGACGGCACCGCAGTGCACCGCTGGACGCTGGAGCGGGACGGCACGCGGGTGCGGGTCCTGACGTACGGCGGCATCGTGCAGTCGGCGGAGGTGCCGGACCGGGACGGCGTACGGGCCGGGATCGCCCTCGGGCTGCCCGACCTGGCCTCGTACCAGGAGTACACGGCGCCGTACTTCGGCGCACTCGTCGGCCGGTACGCGAACCGGATCGGCGGGGCGTCCTTCGAACTGGACGGCCGCAGCCACCACCTCACGCGCAACGAGGGCCGCAACCAGCTGCACGGCGGGGCGCGCGGCTTCGACAAGCGGGTGTGGGACGCGCGCGCGATCTCGGACGGGGTGGAGCTGTCCCTCGTCTCGGCGGACGGCGAGGAGGGCTTCCCGGGGCGCGTCGAGCTGACGGCGGCGTACACGCTGGACGAGGGCGGGGCGCTGCGCATCGCGTACCGGGCGGTGACGGACGCGCCGACCGTGCTGAACCTGACGAACCACACCTACTGGAACCTGGCGGGCGCCGACAGCGGCAGCGCGCTCGGGCAGCGACTGCGGATCGCGGCCGGGGCGGTCACCCCGGTGGACGCGGAGTCGCTGCCGACCGGCGAGTTCCTGCCGGTGGAGGGCACGCGCTTCGACTTCCGCGAACCCCGGCCGGTGGGCAAGGGGTACGACCACAACTTCGTGCTCGACGGCACGGACCCGGCGGCGGAGCTGTACGACGAGGGGTCCGGGCGCGTGCTGACGGTGACGACGACGGAGCCCGGGCTCCAGCTGTACACGGCGGACCACATGGACGGGCGGCCCTTCGGCCCGTGCGCGGGGATCGCCCTGGAGACCCAGCACTTCCCGGACTCCCCCAACCGGCCGGAGTTCCCGAGCACGGTACTGCGGCCGGGCGAGGAGTTCGCGTCCACGACGGTGTACGGGTTCTCGGTGCGCTGAGCGGTTCTCGGTGCGCTGACCGGGCAGCCGCTCAGTCCTCGGCGGCCGTCTCGCCCTTGACCGCGTCGTCCGGCCCTTCGTCGCCGACCAGGCCCCGCGCCAGCAGGGTCGCCCCCGCGACGGCCCCGGGCATGAGGAACACCGCGACGAACGGCAGCATGAACGCCAGCCCCAGCGGTACGCCGAAGCCGAGGGTGCGCAGGCGGTTGCCGCGCAGCAGGGCGAGGCGGTCCTTCAGCACCATGCCCCGGCGCTGGAGCGCGACGGCGGTCAGCTCCTCGGCCAGGAAGTACCCGGTGACGCAGAAGCCGAGGACGGGGACGACGGTCTGCCCGGCGACGGGCACGAATCCGAGGGCGAAGAGCACGATCGCGTACAGCCCGACCCGCACCAGGATGCGCACGCTGTCGCGGGCGGAGATCCACAGCTCCCGCCAGAGCGGCAGTCCGCTTTCGGGGACCGTGCCGCCCTCGGTGCGGTCGACCTCTTCGGACAGGGACTCGTAGAAGGGCTGCCCGACCAGCAGGGTCACAGCGGTGAAGGTGATCACGGCCAGGAACAGGCCGAGGACGAAGACCAGCACGATCAGGGTGTTGCGCAGCAGGCCGAGCCAGGGCGAGGACCAGTCGTCGGCGAACGGCGTCGCCCACGCCACCAGGTCGTCGGCGCCGTAGCCGAGGCCGAAGAGGGCGCCCGCGTACAGCACGAGGGTGATCAGACCGGGCAGCAGTCCTATGCCGAGCCACTTGCCGTGGCCGAAGACCCAGCGCTGGCCCTTGATCAGAAAACCGAGCCCCGCCCCGAGATCACGCATGGCGTCAGCCTAGCGGCGTCCGGGACGGGGCTCGGTTCAGTGGGGCGGGGGCGGTCAGGCGACCGCGAGCTCCACCTTGATGTTGCCGCGCGTGGCGTTCGAGTACGGGCAGACCTGGTGGGCCTTCTCGATGAGCGCCTGCGCGGTCGCCTTGTCGACGTTCGGGATGGTCGCGGTGATGGCGACCTCCAGGCCGAAGCCCCCGGCCTCGGTCTTCCCGATGGAGACGGCCGCGGTCACCGTGGAGCCGGAGATGTCGGCCTTCTCCTGGCGGGCGACGACGCCCAGCGCACCCTGGAAGCAGGCGCTGTAACCGGCGGCGAAGAGCTGCTCCGGGTTGGTGCCGGCGCCGCTGCCGCCCATCTCCTTCGGCGGGTTGACGACGACGTCGAGCTTGCCGTCGTCCGAGGCGACGCGGCCGTCACGGCCGTTCTCGGCGGTGGCGACGGCGGTGTACGCGACGGTTATGTCCTGAATGGTCATGCTGAGGATTCCTCCTGCTGATGCGCCGCGACTCGCGCCCACGATCGCGGCGGCCTGGGGTGAGCCTAACGGGTACGGGAAAGGGTGGTTCAGCCGAGGGAGACGATCATCTTCCCGGTGTTCTCGCCGCGCAGCAGACCGAGGAAGGCGTCGACGCCGTTCTCGATGCCCTCGACGACCGTCTCGCGGTACTTCAGCTCGCCCGAGGCCAGCCAGCCGGCCACCTCCTGGACGAACTGCTGCTGGAGGTCCTGGTGGTCGCCGACGAGCATGCCCTGGAGACGCAGCCGCTTGCCGATGACCAGCGCGAGGTTGCGCGGCGCGGGGGTGGGCTCGGTGGCGTTGTACTGGGCGATCATGCCGCAGATGGTGGCGCGGCCGTGCACGTTGAACGAGGAGATCGCGGCTTCCAGGTGCTCGCCGCCGACGTTGTCGAAGTAGACGTCGATGCCGTCGGGGGCGGCCTCGCGCAGCTGCTCGGCGACGGGGCCGTTCTTGTAGTTGAACGCGGCGTCGAAGCCGTACTCCTCGGTGAGGAGCTTGACCTTCTCGTCGGAGCCCGCGGAGCCGATGACCCGGGACGCGCCCTTGATCTTCGCCATCTGACCGACCTGGCTGCCGACCGCGCCGGCGGCGCCGGAGACGAAGACCGCGTCGCCCTCCTTGAAGGACGCCACGTCGAACAGGCCGGCATAGGCCGTGAGCCCGGTCATGCCGAGCACGCCGAGGTAGGCGGAGAGGGGGGCGATCGAGCCGTCGACCTTCACCGCGTGCTGGGCGGGGACGCTCGCGTACTCGCGCCAGCCGAGGCCGTGCAGGACGTGGTCGCCCACCTGGAAGCCCTCGGCGTTCGACGCGACGACCTCGCCGACGGCGCCGCCGTCCATGGGGTGGTCGAGCTTGAACGGCGGGGTGTACGACTTCACGTCGTTCATCCGGCCGCGCATGTACGGGTCGACGGAGAAGTGCAGGTTGCGCACGAGGACCCGGCCCTCGGCGGGGGCGGTGACCGGGGCCTCACGCAGCGCGAAGTCCTCGGCCTTCGGCCAGCCGTGCGGGCGGGCGGTGAGGTGCCATTCGCGGCCGGAAGCGGGAAGAGCTGCAGACATGGGCTCGGGGTCTCCTCGTGTGGGGTGTCGGTTCCAACGGAAGCAAAAAGCTTCACTACCTGAAACAACCATGCTCCTGGATATTTCATGTTGTCAAGCAACTGCGTATCCTGTGTGTCATGGCCACCTCGCGCACAGACCCCCTGACCCTCGAAGTCATCGAGCTCATCGGCAGCGTCGTCGCGCGTTACTACGAGGAGTACGACCAGGCCGCCGCCGAGCACAGCCTCACGGGCGCGCAGGCCCGTGTCCTGGGGCTGCTGTCCGTCGAGCCGCTTCCCATGCGCAGGATCGCCCAGAAGCTGAAGTGCGAGCCGTCCAACGTGACCGGGATCGTGGACCGGCTGGAGGCGCGCGGCCTGGTGGAGCGGCGCCCGGACCCGGCCGACCGGCGGGTGAAGCTGGCCGCGCCGACCGAGCGGGGCGCGGCGACGGCCGCGCAGCTGCGGGACGCGCTGGACTTCGCGCGGGAGCCGCTGGCGGGGCTGTCCGCGGCGGACCGGACGGTGCTGCGGGATCTGCTGCGGCGGATGCTGGGCGCCTGAGCGGACAGCGGGCACGATGGGGTCCATGAGCGCCGCCGCCCCTTCCGGGCCCCGCTTCGGACCCCGCTTCGGGCCCCGTGAGTTCCAGCTCGTGCTGTTGCGCCGGATGGCGGACCACCAGCCGGGTCTGGTGGAGGACGCCCGGCACGAGCTGGGCGCGTCGCTCGCGGAGATGCGGGAGGCGAACCGGCGGTGGCAGGCGATGGTCCGGGCGCCGCGCGGGCGGGGCGCGCTGCGGCGCTACCGGTCGGTGCTCGGCGAGCCGGAGTCGACGGGCCGCCGGGTCCTCGGTGACCTGGAGTTCGACGTGCTGCTGTGGCCGGTTCCGCTCTGGCCGGAGCTGCGGTTCGAGGTGATGGTGGCGCCGGGCGGCGCGGTGTGGAACGAGTGGCTGGTACGGGCGCGGGGCGCGGCCGCGCCGGTGCTGCGGACGGTGGACGACCTCGTGCCGTGGTCGTGCACGGTGGACGAGGTCGCCCGGGCCTTCGCCCCGGCCCGGCCGATGGAGGGGAGCGCGCCGACGCGGTGGGCGTTGGGGATCGGGACCGGGGCGAGTGCGTGTGTCGCGGAGTTCACGTGGGGGTTGCTGCAGCGGGTGGTGCCGGGGGGCTGAGGGGGCCTCAGCCGTCGGCGGGCTGGGACCTGCCGTCCGGGCGTTGCGCCTTGCCGGCCCGGGCGGTCCGGTTCGGCCGGGTGAGCGCGCGCGGCGCGCTCGACACGCCGTCAGGTTGTCCCTCATCCGGCTCAGTCCAGCGGGCGTGGGGGCCCCGAACGGCGCAGGCTTTCAGGAGAGCCGGCTGTCCGTCGGTCGCCCTCAACGCTCTCGGGAGGAACCCGCCGTGACCGTCAGCCTTGAGCAGTTGCGCCGTTGCCATGTCGCCGTCGACCTGGGGGCCTCCCGTACCCGGGTGTACGTCAAGGGGCCCGGCCTCGTCGTGGACGAGCCGAGTGTGGCCGCCGTCAACACCCGTACGGGCTCACTCATCGCCGTGGGCGCGCTCGCCGAGCAGATGACGGGCCGCACCCCGGACTACATCCGGGTGGCCCGGCCCGTGTCCGGCGGGACCGTCGTGGACATCGAGATGGCCCAGCGCATGCTGCGCCACCTGCTCGGCGAGAAGCTCCGGCGCCAGCTGCGCCGCAAGCCCTGGCTGCGCGCCGCCGCGTGCACCCCGCACGACAGCGACCCGCTCGCGCGGCGGGCCTCCGTGGAGACCCTGGTCGGCCTCGGCGCCCGGCGGGTGGAGCTGGTCGACACCCTGATCGCGGCGGCCGTCGGCTGCGGGCTGCCCGTCGAGCAGCCGACCGCGACCATGATCATGGTGTGCGGGGCCGCGACGACGCAGATCGCGGTGCTCTCGCTCGGCTCGATCGTGACGGCGGTGCGCCTCCCGGTGGGCGGCGACGCGATCGACCACGCGGTGATCCAGCACCTGCGCCAGCACCACGAACTGATGCTGCCGAGCCAGTCCGTGCGCCCCCTCCAGCTCGCCCTGAGCGGCAACGGGCTGACCGCGCAGGGCCCCTCGGTCACCGAGATCCACGGCCGGGACGTCGCCACCGGTCTCGCCCGGTCCGTCCAGGTCGACACCGCCGCGATCCGGCAGGCGATCCACCGCCCGCTCACCGCCGTCCTGGACGGTGTGGGCAAGGTGCTGCGGGACTGCCCGCCCGACCTGGTCGCCGACCTCGCGGACTGCGGGATCACGATGGTCGGCGGGAGCGCCCTGCTGCCCGGCCTCGACCAGATGCTGCGCGACGCGACCGGTGTGCCGGTGCACATCGCGGAGCGGCCCGACACCTGCGCGATCCTCGGTCTCGGCGCCATGATGGAGGGCGAGATCAGCCCCCTGGTGCTCGACCCGCTGGCGAGCTGACCAGGGCGGCGGGAGCGGCGGATGACAAACTGGCCGCCCGGGTCGCTCCCGGACCGCGGCCTGCCCAGGTCGCCGCTGCTGCCGCGGCTGCTGGAGGCCGTGCTGAGCGTCGGCTCGGCCCTCGAACTCCGGGCCACGCTCCAGCAGATCATCGACACCGCGACCGCCCTGACCGATGCCCGGTACGGGGCGCTGGGCGTACTGGACCCCGTACGCGGCACGATCCGCGAGCTGTACGTGTGCGGGATGAGCGAGGACGAGCAGGCGGCGATCGGTGACTTCCCGGACGGGCACACCGGCATGCTCGGCGCGCTCGTGGACGCACCGGGTCCGCTGCGCTGCGACGATCTGACGGCCGATCCGCGCGCCACCGGCATTCCACCCGGGCACCCCCCGATGCGCTCGTTCCTCGGCGCCCCGATCCGGGTGCACCACGAGGTCTTCGGCAACATCTACCTCGCCGAGAAGCACACCGGGCACTTCACCGGGACGGACGCGGGGCTGCTGAAGGTCCTCTCCGCGCAGGCGGGCATCGCGATCGGCAACGCCCGGCTGTACGAGAGCGCCCGCCAGCGGGAACGCTGGATCGAGGGCGCGGCGGCCGTCACCCACACTTTGCTCACCGGCGAGAACATGGCCGACGCGCTGACGACGGTGGCGGAGCGGGCGCGGCTGCTCAGTGACGCCTCGGCCGCAGTGATCCTCCAGCCCACCGAAGCGGGCGGGATGGAGATCGTGGTCGCCTCGACGCACGAGGACCCGGCCGGTCTGGTGGGCACGGCGATCGCCCCCGGCTCCCCCGTCCTCGAACAGCTGCTCGGCGGCGAGGCGGTGTTCATCGAGGACTCGGCCACCGATCCCCGGATGACGACGCCGGTACGGTCGCGGTTCGGGCCGAGCTTGATGCTGCCGTTGCAGAGCGGGGGCCGGCTCATCGGGACGCTCGCCCTGCCCCGGCGGCGCGGAGCCCGCCCGTACACCGGTCTGGACCGGCTGCTGGCCGCCCAGTTCGCCTCGCAGGCCGCGCTGGCCCTGGTGCTGGCGGACTCGCAGCAGGACCGGGAGCGGCTGGCGGTGTACGAGGACCGCGACCGGATCGCGCGGGACCTGCACGATCTGGTCGTCCAGCGGCTGTTCGCCACCGAGATGATGCTGGAGTCGACGCGCCGGAGGGCCGGGGCCGGGGAGACGGGCGAGCTGCTCGGCACGGCCGTCGATGAGCTGGACTCCACGATCCAGGAGGTGCGGACGGCCATCTTCGCGCTCCAGCAGCCGCCTGCCGAGGCCCCCGCCACCTTCCGGGGGCAGGTGCTGCGGGAGACCGGGGGCGCGGCGGCGGTGCTCGGCTTCCAGCCGTCGGTGCGGTTCGCCGGGGCGGTGGACGCGCTGGTGGCGGAGCCGGTCGGCAAGCGGCTGCTCGCGGCGCTGCGCGGCGCGCTGGCGGCGGCGCACCGGCGGGCCGGGGTCTCGGCGATCGAGGTGGAGGTGGACGCGACGGCGACCCTGCCGGACGGGCGGGGCGCGGTCCGCCTCACGGTGGCGGACGACGGGCGCGAGCCGGACGGCTCACCGGCCCGGACGATGACCTGGGAGGCACCGCTGTGAGGGCGCCGGTCACGGACCGGGCGCGGCCCGCAGCGCGACCCGGGTGTGGGAGTGCGCGACGCCCGCCTCCCGCTTGAGGCGGCGCAGAAGGGTGTCGAGGGCGGCGGTGTCGGCGGCTGCGGCGCGTACGAGATAGTCGTGACCGCCCGTCACGTGCACCACTTCGGTGATGCCGGGCAGCGTCAGCACCGCCCGTTCGAACGTCTCGTTGGTGGTGTCCATCCGCAGGGTCACGTCGATGAAGACGACGAGCCCGGTGCGGGTGTCGGCGGCCGGGTCCACGATCACCGTGAAGCCGCGGATGACACCGTCCTTGCGCAGCCGCCGGACCCGGTCGGCCGCCGCGTTGGCGCTGAGTCCGACCCGTACGCCCAGGTCGCGGTACGAGATCCGGGCGTCCTCCTGGAGCACACCGAGGATTTCCCTGTCCAGACGATCCATGGTCCCTATTGTCTCAGCTTCGACACATATGCGAAGAACGGGGACGCGTCCCCCGTATGGAGCAGGCCGACGGGCCCACGGTCCGTGGCCGTCCTTGACTGGCCGTGTGGACACAGCCGCGAAGCAGTCACCCGCACCCGTGAACGCCCCGGGCTCCGCCGCCTACCGGAATCTGATCATGGCCACGATCGGCTTCACGCTCACCTTCTGGGCGTGGAACCTGATCGCGCCGATGTCGGGGGACTACAAGGACCGCCTCGGCCTGAGCTCGTTCCAGCAGTCGCTGCTGGTGGCGGTGCCGGTGCTGGTCGGCTCGCTGGGCCGGATCCCGGTGGGCGCGCTGACCGACAAGTTCGGGGCACGGCTGATGTTCCCGCTGACCTCGGCGCTGACCATCCTGCCGGTGCTGCTGCTGATCCCGGCGAAGAACTCGTACGGGGCGATGCTCGCCGTGGGGTTCCTGCTGGGCATCGGCGGCACGACGTTCGCGATCGGCATCCCGCTGGTCAACTCCTGGTTCCCGCCCGCCAAACGCGGTCTCGCGCTCGGCGTCTTCGGCATGGGCATGGGCGGCGTCGCGCTGTCCGGCTACTTCACGCCGCGCATCGCCAAGCACGGCGACAACCTGCCGTTCCTCGTGGTCGCCGGCGCCCTCGTGGTGTACGCGGCGCTCTCCGGGCTGCTCATCAACGACCACCCGGGCCGCACGGTGCCGACGGATTCGCTGGCCCACCGGCTGGGCTCGGCGGGCCGGCTGCGGGTCACCTGGGAGCTGTCCGCGCTGTACGCGATCGGCTTCGGCGGCATCGTCGCGTTCGGCGTGTACCTGCCGACGTACCTCAAGACGTGGTACGAGCTGACGCCGACCGACGCGGGCACCAAGGCGGCCGGGTTCGCCCTGGTCACGGTCATCTTCCGGCCGATCGGCGGCTGGCTCTCGGACCGGATCCACCCGGCGCTCGTCACCTCGGTGGCGCTGGGTGTGGCCGCCCTGATGGCGATCGTCCAGGCGTTCGACCCAAAGCTGGACCCGACGGGCACGGTCGCACTGCTGGTCATGGCGGCGGGCCTGGGCACGGCGAGCGGCAGCGTGTTCGCGCTCGTCTCGCAGGTCACCCCGCAGGCGAAGGTGGGCAGCGTGACCGGCATCGTCGGAGCGATGGGCGGGCTCGGCGGGTTCGTGCCGCCGCTGGTGATGGGCGCGATCTACAGCGGCAAGGGCTCGTACTCGATCGGCTTCATGCTCCTGTCCGACCTGGCGCTGGCGGGCTGTGTGTACGCGTACGGCCGCATGCGGAACGTGCGGCGGGACGAGTGAGGGGCGCGGCGCTCGCGGGCCGTGAGGCGTGGGGCCGGCGAACCCGGCCGGCCCCGTACCCCGGGGCACCGCACGCGGGTGCGTGAGGCGTGGGCCTCATTCGAGCCGGTTCCCAGGGCCGGGGGCACCGTATCGATCTAGGGTGCGCAGGATGATGCCACTTCTGCCCGCACTCCAGGACCCGTCCGGTCCGGCAGCCGCCCGCGAGGCCGTCCGGTTCGACGACGTCACCCTCACCTACTCCGGGCTGGCCCGCCTCACGGACGCCCTGGCCGCCCGGCTCACCGGCGCGGGCCGGGTCGCCGTCTGGGCCGCACCGACCGCGCGCACCGTCGTCGCGGTCGTCGCCGCCCTCCGGGCCGGGGTGCCGGCCGTCCCGCTGAACCCGAAGACGGGGGAACGGGAGCTGGCCCATATCGTCGCGGACAGCGCGCCCTCGCTGGTGCTCGCCTCGCCCGACGACGTCCTCCCGCCCGCCCTGGCCGGCCTGACGCGCCTGGACGTCACCACCACGCCCCCGGGACCCGCGCCCGCCGCCGCCCTTCCCGAACCGGACCCGGAGTCCCCCGCGCTCGTCGTGTACACCTCCGGGACGACCGGCCCGCCGAAGGGCGCCGTCCTGCCCCGCCGGGCGCTCGCCGCGTCGCTGGACGCGCTGGAGGACGCCTGGGGGTGGACCGCCGACGACGTCCTGGTGCACGCACTCCCCCTCTTCCACGTGCACGGGCTGATCCTCGGCGTCCTGGGCCCCCTGCGCCGGGGCGGCTCGGTGCGCCACCTGGGCCGGTTCTCGCCGCAGGGCGTGGCCAGGGAACTGGGCGCGGGCGGCACGATGCTGTTCGCCGTACCGACGATGTACCACCGGCTCGCGGAGTCACTGGCCGACCCGGACGCGTCGGCCGGGCTCGCGAAGGCCCTGGCGGGCGCCCGGCTGCTGGTCTCCGGGTCGGCCGCGCTGCCGGTCCACGACCACGAGCGCATCGCGGCGGCGACCGGCCGCCGGGTCATCGAGCGGTACGGCATGACGGAGACCCTGATGAACACGGGTGTGCGGGCCGACGGCGCCCCGCGTCCCGGGACGGTCGGCCCGCCCCTGCGCGGGGTGGAGCTGCGCCTGGTCGAGGAGGACGGCACCCCGCTCACCGGCGCGGACGCGATCGGCGAGATCCAGGTGCGCGGCCCCAACCTGTTCACCGGCTATCTGAACCGGCCCGACGCGACGGCCGCCGCGCTCACCGCCGACGGCTGGTTCCGGACGGGCGACATGGCCACGCTCGACCCGGACGGTTATGTGCGCATCGTCGGCCGCAAGGCCACGGACCTGATCAAGAGCGGCGGCCACAGGATCGGCGCCGGCGAGATCGAGAACGCGCTGCTCGACCACCCCGGTGTGCGGGAGGCGGCGGTCACCGGCGAACCCGACGCGGACCTGGGCGAGCGGATCGTGGCCTGGGTGGTGCCCGCCGACCCGGCCGCCCCGCCCACCGCCGAGGAGCTGGCGGACCATGTCACGGCCCAGCTCGCCCCGCACAAGCGGCCGCGCGCCGTCCGCTACCTGGACGCGCTGCCCCGTAACGACCTGGGCAAGATCATGAAGCGGGCGCTCCATGACTGAGCGGCTGACGGCGCGCGGGGCGATCGCCGCGCTCGCCGACGGCTTCACCGAGTCCGCCGCCCCCGCCGGGGACACCGCCGGCGACGGCCCGCTCGGCTGGACCGGCTACGCCGAGTCGCGGGCCCGGGCCACCGCGCGGACCGGCGAGCAGGAGTCCGTCGTCCACGGCACCGCCACGGTCGGCGGCCACCCCTGCGTGCTGATCTCGTTCGAGTTCGGCTTCCTGGGCGGGTCGCTCGGGCAGCGCACCGGGGACCGGCTCGAAGCGGCGTACGAGGAGGCCGTCACCCGGCGGCTGCCGCTCGTCTCGCTCATCGCCACGGGCGGCAGCCGCATGCAGGAGGGCATGATCGCGCTGACCCAGCTCCAGCGGGTGGCCCGCGCCTCGGCCCGGCTGCGGGCGGCGGGCCCGGCACAGCTGGCGGTCCTGCGCGACCCGACGACGGGGGGCGGCTGGGCCACGCTGGGCGCGGGCGCGGATGTGATCCTGGCGGTGCCCGGGGCGCAGATCGGGTTCGCCGGGTCCCGGGTGCGTCCCGCCGGCGCCGACCCCGCCGCGTACACCGCCGAGGGCCAGCTCGCGGCCGGTTCGGTCGACGCGGTCGTGGCGCCCGGGGAGCTGCCGGCCGTGGTGGGCCGCTGGCTCGGCCTGCTCGCCCACCGGGACACCCCGCCCTCCCCCGCCCCGGTCCCGGCGGCGCTCGCGGCGACGGACCCGCCGGAGACGGGCTGGGACGCGGTGCTCCGCGCGCGGGCGGCGGACCGGCCGCGCGCCGGGGCCTATCTGGACGCCTACTTCGACGCGCGCCTTCCGCTGAGCGGCGACCGCTGCGGGGGCACGGACCCGGGGCTGCTCTGCGGATTCGGGCTGCGCGAGGGGCGTGCGGTGGCGTACGTGGCGCAGTGCGGCACGGCGACGCGCCCGGCCGGTTACCGGACGGCGGCCCGCGTGATCCGGCTCGCCGACCGCTTGGGCGTCCCGGTCCTCACGCTGGTCGACACGCCTGGCGCGGCCAACGACGCGGAGGCGGAGCGGGCGGGTGCGGGGGCGGCCATCGCGGACGCGTTCGCGGCGGTGGCCGCGGCCCGGGTCCCGGTCACGACGCTGGTGATCGGTGAGGGCGGCTCGGGCGGGGCGCTCGCGCTGGCCGCTCCGGACAACACCCACGTCACGCCGGACAGCTACTTCTCGGTCATCGCGCCCGAGTCGGCCGCCGCGATCCTGAAGCGCGCCCCGGACCGGGTCCGGGCCACGGCCGGACAGCTGCGGCTGCGCCCGCAGGACCTGGTGGAGCTGGGCGTGGCCCGGTCGGTGGCCGGCCCGCGAGCCGACGGGCAGGGGACGTGAAGGCTGGCTAGCGTGGACAAGGGGTACTCACTCGTACGAGGAGATGACCACGATGCCCGCAGAAGCGACCAAAGGCACACCGTGCTGGGCCGACGCGACGTTCACCGATCTGGAGGGCGCCAAACGCTTCTACGGTGAGCTGCTGGGCTGGACGTTCGGCGACTCGCTGCCGGAGTACGGCAATTACACCCAGGCCCAGGTGGACGGCAAGGCGGTCGCCGCGCTAATGCCGCCGGGCCCGGGCGGGATGCCGACCGGCTGGTGCCTGTACCTGGCCTCGCCGGACGCGGCGGCCACCGCGTCGGAGATCCGCGCCAACGGCGGCACCGTCCTGGTGGAGCCCATGCGGGTCGGCGAGTTCGGCACGATGGTGCTGGCCACCGACCCGGGCGGGGTGACCTTCGGCGTCTGGCAGCCCGGCAGCCATCGGGGCTTCGAGGCCGACAGGGTCCCCGGCGCCTTCGCCTGGGCCGAGGTCTTCACCCGTGCCCCGGAGAAGGCGGACGCCTTCTTCCCTGCGGTCTTCGGGTACGGCGTGCAGCGCATGGTGGACGACGGGGCCGACTTCACGCTCTACGACCTGGGCGCCGACCCGGTCCTGGGCCGCATGAAGATGACGGACGACTTCCCGGCGGAGGTGCCGCCGTACGTGAACGTGTACTTCGGGGTGGACGACTGCGACGCGGCGGTGGAGAAGGCGAAGTCGCTGGGTGCGACGCTCAGGTTCGGCCCGATGACCATCCCGTTCGGCAGGTTCGCCGCGCTCACGGACCCGCAGGGCGCACCGTTCTCGCTGTTCGACAGCGGTACGACGGGCGGCGAGATGCCGAAGCTGGAGAGGGAGGCGTAGGCCCTCCTACGCCTC
The DNA here is from genome assembly GCF_049844595.1 of Streptomyces sp. DT224. Lineage (NCBI taxonomy): Bacteria > Bacillati > Actinomycetota > Actinomycetes > Kitasatosporales > Streptomycetaceae > Streptomyces > Streptomyces sp. DT224. The sequence goes on from NZ_JBNCLI010000003.1 coordinate 90,290, forward strand.
GGGGCTGCGCGCGTCGTACCGGGCGAACCCGGGCCATCGCAGCGCGAGCAGCCCCACGGCGACGGCGCACGCGATCCCGCCGCCGGTCACGGCGAGACCGGGGGAGGTCAGGTCGGCGGCGGACCCGGCGAGGAAGTCCCCCAGCCGGGGTCCGCCGGCCACCACCACGATGAAGACGCCCTGGAGCCGTCCGCGCAGCTCGTCCGGCACGGCCGCCTGGAGCATGGTGTTGCGGAAGACCATGGACGTGGTGTCGGCGGCCCCGGCGAGCGCGAGGAACAGGATCCCCAGCCAGAGCTGCCGGGTCAGCCCGAAGACGGCGACGGTGGCGCCCCAGCACGCGACGGCGACCAGGACCGCGAGACCGTGCCGCCGGACGCTCCCGAGCCAACCGGAGAACACCCCGCCGAGGAGAGCCCCGAGCGCCGGTGCGGCGACGAGCAGTCCGGTGGTCTTCGCGTCGCCCCCGTACCAGAGGACGGCGACGACGGGGAAGAGCGCGCGGGGCTGGGCGAGGACCATGGCGCACAGGTCGCTGAGGAAGGTCATCCGCAGGTTGGGCCGGGTCCCGAGGAACCGCAGGCCGTCCAGGACGGAGGCCCGCTTCCGGTCCGCCGCGCCGTCCCGCTCGGGCAGCATGGAGGGCAGCCGCCACATCGCGTAGAGGGAGGCCGTGAAGGTGACGGCGTCGACCCCGTAGGCGGCCCGGTACCCCCACCAGCCGACGATGAGGCCGCCGAGCATGGGCCCGACGAGCGTGCCGGTGGTGCTGGTCATCGAGTTCAGCGCGTTGGCGGCGGGCAGCTGCTCGGCCGGCAGCAGCCGGGCGATCATCGAGCTGCGGGCGGGCGAGTTGAGCGCGAAGCAGACGGCCTGGAGCGCGACGACCCCGTACAGCACCCCCACCTGCTCGACCCCGGCCACGGTGACCCCGACGAGCGCCACCGACAGCAGGAACGAGCCGAACGCGCTGACCAGCCCCAGCTTCCGCCGGTCCACGGTGTCCGCCACGGCACCGCCGTACAGCCCGAACACCACGAGCGGCACCAGCGAGCACGCCCCGATGAGCCCCACGGAGAACGCCGACCCGGTCAGGTCGTACACCTGCAACGAGACCGCGAGCGCGGTCATCCCCTGCCCGATCCAGGACACGGTGTTCCCGAACCAGAGCCGCCGGTAGCCGGGGGAGGTCCGCAGCGGGGTCAGGTCGGCGAATATTCGGGTGCGGGATACATCGGATTCGGTCGTTTCGGTCACGGAGCATGGTAGCGACCGGCCCGGAAGAGAGGGCTCGTCCCCTACGCCCGCCACCAGCGACGGAACGTGATGAAAGCGCTTCCGCTGGTACTCTGTCGGGGTGACGAGCAACCGCCCTGACCGGCATTCCACCGCGGCCGACGGCGTGAGACAGCGAGCCGTGACCCTCAGCGACGTGGCGCGGGACGCCGGGGTCTCCCCGGCCACCGCGTCCCGGGTGCTCAGTGGACGATACTCGGTACCCGACGCGACCCGGGCCCGGGTGGAGAGGTCCGTACGGAAGCTGGGGTACGTGGCGAACATGCACGCCCGCGTCCTGGCCGGCGCGCTGTCCCGGATCGTCGCCGTACTGACCTCCGACGTCACCTCCGCCTTCTACGGACGGATCGTGGAGGGGATCGAGCAGGAGGCGGTCGCGGCGGGCCGCATGTGCATCCTCGTCACCACGCAGAACGACCCCGGCCGGGAGAGCGCCATGCTGTCCCTGCTGCGCGAGCAGAACGCCGAGGTGGTCGTCCTGGTCGGCGGCGTGGACGCGGAGAACGAGGCGTACCGGAACCGGATGGCCGAACTGGCCAGGACGCTGGACGCGGCCGGTTCCCGGCTCGTCCTCATCGGCCGCCCCTCACCCTCCCCGGACGCCCCGGTCACCGTCGTCGAGTACGACGCCGTGGGCGGAGCGCTGGCGATCACCAGCCATCTGCTGTCCATGGGGCACCAACGGGTACTGTTCCTCGGCGGCACGCCGGGCAGCACCACGACCAGTGCCCGCGTCGAGGGATACCGCAAGGCGCTCGCCGGCTTCGGGATCGAGGCGGATCCCGAACTCGTCGTCCACGGCCGTTCCACGCGGAACTTCGGGTACGAGACCATCACCCGGCTTCTCGACGCCGGACGGCCCGACTTCACCGCGGTCTTCGCCTGTGACGACCTGGTGGCGGCCGGGGCGATGACGGCGCTGCGCGAGCGGGGGCTGGACGTGCCGGGCGACTTCTCGGTCGCCGGGTACGACGATCTCCCCCAGTCCGTCGATCTGGTACCGCCGCTCACGACCGTGAACGTCCCGCTGGCCCAGCTCGGCCGGGCCGCGGTGCAGCTGGCCCTGCGCCGCACCGAGGACGCGGCCGCCGGACAGCACGTGATGCTCGGCACGCACGTGGTGGTCCGGCACTCGGTGCGTCCGCGCTTCGCGCCCCGCGGCTGACGCGTCGGTGCCCGGGCCGGTCCGGCCTCGGGCGCCACGGTGAACAGCTCTTCCGAAAGCACTACTTGACCGACCCCGCCGTCAGTCCGGAGCGCCAGAAGCGCTGCAGGCTGACGAAGACGATCAGCATCGGGAGGATCGCGAGCAGCGAGCCCATCAGCACCACCGGCAGCAGGGCGGGCGTCTGGACCACGTAGTTGTTCCAGAAGAACAGCCCCAGGCTGACGGGGAAGAGCTTGTCGTCGGTCAGCATCACCATCGCCAGGAAGAAACTGTTCCAGATCGCCGAGAACTGGAACAGGAAGATCGTGGTGAACCCGGAGCGGATCATCGGGAAGCCGATCGAGCGGAACAGCCGCACCTCGCCCGCCCCGTCCATCCGGGCCGCCTCGACGACCTCGTCGGGTATGTAACCGGCGCTGAAGATGCGGGCCAGGTACACGCCGAACGGATTGACCAGCGACGGGATCAGCACGGCCCAGACGGTGTTCACCACGCCGGCCTTCGCCGCGAGCAGGTACAGCGGGATGACGGTGGCGGTGCCGGGCACCAGCACGCCGACCAGCACCAGGCCGAAGAGGTGTTCCTTCCCGCGGAAGTGGTACTTGTCGAAGGCGTAGCCCGCCGCGACGGAGACGACCGCGCTGCCGAGGGCGCCCACGCCCGCGTACAGGATCGAGTTCAGATACCAGCGGCCGTAGATTCCGGCGCCCGGTCCGTGGGTCAGCCGGGTGTCCGCGCCCGAGGTGTCGGTGTGCCACAGACTCGAAAGGTTGTGGTGCAGGTCGAAGCCGCCCAGCGAGAACACGTCGCCGCGCAGGACCCCGTCGGCGCTGCTGATAGCGGCCAGCACCATCCACACCAGCGGGAAGAAGGTGTAGACCGTCGTCAGGACGAGCAGGGTGTTGACCGTCGTCCTCGACATGACGCGCGACCGGCCGGGCCTCTTCGGTGACGGCCGCGACCGGGCGGGCCGTACGACGGGGCGAGCGCTCGGGGGAGCCTCCGGCTCGGTCAGGGTCACAGGTTTCTCCACGGTTTGCCGATACGGGTGACGGCATAGGACAACAGCCCGGCGAGCAGGGCCAGCAGGATCGATCCGGCTGCCGCCAGCCCGGCGTCGTTACGCAGGAACGCCGCCGCCCAGACGTACATGTTGGGCGTCCAGGTGTTACTGATCGCGCCGTGCGACACCTTGTTGAGCAGCATCGGCTCGGCGAACAACTGGAGGGTGCCGACACCCGCGAAGAGGCCGATCAGGCCGATCGAGCTGCGGATCAGCGGGAGTTTGACGCTCCACGCGACCCGCGCCGCACCGGCCCCGTCCAGGGACGCCGACTCCAGCAGCTCGCGCGGGATGGCCTGGAGCGCCGCGTAGAAGACGACGACGTTGTAGCCCAGCGACATCCAGATGCCGATGTTGACGATGGCCGGCAGCACACCGGTGGGCGAGAGGAAGTCGAACCCGATTCCGCCCGAACGCATCGCGGAGACCACGGGGCTCACGCCCGGGGTGTAGAGGTAGCCCCAGACGAGTGCGGCGAGGATGCCCGGCACGACATGCGGCAGGTACAGCGTCAGCTGGAAGAACCTCTTGGCGCGGGCCACCGCCGAGTCGAGCAGCAGGGCCACCGCCAGGGAGACGGCGAGCATCAGCGGGACCAGGAAGGCGGTGTACAGCGCGACGTGGACGAATCCGCTGCGGAACTGCGGGTCGCCGAGTGCCCGGCGGTAGTTGCCCAGCCCGGTGAAGACGGTCTCGGTACCGCCGAAGCCGAGGCCGGAGTTGCGTTCGGTGAACAGGCTGAGCCATATCGCGTAGCCGATCGGAATCAGCGTGACCGCGGTGAAGAGCACGAAGAAGGGGGTGAGGAACAGGGACGCGGCCCGGGCCCTGCCGCCCCGCCCCGCGGTGCTCGCGGAGCGGGGGGCGGCGGGCCGGTCGATGGTGGTGGTCATCGGTGGCTTCCTCAGCCGGCCGAGACGTTCAGACCGCGGTCCTTGAGGTTCCTGACCGTGGCGTCCTGCCCCTCACGCAGCGCACCGGCGATGTCGCCCTTGCGGTCGATCTGCCCGAGCGGGTCGGACAGGGCCTTCCAGGTGGCGGTCATGGACGGGCCGAAGGCCCAGCCGGGCGTCAGGCTGTCGGCGGCCTTGCGGAACACCGGGTAGACGTCGGAGGCGTAGTACGAGGCGTCGTAGCTCTTCTCGGCGACGGCCACCATGTCCGTCGCGGCGGGATAGCTGCTCGCGGTGCCCTCGGCGAGCCGGGTGGTCCAGGCGTCCTTGTGGGTGGTGAGCCAGACGGCGGCCTCGAAGCCCTGGTCCAGGTGGTCGCTGCCCTTGGCTACGGCGAAGGTGCTGCCGCCGTTCATGCCGGAGGCGGGCTTCCCGTCGAAGGTGGGCAGCGGGGCGACCGCCCACGTGCCCTTCTGGTCGGGCAGCTTGGTGGACAGACCGGCGGCGTTCCAGGTCGCGCCGATCTCGCTGACGACCTTGCCGGCGGCTTCGTCCTTGGCCTGCGTCGGCGCCCAGTAGGGCTTGCCCGCGACCAGGTCGTCGTCGAGCATGTCCTGCCAGAAGTCGACCGTTCTGGTCGTCCCGGCGTCGGCGAATCCGACCTTCCAGGTGTCGCCCTCGGTGCCGAACCAGGTGCCGCCGCTCTGCCAGGACAGGCCGGCGACCACGGACGGGTCGTCGATGGGGAAGGTCGCGAGCCGGGCTTCGGGGTCGGCCTTCTTCAGCTTCGCCGCGGCGGCGCGGAACTCGCTCCACGTCCTGGGCACCGTGAGGCCGTACTTCTCGAAGACGTCCTGGCGGTAGAAGTAGACCATCGGGGCGATGTCCATCGGGACGGCCCAGTTCTTGCCGCCCAGCGTGGCCAGTTCCATGGCCTGCGCGTTGAACTTCGCCTTGAGCTCAGGGGTGAACTTCGCGCTCAGGTCCTGGACATAGCCCTGGGACACCAGGTCCGGCAGGTTCTGGTATTCAGGGGCGAACAGGTCGGGTCCGTTACCGGACTTGATCGCGTTGACCAGCTTGGTGTAGCCCTCGGGGCCGCCGGCGAGGTCCGTGTACTCCAGCGTGATCCGCGGGTGCGTGGCGTTGAACTTGTCCACCACCGCCTGCGCGTTCCTGCCTCCGCCCCACACCTGAAGGGTCACCGGCTTGCCGCCCGCGGCGTCCCCCTGGGTCGTGGAGGTGCCGCCCTCACCACAGGCGGTCAGCAGCGCGAGCGCCAGAACCGATCCGCCGGCTGCCCGGAGGAGATGTCGCCGGGAGCGCTTCCCGACCGGACCGTTCGTGCTGGACATGGGACTCCTTGAAAGTCACACCGAGAGGGAAGCGCCGGACAGATTCGGACGTTAGAGCGCTTCCATAGGAACGTCAATACCTTCCACTCGCCCTCTTCGGGCGCCCCATGCATGGCCACAGCGTGTACCGCTGGGGAACTTCCCCTCTCTTGACCGGATCCCGGTTCCGTCCTACGGTCCAGAAAATTAAAGCGCTTCCACAGCTTGGAGTGACCACCTTGCCCGTCCACCCCCGACCAGCCGCCCTGCTGGCCATGGACCCCGCGCTCACCGCCGATGTGCTGCCACTCGACCTCCTGGAACGGCTGGGGGCCGTGACCGAGTTGGCGCCGGGCCCGGCGGTCACCGACTTCGCCGAGGCGCCCGAGGCCCTGGCCCGGACCGAACTGCTGATCACCTGCTGGGGTTGCCCGCCCATCGACGCGTCGGTGCTCGCGGCGGCTCCGCGGCTCAAGGCCGTCGTCCACGCCGCGGGCAGCGTCAAGGACGCCGTGGCCTCCTCCCGGATCTGGGAGCGCGGCATCGTCGTGTCGTCGGCAGCCGCGGCGAACGCCCGCCCGGTGGCGCAGTTCACGCTCGCCACCGTGCTGCTGGCCGGAAAGCGGGCCTTCCCGCTCGCCGCCGCCTATCCGCAGCACGGCTTCCGCGCCTACCCCACCAGCGCGGACACCGGTAACCACGGCCGCACCGTCGGCGTCGTGGGCGCTTCCCGCATCGGCCGCCTGGTGCTGGACATGCTGCGGCCGCACGGATTCCGGCTGTTGGTCACCGACCCGTATCTGGACCCGGCGCAGGCCCGCGAGCTGGGCGCCGAACTGATGCCGCTGGACGAACTGATGGCGACCGCCGACACGGTCACCCTGCACGCACCCCTGCTGCCCGGGACCCGCCGCATGATCAACGCCCGCCGGCTGGGCCTGATGAAGAACGGCGCGGTACTGATCAACACCGCCCGTGGCGCCCTCGTGGACACCGACGCCCTGGTGGCGGCCTGCGCGGACGGGCGTATCGACGCCGTTCTGGACGTGGTGGAGCCCGAGCCGCTGCCCGGCGACCACCCCCTGTTCGCGCTGCCGAACGTCTTCGTCACCCCCCACATCGCCGGAGCCCTGGGCAGCGAACTGCGGCTGCTGGGCGAGTTCGCCGTGCGGGAAGCCGAACGCTGGGCGGCCGGAGAGCCCCTGGCCGGTCAGGTCCACGCCGATGACCTGGAGCGGATCGCATGAGCGCCTGGCGCTGGGAGCAGAGCCGTTTCGGCGGGGGCGGCTACATCACCGGCCTGGCCCTCGACCCCTTCGACCCGCAGCGGCTGTACGCGCGCTGCGATGTGGCGGGCTGTTTCGTGTCCGAGGACGGCGGTGCGCACTGGCAGACCCGTAACGCCGGTCTGACCCGCGCCCACGAGCACATGGTCGCCGCCCTCGTCCCGTCCCCGTCCGAACCGGGGCTGGTGCTCCGCTGCTCCGGCGACGCCCGCGGCGGACGTACGTACGGATCGATCCATCGCAGCGTCGACCACGGCGCGACCTGGACCGAGGTCTGTACCGACGTCGACTTCTACGGCAACGGTCCGACCCGCTGTTTCGGCGAGGTCTGCTCCTTCGACCCCTTCGAACCGTCCCGGGTCCTGGTCGGCGGCTACCGTGCCGGACTGTGGGCCAGCGACGACGCCGGACTGGACTGGCGCCCGCAGGGCCTCGGCGGCGAGCGGATCGGCTGCGTGGTGCACCACCCGGGCGTGCCCGGGCTGGTGTACGCGGGGACGATCGGCGACAACGGGGTCTCCGGACTCTGGGCCATGGGCGACGCCCCGCTCGCCGATGTGATCCTGGAACACGGCGACGTGCCGCGCGGCACCCACGGCTCGCTGTACGTCTCCGCCGACGCGGGCCGGACCTGGACCCTGCAGCACCGGCAGCCGGACTGGTCGGTGAACGGTCTCGCCCTCGACCCCGGCGACCCGGACCTGGTCCTGGCCGCCGCCCGCGACGGCGTGTACCGCTCCACGGACGGCGGGCGCACGTTCACCCGCTGCGCGGACGGTCTGGAGACGGACCTCCAGTACGACTTCGTACGCCGCGACCCGCACCGCCCCGGCCGCTACCTGACGGCCCCGCACTTCGGCGCCCCGGACATCCCCGTCCACGAGACGCTCGACTCCGGCGTCACCTGGCGACCGCTCAAGGAGACGTACACCGACGCGGACATCACCGACTACCCCGCCTATGTCGACGCCCCCGCCGTGCTCGGCGACGCCATCAGCGAGCTCGTCTTCCACCCGGACAAGCCGGAGACGTTCTTCATCACCGGCTACTACGGGGTCTCCCGGACCGACGACAACGGGAGCACCTTCACCGGTCAGGGATTCTCCGGGACCGAGACCACCTGCCTGGAGGCGGTGGTGGCCGACCCCGGTTCCGGACGGCTCTACGTCACGCCGGCCGACCACGTCCCGGCCGTGAGCGAGGACGACGGGCGCAGGTACCGGCCGTTCGGGAAGGGGCACGCCCCGAGCGCCGCTCTCGCGGTCGGCCCGCACGACCCCGGCCTGATCCTGTTCGGCGCGGGCGCCAAACGCCGGAACGTCCGCGACGCGCGCATCCTGCGCTCGACCGACGGCGGCCTGACCAACGAGGTGGTCCGCACCTTCCGCGGCAAGCGCTTCATCCAGGCCCTCGCCGCCTCGCCCACGGAGGAGGGCCGGTTCTACGCGTACGTGGACGGCGACCTGGACGGCAGCCCCGACAGCGCCGGCCTGCAGCGCAGCGACGACGGCGGTCTCACCTGGCACCGGCTGCCCGGGCCCTTCCCGGACACCGTGCACCGGCTGCCGGTCGAGGAGGACTGGATCGAGAGCGAGCTGCTGCCGTGCGTCGTCTACCAGAAGCGCAACGCGGCGGGGGCCAACCAGCTGCTGGCCTGCGACCCCTCGGTGCCCGGCCGGCTCTACGCCGGGGAGTGGTCGCTGGGCGTCTTCCGTTCCGACGACGCCGGCGCGACCTGGCGGCGGGCGGACGCCGGACTGCCGTTCGGCCGCGACCGGCTCGCCGTCCTGTCCCACGTACTGGCCGACCCCGAACGGCCCGGCCGGCTGTACGCCGGGTTCGTCGGCCACGGGCTGTGGCGCAGCGAGGACTCCGGGGAGAGCTGGAGTTGCGTGCTGGCGCCGGATCCCGGCCCGGTCAACGCGACCTCGGTGGCCGTTCGCGGGGGGCGGCTGGCCGTCGTGTGCGAGCCGATGTGGTGGACGGACACCCCGGCCCGGGTCCTGGTCAGTGAGGACGACGGGGGCAGCTGGCAGGACATCCACCCCACCGAGTACGGGGCCGTGCGCTGGAAGGGCGTGGCCATCGACCCCGCCGGCCGCATCCACGCCGTCTCCTGCGGCAACGGTGCGTTCGTGGCCCACCCCGCTCCCCCCGCGTAACCACGGCCGGCCGGGCGCCCGCGGCGTCCGGCCGGGACACCGGGGCGCCGTCCGTCGAGGAACGGCACCCGCCAGACCACACCAGTGACCCGCCACGGGACGGAGCGCCCCGTGGAACGCCACCCTCCCGTCTCCACCGCGCGTAGGGCCGGGACCCACCCCAGGAGAGAGCCATGACCACCCTCTGGTCCCGCCGCGCCTTCCTCCACGCGTCCGGAGCCGCACTCGCCGCAGGCACGCTGTTCACGGCCGCGCGCCCCGCGGCCGCGGCGGACGCGGACGAGTTCGACCGGCTGCGCGGCGTCTGGCGCGACATCGTCCTCGGCCGGGGCATCGACCCCGCCGTCGAACCGTTCCGCACCCGACTCACCGCACTCGCGAACACCGCGGCCGGCCACCGGGACACGATGGCCCGGGCCGCCGGATCGCTCTGGCCGGATCTGCCGCTCCTCACCGACTCGGCCGCGATCACCGGCAGCTACCAGCGGCTGAACGCCCTGGCGCAGGCCTACCACCAGCCCGGGACCGGCCTCACCGGCCACGCCTCCGTCCCGCCGCTCGTCGCCACCGGCCTCGCACACATCCGGGAGACCGTCTACAACCCGTCCACCACCCGCTTCGGCAACAGCTGGGACTGGGACATCGGCACTCCGCTCGCCCTCACCGACGTCCTGGCCCTGATGTACGAGCACCTCCCGGCCGAGGAGATCGCCGCCTCCTGCGCCTCGCTGGACCACTGGCACCCCACCCTCGACGGCTGGACCGGAGGCAATCTCACCGACGGCGCCCGCACCATGGCCGTGCGGGGCGTCGTCGGCAAGGACCCCTCCTGGATCGCCCGCGCCCGCGACGGCCTCTCCCAGGGCTTCCCCTACGTCAGCAGCGGCGACGGGCTCTACGCCGACGGCTCGTTCGTCCAGCACCTGTGGGTGGCGTACACCGGCTCGTACGGCGCGGTGATGCTCGACGGTTACGGCAAGCTCTTCACGCTGCTGGCCGGCTCCAGCTGGGAGGTGACCGACCCGCAGCGCCGTCACGTCTTCGACGCCGTCGACAACGCCTTCGCGCCCTGGCTGTACAACGGTCTGGTCATGGACGCCGTGTGCGGGCGCTCCATCAGCCGCGGGCTGCAGCAGACCGCCACGGTCGCCCAGGACGACCACTCCCGCGGCCAGGGGTTCCTCGGCGGCATCGCGCTGCTCGCCGAGAGCGCCCCGGCCGATGAGCGCGAACGGTGGCGCGGCATGGTCAAGGGCTGGCTGGAGCGCGAGACGGTCCGGCCGGTCCTGACCGATCCCCAGGCGAACCTGCAGACGATCGCCCGGCTATCCGCACTCGTCCGGGACCCCGCCGTACGTGCCCGCCCCGAGCCGGTGGAACACCGCCTCTTCCCGGCCATGGACCGTGCCGTGCACCGGCGCGCGGGCTGGGCGGCCGCGCTGAGCATGTACTCCAGCCGGATCCAGCCGTACGAATGCCTCAACCGCGAGCACCTGCACGGCTGGCACAGCGGCTCGGGGATGCTGCAGTGGTACGGCGCCGACTTCGGCAACGACCAGTACTCCGACGCCTTCTGGCCCACCGTCGATCCGTACCGGCTCCCCGGCACGACCGTCACCGCCAAGCCGCTGGCCGACGGGGCGGGCGGCGGCTGGGGCAACGGCCGCTCGGACCGGTCCTGGGTGGGCGGCACCACGGACGGCGAGTACGCGGCCGTCGGCCAGGACCTCAAGGGCGTGGGCAGCACCCTCACCGCCCGTAAGTCCTGGTTCTTCCTGGACGACGCGATCGTCTGCCTCGGGGCGGGGATCACCGCCGCGGACGGGTACGCCGCGGAGACCGTCGTCGACAACCGCAACCTCGGCGCGTCCAGCACGGCCGCCCTCACGGTGGACGGACGCACCCTGCCCTCCGACCGGGGCCGGCAGGACCGTTTCCCCGGCGCCGGGTGGGCGCACCTGGCGGGCCACGCCGGATACGTCTTCCCCCAGGGTGCGGATCTGTGCACGCTGCGCGACGAACGTACGGGTTCCTGGGCCGACATCAACGCCATGAGCGCGCCGGCCCCCCTGCTCACCCGCGGGTACGCCACGCTCTGGCACGACCACGGACTCGACCCCGTCGACGCCTCGTACGCGCACATCCTCATGCCGGGGGCCGACGCGCGCGCGACCGCCCGGCGCGCCGCCGACCGGGGCTGGCTGCGGACGCTGGCCAACACGGCGGATCAGCAGGGCGTGCGGGTGGCGCGGCTGGGCGTCACCGCGGTGAACTTCTGGCGGCCCGGCACGGTCGGCGCGCTCACCGCGGACACGCCTGCCTCCGTGCTGGTGCGCCTGAACAGGGACGGCACGGCGACGCTCTGCGTCAGCGACCCGACCCACCTGGCGGAGGAGCTCACCGTCGTCTGGCATCACCGGGTGGGGGCGGTGGTGTCCCGCACGGACCGGGTCGCGGAGGTGACCACGGGTGCCGAGATGCGCCTGAAGCTGACGGGCCTCAAGGGGACGATGGGCGCCACCCACCGCGTCACGGTCTCTCTCGGCTGATCCCGGCCCGGCCGGGCCGGCGGCCCGAAGGGGCGGCACCGATACGTCGGGCGCCACCCCTTCGGCCTCCCAGCGGTCCGCAGGTCGATCCGACGCACCGCACCATGGCCCATGGCCGAGCCGGGTGTTGAGATATCGCGCTGAATCCCGACTGCTGCGTCCTACCGCTCCCCTGACCGCCAGGGCGACGGGCAGGGTGCGCCTTTCGCGTCCGGGAGCCCCTGCGTCACCTGAGCGCGGAATCTCCCCAGCCTCTCCCCGCTGAATGTGTCGACGGCCATATCGCGACGCTGCGGCACCACAACGAGCAGGTGCCCGCCCACTTCCCAGGGACCCTGGACTCCGTCGATGCGCGGGTCCACGGCATCGATCGCGATCTGTTCGGCGCCTTGTGCGGGTTTGAGCGTTGCGTAGCGACGAAAGCCTCGTCTGCGCCCATGGCATCGCACATGCGCCGGGGCCGAGTGCAGATCCACCCCGCGTTCGGTGGGTGAGCGGGAGATCGAGCCAGCGTCTCGGCGAGCAGAGATCAGTGGGCGGCCGACCGACTCCACATAGGTCGTGCGTTCCAGCCTCGCTGGATCCCCGTCGAGCGGCCGCAGCCGGACCGGCTGCACCACCAGATCTTCCGGCTCGACCTGGAGCCCAGCCACAATCTCCGGTTCGGGACGGCGCAGCGCGATCCCCTGAAGCCTCTGACCAAGGGCACCCCGTCAGCTCAGCGCTGCGGGTGAAGGAGAGGAACAATTCAGAGAACGCGTGGTAATGACTGACCGGCTACCGCAGACTCAACCACCGCAGCGCACGCCACCCACGCACCTACCTGGCCTTGCCGGGCTCGCCGCAGCCCTTCGCCGCTACAAACGGCTCGCCCGACTCGCCAAAAGGAGCAAGGACTTAGGTGGTCGCGGTACTCGAGCGCGCCTTTTTTACGGTCTGACGCGGCATCTCCGATCCTTCCTGCAGATCGGCGGCGAACACTTCGGCGGTCGCCTCGGCGGCAATGTCACTCAGATCTTCGTTGATCCCGTGAGCGACTCGCCTGGCATCCAGCACCAATTTCACGGAAGACTTAACAGTCCCCCTCGCGATCTTCTTGATGAGAGGCGCCGATACCGCTCCAGCCAAGAAGACAGGAATCAAAGGAAGCATAGTCGGTGCAGCCCTTCTCATAGTCTGTCGGGTTTTCCGACAGTGCCCTCACAGCCCAACCGTAACGCCACGAGGAGACGCCCCACCAGGATGATCCATGATTTTCACCCTTTCGGGTGCACCCTTGCCTTAAGTGATCTTTTCCATCTCCGGCTGGCCTAGCGTGCGCCATGGAGCAAGCTGCTAGGTATCAAAGTCCAGATTGGGGCAGAAGTGTTTACGAAGGCATCCACGCCCGGCGAGTCCTCCACGGTGACCGAAACCACAATCGAGGAAGTTCTGTATTCCGCGGAATTGCGCCACGCGAAAGGAAAATGCACGCTAGTTATCAACGATCACTTGCGCGGAAACGAAGAGGTGTATGTGGTACCGAAGGCGGCCGTGAAGAAGTTCCCATTCTATCTTGCGATGCTCAAGAATAAACTTTCCTGAACAGGTCGCTCTCCCTTTTGCTCGACCGTGCGATGCTCGATCTTCGAACAATCTCGGGTCAACCGCTCCATGGATGGTCTAGCACCTGCACCGGTTTCGGTGGCTTGGGGAGCGCGCCCCGTGAATGCCGAACGCAGGAACGCGGCCACCCCAGACTCAACGGCATCGTGTGGGAGGGGTGGACCGGCTTGACGGGGCGTGCCCGAGCGGTGCGGGCTCCCCGCTGACTCTCTCCCTACCTGCGTGCTCATCAGCAGGATCCGCGACGTCATCAAGCGTTGCCGCAACCATCTGGTGCCATAACGAGGCCTGACCACCCCTACGACAGAGCCCGCACGTCGTAGCGGATCACCATCAGTTCGCAGCGAAGGCATTTCTGCTCGAGTGTTTCGACGTACCGCCATGGGTACCGGAGCTGCGCGGTGAGGCGACATCTGGAAGTTTGCGAGCCGGCCGGTCCTCAGGGCTGTCCCGTCGTCCCTGGCGGGCGCACGACGACAGCTACGGCGCCTCACCGCGTTGCCGGAACGCCCGCATACATCCAGTATGCGGACGCTCCTCCGCCTTGCGAGGCACCGCATCCGACGCCGCGCGCTGACCCACCAGGGAGGAGGGGACAGCCCTTAGCCGGGTGCACGGGCACAACCGGCTTGGGCACCCAGCAAGGACCCTTGTCTGGGCTCAGCAGGCCCCAGGACACGAGCTCCTGCACGGCTCCTTCCGCAGATCACCACCACGCGCAAATCGGCGAACTCTGAGCGATGCAGCGGGCCGCAGCTCATGCTTGGCGCTGAGCCACCAGGGGCACGGCAGGCCGGGACTCGGCAAGCATGGACTGGGCCAGGACGCTGTACAGAGTGTCGTTGGGCCCGTCGGCGATGCGGAGCCCCCGGATGTCCCGAAGGCGCTTCTCCATGGGGGTGCAGCTGGTGTATCCCTCGCTGCCGTGCAGCTGGAGTGCGAGGTCGACGGCGCGATAGGCGGTGTCCGTGGCGAGAGCCTTGGCGGCGGAGCAGGCCGCCACGTCGACGTCGTCTCCGTTCTGTCCCATCCGCTCCAGCAGGGAGAAGCACCAGGCGATGGCCGCTTGGACCTCGGCTGCCGAAGTGCCGAGCCGGGACGCGACAGAGGGAACGTTCGCCAGGGACGTCCGGCCCACACTGCGTCGGCAGGCACGGGCCATCGTCTCCTCGATCGCGGCGGTCGCCGCGCCCAGGCACACCAGTGCCATCATCAGACGCCAGTTGGAGAAGTGCGTATCGAAGATCCAGCGGCCGTCGCCGGGGGCTCCGAGCAGGAGATCCTTGCCAACGCGTACGTGGTTGAAGTGCAGATGGCCCATGCTCCAACCTCGCAGGCCCAAGGGGGTGGTGGTGTCGGTGAAGATGCCGGCAGACGCTGTCGGCACCCAGAGCGCCGACAGGGGCACCTCGCGCAGCCACCCACTGTCGGTGTCATGCGCGGCAGCCTGCCCCGGCCCCACCACCTTGCAGAAGACAACAAATCCGCTGGCCTCTTCCACTCGGCTGACCAGGCCCTTCGTACCGGAGAGCAACAGATGGTCGCCATGGTCGACCGCTACCGTCCGTAGGCCGCGCAGGTCCGACCCGGAGTGTGGTTCGCTCGACGCCACGCCCGCCAGCTCGCCGCGGTGCACCACACGGTCGCGGACCTCCTGGACGACGACGGGTGTGCCGTACCGCAGGGCCATGGCTCCGTGTCCCGAGCTGAAGATCTCCCGTGCGTCGCAGTCCCGTCGCCCGGCCAGAAACATCGCCAGCCCTTGGGCCACTCGCCCGAGGCCCGGGGGAACGTCCGCATGCGCGTCCTGGCCACCCGCCAGGCCAAGGCCGTTGTCCGGCTCGGCCGGTGGCCGCGCGAGATCGAACCCCGTCAAGCCGGCATGAGCGGCGCGCCGGCGAAGATCGAGCCACGGTGGCCGAGCGGTCTCCTCCGTGACGGGGCCAGGCAGGTTCGTGTCGAGAAAGTCGGTGACTCGGGAAGTGAAGTCCTCCAGGCCAGGGTGGCGGGAAAGAGCGACAGAGGATTGTGAGAAAAACACGGCGGTGTCCTAGGCAACTTGAGGATGAGCGGATACAACCGAGGCGAAGACCCCACAGGGCTCGCCAATCAATCACGGCACGGAAACGCACACAGTTGGCGGCCGGCAGCCAAGCGCCCGTGATCTTCAGCTTGTCGTGGTTCTCAGCAGGCCCGGAGAGCCGGGCAGTGGGTAGTTGGCACGCAGGGCAGGCCCAGGCATCGGGCTGCCGGGGAGCTCGTCGCCCTCGCGCCGACGAACGGCGAGGGGTGCGTCGACCGCTACTTGCCGGCCGTTGTTGCCGACCACATCACCGTCCACCGTCCGTGGCCTCGACAAGGCCGCGCGGTCGCATGTCGGTCCACACCTTGTCGATGTACTCAAGACACACCTGCCGGGTCTCCTCCGGACGAGCAACGATCCAGCCGTCGGGTACATCGGCGAAGGCCGGCCACAGCGAGTGCTGGCCCGCGCCATTGACGAGCACCAGAAAACGGGCCTCATCGTCCTCGAACGGATTCGTTACGTGCGTCATAACAGCTCTCCTGGTTCTCCTCACCGGCCCCCGGTGAGCGTGGCGTTGGCAGGCGTCGGCGGCGTGATCGGACGGGCGGGCGTGAGCGTGTCCGGCTCGCGGTTCAGGGGGTTCCGCGCCTCGTCGAACAGCGCCGGCACGTGACCACCCGACCTTCGGTCACCCGCGCATCACCGGTGCCGAGCGGCCGTTGGCGCGCGTTGACGCACCGGCGATCGAAGCAAGGCGGGTGGCAACCTCCTGGGTGTTCGCGACCCTTCGTCCGACGCTCGGCGTGGCTGGCCTCCCAGCACGCTCAACGGCACTGCGATTGTTCGTGCCCTTCCCGCGTGGACGGACGCGTTGGCGCTGCGTGGAACTACACGACCAGGGCCTGCTTCAGACATCCATCACTCCAAGTCAACGGCTGTTCTCCAGCTGCTGTAAGTCGTAGCCACCCGAACGAATGACATGCCTCTCGGAAGACCGGCAGATGCACGGGCCCGGCGTCCAGCGACACGGTGCGCGCCCCACGACCACCGCCTCTCGGCGCTCTCGGTCGCCCACCGCCTTCCACCCACCACGAAGGGGAACAGAGTGTGCTGTGGAGACCTGCTCTCCCCGGCCTCCCGGCCGTGGTGCCCCTTTTTCACGCCGTGGTGTCCATCCCGGATCGCCTGTCACAGCGGTCCACGCTTGGCCAGTTACCCGGTTGCGGTAAGTCCCTTCTGCGTTCCCCGGCGTCAGGCAAGGGCCGGTTTGCCGGCCTGCAGCTTCCACAGGGTGGTGTAGGTGCCGCCGCGCGTCACAAGCTCCTCGTGCGGACCTTCTTCGGCCACGACTCCGCCGGGCCCCATGACGTAGATCTGGTCGGCGCTTTGGACGGTGGACAGCCGGTGGGCGATGACGATCATCGTGCGGTCCGCCCCGAATACCTGTAGGGCCTGCTGAATGACGGCCTCGGTCTCGTTGTCGACGGCGGAGGTGGCCTCGTCGAGGATGATGACCGGTGGATCGCTCAGGATGGTACGGGCCAGCGCGATGCGCTGTTTCTGCCCACCGGACAGTGCGGCGCCGCGTTCACCGACCCGCGTGGCGTAGCCGTCGGGCAGGGTGTCGATGAAGGCGTCGGCCCCAGCGGTGCGGGCGGCAGCGACCAGTTGATCGTCGGTGGCGTGGAAAGCGCCGTAGCGGATGTTCTCCGCGATCGTCGCGTCGAACAGGAACGGTTCCTGGGTGACATATCCGATCGCGCGGCGCAGATCGGGGAGGGCGAGGGTGCGTACGTCGGCACCGTCGAGCAGTACCTGTCCATGGTCGGGATGGTGGAAGCGCATAAGCAACTTGGCGAGGGTGGTCTTGCCTGCGCCGCTGGTGCCGACGATGCCGGTGGTACGGCCGGGAGGGATGACCAAGGAGGTGCCGCGGAGTGCCGGTGGCCGACCGGGGTAGGCGAAGGACACCTTCCGGACTTCGATCTCCCCTTTCACCTGTTGGGCCGGCATCCGACGGCCCTCCTCGGCGGGTTCGACAGGCAGGTCGTGCAGACGCTCCACCCGGCGCAGGGCGGTGACGGTGCGCTGATACTGGTCGGTCGTGCTGCCCAGTCGGGACAGCCGCAGCATGGTGATGCCCGGCATTTCGATCAGCGGACCGAAGGCCGCGGTCGACAGCGTGCCCCGGAGAACCGACCGGCCGCCCAGGAACACCGTGCCGACCAGAGCCGAACCACCGGCCAGTCGCAGGATCTGGGGCGGAATCGCCGCGCTACGTCCGGTCGAGCGATTGGCCTCACTGCACTTTCGATTCAGGTCGGCGATACGTGCGATCTCGTGGTCTTCGGTGACCGCGGATTTGATGGTGGTATGAGCATGGAGGTTCTCGGTCACCCGGCTGTTCAGCCGTGCTCGCTGCTTGTCGGAGGTGGCCTGGTTGGCGACCGCACGCTCGTGAAAGCGGAAGGACAGCCACGCGATGAGCGGGATGGGCATGAAGGCGATCCAGGCGATCTGCGGAGCGAGCAGCAGGAAGGTCGGAACCAGCAACGCGATGCTCGTACCCATCTGGACGACGTCGTGCATGCTCGAACCGACAAAGGCACCGATCTGACCGATGTCCTCGGACAGGACGGCGTTGACCCGGCTGACGCGCTCGTTCTCCAGGTCGGCCGGCGCCACCCGCTGGACGTGCTCGTACGTGCGGATGCGCCAGTCGTCCTCGATGTCCTGCGCCAACTGGCGCCAGACGACGCTTGCGCCGTAGCCGGAAGCCGCCATCACGAGGCAGGCCGCCCCTGCGACGCCGACGAGAACGGACAACTGGGCGGTGACGCCGGCTACGCCCAGCCCGGCCAGGGTGGCGCTCCCGCCCTTGGCGAGCAACAGCACGATCGAAGGGCTCAGGGCGAAAAGCGCCATCTCCCCCAGCTGCGCGATCCCGGACAGCAACGCTGCCCAGCGAAACTTCCGCTTGTGCGGGCCGATGATGCGCCGTAAGGCGTGACGGTCCGAAGCGGATTCGTCCGACTCCTGGTGTGCGCTGTCCGATCTGCGCCACGCACGCCGGACGACGGCTGCCGTCGCCGCGGCTGCCAGTCCGAGAGTGATCAGCGGGCGGCTGAGCAGCCCCAGGAGGAGAGGCCCACCGGCAACGGCCGCTGCTGCCACGCCTCCGGCCCCGATCGCCCTCGGAAGCCAGCGTCCGGAGCCGCCTCCGTCGCCGCGGTGTCCTGCTCCGGAGCTGCTGTGGGGGCCGGTGCGCCTGTGACGCGTTCCCGCCCCGTCGGTCCCCTTCGGCTGTCGGGCGGAGTCGAGGCCCCGCACGTCTGCTGGGGTGCTGCGCAGGGCTGCCAGTGTCCATTCGACTGCCCGGCGCAGCAACTGGGCGACTTCCCGCGCACCGAGGGTGCGGTCGTGCCGCACCAGCACCCGGCCGGTGACGGGGTTGACGTGCACCTCCTCGATGCCCGGGGCCTGGAGGAGTGCGGTCTGGGCCAGGCGCGCCGCGGCGGGTCTGCCGCGGACGTGGTCGACTTCCCATCGCTGGCGGCCGGGCACGATCGAGCGCGGCCGCATTCTCGCTCTCGTACCAGCACGATGTGTCATCGGGGGGTCAGCGGGTGGACTTCCACGCAAGGCCATCGCCACAATCATTGGTTCTGGGCGGGCATGCCGCCCTCGGAGTACGGTGCTGTTGCTTCAACGGACGCGCCGGTGGGTGCGCGGCGGCACGGCAGTGACTCGGGCCTCTGCCGCCGCCCGTGGACGTCGTGCACTGATGGATTTCGCGGTGGCAGCCGAGGCGATGCCGTGACCGGCTCCCTGCGGCTCGCCTCACCGTTCAACGAAGCCCCAGAAGTTCGAGACCGCGGCGTCGTCGATCTCAGGGATCGCGATCCCCAGCCTCCGCAGCCGGTGGACGGTCTTGGTGTTCTCGAACTTCAGAGTCGGCTGCTGACCGGCTCGTGCTGCG
Organism: Streptomyces sp. DT224; assembly: GCF_049844595.1. Taxonomy (NCBI): domain Bacteria; kingdom Bacillati; phylum Actinomycetota; class Actinomycetes; order Kitasatosporales; family Streptomycetaceae; genus Streptomyces; species Streptomyces sp. DT224. The sequence goes on from NZ_JBNCLI010000003.1 coordinate 109,651, forward strand.
TTGACTTGCTCCTCGAAATACGCCTGGTAGGGCAGGATCGGCAAGTCCTGCCCTCGTTCGCTCGCGCGGCGCAGGCGCTTCAGCCATACGGTCAGCGGGACCTCTTCGGAGCACGTCCCGTTCATCCGGTCGTAACCGGCCATGAAGGCACCCGGCCCCACGCTGCATGGGTGGTGAAGGTGGTGTACGAGGTCGGCTCGGTCGCCTTCGCGCAGTAGCTCGACGAGGGCGCCGGCGAGGACATCGACGGGAAGAACGGCTTCCTGGAACTGAGGTTCCGCCGGATAACAGCCGAGAGCCGCGCAGCTGGTGAGCAGCCGGGAGAACATATCGTCCGGACTGACGGCGCCGGTCGAGGTGTGGGCCCAGATGCGGCCGAGCCGGTAGATGCCACCACTCGCCCCCCGCTCGAACGCACGCTCCACCAGTCGGTCGGCGACCCACTTGCTCGCTGCGTACCCTCTCCCGTACGGGTGCAGTTCACCGTCGATCGGACAATCCTCCGTGACCAGTCGGGAGGAATCCTGGCCAGGCCGGAACACTCCGAGGGTCGAGAGGTGGTGGAACGTCTTCGGCCGCCCTTCGCCCGCCAGGCGCAGCAAGGTCCGGGTGCCCTCCACGTTGGCAGGTTTCAGCCGTGCGTATGGCAAGAGGTGGTGTACGTGCGCGCCGCTGTGGACGATCGTGTCGATCGTCTCGCGCAGCTGTGCCCAGCGTGTCGGTTCGACGCCGAGACCGGGGGCACTCAGGTCTCCTCGGACGATGTTCAGCCGCGGATCGTCCAGCGTTGCCTCAATGCCGTAGGTCCGCATGGTCTCGCCCAGACGCTCACGCGCCTGGGCGTCGGTCCGCGCACGGACGAGACAGTGGACCCGGGCCGCCGTCCTGTGCAGCAACTCGGACAGGACGAAGGCCCCGACGAAACCGGTGGCCCCGGTCAGCAGAATCTCGCGCGGGTCACCGGCCAGCTGCGCAACGGAGGTGAAACGCAGGGCAGGGCTCAGTTCCGCTTCCGAATCCGGCACCCATGAGGAGACGGTGCGAGGGTCGTCCGCGGTCAGGCGCCTGGCCAGTCCCGCCGGGGTCGGTGCCTCAAGGAGAGCCGACAGGCTGAAGGGGACGGCCAGGGTCTCGCCGATCCGGCTTGCCAGTCGGGTGGCGAGCAGGGAGTGACCGCCCAGAGCGAAGAAGTCATCGTCGACGCCGACTGCGGGCACGTCCAGTACCTCGGCGAACAGTTCACACAGGGCTCGCTCCTCGGGGGTGCCCGCGGAACGGGTACTTCCGGCGGTCGTGGCGTACTCCGGCGCGGGCAGGGCATCACGGTGGAGCTTGCCGTTGGGAGTCAGGGGCAGGGCGTCCAGGGCCACGAACGCGGACGGCACCATGTAGGCGGGGAAGCGTTCCAGGAGGAAGGAGCGCATGTCGGCCGGGAGGATCTCGGACCCGGTGACGGGCACCGCGTAGGCGACCAGGCGGGTCTCTCCGAGGCGGTCGCTGCGGGCGGTCACCACGGCGTGGGCGACGCGGGGGTGGGAAGAGAGAACGGCTTCGACCTCACCGGGTTCGATGCGGTGGCCACGGACCTTGACCTGGTCGTCCACCCGACCGCCGAAGACGAGTTGTCCGTCGGTGCGCCGGCGGGCCAGGTCGCCGGTGCGGTACATCCTTGTTCCCGGCGGGCCGTACGGGTCGGCCACGAATCGCTGCGCCGTCAAGCCCGGACGGCGCAGATAACCGCGCGCCAGGCCGGCACCGGCCACATACAGCTCGCCGGTCACGCCGATCGGCACCGGCCGCAACGCAGTGTCCAGTACATAGGCGCGGGTGCCGGGGACCGAGTGTCCGAGCACCGGGGTCACGGTGGTCTCCAGCCTCGCCTGTACCGCGTCGACGGTGCATTCGGTCGGCCCGTACATGTTGTAGGCCGCCAGCCCGTCCACCGCCCGCAGTTCTGCCCACAGCTGGTCCGGCAGGTCCTCCCCGCCGAGCACGGCCACGCTCGGCCGCCACCGCTCGTTGGTGAACAGGCCGCGGTCGGACAGGATGCGCATGTACGAGGGCGTGGCGTCGACCGTGTCGATCCGGTGTCGGGTCAGCCATGCCTCACACCGGTCCGCGTCGGCCCAGGTGGCGGAGTCGGGGACATGGAGCTCGTGGCCGTCCAGCAGTGCCGCCAACTGCCCCCAGGAGGCGTCGAAGGAGACCGAGGCGGTCAGGGCGACCCGCAGGCTTCGGCCTCCGACGCGCTCGGCTGCGGGTCCGAACACCTGGTTCCGGTACTGGGCGGCCACGTTGACCACGCTCGAGTGGCGGGCGACGACTCCCTTGGGTGTACCGGTCGATCCCGACGTGTAGATCACGTACGCCGCGTTGTCGGGCGCCACCTCCGTCATCGGGTCGTCGTCCGGCAGCCGCTGCAACAGCGCCTTGGTCTCCGGTGTGTCCAGCAGCAGACGCGGAGTGCCCGTACCGAGATCGCCGGCCGCGGCGGTGGTCGTGTCCGTGAGCAGCAGCGCGGGCCGTGCGTCCGCGAACATGGCCGCGATGCGCCGGACCGGGTACTCCGGGTCCAGCGGCAGGTAGGCAGCCCCCGCTTTGAGTACGGCGAGGACAGCCACGACGAGGTCCCCCGAACGCGGCAGCGCGAGGGCGACGACGTCCTCGACACCCACGCCGCGAGCGGTCAGCGCGTGCGCAAGTCGGTTCGCCCGGGCGTTCAGCTGAGCGTAGGTCAGGGTCGCATCGTCCGCCACAACGGCGACCGTGTCCGGGGCGGCGCGCACCTGCGTGCGGAACACCTCGTGAATCGTGCCCGCCGGCGGGCGTGCCGTCGTGCTCCGGGCGGTGTCCCCGAGGAGGAGACGGCGCTCGCTGTCGGACAGTACGTCGATGCGGCTGACCCGACGGTCCGGATGCTGGACGACCGCTTCCAGCAGCCGTACCCAACGCGCGGCCAGGTCCTGGACCGTGCTGTGGTCGAACAGGTCGGTGGCGTAGTCGATGGTTCCGTGCAGACCGAGGCACTCGCCCTTCTCGGAGCGTTGTTCGTGGACGCCGATGTCCAGATCGAACTTGGCGGTCGCGGTCGACACCGGGATCCTGGTCGTTCGCAGCCCCGGGAGAGCGAACGACGTGGCTTCGTCTGCGTCGAGGGAGAGCGCGATCTGGAACAGCGGGTGGCGGGCCGGTGACCGCGGCGGATTCAGCGTCTCCACGAGCCGCTCGAACGGCACTTCCTGGTGCGCGTAGGCCGCCAGCGCGGTGCTGCGGACACGTGCCAGCAGCTCGGTGAAGGCGGGGTCGCCGGAGGTGTCGGTACGCAGCACCAAGGTATTGACGAAGAATCCCACCAGCTCGTCCAGGGCCTGGTCGGTGCGGCCGGCGATCACACTGCCGACAGGAATGTCAGTGCCCGCCCCCAGCTTGGTCAGGAGGGTTGCCAAACCCGCGTGGAGCACCATGAAGAGGCTCGCTCCGGACCGGCGCGCCAGCTCTGTCAGCGCCGCGTGCAGTTCCGCGTCGATGCGCAGGGGGACTCGGGCACCGCTGTATGACGCGACGGCAGGGCGTTGCCTGTCGTAGGGAAGTTCGAGTTCGACGGGCAGTCCCGCCAACGCGGATGACCAGTGAGCGAGCTGGCGGTTCAGAAGCCCGTCCGGGTCGTCGGGGTCACCTTGCAGGCGGCGCTGCCACAAGGTGTAGTCGGTGTACCGCACAGGCAGTGGCTCCCAGGCCGGCTCCCGCCCCTGGCACCGGGCTGCGTAGGCGGTCGCCAGGTCTTGAGTCAGAGGAGCCATGGACCAGCCGTCGGCGGCGATGTGGTGGATCACGATGGCCAGTACGTGTTCGGCGGGGCCCCGTACGAACAGGTCCGCGCGCAGCGGTGACTCGGCCGACAGGTCGAACCGGTAACGGGCGGCTTCCCGCAGCCGCGACTGCAGCGACTCCTCGTCGTCCACCTCGGTGACGGGCAGCAGCGGGCGCGCTGCGGACGCGTCGATGATCCGCTGGAAGGGCTCACCACCGACGTTCGGGAAGACCGTGCGCAGGCTCTCGTGCCGGCCCACCACATCGCCCATCGCCCGCTCCAGCGCCCCCCGGTCGAGCTCGCCGGTCAGACGGTGCACCAGAGAGATGTTGTAGGTGGCACTCGGACCCAGCGCACGGTCCAGGAACCACAGCCGCTGCTGGGCGAACGACAGCGGGGCGGGGACCGGTCGTTCCCGGACGGTCAGTGCCGGGCGTTCCTGTCGGTCCGCACGGTCCAGCCGAGCCGCCAAGCGGGCCACCGTGGGCGCTTCGAACAACACGCTCAGGCTCAGGTCCACGTCCAGCACGGCACGGATCCTGGACGCCAGGCGGATCGCCAGCAGCGAGTGCCCGCCCGCTTCGAAGAAGTCCGAGTCCATGCCGACCTGCCGCAGACCGAGCACCTCGGCGAACAGCTCGCACAGCAGCTGTTCACGAGGGGTGCGCGGTGGCCTTGCTACGGACGCGCCGGGCTCGTCGCCGGGCTCCGGCAGGGCGTCTCGGTCCAGTTTTCCGTTCGGGGTCAGCGGCAGCTCATCGAGCAGCACGAACGCCGAGGGGACCATGTGACCGGGCAGTCGCTCGCGCAGCTGCTCGCGCAGCAGCCTCGGCCGTGTCCCGTCCTCACCGGCCACGACGTAGGCGACGAGCCGGACTTCATCCCGTTGCGGGTCCGGGCGGGCGAGCACTGCGGCCTGCTCCACCCCGGGGCACGCGGTCAGCGCGCCCTCCACCTCTCCGAGCTCGATGCGGAACCCGCGGACCTTGACCTGGTGGTCGGCGCGTCCGAGGTACTCCAACTCGCCGTCCGCCGACCATCGCACCACGTCGCCCGTCCGGTACATCCGTGTTCCCGGAGGACCGTACGGGTCGGCCACGAACCGCTCGGCCGTCAGGGCCGGGCGGCGCAGATAGCCGCGCGCCAGAGAGGCGCCGGCGACATACAGTTCCCCGGCAGTCCCCGAGGGCACCGGGTGCAGCATGCCGTTCAGCACGTAGAGGCGGCTGCCGGGGACGGACTGTCCGATCGGTGGTGCCGAGTCCGACGGGACCAGCGGCTTGCTCAGGGAGGCCATGATCGTGGTTTCCGTCGGCCCGTAGGCGTTCAGCATGCGCCGATGCGGCGCCCACCGCGCCACCAACCCCGGCGGGCATGACTCGCCAGCCACCACCAACGTCGGAACACGCACGTCCATCTCGGACACCACGGCCAGTGCCGACGGCGGCACGACCGCATGCGTGAGGCGCGTACCGGGGTCGGTGAGTGCCGACACGGGGTCGACCACAGGGGCGAGAACCAGCGCGGCCCCGTTCATCAGGGCGGCACACAGATCCCACGTGGAGGCGTCGAAGCTGGGCGAGGCGAACTGCAGCACCCTGCTGTCGGAGGTGATCTCCAGGCACTTCGCCTGGCACATCACCAGGGAGGCGATGCCCGTGTGGGTCACCACCACCCCCTTGGGCCGCCCGGTCGAACCCGAGGTATAGATCACGTACGCCGGGTGCCGCGGATCCACGGCGATCCCCGGGTCGGTGACCGGCTGTCCCTCCGACAGCTCGGCCACGGCCCGCGGACTGTCGATCACCAGGGCCGGGCGGGCGTCGGCGAGCATGTACTCCCTCCGCGCCTCCGGATACGCCGGATCCACCGGCAAGTAGGCGGCCCCGGCCTTGAGCACGGCGAGCACGGCCACCACGAGGTCGACCGAACGCGGCAGAGCGAGGGCGACGACGTCCTCGGCCCCGATGCCCTGAGCGGTCAGGGCATGCGCCAGCCGGTTGGCGCGCGCGTTCAACTCCCCGTACGTCAGCGTCGTGTCGCCGGCCACCACCGCATCGGCACCCGGCGTGCGGCGCACTTGGTCCTCGAACAGCGTCGGCAGGGGAACGGCGGGAACGCCTGCCGCGGAGGCGTCCCCCTGGTCCAGCAGGCTCTTTCGCTCGCCGCCCGACAGCACGTCGAGCAGACCGACCGGGAGACCGGGGTCGAAGTCCGCCAGGTTCGCCAGGAAGTGCAGGAGACGCCGCTGGGAATCCACGAGGTCGGATTCGCCGTACGCTCCGGGCGCCGCATGCAGTCTCATGTGCGGGCCGGTGCCGTCCCGGCGGTCCCACACCATGATCATCAGATCGCTGCCCAGCGGGAAGGAGAGGTTGTGCGCGATGCACCGGTGGCCGGCGAAGGAGATGTTGTAGTCGAACCCGATGAGGTTGACCGTCGGCGAGATCGTCGCGCCGGAGTCTCGAGACAGTCCGAGGTCGCGGTACAAGTCCTCGCCTCGGTAACGCTGGTGTTCCACCGCTTCGCGCATCCGGTCGTCGACCTGGGTCAGCAGGTCTCTCAGCGGCATGTCGGGCCGGATCGTCAGGCGTACGGGAACACTGTTGGCGAGCATGCCGGGCGTCGTGCGGGACACCTCGTCCGTCCGGCCGGCCACGGTCAGCCCGACCACCACGTCCCGCCCGCCCGTCAGGTGATGCGTGTACAGCGCCATGGCGGCGAACACGAATCGGAAACGGGAGACCTCGGCGCGCGAAGCCGCTGCCTTCAGTGCCTGCGGACGCAGGAGCGGACGCAACTCCGTCCTCGGGATGGGCACAAGGGCCCGGCTTCCTGAAGACCGCCCCTGCCCCGCCGGGCCGGGAACGGCTGCCGTGCCCTTGGGGCCGGGCGAAGGCGCGGCGGTCCTCGTCCATCCGGACAGTTGCCGCATCCAGTACGCACGGTCGGCTGCATGTTCCTCGGACACACGGTAGTCCTGGTCGGCCCGGACCAGTGCCGACAACGGGCCGAAGGGACTGGGGCCGGTCTGCCGCCCCTCCGTCAGCGCCGTGTAGACGTCCGCTACCCGCCGCGCCACGAGGGCGTAGCCGAAAGCGTCCACGGCCCCATGGTGGTAGGTGTGGTACCACCAGAATTGGTCCGGCGCCAGCTGTAGAAGGGCGTAGCTGAACAACGGACCGGAGGCCAGGTCCATGGGCCTGGCCATATCGGCTGCGACCCACGCGCGTGCGGCGGCCTCCGGGTCGGGTTCGTCGCTGACGTCGACGAACGAAAGGGTCCAGGGCAGCTCACGCTCCAGGACCTGGACAGGACCGTCCTCACCGGGCACCAGGCGCACCCGCAACGCGTCTGTTTCAGCCACCACTTGGCGCAGTGCTGCCTCGAAAGTCGCCGGATCGACCGGTCCGCAGATTTCCAGGTACTCCCCCAGACGCAGTGCCTGACGCGTGTCCGGGGAGCGCTGCTCTGCGAGCCAGATCTCACGCTGCGCTGCGGTGACCGGCAGGACCTCGACCGGCGAATCCGCCGCTCCGTCGAGGTGCAGCACATGGCCACCACCGTGCTGAGCTGCTGACTGACGATGAGACAACGAGGAACCTCCTGCAAGGGGGCCGGGAACCCCTGATCACGACCGCTGAGTACCCATCTCTTGCATACTCACGGCGAAGAGAAAGCGTCCGCAGACCGCTTGGTGGCGCAGTAGTAACGCGTGCGATCGAGCAGGGCTGAGTACCTGCATGATCAAATCCTTTGCCGTAAGTCATCGTGCCAGCTACCGGGGCATGCCCCGGTACCCTCGGGGATTACGCCACCCGAAGGAATGACATGGTGAACAGTTTCGGGTTCGGTTGGGACAACATGGGCTTCTCCACACCCGACGCCAAGTTCACCAGCGCCTTAGCCCGCAGAGGACTCATCGCCGAGTACGGTGCCGCGGGGATCCTGCCGCGCCTCCTCGAACCCGCGCCCTCGGCCTGCTGCGACGGCTACTGACCAGCCGACCGACCGCCCCGGGGGATGCGTGCCGGCCTGTCGCGAAGTGATGAGTGGCGACCTGTCCCATCTCACCGGCGCTGCCGACCAAGTGGGCCGAGGTGGCGGGCAAGTCAAGACGATCGAGAGCCAGCACGAACGGGATGTCCATGACGTCTCACTCGGAGAGTCGTGGGTCGGCCGGAGCACCACCCCGGCTACCAGAAAAGCGTGCGCGCGCAGGTGGGCCGATCTCCTCGACCAGGCGTTCCAGGCGGTCACGGTCACTGACGCCGACGACGACATCAGGCCGGCCCTCGCAAGCCGTGGTGGTCGACTCCGACATCAGGGTCGGGACCATGAACGGCTTCAAACAGAAGCCCTGTGAAGAGCCTTTATCCCTCACGGGAGGGGCTGGCAAGGCCGCCGGCATGCCGAAGGGTCGCCTGGCAGAGGGGTGGCGAGATCTCGCTCCTGCCACCCGCAGCATCCGGCTGCGAGAGCGCGGCGACGACCGTCGAGAAGCAGGGATCATGGCCCCGCTGTACGAGTGGAGTCCGGCCGACGCGGGCTCGGGAGCATTCGACACGGAGACCTCACGGAACTCAGGATCGCACTCCGACGCTTCTCCGCTGCCCTGCCGAGCAGGAGGCCGGGGCCCGCCGCAGCGCCTGGTCAAGCAGGCCGATGCCGATGCCCAGCGCTGCCGCCTGACCGGTGAGGGCGAGAAGGCGCACCGCGCCGCCGCACTCGGAGACGCCGTACGCATCGGGTGAGGCGGAAACCGCCGCGAGCGACACGAAGGGCGCGACGCGCCACCCACACGCGCGATTGGTTAAACCAAAGTGTTGACCTCTCGGTTTCCAGCGTCGTAACCTCGCCAAATTGGTTAAACCAATGCGTTTGGTGGCTCTGGCGGTCACCGGTGTGAGGAGGCTTTGATGGCCATGGACCTGGCCCAGTTGGTGCGTGCGCTCTCGGAGCAGAGCACCCCGGACGGCGGCGAAGGGCGGCTGCGGCTGCCCACCGAGCGCGCGCTCGTGGACAGCCTGGAGATCAGCCGCGGGGCGCTGCGCGAGCAACTGTCGATCCTGGAGCACCTCGGCTTCCTGGACCGCACCCAGGGCCGCGGCTCCTACCTGACGGCGCCCGGCACCGGCTTCCTCCAGCTCTACTTCGACCTGGCGGGCCAGCTCGGGCACCTCAGCCAGCCGCAGTTCCGCGACGCGCGGGAGATCCTGGAGATCGCGCTGGCCGAGGCCGCGGCCCGCCGCGCCACCGCGGACGACGTCGACGCCTTGCGCGCACTCGTGGACGAGATGGTCCGGGCCACCACCGCGGGCGAACACGGCGCCGCGCTCGAAGCCGACCTCGATTTCCACCACCGCCTGTGCGACATCGTGGGCAACCCGGTGTTCAGCATGCTGCACGACGCCCTCAGCCACGCGCTCCGCAGCGAACTCGTCGAACGGCGCGAGCGCGCCGGGCAGGTCCCGCTGCCGCCCGGCCGCAGCCTGGTCATCGACACCGTGCACTACGGAATCGTCGAGGCCATAGACGGGCGCGACGCCGAGGGTACGCGCGCCGCCATGCGCCGCCACTTCGAGGTCTGGTCCTCGTTCACCGACGCCTCGGCCCACGAGGCCGTCCGCCCCTGACCCACTTCGGATCCCTGCCCCCGCGGGTCCGGCTGATCATGAGCCGGCCGCAGTCGGGCACCGATCCCGCCCGGGCCGCTGAAAGGAACCACCTCATGACCCCCCAATCCCTCACCTTCGTCGGTATCGGCGCCATCGGGCTGCCCATGGCCGCGCGCATCGCCGCCGCCGGACACCGCGTCACCGGCGTCGACCCCGCCCCCGGCGCGATCGACCGCGCCCGTGATGCCGGACTCGCCGGCGCCGTCGGCTCCGTCGCCCAGGCGCCGGAGGCCCCGGTGACCGTCGTGATGGTCGCCACGCCCGACCAACTGGCCACCCTCGTGGACACCGCCCTCGACGCCCGCCCCGACCAGGCCGGACGTCACTGGGTGATCATGAGTACGGTCGGCCCGGAGACGGTGCGCCGTGAGGGCCGACGACTCGCCGAGGCCGGCGCGCATGTCATCGACGCACCCGTGACCGGCGGCGTCGCCCGTGCCCGTACCGGCGAACTCACCATCTTCGCCGCCGGTGACACCGCGGACGTGACCACCGTGATCCCTGTGCTGGGCGCCTGCGGCACCGTGCGCACGGTCGGTGACCGGCTCGGCGAGGGCCAGGCCATCAAAATAGTCAACCAGCACCTGTGCTCGGTCCACATCGTCGCCGCGGCCGAGGCCCTCAACCTCGCCGGCGCCCTCGGCCTCGACCGCCACACAGTCCTCGGACTGATCGAGACCGGGGCTGCAGGGTCGTTCATGCTCTCCGACCGCGGGCCGCGGATGCTCGAAGGCACCGACACCGAAGTCACCAGCACCGTCTCGATCTTCGTCAAGGACAGCGGCCTGGTCGCCGATGCGGCCCGTGCCGCCGACGCGGACACCCCGCTCCTCGACCTCTCCCGCGACCGCTACCTGGCCGCCGCCGAGCGCGGACTCGCCGCCCGCGACGACTCCCGCGTCATCGAGACGTACCAGAAGACCCCCTGATCGCCCCTCAGGGCACCGGCGCCACCCCCGAGCGCCGGGCCGGAGTGCCTCCGTCTCTCCCTCGGGCCGAACCCGGACCGCACCCCGGGCAGAACAAGGAGCCGCCGATGAGTGCCGTCAGCAACGCCGCCGACGCGTCCCACCGCGACAACCCCGCCAAAGTCTCTCTCGCCTCCATGGTCGGATCGGCGGTGGAGAGCTATGACTTCTTCATCTACGGAACAGCCTCCGCCGCCTACTTCGGCACCGCCTTCTTCCACACCGACAACAAGCTCGTCGGTGTTCTCGCGTCCTTCGCCACCCTCGCCGTCGGCTTCTTCTTCCGGCCCCTCGGCGGTTATCTCGCCGGTCACTTCGGCGACCGCATCGGGCGCAAGACCGTCCTCAACGCCTCCCTACTCCTGATGGGAACGGCCACGGTCCTCGTCGGCGCGCTCCCCACCTACGCCCAGGCGGGCATCGCCGCACCGCTGCTGCTGATCCTGCTGCGCATCCTGCAGGGCATCGGTTTCGGGGCCGAGTGGGGCGGCGCCGTCCTGATGGCCGTCGAACACGCGCCACCGCGCCGCCGAGGCTGGTTCGGAGCCGTCCCGCAGATCGGCATCCCTGCAGGTCTCCTCCTGGCCAACGGCACCTTCCTGATCAGCGAGCAACTGTTCACCGGAAACTGGGTGTGGCGCGCGCCGTTCCTGCTGTCAATCGTGATGGTAGTCGTCGGGCTCTTCATCCGGCTGCGGATCGAGGAGTCCCCGGAGTTCACCGAGATGAAGGAGCGCGGTGAGATCCGCAAGACGCCCGCGCTCGATGTGCTGCGCCGCGACTGGCGGCTCATCCTGCGCATCACCGCGCTGCGGCTCGCCGAGACCGGCGGCTACTACATCGCCACCAGCTTCGTCCTCTCCTACGTCGGTCTCGCCGAGCTCGGCACCAGCAACGACGTACTCCTGGGAACGGTCATCGGCTCCGCCGTCGGCCTCGGCAGCCACCTCTTCTTCGGCGCCCTGTCCGACCGCATCGGCCGCAAGCCGGTGTTCCTCATCGGGGCTGTCTTCACCATCGCCTTCGGCTTCCCGCTGTTCCTTCTGGTCAACACCGGTGTCACCGCCCTGATCGTGACAGCCGTCGTGCTCGCCCTGGTGCTGAGCCACGACCCGATCTTCGCCGTCGAATCCTCGTGGTTCTCCGAGCAGTTCCCGCGCGAGGTCCGCTCCTCCGGCATCTCGCTCGGCTACAACCTGGCCTCCCTCGTCGCCGGTCTACTGCCGTTCGCCGCCACCGCCCTGTATGGCTGGATCGGCTGGGCGGGTCCCGCCGCCCTGTTCTGCCTCCTCGGCATCGCCTCCGTGTCCGCCGCGATCGGCGCTCCGGAGACGGCCCCGGCCAGGACCGGCCTCGACGAGGGCACCCCGTCCGCTTCCGCCGATTCATCCGCCACCCCCATCCCCGAGAAGGTCCGATGACTGCCACAACCGTGACCGGGGCCCGCCACACGGCCCGCACCCTGCCCGAGCGCGTCGCCCATGTCAGCGAGGCCGCGTACCGCATGCGCCACCACGTCCTGACCATGGGCGAAGGACAGGGCCAGGGCTACGTCGGCCAGGCCCTCGGCGCCGCCGACACGCTCGCCGCCGTCTACACCGACCAGCTGCGGCTGCGCCCCGAGGACCCCGAGTGGTCCGGCCGCGACCGCTTCCTGCTCTCCACCGGCCACTACGCGATCGGCCTGTACGCCGCGCTCGCCGAGGCCGGAACCATCCCCGTCGACGAACTCGCCACGTACGGCACCGACGACTCCCGCCTGCCGATGTCCGGGATGGCCTCGTACACGCCCGGCATGGAGATATCCGGCGGCTCCCTCGGCCACGGCCTGACCGTCGCTGTGGGCATCGCCCTCGGCCTGCGCCACCAGAACAATCCCGCCCGGGTGTTCAACTTCCTCTCCGACGGCGAACTCGACGAGGGCTCCACGTGGGAGGCGGCCATGGGCGCCCACCACCACAAGCTCGGCCACCTCACCGCCCTGGTCGACATGAACGCCCTGCAGGCCGACGGCGCCACCAACACCGTGCTCTCCATCGAGCCGGCCGACGACAAGTGGCGGGCCTGCGGCTGGTTCACCCAGCGCGTCGACGGCAACGACGTCGAAGCCCTGCTGCGTGCCCTGGACGCGGCCACCGAACAGGCCGCCGCCGAAGGCCGGCCCTCCGTGATCCTGTGCGACACCCGCGTCGGCCGCGGGGTCCCACTCCTGGAGAACCGCGAGAAGGCCCACTTCATGCGGATCGAGCAGCACGAATGGGAGATCTGCCGACAGCAGCTGACGGCCGGTCACGACGCCGTGGCCGCCAACGGAACGGAAGCCTGACCATGACGACCACCACCGCAGCCCAGCCGAAGCGCCTCACCACCTCGGCGATGATCGCCTCCTTCGCCGACCCCGGCCAGCGCACCTCCCCGGCCCCCTTCGGCAAGGCGCTCGCCGAACTCGCCGGGAGCGACCGGCGGATCGTCGGCCTCACCGCCGACCTCGGCAAGTACACCGACATGCACGTCTTCGCGCAGGCCCACCCCGACCGGTTCTTCCAGATGGGCATGGCCGAACAGCTGCTGTTCGGCGCGGCGGCCGGCATGGCGGAGACGGGCCTCGTCCCGTTCGCGTCGACGTACTCGGTGTTCGCGGCCCGTCGCGCGTACGACTTCATCTGCCTGGACATCGCCGAGCCGAACCTCAACGTCAACATCGTCGGCGGCCTGCCCGGCCTGACCACCGGCTACGGGCCGAGCCATCAGGCTACCGAGGACGTCGCGATCTTCCGCGGCATGCCCAACCTGACCATCGTCGACCCGTGCGACGCCCTCGACATCGAGCAGGCCGTCCCGCAGCTCGCCGCCCACGACGGCCCCACCTACCTGCGCCTGCTACGCGGCAAGGTGCCCCTCGTGCTCGACGAGTACGACTACACCTTCGAGCTCGGCAAGGCCAAGATCCTGCGCGGCGGCCGGGATGTCGTCCTCGTCTCCAGCGGCCTGATGACCATGCGCGCCCTGCAAGCGGCGGAGAAGCTCGCCGCCCACAACGTCGACGCGGCCGTGGTTCACAGCCCCACCCTCAAGCCGTTCGACAAGGAGACGGTCCTGCGCGAAGTCGCCGGTGACCGACTTGCGGTGACCCTGGAGAACCACACCGTCGTGGGCGGCCTGTTCGAGACGGTCGCCTCCGCCGCCGCCCGCACCGGCCTCGGCAAGCAGATCCTCCCCGTCGCTCTGCCTGACGAGTTCATCGACGCCGGCGCCCTGCCCACCCTCCACAACCGCTACGGCCTCGCGGCGGACCGGGTGGTCGAGCGAGTTCTCGCCGCGATGTGACACACCGCCGGGTGCCTACCCGGCAGCACGGCGGCCCCCCTTCCCCGCGGACGATGACCCGCAGGGAGGGGGCCCCTTTTCCCTGACGTCGACGTGGACCAGGTCGTCGAGCCGGTTGTGCTCATAGCGGATGACCTCGTGCGGCTGCTCGCCGGCCGGTGGATCGAGGTCCCGGAGCCGGTTCAGTCCTCGTCTCACCGGGATGCGGTGGGCGGTCGCCGGCGCGAGTGTGACGCCGTGCAGCCGCTGTAGGTCGGCTGCGAGCCGGGCCGGCCCGTGCTTGGTCTGCCGCCGCAGCGCCTCCACCAGGTCGGCGATGTCCTCGGGGGTGCGGGCGGGGCTGGTAGCGGGGCGGGAGGAGTGTGGTCGAGCAGTCCGTTCTCGCCGTGCGCCCGCCAGCGGGCGTACCACTTGGCCAGGCAACGGCGCGAGATCCCGGCTTCCGCAGCGACGTGCGCGATCGGACGTCCGGCGTCGATCCGCAGGCACAAGCGCAGACGTCCTTCGGGGGTCAGCGGTGCCCCCTGCTGGTGGCCCTCCTGGACTCGGCGGCCGCGTTCACCGGGAACCCTGGGCTCTCAGGGCTCCCCCGTGAGCGGCTGTGCGTGGCGTCAGCTGCGAACTTTTCGATAGCCGCCGGGGCAGTGCTGTCCCGAATCGGACATCCCCAAGTGCGGGGCGTCTCGCCATCAAGGCCGTGGGAGCAAACACCACGCATCCCACGGACAGATGACCGAAACACCAGGTCACAGCCCCATGAAAACTCGCGAGCGATCAGAACGCCGCACATCCGCTGCACCGATTCGAGGTGCCGGAGGGCGCAAAGACCAATATTTCCGCAGGTCAGAACGTTTCCGCAGGGTGAAACTGGTGGGGCGGGTGGGACTCGAACCCACGGCCGACGGATTATGAGTCCGCTGCTCTAACCGGCTGAGCTACCGCCCCGTCTCGGCGTGGCGCGTACAAGTGTGCGCACCGTCTGCCGCAGCATAGCCGGTCATACGATCTCCCGCTGCGGCTGCCCGGCTGTTGATGACCATGAAGACGGCGCTGCTCGCCGCCCGGTTCCGGGCACACGAAAAAGGACCCTCAAGGGGTCCTCTTCCGATCGCTCCCCCGACTGGACTCGAACCAGTAACCCTCCGGTTAACAGCCGAATGCTCTGCCAATTGAGCTACAGGGGATCGCGCTCCCCCGACTGGACTCGAACCAGTAACCTGCCGGTTAACAGCCGGCTGCTCTGCCAATTGAGCTACAGGGGATTGCTGCGGTGCCTCGAACGTACCTGCCTGGCGGATGCCGGGCGGCGCGCGCTCGCTGCGACACATACATTAGCGCAAGCAGGGGGGTGCTTCGCCAATCGGTATCGGCCGGGGTGATCTCGGCCGTCTGCGGGTAGGCGGGCAGCACACGTCGCACGGAGCGAAGGAAGGGTGGCAGCCATGCGGTACCGGCTCACGTTCATCGCCGGAGTGGCCCTCGGATACGTGCTCGGCACGCGGGCCGGGCGCGAGCGTTACGAGCAGCTGAAGAAGTCCGCGCGCCAGTTCGCCCAGAACCCGGCCGTGCGCAACACCTGCGAGACGGCGGCCCAGAGCGGCCGGGAGTTCGCGGGGAAGGCGTACCACGCCGTGGGCGAGAAGGTCGGCGACAAGGTGCCGGCGTCCGTGACCGAGCGGGTCCGGTCCTTCCGGGGACGCGGGAACGGCGTCGAGGACGACTGGGGGACCACCAACACCTAGAGGGCCGGTCCGGCCCCGCCGTCGCTTCTGCCGCGCCACCGGTACGGGAAACCTCCGGGGGTGCGGCAGAATCTGTGCATGGGCATAGTCGCCGGCTTGGACAGTTCTTCCGCGTTCACACACATCGTGGTCTGCGATACGGACACGGGCGCCGTACTGCGCGAGGGGTACGCCCCGCACCCCGTCGAGGCCAAGGCCACCGAGGCCGACCCGCAGGCATGGCTGCTCTCGCTCGGTGAGGCCGCCGCCGGCGGGCTGCTCGAAGGGGTGCAGGCCATCGGCGTCTCCGCGCAGCAGCACGGGCTCGTACCCCTGGACCACCAGGGCAACCTCGTACGCCCGGCGCTGCTCGGCAACGACAAGCGGGCGCAGGCCGCCGCGGCCGACCTGATCGACGGGCTGGGCGGGCGGCAGGCGTGGGCCGAGGCGGTCGGCGCGGTGCCGCAGTCCGCGCAGCCGGTGGCGAAGCTGCGCTGGCTGGCGCGGTCCGAGCCGGAGCAGGCGCAGCGGGTGGCGGCGGTGCTCCAGCCGCACGACTGGCTGGTGTGGCAGCTGCTCGGGCGGCCGGCCCGGCGGACCACCGACCGGGGTGCCGCGTCCGGCACGGGTTACTGGTCGGCGGGGACCGAGTCCTACCGGCCGGACCTGGTGGAGCTGGCGCTCGGCCGTCAGGCGGCGCTGCCCGAGGTGCTGGGCCCGTCCGAGGCGGCCGGGATGACTCCGGAGGGGCTGCTGATCTCCGCGGGGACCGGCGAGACCATGGCGGCGGCCTTCGGCCTGGGCGTCGGGGTCGGGGACGCGGTCGTGTCGCTGGGGGCCTCGGGCTCCGTGATGGCCGTGCACCACGAGGCGCTGGCCGATCCGACCGGGATGATCACCTCGTTCGCCGACGCGACGGGCATGCACCTGCCGGTGGTGCACACGTCGAACGCGGTGCGCGCGCTGCGCGGGACCGCCGAGATGCTGGACGTGGAGGGGCTGGACGCCCTGTCCGCGCTGGCCCTGAAGTCGACGCCCGGCTCCTCGGGGCTCGTGCTGCTCCCGTATCTGGAGGGCGAGCGCACCCCGCAGCTGCCGCACACCGCCGGGACGCTGTGCGGGCTGCGGCGGGAGTCGATGAAGCCGGAGCACCTGGCGCGGGCCGCGTTCGAGGGGATGCTGTGCTCGCTCGCGGACGCGCTCGACGTGCTGCGGGGCCGGGGCGTGGAGGTGCGGCGGGTCTTCCTGCTGGGCGCGGCGGCCGAGCTGCCGGCCGTCCAGCAGCTGGCGCCCGCGCTGCTGGGGACGCAGGTGGTCGTGCCGCAGCCCGCCCAGTACGCGGCGCTGGGCGCGGCCCGGCAGGCGGCGTGGGCGCTCGGCGTCTCGCAGGGGGCTCTCGACGGGCGTACTCCCCCGCCCTGGCAGGGCGCGGCGGCGCAGGTCCTGGAGCCCGGCGAGGAGCTGGCCGTGGGGCAGGCGGTACGCCAGCAGTACATCGCGACGCGGGACCAGATTCACCCGGGAGCGTTCGACTCGACACGCTGAGTGCGGAGGGACCGCGAAATTATGGACCGGGTCCGTTTTTTGACCTGGACTTGAATAAAAACGTTCGCGGTCCCGGTGAGCGGTGCCGGAAGATGGGTCGGCTCCCCCGACCTACGCCGACTCCGAGAGACACGCGTGCTCATAAAAATCCTGCGGGCCTATCTCGGTCCGTACAAGAAACCGATCGCGGTGCTGGTCGTCTTCCAGCTGCTGCAGACCTGCGCCACGCTCTATCTGCCGACCCTCAACGCCGACATCATCGACAACGGTGTCGTGCGGGGGGACACGGGCTACATCCTCCAGTACGGCGGCGTGATGATCGTCGTCAGCATCGCCCAGGTGGTCTGCAACATCGGGGCCGTCTACATCGGCGCCCGCACCGCGTCCGCGCTCGGGCGGGACGTGCGGGCGTCGGTCTTCGACCGGGTGCAGTCCTTCTCCGCGCGCGAGGTCGGGCGGTTCGGCGCCCCGTCGCTGATCACCCGTACGACCAATGACGTCCAGCAGATACAGATGCTGGTCCTGATGACGTTCACGCTGATGGTGTCGGCGCCGATCATGTGTGTCGGCGGCGTCATCATGGCGCTGGGCCAGGACGTGCCGCTCTCGGCGGTACTGCTCGCGGTGGTGCCGGTCCTCGGGGTCGCGGTCAGCCTGATCGTGCGGAAGATGCGCCCGCTGTTCCGCCAGATGCAGAAGCGCCTCGACACGGTGAACCGGGTGCTGCGCGAGCAGATCACCGGCAACCGGGTCATCCGCGCGTTCGTGCGCGACGCGTACGAAGAGGGGCGCTTCCGGGGTGCCAACACCGAGCTGACGGACGTGGCGCTGTCCACGGGCCGGCTGATGGCCCTGATGTTCCCGACGGTGATGACCGTCGTGAACGTGTCGTCCATCGCCGTGGTCTGGTTCGGTGCGCACCGCATCGACAGCGGCGGGATGGAGATCGGCGCGCTGACCGCGTTCCTCGCCTATCTGATGCAGATCGTCATGTCCGTGATGATGGCGACCTTCATGTTCATGATGGTGCCGCGCGCCGAGGTGTGCGCGGAGCGCATCCAGGAGGTCCTGGAGACGGATTCCAGCGTCGTCCCGCCCGTCGAGCCGGTGCGCGAGCTGCGCGCCCACGGGCACCTGGAGGTGCGCGGCGCGGACTTCCGCTACCCGGGCGCCGAGGAGCCGGTGCTGCGGGCCGTCGACCTGGTGGCGCGGCCGGGCGAGACGACCGCGATCATCGGGTCGACGGGCAGCGGGAAGTCGACGCTGCTCGGGCTCGTACCCCGGCTGTTCGACGTGACGGACGGCCAGGTGCTGGTCGACGGGACGGACGTGCGGACGCTGGACCCGGCACTGCTGGCCAAAACGGTGAGCCTGGTCCCGCAGAAGCCGTACCTGTTCTCCGGGACGGTCGCGACGAACCTGCGGTACGGGAATCCGGACGCGACCGACGAGGAGCTGTGGCACGCGCTGGAGGTGGCCCAGGCGAAGGAGTTCGTCCAGGGCCTGGAGCACGGGCTCGACGCGCCGATCGCGCAGGGCGGCACCAATGTCTCCGGCGGTCAGCGCCAGCGGCTCTCGATCGCGCGGACGCTGGTGCAGCGCCCGGAGATCTACCTCTTCGACGACTCGTTCTCGGCGCTGGACTACGCGACCGACGCGGCGCTGCGTACCGCGCTCGGGCGGGAGACCGCCGAGGCGACCGTGGTGATCGTGGCCCAGCGGGTGTCCACCATCCGGGAGGCCGACCGGATCATCGTGCTGGACGAGGGGCGGGTCGTCGGAACCGGCACCCATCACGAGCTGATGGAAGGCAATGACACGTACCGGGAGATCGTGCTCTCCCAGCTGACGGAAGCGGAGGCCGCGTAATGGCCGGGCCTGGCGGACGCATGATGGCGGGCGGGGCGCCGACCGAGCGGTCCATGGACTTCAAGGGGTCCTCGAAGCGGCTGCTGAAGCGCTTCGCCGTCGAGAAGAACACCCTGTACGGGATGCTGGTCGCGGTCGCGTTCAGCGTCGGGCTCTCCGTGTTCGGTCCGAAGATCCTCGGCAAGGCGACCGACCTGGTCTTCGCCGGGGTCATCGGCCGGTCCATGGACGCGGGCACGACGAAGGAGCAGGCGGTCGAGGGCCTGCGCAGGAGCAACAGCGGCCTGGCCGACATGCTGTCCGGGGTGGACTTCACGCCGGGGCAGGGCATCGACTTCGGCGCGGTCGGCGACGTCCTGCTGATGGCGCTGGCGGTCTACGTCGGCGCGGGGCTGCTGATGCTGGTGTCGACGCGGCTGTCGATCCGGGTGATCAACCGGGTCGTGTTCCAGCTGCGCGAGGACATCCAGACCAAGCTGTCGCGGCTGCCGCTCTCGTACTTCGACCGAGCCAAGCGCGGCGAGGTGCTGAGCCGGGCGACGAACGACATCGACAACATCTCGCAGACGATGCAGCAGACGATGGGCCAGCTCATCAACTCGCTGCTGACGATCATCGGCGTGCTGGTGATGATGTTCTGGATCTCGCCGCTGCTGGCGCTGGTCGCGCTGGTGACCGTGCCGCTGTCGGTGGTCGTGGCGACGAAGGTCGGCAAGCGCTCGCAGCCGCAGTTCGTGCAGCAGTGGAAGGTGACGGGCAAGCTCAACGCCCACATCGAGGAGATGTACACCGGCCACACCCTGGTGAAGGTCTTCGGCCGGCAGCAGGAGTCCGCGAGGGACTTCGCCGAGCAGAACGAGGCGCTGTACGAGGCCGGGTTCAAGGCGCAGTTCAACAGCGGGATCATGCAGCCGCTGATGATGTTCGTGTCGAACCTGAACTACGTGCTGATCGCCGTGGTCGGCGGGCTCCGGGTCGCGTCCGGCTCGCTGTCGATCGGTGACGTGCAGGCGTTCATCCAGTACTCGCGGCAGTTCTCGATGCCGCTGACCCAGGTCGCCTCGATGGCGAACCTGGTGCAGTCCGGTGTCGCCTCGGCGGAGCGGATCTTCGAACTGCTGGACGCCGAGGAGCAGGAGGCCGACCCGGCGAAGGGCGAGGGCGAGCACCCCGGCGTCCTGCGCGGCAGCGTCGCGCTGGAGCACGTGTCGTTCCGCTACGACCCGGAGAAGCCGCTCATCGAGGACCTGTCGCTGAACGTCGAACCGGGCCACACGGTCGCGATCGTCGGCCCGACGGGCGCCGGCAAGACGACGCTGGTCAACCTGCTGATGCGGTTCTACGAGGTGACGGGCGGCCGGATCACGCTGGACGGCGTGGACATCGCGAAGATGTCGCGGGCGGACCTGCGCTCCGGCATCGGCATGGTCCTCCAGGACACCTGGCTGTTCGGCGGGACCATCGCGGAGAACATCGCCTACGGCGCCTCCGGTGACGTCAGCCGGGAGCGGATCGAGGAGGCGGCGCGGGCGGCCCACGCGGACCGCTTCATCCGGACCCTGCCGGACGGCTACGACACGGTGATCGACGACGAGGGCTCCGGGGTCAGCGCGGGCGAGAAGCAGCTGATCACGATCGCCCGGGCGTTCCTGTCCGACCCGGTGATACTCG
Organism: Streptomyces sp. DT224; assembly: GCF_049844595.1. Lineage (NCBI taxonomy): Bacteria > Bacillati > Actinomycetota > Actinomycetes > Kitasatosporales > Streptomycetaceae > Streptomyces > Streptomyces sp. DT224. The sequence continues at coordinate 130,241 of NZ_JBNCLI010000003.1, forward strand.
TGCTGGACGAGGCGACCAGCTCCGTGGACACCCGGACCGAGGTGCTGATCCAGAAGGCGATGGCGGGCCTGGCGCACGGCCGTACCAGCTTCGTGATCGCGCACCGGCTCTCCACCATCCGGGACGCCGACGTCATCCTGGTCATGGAGAACGGCTCGATCGTGGAGCAGGGCACGCACGACGAACTGCTGGACGCGAAGGGCGCCTACGCCCGGCTGTACGCGGCGCAGTTCGCCCAGGCGGTCGCCGAGGTCGACTGAGCGGTACGGCCGCTTCGCGGCTGCCCCGGGTGTACGCGTCCGCGCGTCAGTCGAGGTAGCCGCGGAGCTGGCCGGCGGAGGCGTGGTCGCGGAGTCTGTTGAGGGTCCTGGACTCGATCTGGCGGATGCGTTCGCGGGTCACGCCGAAGAGGCGGCCGATCTCCTCCAGGGTGCGCGGCCGTCCGTCGACCAGCCCGTAGCGCAGCTGGACCACCTCGCGTTCGCGCTCGCCCAGCGTGGAGAGCACATCCTCCAGGTGCCGGCGCAGCAGCAGGAAGGCGGCGGACTCCACGGGGGACGCGGCGTCGCCGTCCTCGATGAGGTCGCCGAGCGAGACGTCGTCCTCCTCGCCGACCGGGGCGTGCAGCGAGATGGGTTCCTGGGCGAGGCGCAGGATCTCGCCGACCCGCTCGGGCGTCAGGTCGAGGTGGGCGGCGATCTCCTCGGGCGTGGGCTCGTAGCCGCGTTCCTGGAGCATGCGGCGCTGGACCCGGACGACGCGGTTGATCAGCTCCACGACGTGGACCGGGACGCGTATGGTGCGCGCCTGGTCCGCGAGGGCGCGGGACATGGCCTGCCGGATCCACCAGGTCGCGTACGTGGAGAACTTGTAGCCGCGCGCGTAGTCGAACTTCTCAACGGCGCGGATCAGCCCGAGGTTCCCCTCCTGGACGAGGTCGAGCATGGTCAGGCCGCGGCCCACGTAGCGCTTGGCGACGGAGACGACGAGGCGCAGGTTGGCCTCGATCAGGCGGCGCTTGGCCGTGCGGCCCATGACGACGAGCCGGTCCAGGTCGACGGCGAGGCGGGTGTCGGGGTCCGGGGTGCGGGCGAGGCGTTCCTCGGCGAACAGGCCGGCCTCGATGCGCCGGGCGAGCTCCACCTCGTCGGCTGCGGTGAGCAGCGGGATGCGCCCGATCTCGCGCAGGTACTGGCGGAACAGGTCCGAGGTGGGCCCGGCCTCCGGTCTGCCGCGCGGCTCCGGGGGCTCGTCGGGCTCCTCCATGACCCCTTCGGGATGGCGCGCGGCCATGGCCTGCACGGGGACGGCCGGGGCGCGTTCGGCTTCGGTGACGGTCCGGGTCTGCACGGGGGCGACCTCCAGGTGATCGCTGCCGGACCGCGGGGGTGGGGCCGCGCTCCGATGACTCAGGGCACCGCCATCCAGTGTGGGGTACGACACACAGCCGCCACGAGGGGCGTGCGGTGACTTTCTGAGTCCGCTCCGTTACAGGCCCTGGGTCAGAGCGCGGCGGCGCCGTGGTTGCGCAGGGTCTGGGCGTACTGCTGGAGGACCCAGACCTCGTTCTGCGCGGCTGCGAGGTGGTCGGGGGCCACATTGCTGCCGAGGCGGGCCAGGCTGCTCTGGACGTCGTTGATCCGGCGGTCCACGGCGCGCAGGCGGACCTTGACCAGGTGCTCGCCGGCGTAGGCCTCGTCGATGGACTTGCCGTGGAAGACCTCGACCGCGAGCTCGGTGATCAGCTTGCGCACGGCTTCGTTGGGCGTGGCGTCGAGGACCCGGACGAGATATTCGCGGCTGTCGGCGAGGCCCTGTTCGGCGCCGCCCGCTTCTTCGATGCACTGGCGCACGGCGGTGTAGGGGGGTGCCGTGAACTCGTCGGCCCCGTAGGCGTCGAAGGCGGGCGCGACCAGCTCGGGGCGCTGGAGGGCGAGCTTGAGCAGTTCGCGCTCGGTGCGGTGGGCGGGGCTGCGGAGGTTGAGCGCGGGTCCCGAGGGGACGGGCTGGGCCTGGACCTGCTGGTGGCGGGCGCCACCGCGGGAGGCGGGGGCGGGACCGCGCCGGTCGCCGCCCCGGCCCCGGGCCCACTGGGCGAGCTGGTTGATCCGGTGGACGACGTACTCCTGGTCCAGGATGCCGATGAAGCCGGCCAGCTGGACGGCGACCTCGCGCTGGACGCTGCCCGTCTTGATCTTGGCGACGACGGGGGCGGCCTCGTCCAGCGCGGCGGCGCGGCCGGCCGGCGTTTCCAGGTCGTACCGCCCGACGATCTGGCGCAGCGCGAACTCGAAGAGCGGGGTGCGCGGTTCGACCAGGTCGCGGACGGCGTCGTCGCCCTTGACCAGGCGCAGGTCGCACGGGTCCATGTTGTCCGGGGCGATGGCGATGTACGTCTCGGCGGCGAACTTCTGGTCGTCCTCGAAGGCGCGCAGGGCGGCCTTCTGGCCGGCCGCGTCGCCGTCGAAGGTGAAGATCACGCGGGCGCTGCCGTTGTCCATGAGGAGGCGGCGGAGGATCTTGATGTGGTCGCCGCCGAAGGCGGTCCCGCAGGTGGCGATGGCGGTGGTGACCCCGGCGAGGTGGCAGGCCATCACGTCGGTGTAGCCCTCGACCACGACGGCCCGGCTGGACTTGGCGATGTCCTTCTTGGCCAGGTCGATGCCGTACAGCACCTGGGACTTCTTGTAGATCGGGGTCTCGGGGGTGTTGAGGTACTTCGGGCCGTTGTCGTCGTCCCGGAGCTTGCGGGCGCCGAAGCCGACGACGTCCCCGGCGGTGTCGCGGATGGGCCACATCAGGCGGCCCCGGAAGCGGTCGATGGGGCCGCGCCTGCCGTCCTGGGAGAGGCCGGAGGTGATCAGCTCCTTGTCGCTGAAGCCCTTACCGCGCAGGAAGCGGGTGAGGTGGTCCCAGCCGGCCGGGCTGTAACCGACGCCGAAGTGGGCGGCGGCGGCCTGGTCGAAGCCCCGGTCCGCGAGGAACGCGCGGCCGATCTCGGCCTCGGGGCCGTTCAGCTGGTCCACGTAGAACTGGGCGGCCGCCTTGTGCGCCTCGACCAGCCTGATCCGCTCGCCGCGCTGGTGGGAGGGGTTGTAGCCGCCCTCCTCGTAGCGCAGGGTGATGCCGGCCTTGGCGGCGAGCCGCTCGACGACCTCCGCGAACGTCAGGTGGTCGATCTTCTGCACGAAGGCGATCGTGTCGCCGCCCTCCTGGCAGCCGAAGCAGTGGAAGAGACCCTTGCTCGGACTGACCTGGAAGGAGGGGGACTTCTCGTCGTGGAAGGGGCAGAGGCCCTTGAGGTTGCCCCCGCCCGCGTTGCGCAGCTGGAGGTACTCGGAAACGACGGCGTCGATCGGGACCGCGTCCCGTACCGCCTTCACATCGTCGTCATTGATCCTGCCTGCCACGCGTTGAAGTCTACGGGTGGCATCGGACAGGGACGCCGCGGGCGGGGGCGGTCCCGGGCCGGCGCGGGGTGCGGGGGCTGATGCCCGCGCACCGGCCCGGGGCCGCTCAGAGCAGGCTTTCCAGGGGGACCGAAGGGTCGGCCAGGGCGTCCGGGTCGACGGGCCGGCCGGCCCGGATCAGCTTCTGCACGTGCTCCGTGACGTCCCACACGTTGACGTTCATCCCGGCGAGTACGGTGCGGTCCTTCAGCCAGAACGCGATGAACCGGCGCTTGCCCGCGTCGCCCCGGATGACCACCTGGTCGTAGGAGCCGGGTGGGGCCCAGCCGGAGTACTCCAGGCCCAGGTCGTACTGGTCGGAGAAGAAGTAGGGCACCCGGTCGTAGGCGACGTCCTGGCCGAGCATGGCCCGGGCCGCGGCCGGGCCGCCGTTCAGCGCGTTGGCCCAGTGCTCGACCCGCAGCCGGGTCCCGAGCAGCGGATGGGCGGCGCACGCGACGTCGCCGGCGGCGTGGATGTGCGGGTCGCTGGTGCGCAGCGAGGCGTCGACGGCGATGCCGCCGCCCGCTTCGCGCGGGGCGATCTCCAGGCCGGCGGCCTCGGCGAGCCCGGTGCGGGGGGCGGCGCCGATGGCGGCGAGGACGTCGTGGGCGGGGTGCTCCTCGCCGTCGTCGGTGCGCACGGCGAGGACCATGCCGTCCTGGCCGACGATCTCGGTGAGCCGGCCGCCGAAGTGGAAGCGGACGCCGTGGTCGCTGTGGAGCTCGGTGAAGATCTGGCCGACCTCCGGTCCGACGACCCGGAGCAGCGGGGTCGCCTCCGGTTCGACCACGGTGACCTCGGCGCCGTAGCCGCGGGCGGCGGCCGCGACCTCCAGGCCGATCCAGCCGGCCCCGGCGATGACCAGGTGGCCGTTGTCGCGGCCGAGGGCGGCGAGGACGTTGCGCAGCCGGTCGGCGTGGGCGAGGCGGCGCAGGTGGTGGACGCCGGCCAGTTCGGTGCCGGGGACGTCGAGGCGGCGGGGTTCGGCGCCGGTGGCCAGGAGCAGCTTGTCGTAGTGGATGACGGTGCCGTCGCCCGTCTCCACGGTGCGCGCTTCGCGGTTCAGGGCGGTGACGGTCTGGCCGAGATGGAGCTCGATCTCCGCGCCCGCGTACCAGGCGGTCTCGTGGACGAAGACGCTGTCGCGGTCCTCCTTCCCGGTCAGGTAGCCCTTGGACAGCGGCGGGCGTTCGTACGGATGGTCGCGCTCGTCGCCGATCAGGATGACCCGGCCGCTGAACCCCTCCGACCGGAGCGTCTGGGCTGCCTTCGCCCCGGCCAGCCCTCCGCCGACGATGACGAACGTCCGATGTGCGTCGACCACGTGTTGCCTCCTCGGTGCTTGCTGCGCGGCGCCAACTGCGAGCGTCCCGCACGCAGCGTAGTGGGGGAAGGGGGTGTGGCCCGATCAGGTCACTCCCGGTGGCGGGCGCCCTCCCGGGTGAGGTGGGCGTGCAGGGCGCGGGCGGAGGCGTCGGTGAGGGCGGCGATCTGGTCCACGAGGACCCGCTTGCGGGCGCGGTCGTCGGGCGCCGCCTCGTACAGCGCGCGCAGCTGCGGTTCGAGCCCTTCGGGGGCGCGGGCGGTGAGCGCGGCGGCCAGCTCGGCGATGACGACGCGCTGGTCGGCGCGGATCTCCTCCTGCTCGGCGCGCTGCATCACGTAGCGGTCGGCGATGGCCTTGAGTACCGCGCACTCGTTGCGCGCGTCGCGCGGGACGACCAGCTCGGCGGCGTACCGGGTGAGGCGTCCGGTGCCGTACGCCTGGCGGGTGGCGGTCTCGGCGGCGAGGCAGAAGCGGCCGATCAGCTGGCTGGTGGCGTCCTTCAGTCGGGCCTGGGCGACGGCCGATCCGTCGTAGCCGTGCGGCCACCACTCCTGGGCGGTGAGCCGGTCGAGCGCGTCGGCCAGCTCCTGCGGGTCGGTGTCGGCGGGGACGTAGCGGCCGACGGCGACGTCCCAGATGTCGCGGCGCTCCGGCTCGGCCTCCAGGCAGTCGGGGTCGATGTGCCCGGCGTGCAGCCCGTCCTCGAAGTCGTGCACGGAGTACGCCACGTCGTCGGACCAGTCCATGACCTGGGCCTCGAAGCACGTGCGGTCGCGGGGCGCGCCCTCGCGGAACCACCGGAAGACCGGCAGGTCGTCCTCGTAGACCCCGAATTTGGGCGAGCCGGGAACGGTGGGGTGGGCGTCCCTGGGCCAGGGGTACTTGGTGGCGGCGTCGAGGGCGGCGCGGGTGAGGTTGAGGCCGACGCTGGCCAGGTCGCCGGTGCGGGTGTCGGGGACGAAGCGCTTGGGTTCGAGGCGGGTGAGCAGCCGCAGCGACTGGGCGTTGCCCTCGAAGCCGCCGCAGTCGGAGGCGAAGTCGTTGAGCGCCTGTTCGCCGTTGTGGCCGAAAGGCGGGTGTCCCATGTCGTGGGAGAGGCAGGCCGCCTCCACCAGGTCGGGGTCGCAGCCGAGGGCGGCGCCGAGCTCGCGACCGACCTGGGCGCACTCCAGGGAGTGGGTGAGCCGGGTGCGCGGGCTGGCGTCCCAGGCGGGGCCGCGGGTGCCGGGCGTGACGACCTGGGTCTTCCCGGCGAGCCTGCGCAGCGCCGCGGAGTGCAGCACGCGGGCGCGGTCGCGCTGGAAGGCGGTGCGGCCGGGGCGTTTGTCCGGCTCGGGGTCCCAGCGCTCGGCGTCGGCGGGGCCGTAGGGCGCCGTACCGGGGTGCTGTGTGCCGTCCGTGCCGTTCATGGGTCCGACAGTAATCCGCCGCACCGACAGGACGGGTCAGGCGGAGGCCGGAAAACGTGTGTTCATGGGTATGTCGTACGCGGCGGCTCCGGCCGCGCGCGCCTGGTCGTAGCGGTGCAGGAGCAGCCGGGCCAGCGCGGGGTGGGCGCCGAGCGGCGCGGCGGCGATCCAGGGCGCGTGGGCGGCGGCGGCGGAGGCGAAGCGGCCGGGCGCGGTGAAGTACGAGGCGACGGCGATCCTGCGGTGGCCCCGGGCGGCGAGCGCGCGCACGGCGGCCGGCACGGTGGGCGAGGCGGCGGAGGCGTAGGCGGGCACGACGGGCACGCCGCCGAGCCGTTCCCCGAGGAGCCGTGCGGTGTGCCGGGTGTCGGCGGCCGATTCCGGGTCGCGCGACCCGGCGGCGGCGAGCACGACGGCGCTGTCGCGGTTCCCCCGGTCCGAAGCGTGCCACCCGGCCTCGGTGAGCCGGTCGTGCAACGCCTCCACCAGCAGCGGGTGCGGCCCGAGGGGCGCGGCGACCCGGGCCCGCAGGGCGGGGGCGGCGGCGACGGACGCGGGGATGTCGTGTTTGACGTGGTGCCCGCGCCCGAGCAGCAGCGGTACGAGGACGGCCTCACCGGCGCCGAGGGCGTGCAGGGCGTCCGGCAGGAGCGGCGCGTTGAGCTCTATGTGGCCGAGGCGGACGTCGAGCCCGGGGCGCAGTTCGCGGACCCGGTCCAGGAGCGCGGCCACGGCGCGCGGGGTGCGGAGGTCCCGGCTGCCGTGGGCGACGGCGACCAGGGCGGGGGCGGCGGACGCCGGGGGGTTGGCGGGGAGGTGCCGGATGCGGTGCATGGGGTGATGGTGGCGGACGGACGTTGCCGGGGCGTTGCGTGCCGGTCACGGGGCTTTGCCGGCGGCTCACGGGCGGCCTTCAGGGCGAGGTGCTCCGGGGCGCGTGGCTCCGGTCCGCCGCGAACAGGTGCTCGATGACCTGGGCCACCCCGTCCTCCTCGTTGGTCCGGGCGTGCGTCGGTACGGCGGCGAGCACCGCCGGGTGGGCGTTGGCCATGGCGTAGCCCGTCCCGGCCCAGGTGAGGACGGTGAGATCGTTGGGCATGTCGCCGAACGCGATGACGTCCGCCGCCTCGATGCCGCGCTGCGCGCACAGCGCCGCGAGCGCGCCGGCCTTGTGGACGCCGGGCGCGCTGATCTCCAGCAGCCCGCGCCCGCCGGAGTGGGTCAGCTGGACGGTGTCGCCGGCGCCCTGGCGGGCGGCGGCGAGCAGGGTGTCCGCGTCGAGCTGTTCCGACCAGGCGAGCAGCTTGGTGACGGGGGCGTCGGTGAGCCACAGCTCGGCGAGGGAGGCGACGGGGAGTTCGGCGCCCTCGTCCTCGGACAGGCGCAGCCGGTAGGCGGGTTCGTAGAAGACCCGGTCACCGGTCTCCAGGGCGAAGCCGACGCCCGGGACGGCCGCAGCGAGCGCGGTGGCGACCTGCCGGGCCACGGCCAGGGGCAGCACCTGGGAGGAGACGACGCTGCGGCTCGCCATGTCGTAGACGAGGGCGCCGTTGCTGCACACCGCCGTGCCCACGAGTCCGGTGGCTTCGGCCAGCCGGTCCACGAAGCGCGGCGGCCGGGCGGTCACGATGACGATCTCCGCCCCGGCCTCCTCGGCGGTGCGCAGGGCGCGCAGGGTGCGGGGCGAGAGCGTGCCGTCACCGCGCAGAAGGGTGCCGTCGAGATCGGAGGCGATCAACCGTGGAAGCGACATCGCCCGATGGTACGCGGACCGTGCGGGCCGGGTGGAGAACCCTTTCGGCCGTCGGATCGTCCAGTAGAGCGGGGGCGGTCGGACCCCCGAGGCAGGGGGCGGACAAGTGAGGGCATGGATGCGGCGGACGCCGGGGAGCGAGCGGGTGGGTGCCCGGCTGCGGGGGGCCGCCCGCCGGCTGCGGCCCCGGCTGCCGAGGACCCGTCGGGGGCGGCGGCGGGCCGTGCAGGGGCTGATGGCCGCGTGTGTGCTGGCCCTCGCGCCGGCGACCTGGCTGCACGTGGTGGCCGATGCCCGGATCAGGACCGTCGAGGACGTGCCCGCCCGGCAGGTCGCGGTGGTGTTCGGGGCGGGGCTGTGGGACGGGAAGCCGTCCCCGTACCTCGCGAACCGGCTGCGGACGGCCGCCGCGCTCTACCGGGACGGGAAGGTGGAGGTCGTCCTGGTGACCGGGGACAACAGCCGCGCGGAGTACGACGAGCCGGACGCGATGCGGGCGTTCCTGGTCGGGAAGGGCGTGCCGGACGACCGGATCGTCAGCGACTTCGCGGGGTTCGACACCTGGGACTCGTGCGTGCGGGCGAAGAAGATCTTCGGCGTCGACCGGGCGGTGCTGGTGAGCCAGGGGTTCCACATCCGCCGGGCCATCGCGCTGTGCCGGGCGGCGGGGATCGACGCGTACGGGGTCGGGGTGGACGACAAGCACGACGTCACCTGGTACTACGGCGGGACGCGGGAGGTGTTCGCGGCGGGCAAGGCGGCGCTCGACGCCCTGTTCGAGCCGGACCCGCACTTCCTGGGCCCCCGGGAACCGGGCGTGGGCGACGCACTGGCGGCGGCCTCCCGCTGACCGCCCCTCAGACCGAGGTGACCGGGGCCGTCTCGGCGGAGACCCAGCCCAGATAGCGGGCGCTGCCCCGGAGGACCGGCAGGGCGATGATCTCCGGGGTGTCGTAGTCGTGCGCCTCCTGGAGGTGGGCCTCCAACTCCTCGTACCGCTCGGCCGTCGTCTTGCAGAACAGCTGCCACTCCTCGGTGGCCTCGATGGCGCCCTGCCAGCGGTAGACGGAGGTGACGGGCGCGGAGATCTGGACGCACGCGGCGAGCCGCGCCTCGACCATGCCCCGCGCCAGTTCCCTGGCCTTCTCCTCGCTGTCCGTCGTGGTCAGTACGGTCAGCCATGCCGGCGGCGTCGTCACTTCGTCCTCTTCTCGCAGCGGTCGGCGGTCCCTCCCGATTGTGGGGCCCCGCCTCCCGCCGCGCCATCAGCCGCCGTACGGGTGGGCCCTCTTGGCGTCCCGCAGTGCGCGGCCCCACCAGACGAGCTGGTCGAGCAGCGTCTTCACGGCGGCGTCCGGCCCGGCGGGGTCGCGGTGCCTGCCCTCGTCGTCGAACTGGGCGCCGGCGTTGTGGAAGGAGACGGTGTCGCGGATCGACACGGTGTGCAGCTCCGCGAAGACCTGCCGCAGGTGCTCGACCGCGCGCAGTCCGCCGGAGACCCCTCCGTAGGAGACGAACGCGACGGGCTTGGCCTGCCACTCGTCGCGGTGCCAGTCGATGAGGTTCTTCAGGGGCGCCGGGTAGGAGTGGTTGTACTCGGGGGTGACGACGACGAAGGCGTCCGCCCGGGCCAGCCTGGCCGAGACCCCGGCCAGCACCTCCCTGGCCCCGGGTTCCAGGCGGTAGGAGAGCGCGGTCGGCAGGTCGAGGCCGGCGACGTCGAGCACGTCCGTCTCCATCGCGGGATGGGCGTCGGCGTGGGCGAGGAACCAGTCGGCGATGACGGGGGCGAACCGGCCCTCGCGGTTGCTGGCGAGGATGACGGCCACCTTCAGGGGGGCGGTCTCGGGCAGGGCGGTGGCGGTGGATTCCGCGGTGATGAGGTCCATGGCGAAGACGTTCGTACATCAACCATGGTTGAGGTCAAGCGCGGCCGGGAACGCGCCTCCCGCCGGGTGCCGACGCCCGCATACCGTGGCCGCATGACGACTCCAGCAGCGGCGGCCCTCCCGTACGCAGAGTTCGACGGCCGGCCCGCCACCCAGGACGATCTGAGCCAGGCACTGTTCTTCAACTACGGCCATTTCACGGCGATGCAGGTACGCGAGGGCCGGGTGCGCGGCCTGGACCTGCACCTGGCCCGGCTGGACGCGGCCAACCGCGAGCTGTTCGGACTCCCTCTGGACGGGGCCCTGGTGCGCCGGCTGATCCGGCACGCGTCAAAGAGCGCGGGCATGGCGGACGCCTCGGTGCGGGTACACGCGTATCTGCCGCCGGGGAGCACCGCGACGACCGTCATGGTGACGGTACGGGAGCCGGGCGGGATGCCCCCGGAGCCCAAGGCCCTGATGTCCGTCCCGTTCGCCCGGACCGCCGCGCACCTCAAGCGGCCCGGCGAGTTCGGCCAGACCTACTACGCGAACCTGGCCCGCCGCGCCGGTTACGACGACGCGCTGCTGACCCTGCCCGACGGCTCGGTGACCGAGGGCGCGTTCACCAACATCGGGTTCTGGGACGGCACCGCGATCACCTGGCCGCAGGCCCCCGCCCTGTCCGGCGTGACCATGGGTGTCCTGGAACGCGAGCTTCCGGGCGTGGGCCTGGAGTCGTCGCGCCGGACCGTGACCCTGGACGGCCTCGGGGCGTTCCGGTCGGCGTTCCTCACCAACTCGCTGGGCATGGCCCCGGTCGCCCGGATCGACGACACCGCGTTCACGGTCGACGCCGAGCTGATGGAACGACTGGCGGCGGCGTACGACGGCGCGCCGGGCGAGGCGGTCTGACCCATGGAGACTCCCCTGCTGATCCACATCGAGGGATCACGCCCGCCCGGGCGATCCTGCCCGGCCGGGCCCGGCTTCCCCGGCTACGAGAACATCCACGTGGGCGTCCAGCGCAAGGACGGCCCGGGCGAAGTCATCGGCCTGCACCCGGGCGACGCGCCCGGCGCCCGCTGGACCCTGGAGTGCACGGCGAGCGAGGACGCGGACGGGGTCGCGGTGCGGGGGCCGTACGTGCAGAACCGGCTCGGCGGGCGCTTCGTGTACCTGTCCTGGGGCACGGTCGACGCGGACGGTCTGTTCACGATGTTCCGGCGGGCCAAGCTGATGTTCGCCGACGTCGACCCGGCCGTCCTGGCGGCGGCCGTGCGCGCGCGGCATCTCACCGCCCGGCTTCCGCTCTCGGACGCCGGGGCGCGGCCGCTCTGCGCCCGCGTCCGGCCGCCGGTGGTCGAGTGGTCGGCCGCCGCTCCTGGGCGCCCCTGACGCAGTCCGCCCCCTCCGGGCCCAGGGGGGAGAGGTCCGGAGGGGGCGGCGGCCGGGGGCGGCTGTGCACGCCGTCCCGTGGGGGGTTGTGATGCGTGTTCCCGCTCAGCGGCGCCTCACGCATGTGATCTACGCCACATCATCCGGCGTGGCCGTCACCCGAACGGCACCCGGACACCTCGGACTGCGGACACCACCTGCCGACCCCCCTGTGACCTGCGCAGACACCGGGTGGCAAGGAGGCCGCGCCGGGCCGGACGGGTGACAGCTGACTTGGTGTCAGCAGGCATGGGAGCCGGTCCGGCTGTTGGCTCGGAGCCAGGACACACCCGCCAGCGCCCCCGTTCCGGAGGAAACCCCATGCGCCGTCCTGCCCGACTCGTGACCGGCACCGCCGCCGCGGCCCTGGCCGCCGCCGCGGTCGGCCTCGGCGCCGCCGCCCCGTCCGCGTACGGGGACGAGCCGGCACCCCTGCGGATCACCCCCGCCAGCGCCGCGCCGGGCGCCACGGTGACCGTGGACACCACCGCCTGCGGCGGCGCCGGCGCCGCCACCGGCGACGCGAGCGCGCTGGACGCCCCGGAGTTCCCGCTGGCGCCCGCCTCCCTCGAAGAGGCCCTGGCCGGCTCCTTCCGGGTGCCGGGCGGCGTCGCGCCCGGGTCGTACGGCATCGGCGTGGACTGCGCGAACGGCAAGAAGGCCACCGGCGAGATCGAGGTGAAGGCCGCGGACCGGGCGGCGGGCACCGAGGACCCCGCCGGGACCGCCGACTCGCCCACGTACGACTTCTCCGACCTCGACGGCCTGGGCGGCGACGAGGACACGGAGGGCCTGGACGGTCTCGACGCCGAGGCCGCCGGCTCCGGCCTCGTCCCGGACGCCCCCGCCGAGGCCGGCCGCACCACGCCCACCGAGCGCCCGACCGGGGCCGGGAGGGACGAGACCGGGGCCGGCCGTGAGACGCCCTCCGGGCACCGCACCTCGGCCGCCCCCACCGCCCCCTCGGGGCACGTGAAGACCGGAGTCGGCGGCAGCGTCGGCCCGGACACCACCCAGATCGCGGCGGGAGCCGGCGTACTCGCCGCTGCCGCCGTCGGCGGAGCCTGGCTCCTGCGTCGCCGGGCGAGCGGCACGCGGGACGCCGGCTGACGGAGGCATCCACCCCTCCGTACCGCCCGGTGTCCGTCCCGGTGGCCCCGCGCCACCGGGACGGGACCGTTTTCCGCTTCCGTACCCCGGAGGACCCCCGTGTCCCAGAAGGCCAAGGGCTGGCTGCTCGTCGTCGTGGCGCTGGCCGGTGTCTGGCTGATCCAGAACGGCGCGGGCACCCGGCTCACCCCGCCGGGCCCGGCCGCCGCCCAGGCGTTCGCCGCCGGGCCCGCCCTGCTGCCCGGCTCCCCGGTCGCCGAGCCGCTGCGCCCCTCCGCGCCGGTACGCATCCGGATTCCCGCCATCCGGGTCGACGCGCCGATGATGCGGCTCGGGCTCGGGGCCGACGGCAGCCTGGACGTGCCGCCGGCCGGGAACACGGACATCGTCGGCTGGTACAAGGACGGCACGCCGCCGGGCGCCAGGGGCACCGCGATCGTCGCCGGCCACGTCGACAACGCGGAGGGACCGTCCGTCTTCTACGACCTGGGCTCACTGAAGAAGGGCAGCACCGTCGAGGTGGACCGGCAGGACGGCCGCACCGCCGTCTTCACGCTCGACGCGATCGAGGTGTACGAGAACGACGACTTCCCCGACCAGCGGGTCTACGGCGCCTCCGCGCACGCCTCACTGCGGCTGATCACCTGCGGCGGCGGGTACTCCGAGGCGACCGGCTACCGGGGGAACGTGGTGGCGTACGCCCACCTCACGAGCGTGCGCTGAGCCCCGCCGTACAGGGAATCAGCTCTGCCACTGGTCGAACCCGAGCTTCGCCACCAGCGAGAACACCACCACCAGCAGGACCCCGCGGACGAACTCGCTGCCCTTGCGCAGCGCCATCCGCGCGCCCAGCAGCCCGCCCGCCAGGTTGAACACCGCCATCAGCGCCGCCAGCTGCCACAGGACGTTGCCCTGGTGGGCGAACATCGCCAGCGCCCCGGCGTTGGTGCAGACGTTGACGATCTTCGCGGTGGCCGACGCGGTCACCAGGTCGAGGTGGAGCACGGCGGTCAGGGCGAGCACCAGGAAGGTTCCCGTACCGGGTCCGAACAGGCCGTCGTACAGGCCGATGCCGCCGCCCACCAGGACGATCGCGGTGATCCTGCGGGCCCGGGTGACCAGCGGCGGGACGCCTTCCCCGGCGGCCCGGCCGAACTGGGGCCGCAGCATCACGAACGCGGCGACGGCCAGCAGCACCACCATGATCACCGGGCGCAGCACCTCGCTGCTGATCCCGGCGGCGAAGAACGCACCGGTCATCGAACCGGCCAGGGCCGCGAGCCCGATCCGGACCGCCGTGCCCACCTTCACGGGCGCCTTGCGCGCGTAGGTGACGGCGGCGCCCGAGGTGCCGACGATGGCGACCGCCTTGTTGGTGCCGAGGATCTGCGCGGCGGGGAGGTGCGGCAGACCGAGCAGCAGCGCGGGCAGCAGGAGCAGTCCGCCGCCGCCGACCACCGCGTCGACCCAGCCCGCCGCGGCGGCGGCGAGGCACAGCACGACCAGGGTGGTCAGAGTGATGTCCGGCATGAGCACGACCCTATGGAGGGGACGCGTGCATAGTCCAACCATCCCGGGGCCGGACCGGGAAAGTTGAGCCAAGTCTGAGGTTTCCGCAGGACAAGGCCCCTTTTCCGGCCTCCGCCGGCCGCCTCACAGACCTTTTCGGCGGGTGCTGAGCGCAAGGTTCCTCCCGGGAAACAGCGGGGAACCGGCCGGGTAACACCGCCGGGACACGCTTGCGGTCATGAGCACACAGGCCCGGCGCCTGTGGCCCTGCCGAATCTGCTCACCGACGACGGAGGCCCCGAGATGCCGGTGTCCACTCCCCCGACCGCCCCCACCTCAGGCCCTGCCGCCGTGCCGACGCTCGTGGTCGTCGGGCACGGGATGGTCGGCCAGCGCTTCCTGGAGGCCCTGGCCGAGCGCGGTCTCACCGGCGCCGCCGGGACCGCCCGGGTCGTCGTCCTGTGCGAGGAGCCCCGCGCCGCCTACGACCGCGTCCAGCTGACCTCGTACTTCGCGGGGAAGACCCCGGACGAGCTGTCGCTGGCCGAGGACGGCTTCATGGAGCGGCACGGCTTCGAGCTGCGGCTCGGGGACCCGGCGGTCGCCGTGGACCGCTCGGCCCGTACGGTCACCGCGCGGTCCGGCGAGGTCTTCGCGTACGACACGCTGGTGCTCGCGACCGGGTCGTACCCGTTCGTACCGCCGGTCCCCGGCAAGGACAGCACCGGCTGCTTCGTCTACCGGACGATCGAGGACCTGCTCGCCATCGAGGAGTACGCGAAGGGCGCGACGACCGGCGCGGTGGTCGGCGGCGGGCTGCTGGGGCTGGAGGCGGCCGGCGCGCTGAAGGGCCTCGGCCTGGACACGCACGTGGTGGAGTTCGCGCCCCGGCTGATGCCGGTCCAAGTGGACGAGGGCGGCGGCGCCGCGCTGCTGCGCACCATCGAGGACATGGGCCTGACCGTCCACACCGGGGTCGGCACGCAGGAGGTGACCGCGGGCGAGGACGGCGCGGTGACCGGGATGGCGCTCTCCGACGGCTCCGCGCTGGCCACGGACCTGGTGGTGTTCTCGGCCGGGGTGCGCCCCCGCGACCAGCTGGCCCGGGAGTGCGGGCTCGCCGTCGGGCCGCGCGGCGGGATCGTCGTGGACGAGGAGTGCCGGACCTCCGACCCGGCGGTCTTCGCCATCGGCGAGTGCGCGCTCGCCTCGGACGGCCGGGTGTACGGGCTGGTGGCGCCGGGTTACGAGATGGCTTTGACGGCCGCCGAGGTGATCGCCGGCAAGGCGGCCGCGTTCACGGGCGCCGACCTGTCGACCAAGCTGAAGCTGCTCGGGGTGGACGTGGCCTCGTTCGGCGACGCGCACGGCACCACCGAGGGCTGCCTCGACGTGGTGTACTCGGACGCCCGGTCCGGCGTCTACAAGAAGCTGGTGGTGGCGGCGGACGGCACCCTGCTGGGCGGGGTCCTCGTCGGCGACGCCGACCAGTACGGCACGCTGCGCCCGATGACCGGGAGCGTGCTGCCGGTCGCCCCGGAGCAGCTGGTGCTCCCGGCGGGGGCGGGCGGCCCGGTGGCGCTCGGCCCGTCCGCGCTGCCCGACGAGGCGGTGATCTGCTCCTGCCACAACGTCACCAAGGGCGCGATCTGCGAGCACACCACGCTGCCCGAGGTGAAGAAGTGCACCAAGGCGGGCACCGGCTGCGGCAGCTGCGTCAAGGTGATCGGCCAGCTGCTCCCGCAGAGCGCGGACGCGGGCCTGTGCGGCTGCTTCGCGTACACCCGCAGCGAGCTGTACGAGATCGTCCGCACCCTGCGCATCACCTCGTACGCGGACCTCCTCGACTCCCACGGGCGGGAGGAGGCACGGGGCGGCGACGGCTGCGAGGTCTGCAAGCCGGCGGTCGGCTCGGTCATCGCCTCGCTCGCCCCGACGGTCGGCGCCAGCGGGTACGTCCTGGACGGCGAGCAGGCGGCCCTGCAGGACACCAACGACCACTTCCTGGCCAACCTCCAGCGCAACGGCTCGTACTCGATCGTGCCGCGCATACCCGGCGGCGAGATCACCCCGGAGAAGCTGATCGTGATCGGCGAGGTGGCCCGCGACTTCGGGCTCTACACCAAGATCACCGGAGGTCAGCGCATCGACCTCTTCGGCGCCCGCGTCGACCAGTTGCCGCTGATCTGGACCCGGCTCGTCGACGCCGGCTTCGAGTCCGGGCACGCGTACGGGAAGTCGCTGCGCACGGTCAAGTCCTGTGTCGGGCAGACCTGGTGCCGCTACGGCGTGCAGGACTCCGTGAAGATGGCGATCGACCTGGAGCTGCGCTACCGGGGGCTGCGCTCCCCGCACAAGCTGAAGTCGGCGGTCTCGGGATGTGCCCGGGAGTGCGCGGAGGCCCGGGGCAAGGACTTCGGGATCATCGCCACGGCCGGCGGCTGGAACCTCTACGTGGGCGGCAACGGCGGCGCCACCCCGCGCCACGCCGACCTGCTCGCCCAGGACCTGTCCGACGCCGAACTGGTCCGGCTCATCGACCGGTTCCTGATGTTCTACATCCGCACCGCGGACCGGCTGGAGCGCACCTCGGCCTGGCTGGAGCGCATCGAGGGCGGCCTGGAACACGTCCGGGACGTCGTCGTGCACGACAAGCTGGGGCTCTGCGAGGAGCTGGAGCGGCTGATGGCCGACCACGTCCGCGGCTACCGCGACGAGTGGGCCGAGACCATCAACGACCCCGAGCGGCTGCGCCGGTTCGTCACCTTCGTCAACGCGCCCGACGCGCCCGACCCGTCGGTGAAGTTCGTCCCGGAACGCGACCAGGTCAAGCCGGACCTGGACATCCTCGCGGGCCCGGTTCTCGCCATCCGCACTCTTGAAGGGACCGCCTCCTGATGACCACGCAGACGCTGGAGACCGCGCAGGACACCCGGACCGTCCGGCTCGCCGCCGGGGACGGCTGGCTCACGGTGTGCGACCGCTCGCTGCTGACCCCCGGCCGCGGGGTCGCCGCCCTCCTCCCGGACGGCCGGCAGGTCGCGCTCTTCCTGGACCGGGCGGGGCGGACGTACGCCATCGACAACCGCGACCCGTTCACCGGGGCGTACGTCCTCTCGCGCGGCCTGGTCGGCTCGGAGGGCGGGCAGCCGTTCGTCGCGTCGCCCCTGCTCAAGCAGCGCTTCGACCTGGCGACGGGCGTCTGCCTGGACGACGAGGAGGTCTCCGTGCCGGTCTTCGAGGTACGCGCGGACTGAGTCGCTCCGTTCATGCCGAGCGGCCGGAAGTACCCCCGGACGGGTGCTTCCGGCCGTCCGTGGCCCCGGTCGTACGCTTGATCCATGACCCACGGCTGGAGCGCGCGCGACATACCCGACCAGAGCGGCCGCACGGCCGTGGTGACGGGGGCCAACAGCGGGATCGGGCTCGTCACCGCCCGCGAGCTGGCCCGTTGCGGAGCCAGGGTGCTGCTCGCCTGCCGCGACGAGCGGCGCGGCGAGGAGGCCGCGGCCCGCATCCGGTACGCGGTGCGCGGCGCGGACGTGGAGTTCGCCCCGCTCGATCTGGCCGACCTGTCCTCCGTGCGCGCGTTCGCCGAGGACTTCCGGGCCGACCGGCTCGACCTGCTGATCAACAACGCCGGGGTGATGGCCCTTCCGTACGGGCGGACCGCCGACGGTTTCGAGACCCAGTTCGGCGTCAACCACCTCGGGCACTTCGCGCTCACCGGGCTGCTGCTGCCGAAGCTGCTGGCCGCCGCGGGCGCCCGGGTGGTGACCGTCTCCAGCGGGCTGCACGCCCTGGGCGACATCGACATGGGCGACCTCAACAGCGAGCGGAACTACCGCCGCTGGACCGCCTACGGCCGCTCGAAGACCGCGAACCTGCTCTTCGTCCACGAGCTGGCCCGGCGGCTCGCGGCGGCCGGCAGCGCACTGGTCGCCGCCGCCGCGCACCCGGGCTACGCCTCGACCAACCTCCAGACGGCGGCGGCCCGGATGGAGAACCGCAGGGCGGCGGAGCGGGTCATGGGGATCGCCAACCGCCTCGTCGCCCAGCCGGCATCGGCGGGCGCCCTGCCCACGCTGTACGCGGCCACCGCGCCGGGCGTGCGCCCCGACTCCTTCACCGGCCCCCGGGTGCTGGGCTGGCGCGGCGCCCCCGCACCGTCCTGGCGGGCGGGCCGGACACGCGGCGATGTGGCGGGCGAGCGCCTGTGGGTGGCCTCGGAGCAGCTGACCGGGGTGACGTACCCGGGGCTGTAGCCCAGCCCGCCGCGGCTCAGCCCTCGACGGCGGACGGGTCCATCCAGATGACCTCCCACATGTGGTGGTCGGGGTCCTGGAAGGAGCGGCCGTACATGAAGCCGAGGTCCTGCGTCTCGTTGGCGGGCGATCCGCCGTTGGCGAGCGCGGCGTCGGCCAGCTCGTCCACCTTCTCGCGGCTGTCCGCGCTGAGCGCGAGAATCATCTCGGTGGACGAGGCGGCGTCCGCGATCTCCTTCTTGGTGAAGTCCTTGAAGCGCTCCTCCTGGAGGAGCATGGCGAAGATCGTGTCGCTGATGACGAGGCAGGCGGTGCGCTCGTCGCTGAACTGCGGGTTGAAGGAGTAGCCCAGCTTCGCGAAGAAGTTCTTCGACGTCTCCAGGTCCTTGACCGGCAGGTTCACGAAGATCATCTGGGGCATGGCCGTCTCGCTCTCTCGGTGCTCTGGCTCCGTGTGCTTCTGTCGCGCGCTTCTCGACAGGTAGACGCCGGGGGCGCCCGGAACTCATCGGTGCGGCCGGGGATCCTTTCCGTACGCGGTCCCTCACGAAACCGCGACCGGCGCCCCGCCCCTCAGCAACGAGCCGCCCAGCGGGGTCAGGGTGTGCTGGACGGAGCTGCCGTGCCGCAGGGTGTGGACGAGCCCCGCCTCGCGCAGGACGCAGGCGTGCTGGCTGGCCGAGGCGAGGGAGACCCCGGCGCGCCGGGCCAGTTCGCTGGTGGTGCAGCCGTCGCCGATGGCCCGCAGGACCGTGGAGCGGGTCTGCCCGAGGAGCCGGCCGAGCGAGGGGCCGGGGTCGGCGAAGGCGGGGGCGGCGGGGTGGGCGACCGGGTAGACCAGGACCGGCGGGAGCAGGGGGTCGCGCAGGACGACGGGGGTGCCCCGGCAGAAGTAGGACGGCTGGAGGAGCAGTCCGCGCCCGTCCAGGTGGAGGTCGCGGTCCACGGGGTAGTCCGCCTCCAGGACGGGCGCCCGCCACCGGATGACCGGGGGGAGCGTGGCGAGCAGTTCGTCGGCGCCGCCGTCCAGGAGGGCGCGGCCGCGGATCGCCCGGTCGGCCTCGACGGCGGAGCGGATGTGCGGCCAGTAGGGCTCGACGGCGGCGCGGTGGTAGTCCCGTAAGGCGCCGACGAGGCGGGCCACGGGCTCGGCGCCGCCCTGGCGCAGGGGGCCGAGGCGGGCGGCGCGCCGGGCGCCGGGGTCGTCCAGGAGGGCGATCTCGGCCCGGAGGCGGTCGGGCGGAGTGGCGCGCACGGCTTCCATTCCGGCTTCCAGGCCGAGCGGGTCGGAGTTCTCCTGAGAAGGCGTCAGGAAGTCGGGGAAATAGCCGCGCTGCGGGACCACCGCGGACAGCAGACGCACTTCACCGCTCAACCGTGGGCGGGTTTCGGTGCGCCATTTCCCGAAGACCGTGGAAGCCCTCCGGTCCCTCAGCCGGTGAAAGCTGAGAATGGTCTCCCACAGCGGGTCCGGCCCGGAGGCCATCCGCACCCGGGAAAGATCCCATCCGGAGACATGGATACGCAGCACCGAACTCCCACCCCTTGCACCTGCAATTCCCCCTCGCAAGAGTATGCGAATCGTAACAGCACGTCACCACGGGGTTTCGGCCAGAGGTGAAACGCCTCGCCCGGACCGGCCGCCGGACGAAAAGCTGTACGGCGTCGGGTGCGATTCCGGAGCCACCGGAAGAGCGAGTGAAGGCCGTGGGGGGTTTTGCTCGTTCGGCGGCGGTTGGCAAAGGTGCGGCTCCGCACTCGATGGGGGTAAGCCGGGTGCGGCCCGTGGATGGGGATCCACGGGCCGCACCCCGGTTCGTTCCACTCGATTTCTTTGCGCATTAAACGAAGCAATGGGCGCCACTCACCCTATTTACCAGGACATGACAACAACGCCCGCTCGGTCGCGTACGGCAAGGCGGCGGCACCCCCGCACAGGGTGCCGCCGCCTCCGTAATTCCGCGTCAGCGGCTGTCGCTGGCCCGCGCCCCGGCCGCCGCCCGGCCCGCCTCGAGGCGCGCCACGGGAATGCGGAACGGCGAGCAGGAGACGTAGTCGAGACCGGCCTCGTGGAAGAAGTGGACCGACTCGGGGTCGCCGCCGTGCTCCCCGCAGATGCCCAGCTTCAGGTCGGGGCGGGTGACCCGGCCGGCCGCGACGGCGTTCTTGACCAGCGAGCCGACGCCGTCCTTGTCGATCGTCTCGAACGGCGACACCCCGAAGATGCCCTTCTCCAGGTAGGCGGTGAAGAACGACGCCTCCACGTCGTCGCGGGAGAAGCCCCACACCGTCTGGGTCAGGTCGTTGGTGCCGAAGGAGAAGAACTCCGCCGCCTCCGCGATCTGCCCGGCGGTCAGCGCGGCGCGCGGCAGCTCGATCATGGTGCCGATCTTCAGCTTGAGGTCGGTGCCGGTGGCGGCCTGGACCTCGGCGATGACCCGGTCCGCCTCCTCGCGGACGATCTCCAGCTCCTGGACCGTGCCGACGAGCGGGATCATGATCTCGGCGCGGGGGTCGCCCTTGGCGTTCTTGCGGGCGGCGGCCGCCTCGGCGATGGCCCGCACCTGCATGGCGAACAGGCCGGGGATGACCAGGCCGAGCCGCACCCCGCGCAGCCCCAGCATCGGGTTCTGCTCGTGCAGCTTGTGCACGGCCTGGAGGAGCCTGAGGTCGTTCTCGTTGGCGTCCTTGCGGGCCTCGGCGAGGGCCACGCGTACCGACAGCTCCGTGATGTCCGGCAGGAACTCGTGCAGCGGCGGGTCCAGCAGCCGTACGGTGACCGGGAGTCCGTCCATCGCCTCGAACAGCTCGATGAAGTCCGCCTTCTGGAGCGGGAGCAGCTGCTCCAGGGCGGTCTCGCGCTCCTGGTCGGTGTCGGCCAGGATCAGCTTCTCGACCATCTCGCGGCGCTCGCCGAGGAACATGTGCTCGGTGCGGCACAGGCCGATGCCCTGGGCGCCGAAGCGGCGGGCGCGCAGGGCGTCCTCCGCGCTGTCCGCGTTCGCCCGCACCCGCAGCCGGCGCACCCGGTCCGCGTACGCCATGATCCGGTGCACGGCGGCGACCAGCTCGTCGGCGTCGTCGGCGCCCGCGTGCATCCGGCCCTCGAAGTACTCGACCACCGGGGACGGTACGACGGGGACCTCGCCGAGGTACACCTTGCCGGTGGAGCCGTCGACGGAGACGATGTCGCCCTCCTCCACGACGATGTCGCCGACCGTCAGGCGCCGGCGCTTGGTGTCCACCTCGATCTCCTCGGCGCCGCAGACGCAGGTCTTGCCCATGCCCCGGGCGACGACGGCGGCGTGCGAGGTCTTCCCGCCGCGCGAGGTGAGGATGCCCTCGGCGGCGATCATGCCGTCCAGGTCGTCCGGGTTGGTCTCGCGGCGGATCAGGATGACCTTCTCGCCGGACCGGGACCACTTGACGGCGGTGTACGAGTCGAAGACCGCCTTGCCGACCGCCGCGCCGGGCGAGGCGGCGATGCCCCGGCCGAGCCGCCGGGTCTTCGCGGTGTCGTCGAAGCGCGGGAACATCAGCTGGGCGAGCTGGGCGCCGTTGACCCGCTGGAGGGCCTCGGCCTCGTCGATGAGCCCCTGGTCCACCAGTTGGGTCGCGATCCGGAAGGCGGCACCGGCGGTGCGCTTGCCGACCCGGGTCTGGAGCATCCACAGGTGGCCGCGCTCGATGGTGAACTCGATGTCGCAGAGGTCCTTGTAGTGGGTCTCCAGCGTCTCCATGATCGTCAGCAGCTGGTCGTACGACTGCTTGTCGATCGCCTCCAGTTCGGCGAGCGGCACGGTGTTGCGGATGCCGGCGACGACGTCCTCGCCCTGCGCGTTCTGCAGGTAGTCGCCGTACACGCCCTGGTGGCCGCCGGCCGGGTCACGGGTGAAGGCGACGCCCGTACCGGAGTCGGGGCCGAGGTTGCCGAAGACCATCGAGCAGACGTTGACGGCGGTGCCGAGGTCGCCGGGGATGCGCTCCTGACGGCGGTAGAGCTTGGCCCGGTCGGTGTTCCACGAGTCGAAGACCGCCTTTATGGCCAGGTCCATCTGCTCGCGCGCGTCCTGCGGGAAGTCGCGGCCGGCGTCCCGGGCGACGATCTTCTTGAACTCCTTGACCAGCTTCTTCAGGTCGCCCGCGTCGAGGTCCACGTCGACCTTGACGCCCTTGGCCTCCTTCGCGGCCTCCAGCGCCTCCTCGAAGAGCTCGCCGTCCACCCCGAGGACCGTCTTGCCGAACATCTGGATCAGCCGGCGGTAGGAGTCCCACGCGAACCGCTCGTCGCCGGCCTGGGCGGCGAGGCCCGCCACGGAGGCGTCGGAGAGGCCGATGTTGAGGACGGTGTCCATCATTCCGGGCATCGAGAACTTGGCGCCGGAGCGTACGGAGACCAGGAGCGGGTCGTCGGCCTGGCCGAGCCTCTTGCCCATCCGCTTCTCCAGGGCGTCGAGGTGCGCACTCACCTCGTCGCGGAGGGCGGCCGGCTCCTCACCGCTGTCCAGGTAGACCTTGCACGCCTCGGTGGTGATGGTGAAGCCGGGCGGGACGGGGAGCCCGAGGTTGGTCATCTCGGCGAGGTTGGCCCCCTTCCCGCCGAGGAGGTCCTTCAGATCCTTGTTGCCTTCGGTGAAGTCGTAGACGAACTTCTGCACATCTTTGTTTTCCGACACGGTCTCGACTCCTCGAAGACGCGGTGGCTGCCCTGACGGCGAGGAACATACCCAGATCGAAGGTGTCTGGGTACGTCCACTTGCGCGTCGTGCGGCCGTAACCACCCGTCCGCCAGCAGATCGAAAGTCGGCCGCCCGGAAGCCCTCCCGAAGGGCGTGTTCAGGAGTCGTACGCAGGATGACGCAGCGCCCACCGGATCCCCGGATTCGGTGGCTGAAAGTGATCGACGCGTCGATCGATCAAAGTAAGGGCATCTGGCACTCAGTGCCACCCTTTGAGAAATGCAGACCCGGATTTCGCGCTCATTTGAGCGCCACCACTCTCAAGGTGGCGAGAATCACTCGATCGGAGGCCCGCTCACCTGAGCGAAAATGCGGATGGGGGCACTGAGTGCCCCCATCCGCCGGCCGCCTTCTCAGCCGCCGGACGTGTCCAGCTCCGCGTCGGCGCCGACGCCCGCGCAGTCGTACGGGTCCTTCAGCCAGCCGTCCGGGAGGGCCACCCGGTTGTTGCCCGAGGTGCGCCCGCGCGGTCCGTCGGCGCCGTCCGGCCAGGGCTGGTCGAGGTCCAGCTCCTGGAGCTGGGAGCCCAGCTCCTCCAGCGAGGAGGTGATCGCCAGCTTCTTGCGCATCTCGGAGCCCACCGCGAAGCCCTTGAGGTACCAGGCGACGTGCTTGCGGAAGTCGATCACGCCCCGCGACTCGTCGCCGATCCACTCCCCCAGCAGCGTCGCGTGCCGCAGCATCACGTCGGCGACGGTGCGCAGGGTGGGCGCCTGCCGCGCCTCCGTCCCCTCGAACGCGCTGACCAGGTCGCCGAAGAGCCAGGGGCGGCCCAGGCAGCCGCGCCCCACGACCACGCCGTCGCAGCCGGTCTCGCGCATCATGCGCAGGGCGTCGTCCGCGCACCAGATGTCGCCGTTGCCGAGCACCGGGATCTCCGGGACGTGCTCCTTGAGCCGGGCGATGGCGTCCCAGTCGGCGGTGCCGCCGTAGTGCTGGGCGGTGGTCCTGCCGTGCAGGGCGACCGCCGTGACGCCCTCCTCGACGGCGATCCGGCCGGCGTCCAGGTAGGTCAGGTGGTCGTCGTCGATGCCCTTGCGCATCTTGATCGTGACGGGCAGGTCCCCGGCCCGGGAGACCGCCTCGTGCAGGATCGCGCGCAGCAGGGGCCGCTTGTACGGGAGGGCCGAGCCGCCGCCCTTGCGGGTGACCTTGGGGACCGGGCAGCCGAAGTTCAGGTCGATGTGGTCGGCGAGGTTCTCGTCGACGATCATGCTGACCGCCTTGCCGACCGTGTCCGGGTCCACTCCGTACAGCTGGATCGAGCGCGGGGTCTCGCTCGCGTCGAAGTGGATGAGCTGCATGGTCTTCTCGTTGCGCTCGACCAGGGCCCTCGTCGTGATCATCTCGCTGACGAACAGCCCCTTGCCGCCCGAGAACTCCCGGCACAGCGTGCGGAAGGGGGCGTTGGTGATGCCGGCCATGGGCGCGAGGACCACCGGCGGCTGCACGGTGTGGGGGCCGATGCGGAGCAGTGAGGGCGAGGGGGCGAGCGTGGTCATGGCCCCATTGTCCCGTACCCCGCGGACTGCTCCGGAGGCGGTCGCGCCCCGCCGGGACGGGGGGAGGAGGGAGCGCTGTCCGACCCCCGCCGTAGCGTGGGGATTCCGGCGACGAGCCGGTGGACGAAGGAGAGGAAGCTCATGACGACCCCCATGTCCCGCTTAACCCTTGGCTCCCCCGGCCGTCGACGGCTGCTCGCGCTCGGTGGCGCCGGTGCCGCCGGGGCGTTGCTCCTCGGCGCGGGCCCCGCCCGCGCGGCGGCCGGCCCCACGACGGCCCGGCTGCGCGAGCTGGAGCGGACGCACGGCGCCCGCGTCGGCGCGTTCGCGTACAACGTGGCCACCGGGGTCGCGGTGCGCCACCGGGCCGACGAGCGCTTCCCGATGCTGTCGACGTTCAAGACGCTCGCCGCGGCGGCCGTCCTGCGGGATCTGGACCGGGACGGCGAGGTGCTGGAGAAGGTGGTCCACTACACCAAGGCGGACTGCGTCTCGGATTCGCCGGTCACCGACACCCCGGAGCACATCGCGAGCGGGCTGAGCATCGCCCGGCTCTGCGACGCCGCCATCGGGGACAGCGACAACACCGCGGGCAATCTGCTGCTGCGCGAGCTCGGCGGCCCGCATGCCGTCACCCGCTTCACCCGTTCCCTGGGCGACCGGGCGACCCGGCTGGACCGCTGGGAGCCCGACCTGAATTCCGCCGAGCCCGGCCGGGTCACGGACACCACGACCCCCGCGGCGATCGCCCGCGACTACGCCCGGCTCGTCCTGGGGAACGTGCTGGAGCCCCGGGACCGGGAGCTGCTGACCCACTGGCTGCTGAACTGCCGGACGAGCGGTACGCGGTTCCGGGCCGGGCTGCCGCCGGAGTGGACGGTCGCCGACAAGACGGGCGGCGGCTCGTACGCCTCGTGCAACGACGTGGGCGTCGCGTGGACGCAGGAAGGCGCGCCGGTGGTCCTGGCGGTGCTGACGACGAAGCCGGCGGGCGCTTCCGGCGCGGCGGGCGACCACCCGCTGGTGCGGGACGCGGCGAAAATCCTGGCGGCGGCAGTCGTTAGTTAGGCGTACTATCGATGGATGCCTGACCTCAGTCACCGACGTCGGATGCTGGTGCTGGCGATCTGCTGCATGAGCCTGTTGATCGTCAGTCTCGACACCACCGCCCTGAATGTCGCCCTGCCCGTCATGCGCCGGGAACTGGACGCGAGCGTCGCGGGGATGCAGTGGACGATCGACGCGTACACGCTCGTCCTCGCATCCCTGCTGATGCTCGCCGGTTCCACCGCCGACCGGATCGGCCGGCGGAAGGTCTTCATGGCCGGCCTGGTCCTGTTCACCCTGGGTTCGGCGCTGTGCTCGCTGGCGCCGAACCTGGAGGCTCTGATCGCCTTCCGGATGGTGCAGGCCGTGGGCGGCTCGATGCTCAACCCGGTCGCGATGTCGATCATCACCAACACCTTCACCGACCCCCGCGAGCGCGCCCGCGCGATCGGCGTCTGGGGCGGGGTCGTCGGCATCTCCATGGCGGCGGGTCCGGTGGTCGGCGGCGGTCTGGTCGACTCCGTCGGCTGGCGGTCGATCTTCTGGGTCAACCTCCCGGTGGGCCTCGCCGCCCTGTTCCTGACCTGGCGTTACGTCCCCGAGTCGCGCGCCCGGCGGGCCCGCCGCCCGGACCCGCTGGGCCAGGTCCTGGTGATCACGCTGCTGGGCTCGCTGACGTACGCGATCATCGAGGCCCCGCAGAAGGGGTGGACCTCCGGCGAGATCCTGCTCTTCGCGGGGCTCGCGGCGGCGGCCCTGGCGGGGCTGCTGGTGTACGAGCCCCGGCGCGCCGATCCGCTGATCGACCTGCGGTTCTTCCACAGCGTCCCGTTCAGCGGTGCGACGGTCATCGCGGTCTGCGCCTTCGCCGCGCTCGGCGGCTTCCTCTTCCTCAACACGCTCTACCTCCAGGACGTCCGGGGCCTGAGCGCGCTGGACGCCGGTCTCTACACGCTGCCCATGGCGGCCGTGGTGTGCCTGCTCTCGCCGCTGTCCGGGCGGCTCGTGGCCAGTCGCGGGCCGCGCGTACCGCTGCTGGTCGCGGGCGGTGCGATGGCGGTGAGCGGGCTGATGCTGGCGGCGTTCGACGCGGAGACCGGGACGGTCTCGATGTTCGCCGCGTATGTGCTGTTCGGCCTGGGCTTCGGCTCGGTGAACGCGCCCATCACCAACACCGCCGTCTCCGGCATGCCCCGCTCCCAGGCGGGTGTCGCGGCGGCCGTCGCCTCCACCAGCCGGCAGATCGGGCAGACTCTCGGGGTCGCCGTGATCGGCGCGGTCCTGGCGGCGGGCATGGCGGACCCGGGCGGGTCGGACGGCTTCGTGGCGGCGAGCAGGCCGGGCTGGTGGATCGTCACCGGCTGCGGGCTCGCCGTTCTGCTGGTCGGCGCCCTGAGCAGCGGCCGGTGGGCCCGTTCCACCGCCCGCCGGACGGCGGAACGGCTGGCGGAACCGGTGGCCGGGGACGTGGCCGCCGCGCCGGCCGCTCAGTCCTCGGCGGCGCGCACCAGTTCCTGAAGGCGCGCCAGCCGCTCGTACGTCTCGTCGTCGCGGGGCGCGTAGCTGACCAGGCGCGGCCCGGCCGAGGGGCCGAGCCAGAGGTCGGTGGCCTCCACCCGGAGCAGCCCCACCCAGGCGTTGCGGAAGACCTTGGCCCGGCTGCCGGCCCCGACGACCTCGTGCCGGGCCCAGTTCTCGCGGAACTCCTCCGAGGCCGCCTCCAGGCGCCCCAGCAGCTCCTTCCATGCGGGCTCGGCGAGGTGTTCGGCCATCGCCGCGCGGAACTTGGCGGTGATGTAGCGGGTCACCTCCGCGGTGTCCATGACGGAGGAGCGCCACTGCTCGTTGGTGTGGGCGAGCAGCATGACGTTGCGGTCCTCGGGCGCGACCGCCTCCAGGTCGCAGAGCAGCCGCCCGTAGGTGCGGTTGTGGGCGAGGATGTCGTACCGGCTGTTCTGCACGCAGGCGGGGATCGGCTCCAGCTGCCGCAGCATGGTCCGCAGCGCCGGGGTGAGGTGCGGGCACTCCGCGCCGGGGGCCGGGTCGATGGCCGCCGCGAGCGAGAAGAGGTGGCTGCGCTCGCTGCGGTCCAGGAGGAGGGCGCGGGCGAGGGCGTCGAGGACCTGGGGCGATACCTGGATGTCCCGGGCCTGTTCGAGCCAGGTGTACCAGGTGACGCCGACGGCGGAGAGCTGGGCGACCTCCTCGCGGCGCAGCCCCGGCGTGCGCCGGCGGCGGCCCCGGACGAGGCCGACCTGCTCGGGGGTGATCCGTTCGCGGCGGCTGCGCAGGAAGTTCGCCAGCTCGTGCCGCCGGATGTCGGGCTCGCTCCCGCCGGGGGCGGCCGTCTGCGTCGTAGGCGTCGCCATCGTCGTCATTCCTCCAGGGTGCGGGCCCGGCACGGGCACCGGGCGGCCGGTGCCTGGTGGTACTTGTACCAGGATAAGGACACTCTGGTACCAGGCTGCGGGCGGAGCGATGGTCGGTGGCGTGAGTGAATCCTCTGTACGGACGACAACGGCAAGCGCCACCGCCTCCCCGGTGGTGCGGCACGACCATCCCGCCCCGGTGCTCGGCGCGCTGGGGCTGTTCACCGTGCTGCTGGGCGCGGCCCTCCCCCTCATCGACTTCTTCATCGTCAACGTGGCCCTGCCCACCATCGACCACGACCTGGCGGCGGGCCCCGCCCTGCTGGAACTGGTCGTCGCGGGTTACGGGCTCGCCTACGCCGTGCTGCTCGTCCTCGGCGGGCGGCTCGGTGACATGGCCGGCCGGCGCCGGCTCTTCCTGGCCGGGATCGCGGCCTTCGGGCTCACCTCGCTGGCCTGCGGGCTCGCCCCGACCGCCTGGACCCTGGTCGGGGCGCGGGTGGCCCAGGGCGCCTCGGCCGCGCTGATGCTGCCGCAGGTCCTCGCCACCATCCAGGCGGCCACCTCCGGCCACCGCAGGGCCCGGGCGATGAGCCTGTACGGGGCGACGGCCGGGCTCTCCATGGTCGCGGGCCAGATCCTGGGCGGGGCGCTGGTCGCCGCCGCGCCGCTCTCCTCGGTGTTCGGCGAGAGCGCGGGCTGGCGGTCGGTGTTTCTGGTCAACGTGCCCGTCGCGGCGATCGGTCTGGTGCTGGCGGCGCGCGCGGTCCCGGAGACGCGGGCGGACCGGCCCGCGCCCGTCGACGTACCGGGCACGCTGCTGCTCGCGGTGTCGCTGCTGACGCTGCTGGCCCCGCTCACCGAGGGACGGGCGGCAGGCTGGCCGCTGTGGACCTGGGTGTCCCTCGCGCTGTTCCCGTTCGCGGCGGCGGCGTTCTACCGGGTGGAGCGGCGGGCGGACCGGCGCGGGCTCGTCCCGCTGGTACCGCCGAGCCTGCTGCGCCTGGAGTCGCTGCGGCGCGGTCTCGCCCTCGTGGTGCCGTTCTCGGTGGGCTTCGGCGGCTTCATGTTCGTCATCGCGGTCGCGCTCCAGCAGGGCCTGGAGCTCGGCCCGGCGCGGTCCGGCCTGTCGATGGCCCCGATGGCGGTGGCCTTCTTCGTGGCGTCGCTGGCCGGTCCCCGGCTGGTACGGCGCTACGGCAGCCGGGTCGTGACGGCCGGCGGGCTGATCCAGGCGGCGGGCGTGGCGGTGCTCGCCCTCACCGTGTGGCGGGGCTGGCCGGACCTCGGCATGGCGGGCCTGCTGCCGGGCATGGCGGTCGCCGGTTTCGGCCAGGGCCTCCAGCTGCCCGTCATCTTCCGCATCATCCTGTCGGACGTGCCGCCGGACCGGGCCGGGGTCGGCGGCGGTGTCATGACGACGACCCAGCAGGCGACGCTGACGCTGGGGGTGGCGACGCTCGGCTCGCTGTTCCTGGCCCTGGTGCCGGGGTCGGGGATGCGGGACGCCCTGATCGTGACGCTGCTCGTCCAGCTGGCGGCGGTGGCCCTGACCACCGCGCTGAGCCTGCGGCTGCCGCGCACGGTGGGGTAGGGCGGCAGCCGACAGCACGACGGCCCCGGCGGACGGACCTGGTGGTCGGTCCGCCGGGGCCTCAGGCCGTGCGCGGGCGTCAGCTCTGGGCCGGGGCCTCCGGCTCCGCGGCCGGCGCGTCGGCTTCCGCGGTGTCGGGCTGCTCGGTGCCGGCGGCCCGCTCCCGCATCTTGCGGAGCAGCTCCTGCTTCTGGTCGGCGGCCGTCCTGCGGTCGGCCTCGCGGGCGGGGCCGGCGCCCTGGGCCCCGTTGCGGGACAGCTTCTTGCGCTGTCCGCCGACGCCGAGGAGGTTGTTGCGGCTCTTGGCCATGGGGTTCTCCCAATGTGTGGTCTCGGTGAGGTCTCTGGCGACCTCGGATCGATCCGGGGGGCGGCGGGTGGTCGGGCCCGCCGCGCTCTCACTCGTAGATCTGGAAGAACGCATACATGGGCGCGACGTTACCCACACCGGACGCCCGCCTCACCCGGTTTTCCGCCTCCGGTCCCCCGGACGCACGGGGCCCCCGGTTCCGCGGCGGGCGCGGAACCGGGGGCCCCGGTCGGCGGTGCGGGCGTCAGCAGCCGAGCAGACGGGAGGCGAGGTAGCCCTGGATCTGGTCCAGGGAGACGCGCTCCTGCTTCATCGTGTCGCGCTCGCGGACGGTGACCGCGTTGTCGTCGAGGGTGTCGAAGTCGACGGTGACGCAGAACGGCGTGCCGATCTCGTCCTGGCGGCGGTAGCGGCGGCCGATGGCGCCGGCGTCGTCGAACTCGATGTTCCAGTTCTGCCGGAGGTCGGCCGCGAGGCCCTTGGCCTTCGGCGAGAGCTGCGGGTTGCGGGAGAGCGGGAGGACCGCGACCTTGACCGGCGCCAGACGCGGGTCGAGGCGCATCACGGCGCGCTTCTCCATGACGCCCTTGGCGTTCGGCGCCTCGTCCTCGCTGTACGCGTCGAGGAGGAAGGCCAGCAGCGAGCGGCCGACACCGGCCGCGGGCTCGATGACGTACGGGGTGTAGCGCTCGCCCTTCTCCTGGTCGAAGAAGGAGAGGTCCGTGCCCGACGCCTTGGAGTGGGCGGTGAGGTCGTAGTCGGTGCGGTTGGCGACGCCCTCCAGCTCGCCCCACTCGCTGCCGCCGAAGCGGAAGCGGTACTCGATGTCAGCGGTGCGCTTGGAGTAGTGGGAGAGCTTCTCCTGCGGGTGCTCGAACCACCGCATGTTCTCCTCGCGCAGGCCGAGACCGGTGTACCAGTTCCAGCGCTGCTCCATCCAGTACTCCTGCCACTGCTCGTCCTCGCCCGGCTTGACGAAGAACTCCATCTCCATCTGCTCGAACTCGCGCGTGCGGAAGATGAAGTTGCCCGGAGTGATCTCGTTGCGGAAGGACTTGCCCATCTGCGCGATGCCGAACGGGGGCTTCTTGCGCGCGGTGGTCAGCACCTGGGAGAAGTTGGTGAAGATGCCCTGGGCGGTCTCGGGGCGCAGATAGGCGACCGAGCCGGAGTCCTGGGTCGGGCCGAGGTGCGTGGAGAGCAGGCCGGAGAACTGCTTGGGCTCGGTGAAGGTGCCTTTGTTGCCGCAGTTGGGGCAGTTGAGGTCGGCGAGGCCGTTCGCGGGCGCCTTGCCGTGCTTCTCCTCGTACGCCTCCTCCAGGTGGTCCGCGCGGTAGCGCTTGTGGCAGGAGGTGCACTCGGTCAGCGGGTCCGAGAACGTGGCGACGTGGCCGGAGGCGACCCACACCTCGGGGGCCAGGATGACCGACGAGTCGATGCCGACGACGTCCTCGCGGGAGGTGACCATGTAGCGCCACCACTGGCGCTTCAGGTTCTCCTTGAGCTCGACGCCCAGCGGCCCGTAGTCCCAGGCGGCCTTCTGACCACCGTAGATCTCGCTGCAGGGGTAGACGAAGCCACGGCGCTTGCTCAGGCTGACGATGGTGTCGATCTTGTCGGCGGCCACGGTGCTCTCTTCATTACGACGGAACGGGCGGGCGAAGAGCCCAGATTACCGGCGGCGCCTCCCCTTCGATCAAATCGGTACCGGTCCCGTTCACGAACCCCGCTTGTTGACAATCGTTTCCACTTTTGTTGAAAATGAGTGTCATGAACATACGCCGCCTCATACCGGCCGCCGCCGTCACCGGCGCGGTCGCCCTCGGCCTCACCGCCGTGACCGCCTGCTCGTCGTCCGGCACCTCCGACCACAAGAGCGACGGCCGGCTGGACGTGGTGGCGTCCTTCTATCCGATGCAGTTCCTGGCCGAGCGCATAGGCGGCGACCACGTCTCGGTCACCACGCTCACCAAGCCCAACATGGAGCCCCACGACCTGGAGCTGAGCCCCCGGCAGACCGGCAGGCTCAGCGACGCGGACCTCATCCTCTACCTCAAGGGCCTCCAGCCCGCCGTCGACGAGGCGATCAAGCAGTCCGGCGCCTCCCACACCCTGGACGCCGCGACGCTGACCTCGCTGGAGGACCACGGCACCGAGACCGGCGGCGAGGAGCACGGCCACGAGCACGAGGGCGACGAGGCCGGCGCCGACCCGCACATCTGGCTGGACCCGGTGAAGTACACCGAGGTCGCCAAGGGCGTCGGCAGGTCCCTGGAGAAGACCGACCCGGACCACGCGGCGGACTACCGCAAGAACACCGACGCCCTGGTCAAGGAGCTGGGCGCGCTCGACATCGCGTACCGGACCGGGCTCAGGAACACCGCGACGAAGACGTTCATCACCACGCACTCCGCCTTCGGCTACCTCGCCGAGCGCTACGGACTCACCCAGGAGGGCATCGCCGGCATCGACCCCGAGGCCGAGCCCAGCCCCGCCCGCATCGGCGCCCTGCACTCCATCGCCGAGGAGAAGAAGGTCACCACCGTCTTCTTCGAGACGCTCGCCAGTGACAAGACGGCGAAGACCGTCGCCCGCGACACCGGCCTGAAGACCGACGTCCTGGACCCGCTGGAGGGAATCACCGACAGCTCCAAGGGCGATGACTACATCGAGGTCATGAAGTCCAACCTCACCGCTCTGCGCACGGCACTCGGCGCGAAGTGAGCGACGACCCCACCGCACCCGACGGCCCCACCGCACCCGTCGGCCCGAACCGCGCAGCAGCACCGGAGGCGCTCATGCCCGAGCCCCAGCACCCCACCAGCGAACCCGTGATCGCCGTACGCGACGCCACCGCCGTCCTGGGCGCGCGCCCCGTACTGCGCGGCGTCGACCTGACCGTGCGCCGGGGCGAGGTCGTCGCCCTGCTCGGCGCCAACGGCTCCGGCAAGTCCACCGCCGTCCGCTCCGTCATCGGCCAGGTCCCCCTGACCGGCGGCGCCGTCGAGCTCTTCGGCACTCCGCTGCGCCGCTTCCGCGACTGGGCCCGGGTCGGCTACGTACCGCAGCGCACCACGGCGGCCGGCGGCGTGCCCGCCACGATCCGCGAGGTCGTCTCCGCCGGGCGGCTCTCCCGCACCCGCCTCGGCATCCCCCGCAAGGCGGACCGCGCCGCCGTCGACCGCGCCATCGAGCTCGTCGGCCTCGCCGACCGGGCGAAGGACTCGGTGAACGCCCTCTCCGGCGGCCAGCACCAGCGGGTGCTCATCGCCCGCGCGCTCGCCGCCGAACCCGAGCTCCTGATCATGGACGAGCCGATGGCGGGCGTGGACCTGGCCAGCCAGGAGATCCTGGCCGCCACCCTGCGCGAGCAGGTCGCCGCCGGCACCACCGTGCTCCTCGTCCTGCACGAGCTGGGCCCGCTGGAGCCCCTGATCGACCGGGCGGTCGTCCTGCGCGACGGCTGCGTGCTGCACGACGGGCCGCCCCCGAAGGCCGTCGGCCAGCACGCCCTGCCCGGCCACGACCACGTACACCCCCACGCGGCTTCCGAGCCCGTCCGGACGGGACTGCTGAGCTGACCATGGAATTCCTCGACCCTCCCTTCATGCAGCGGGCCCTGCTCGCCGCCGTACTGGTCGGCGTCATCGCGCCCGCCGTCGGCATCTACCTCGTGCAGCGCCGGCAGGCCCTGATGGGCGACGGCATCGGCCACATCGCGATGACCGGCGTCGGCCTCGGCTTCCTGCTCTCCACCAGCCCGGTCTGGATGGCCACCGCCGTCGCCGTCGCGGGCGCGGTCGTCAT
Organism: Streptomyces sp. DT224; assembly: GCF_049844595.1. Taxonomy (NCBI): domain Bacteria; kingdom Bacillati; phylum Actinomycetota; class Actinomycetes; order Kitasatosporales; family Streptomycetaceae; genus Streptomyces; species Streptomyces sp. DT224. The sequence goes on from NZ_JBNCLI010000003.1 coordinate 163,739, forward strand.
GGAGCTGATCCGCTGGTACGGCCGCACCCGGGGCGACATCGCGCTGGCCATGCTCTTCTACGGCGGCATGGCGGGCGGTGTCCTGCTGATCAACCTCTCCGACACCGGCTCGAACGCCAACCTGACCTCGTACCTCTTCGGTTCGCTGTCCACGGTCTCCTCCGAGGACATCACCGCGATCTCGCTGCTCGCCGCGTTCGTGCTGCTGGTGACGGTGGGGCTGCGGCGGCAGCTGTTCGCCGTCAGCCAGGACGAGGAGTTCGCCCGGGTGACCGGCCTGCCGGTGCGGATGCTGAACCTGCTCGTCGCGGTCACCGCCGCCGTGACCGTCACGGTCGCGATGCGGGTCGTGGGGCTGCTGCTGGTCAGCGCCCTGATGGTGGTCCCGGTCGCCGCCGCGCAGCAGATCACCCGGTCCTTCAAGGTGACGTTCGTGCTCTCCGTCGTCATCGGCGTCGGCGTCACCCTGTCCGGCACCATCACCTCGTACTACCAGGACGTCCCGCCCGGCGCGACGATCGTGCTGCTGGCCATCGGGGTCTTCGTCGTCCTGACGCTGCTCGCCGCCCCGCTCGCCCGCGTCCGCGCCCGGCGCGGCGAGACAGAGGCGGACCGGTGCACCCTGGAAGTACCGGGGGCCCGCCCGGCACCGGACGACGTCCGAGTCTGATCCCCCGGAAGGGGCGGGCTGGCACAATGGCCCGACAGATGTACGGGCGACACGAGGAGGCTCCTGTGGCGACGGCGCCGATCAGTGGTACGAACGCGGCTCCGGTACGCGGCCGCTCGACCCGGCAGCGGGCAGCCGTCGCGGCGGCGCTCGACGAGGTCGATGAGTTCCGCAGCGCCCAGGAGCTGCACGACGTCCTCAAGCACCGGGGGGACTCGGTCGGCCTGACGACCGTCTACCGCACCCTCCAGTCCCTCGCCGACGCCGGCGAGGTGGACGTCCTGCGCACCACGGAGGGCGAGTCCGTCTACCGGCGCTGCTCGACCGGCGAGCACCACCACCACCTGGTGTGCCGCGTGTGCGGCAAGGCGGTCGAGGTCGAGGGGCCCGTGGTCGAGCAGTGGGCGGAGACCATCGCCACGCAGCACGGCTTCGTCAACGTGGCGCACACGGTCGAGGTCTTCGGCACCTGCGCGGACTGCGCGAGCGGCGAGCGGTAGGGAACGGGCCGGCGGGGGCACCCCGGCCGGCCCTTCCGTTCAGCTCCCCGAGGCCGCGACCTCCTCCGCGCCGCCGAACCGGCGGTCGCGCTGGGCGAATTCCAGACAGGCGCGCCACAGGTCGCGGCGGTCGAAGTCCGGCCACAGCACGTCCTGGAAGACCATCTCGGCGTACGCGCTCTGCCAGATCAGGTAGTTCGAGGTGCGCTGTTCGCCGCTGGGCCGCACGAACAGGTCCACGTCCGGCATGTCCGGGTAGTAGATGTACTTCGCGAACGTCTTCTCGTTGACCTTCGAGGGGTCGAGCCGCCCGGCGGCGACGTCCTGCGCGATCCGCTGCGCCGCGTCCGCGATCTCGGCCCGGCCGCCGTAGTTGACGCAGAAGTACAGCGTCATCCTGTCGTTGTCCTTGGTCTGCTCCTGGGCGACCTGGAGCTCCTGGACGACGGACTTCCACAGCTTGGGCATGCGGCCCACCCAGCGGATGCGGATGCCGAGTTCGTCCATCTCGTCACGGCGGCGGCGGATGACGTCCCGGTTGAAGTTCATCAGGAACTTCACCTCCTCCGGGGACCGCTTCCAGTTCTCCGTCGAGAAGGCGTACAGCGAGAGGTTCTTGACGCCCATCTCGATGCAGCCCTTGAGCACGTCCATGACGACGCCCTCGCCGACCTTGTGCCCCTCGGTGCGCGGCAGACCGCGCTCCTTCGCCCAGCGGCCGTTGCCGTCCATCACGATGGCGACGTGCTTGGGCACCAGCTCACCGGGGATCTTCGGGGGCACGGCACCGGACGGGTGCGGCTCCGGGGTCTTGTAGTCGCGCCGGTTACGGCCGCCGAGCATCCCGCGTACTGCCATGAGCTTCAGTCTCCCTGTGTCACTTCTCTACGTACCGCAGTGAACGCAGCCCGCGCTCCAGATGCCAGTGCAGATACGCGGACACCAGCCCGCTCCCCTCCCTGACATGACGCGCCTCGCACGCGTCCGCCGTCTCCCAGTCGCCGGTGAGCAGGGCGCTCAGCAGGGCGACGGCCTCAGCCGAGGGTACGACGCTGCCGGGCACCCGGCAGTCGCCGCATACGACCCCGCCCGCCGCCACCGAGAAGAAACGGTTCGGTCCCGGCAGCCCGCAGCGGGCGCAGTCGTCGAAGCTGGGGGCGTAGCCGTTGACCGCGAGGGAACGCAGCAGGAAGGCGTCCAGGATGAGATGCGGCTCGTGCTCGCCCCGGGCCAGCGTGCGCAGCCCGCCCACCAGCAGCAGGTACTGCTGGACCGCGGGTTCGCCCTCGTGGTCGGTGAAGCGCTCGGCGGTCTCCAGCATCGCGGTCCCGGCGGTGTAGCGCCCGTAGTCGGTGACGATCCCGCCGCCGTACGGGGCGATCGTCTCGCTCTGGGTGCACAGCGGCAGCCCGCGCCCGACCAGCTCGCTGCCGCGCGCGAAGAACTGCACGTCCACGTGGGAGAACGGTTCGAGGCGGGCCCCGAACTTCGACTTGGTGCGCCGCACACCGCGCGCGACGGCCCGCACCCGGCCGTGGCCCCGGGTCAGCAGCGTGATGATCCGGTCGGCCTCGCCCAGCTTCTGCGTGCGCAGCACCACGCCGTCGTCCCGGAACAAGCTCATGCGTCCCATTGTCCGGTACGCCACCGACACCCGGGGCCCGCCCCCGGGCGGCGGACCCCGTCAGCCTCCCCTGGCGGGCACCACGAGCCCCGATTCGTAGGCGGCGATGACCAGCTGGGCCCGGTCCCGCGCGCCCAGTTTGCCCATGGTCCGGCTGACGGGGGTCTTGGCGGTGAGCGGTGCCCAGGGGCGAGCGGCCGGAAGACGCGGCGGCCCAGCGGGACCAGGACGGCCGGCAGCAGCGTCAGCATGGCCAGGAGGGCGCACAGCACGCCGACGGCGGCGATCGGGCCCCTGCCCCGGCTGCTGGCGAGATCGGCCGCCAGTGCCGCGTCAGCCAAGGTTCGCCCCGTCGGGGCGGGGGAACTTCGTCGCGCCGGAGATCAGGAGGGCGTACGCGCCGCCTCGGCGAGCAGCCGGGCGGTGTCCTCGGCGCACAGCCTCAGCGCCCCGCCGACGGTGGTCAGCACCTCGCGCTCGGCGGTGCTGTACGCGCCGTCCGCGAGGGCGATCCGGGCGCCCTGGAGCAGAATCGATTCGCGTCCGGTGGGGGCGAGGTGCGGGGCGAGCGGTTCCAGCGCCTCGTGCAGTTCGATGGCGAGGGCCGCGCCGCACGCCTCGGCCGCCGGGTCGAACGCGGAGCCCTGGCCGATGTCGGCGGACAGTACCTCGACCACGGTGGCGAGCTGTTCGGGCGTGCAGTCCTCGAACCCGGCGCCGCGCACGGTCTCGGCGGCGCTCTCCAGGACCGTACGGGAGGTGCTGCCGCCGGCCGCGAGGACGCCGAGGGCCACGGTGTGCACGGCGTCCCTGAGCATCGCGGAGAACCGGGTGGTGGTGGGGTGGTCGAGCGCTTCCGGGTCGAAGTGCTGGTGGCAGGCGGCGCACTCGGCCACCGGGTCCGTGGTGCCGCGCCGCAGCAGGGGCACGCCCAGCACGGCGAAGCGGCGACGGCCGGTAAGGAGGCGGTAGTTGCGGTCACCGCCGCAGCCGGGGCAGAAGAACTCCCCGTCGCCGGTGGTGTCCCACAGCGTACGGATGCCGCAGATACGCAGCTTCATGGCGCGTTGTCCCAGGGCTGACCGCACGTCGCACACCTCCGTAACACTCCGGCAACACTGCCGTGTCGACGTGATGTTAACCACATCACCGTTGTGCCGTCAGCACCCCGCCCGTCACAACCGTCCGGAGAATGGCCGAACCCCGCCCCCCGAAGCGGGTGGGCGGGGTTCGCGGACCGTACGGCTGCGGGCCCTTCCGGGCGCCGGGTCAGCGGGTGGCGCGGTTGACGGCCGAGACGACCGCCTTCAGCGAGGCGCGGGTGGTGTTGGCGTCGATGCCGATGCCCCACAGCACCTTTCCGTCGATGGCGCACTCGATGTACGAGGCGGCCTGCGCGCTCGCGCCCTCGCTCATGGTGTGCTCGGTGTAGTCCAGCAGCCGGGCGTCGATGCCGATGGCCTGCAGCGCTTCGAAGAACGCCGAGATCGGGCCGTTGCCGGTGCCGGTCAGCACGGTGTCCGTGCCGTCCACGGTCGCCTCGACGGTGATCGTGTCACGGCCGTCGGAGCCGGTCGTGCTCTGGCCGGAGCGGATCTGGACGCGTCCCCAGGCGTTCTGCGGGTTGGGCAGGTACTCGTCCTGGAAGACGCTCCAGATCTGCGTCGGCGTGACCTCGCCGCCCTCGGCGTCGGTCTTGGCCTGAATGATCCGGGAGAACTCGATCTGCATCCGGCGGGGCAGGTCCAGCTTGTGGTCGTTCTTCAGGACGTACGCGATGCCGCCCTTGCCGGACTGCGAGTTGACCCGGATGACCGCCTCGTAGGAGCGGCCGACGTCCTTCGGGTCGATCGGCAGGTAGGGCACGGCCCACTCGATGTCGTCCACGGTCTTGCCCAGGGCGGCCGCGTCGGCCTCCATGGCGTCGAAGCCCTTCTTGATGGCGTCCTGGTGGGAGCCGGAGAAGGCGGTGTAGACCAGGTCGCCCGCGTAGGGGTGGCGCGGGTGGACCTCCATCTGGTTGCAGTACTCGCTGGTGCGGCGGATCTCGTCGATCTGCGAGAAGTCGATCTGCGGGTCGACGCCCTGCGAGAACAGGTTCATGCCCAGCGTCACCAGGTCGACGTTGCCGGTGCGCTCGCCCTGGCCGAACAGGCAGCCCTCGATGCGGTCCGCCCCGGCCATCAGGGCCAGTTCGGCGGCGGCGACAGCGGTGCCGCGGTCGTTGTGCGGGTGGACGGACAGGCAGACGAACTCGCGCCGCGACAGGTTGCGCGACATCCACTCGAACCGGTCCGCGTGCGTGGACGGCGTCGAACGCTCCACGGTGGCGGGCAGGTTGAGGATGATCTCGCGGCCCTCCTCGGGCTGCCAGACGTCACAGACCGCCTCGCAGACCTCCAGGGCGAAGTCCAGCTCGGTGTCGGTGAAGATCTCGGGGCTGTACTGGTAGCCGAAGACCGTCTCCTCGCCCAGGATCTTGTCGGCGTACTCCATGACCAGCCGGGTGCCGTCCACCGCGATCTGCTTGACCTCCTCGCGGGAGCCGCGGAAGACCACGCGGCGGAAGGTCGGGGCGGTCGCGTTGTACAGGTGGACGGTGGCCCGTCGAGCACCGACCAGTGATTCGACGGTCCGCTCGATCAGTTCCTCGCGGGCCTGCGTCAGGACGGAGATCGTCACGTCCTCGGGGATCGCGCCCTCTTCGATGATGGAGCGGACGAAGGCGAAATCGGTCTCGCCGGAGGACGGGAAGCCGACCTCGATCTCCTTGTACCCCATGCGTACGAGCAGGTCGAACATCTCGCGCTTACGGGCCGGCGACATCGGGTCGATCAGGGCCTGGTTACCGTCGCGCAGGTCGGTGGAGAGCCAGCGCGGCGCCTTGGTGATCCGCTTCTCGGGCCAGGTGCGGTCGGGGATGTCGACGGCCTCGTAGCGGCCGTACTTGTGGACCGGCATCCCGGACGGCTTCTGCAGCACCGTGGCGTTGGTGATCGGCGTGGGGCGGCCGACGGCGTGCGATGCGGGGGTCTGGGCGGGGTTCACTTCGGTCATGGCGCAGGGCTCCTCGGGTGTCCTTCTCCGGGACGGCCGACTGTGTTACTGCAACACCAGACTCCGCGGGGAGGGGGTCGGCCTCGACTACAGGCCCTCGCCGCGGCAGCTAAGAAGAAGCAGCCCGAAACGCATGATGCGTCGAGACTAGCCGAGGGGCGCCCGAGACGTGGGTGTCGTATCAGTATGCGGGATCGGCGCCCACGCTTGCCGGTCGCGAACGACTTAAACACCCAACAGTGACCAATCACTCCATTTCATCAACCGCGGTTGCAAGCAGTGACATTGCACTCACGGACTGCCACAGTCGTGTGTATGCAGCCTCTTTCACAGCAGGGGTTCCACCCCGTCTTCTGCACCATCGTCCCGCCCCACGTCCTCGACAAGCTGTCCCAGTCCGACGACCCCGTCCTCGCCGATCCGGCCCGCCGCACGCTGGAGTCCGACGCGGCCCGCCGGACCCGCCGCCAGGTGACGACCGTCTCCCGGCCCACCGCCCCCGCCGAGCCGGACGACGAGGGCACCGCCAAGCCCGACCGCACCCTCTACGACTGCCGCCACGGCACGGACCTGCCGGGCACCAAGGTCCGCGGCGAGGGCGAGAAGCCCACGAAGGACGCCAGCGTCAACCGCGCGTACGCGGGCCTCGGCGCCACGTTCGACCTCCTGCTCACCGCCTACGGCCGGCGCTCCATCGACGGCCGCGGACTGCCGCTGATCGGGTCCGTCCACTACGACGAGAAGTACAACAACGCCTTCTGGGACGGCGAACAGATGGTCTTCGGAGACGGGGACGGGGAGATCTTCCTCGACTTCACCGTCGCCCTCGACGTGATCGCCCACGAACTGGCCCACGGGCTCACGCAGTACACGGCCAACCTGAGCTACTACGGCCAGTCCGGGGCGCTCAACGAGTCGGTCTCGGACGTCTTCGGCTCCCTCGTGAAGCAGTACTCGCTGGGCCAGACCGCCGACCAGGCGGACTGGCTGATCGGCGAGGGGCTGCTCGCGCCCCGGGTCCAGGGCGTGGCGCTGCGCTCGATGAAGGCACCCGGCACGGCGTACGACGACGACGTGCTCGGCAAGGACCCGCAGCCGGCGTCCATGGACGACTACGTCCACACCGGCGACGACAACGGCGGGGTCCACCTCAACTCCGGCATCCCCAACCGCGCGTTCTACCTCCTGGCGACCGCGCTGGGCGGCAACTCCTGGGAGCGGGCGGGCCAGCTCTGGTTCGATGTGCTCACAGGTGGTGAACTGGCGGTCGACGCGGACTTCGCGGACTTCGCCCGGCTGACCGTGGCGGCGGCGCGCAGCCGCTTCGGCGAGGGCGACGAGGTGGAGGCCGTTCTCAAGGCGTGGTCGGAGGTGGGCGTTCCGACCGACCAGGAGAGGTAGGGACGCACGCATGCGGATCCAGGTGAGCAGGACCGGCGGCTTCGCCGGCATCGCGCGCCACCGCGAGATCGACACCGCCGGACGGGCCGACGCCCAGGAGTGGGAGGCCCTGGCCGGATCGGCGCTCGCCGACGGCCAGGGCGCGGCGCCCCGGGGCGTCCCGGACGGCTTCAGCTACCGGATAACGGTCGACGGCAGGACCGTGCACTGCGCGGACCCCCGCCTGACCGAGGCGCAGCGCGCCCTGATCTCACGCGTCCTGAAGGAGGGCGCGTGAGACGGGACGGCGGCTGAAGGGGACCGCGGTCGCGCCGGCCTCCGGCCTCCGGTCCGCGGTGCCGCTCAGAACCCGAGCTTCCGCAGCTGTTTCGGGTCGCGCTGCCAGTCCTTGGCGACCTTGACGTGCAGGTCGAGGTAGACGGGGGTGCCGAGCAGGGCCTCGATGTGCTTGCGGGACTTGGTGCCGACGTCCTTCAGCCGCTTGCCCTTCGGGCCGATGATGATGCCCTTCTGGCTGGGGCGCTCGATGTAGACGTTGGCGTGGATGTCCAGCAGCGGCTTGTCCGCCGGCCGGTCCTCGCGCGGCAGCATCTCCTCCACGACGACGGCGATGGAGTGCGGCAGCTCGTCGCGTACGCCTTCGAGCGCGGCCTCGCGGATCAGCTCCGCGACCATCACCATCTCCGGCTCGTCGGTGAGGTCGCCCTCGGGGTAGAGCGGCGGGCTCTCGGGCAGGAGCGGGGCGATCAGGTCGGAGAGCAGGTCGACCTGCTGGTCCTTGACGGCCGAGACCGGGATGATCTCCGCCCACTCGAAGCCGAGCTCCTCGCCGAGCCGGGAGACGGCCAGCAGCTGTTCGGCCAGCTGCTTCGACTCGACCAGGTCGGTCTTGGTGATGATCGCGATCTTGGGCGTCTTCCTGATGCCCGCGAGCTCCTTGACGATGTACTTGTCGCCGGGGCCGAGCTTCTGGTCGGCGGGCAGGCAGAAGCCGATCACGTCGACCTCGGCCCAGGTGGTGCGCACGACGTCGTTCAGCCGCTCGCCCAGCAGGGTGCGCGGCTTGTGGAGTCCGGGGGTGTCGACCAGGATCAGCTGGGCGTCCGGCCGGTGCACGATGCCGCGCACGGTGTGCCGGGTCGTCTGCGGACGGTTGGAGGTGATGGCCACCTTCCGCCCGACCAGAGCGTTCGTCAGGGTGGACTTGCCCGCGTTGGGGCGGCCCACGAAGCAGGCGAAGCCGGCCCGGTGGGGGGCGGGGTTCTCGGCCTGCCGCGCGGCGGCTTCAGGGTTAGGTCGAACGCTCATGGCGCCCATTGTCCCCGATCCCGGGAGCTGCGGGGCACCGAGGCGTCCCCCACGGCCTCCGGGCCCGGTCCGGACGGCCCCGGGCCCGCCCCGTACGGCGGTCAGCCGGCCGTGACGCTGAGCCGCAGCTGCCCGTCCGGCCCGGCGAGCAGCACCGGCGTGCCGGCCCCGCCCAGGTCCCGTACGGCGGCCCGGTCCTCGTCGGAGGGGGCGTCCGCCTCAGAGACGATCGCGGCGGCCTCCAGGGACTTCGCCCCGCTGGCCACCGCCATCGCGACGGCCGTCCGCAGCGCGCTGAGCTTCAGCGACTCCAGCTCCACGGTCCCCGCCACATAGGTGCGTCCGGTCTCGTCCCGGACGGCCGCGCCCTCGGGGACGCCGTTGCGGGCGCGGGCGCTGCGCGCCAGGGTGACGATCTTGCGGTCCTCGGCGCCGAGGTCGGTGGTGCCGGTGCTCTCAGTCATGTGCCGAGCATACGAAGCCCGGCACGGGCCGGGGCGGGTGGGAGGCCCCGCCGACGCGGCCTACCGACGGTCCAGCCGCAGCCGCTCCGCCTTCGGGAGGCCGGCCACCACCAGGTCGTAGCTGTCCTCGATGAGCTCGCGCAGCTTCGCGTCGGGCAGTCCGGAGACGGTGACGGTGTTCCAGTGGCGCTTGTTCATGTGCCAGCCGGGCTCCACCGCCTCGTACTCCTCGCGCAGCCGCACCGCCTCGTCGGGGTCGCACTTGAGGTTCACCGTCAGCGGCCGGGCGTCCAGCGCGCTGAGCGCGAACATCTTGCCGAGCACCTTGAAGACGGACGCCTCGGGCCCGAACGGGAACTCCTCGACGCTTGCGTTGAAGCCCAGGCAGAAGGCCCTCAGCTGCTGCGGGGTCATTCCGGCGTCTCCTCCTCGTCGGGAGCCACCGGCTCCACCAGTACCGTGACGATCTTGTTGCGCCGGCCCGCCGGGGACTCCGCGGTCAGCCGCAGCCGCCGCCCGTCGGGCAGTTCGACCTCGGAGGACGCGCCGGCGATCGGGACCCGGCCCAGCGCCTTCGCGAGGAGGCCGCCGACGGTCTCGACGTCCTCGTCGTCGTACTCGTCGAGGCCGAACAGCTCGCCGAGGTCGCCGATGTCGAGCCGGGCGGTCACCCGGAAGCAGCCGTTCTCCAGCTCCTGGACGGGCGGCAGCTCGCGGTCGTACTCGTCGGTGATCTCGCCGACGATCTCCTCCAGGATGTCCTCGATGGTGACGATGCCCGCCGTGCCGCCGTACTCGTCGATGACGACGGCGACGTGGCTGCGTTCCTGCTGCATCTCGCGCAGCAGGTCTCCGGCGTTCTTGGTGTCGGGCACGAACGCGGCCGGGCGCATCGCCGTGGAGACCGGGTCGGCCTCCGAGTCCCGGTTGATGTGCGTCTTGCGGACCAGGTCCTTGAGGTAGACGATCCCGACGATGTCGTCCTCGTTCTCGCCGGTGACCGGAATGCGCGAGAAGCCGGAGCGCAGCGCGAGGGTGAGCGCCTGACGGATCGTCTTGTAGCGCTCGATGCAGACGAGGTCGGTGCGCGGGACCATCACCTCGCGGACGAGCGTGTCGCCGAGCTCGAAGACGGAGTGCACCATGCGGCGCTCCTCGTCCTCGATCAGCGACTCCTGCTCGGCGAGGTCCACCATGGCCCGCAGTTCGGCCTCGCTGGCGAACGGGCCCTTGCGGAACCCCTTGCCGGGGGTCAGCGCGTTGCCGATGAGGATCAGCAGCTGCGGGATCGGCCCCATGATCCGGGCCAGCGGCAGCAGCACGTACGCCGACGCGGTCGCCGTGTTCAGCGGGTGCTGGCGGCCGATGGTGCGCGGCGAGACGCCGATCGCGACGTAGGAGACGAGGACCATCACGCCGATGGCGACGGTCAGCGCCTCCCAGGTCTCCGGGAACTCCTTCAGGCAGGCGTACGTGACGAGCACCCCGGCGGCCATCTCGCAGGCGACCCGCACCAGCAGGGCGACGTTGAGATAACGCGTCGGGTCGGCCGCGACCTGTTCCAGCTTGGCGCTGCCGCGCCGGCCCGAGCGGACCGCCTCGGCGGCCCGGAAGCTCGACGTACGGGCGATGCCCGCCTCGGCGCAGGCGGCCAGCCAGCCCACGACGACCAGCAGGACGACGCCGAAGATCAGGGGCAGGCTCACGAGACGGTCGGGGCGGGGGACGGACCGGTCAGCCCGCGCTCACCGCGCCAGCCGTCCACGATGGCCGCCTGGAGGCCGAACATCTCGGCCTTCTCGTCCGGCTCCTCGTGGTCGTAACCCAGCAGGTGCAGCACCCCGTGGACGGTGAGCAGCTGGAGCTCCTCGTCCATGGAGTGCCCGGTCTCGGCTTCCTCGCCCTGCCTCTTGGCGACCTCGGGGCAGAGCACGATGTCACCGAGGAGCCCCTGCGGGGGCTCCTCGTCGTCCTTGGCCGGCGGACGCAGCTCGTCCATCGGGAAGGACATGACATCGGTCGGGCCCGGGAGGTCCATCCACTGGATGTGCAGCTGCTCCATGGCCGCGGAGTCCACCACGATCACCGAGAGCTCGGAGAGCGGGTGGATCCGCATGCGCGCGAGCGCGTAGCGGGCGATGTCGAGGATCGCCTGCTCGTCGACCTCGGTTCCGGACTCGTTGTTGACGTCGATCGACATGGTGCGCTGCTACTGCTTCCCGTTGTGGCGGCCGCGGCCCCGATGGCCCCCGCCGTCCTGCTCGCCCTTGCTGCTGTCGTACTTCTCGTACGCGTCGACAATACGGCCGACCAGCTTGTGCCGGACGACATCCTGCGAGGTGAGCCGGGAGAAGTGCACGTCGTCGATGCCCTCCAGGATCTCCTGCACCTGACGCAGACCGCTCTTGGTCCCCGTCGGCAGGTCGACCTGGGTGATGTCACCGGTGACGACGATCTTGGAGTCGAAGCCGAGCCGGGTGAGGAACATCTTCATCTGCTCGGCGCTGGTGTTCTGCGCCTCGTCCAGGATGATAAAAGCATCATTCAAGGTGCGCCCGCGCATGTACGCCAGGGGCGCGACCTCGATCGTGCCCGCCGCCATCAGGCGCGGGATCGAGTCGGGGTCGAGCATGTCGTGCAGGGCGTCGTAGAGCGGGCGCAGATACGGGTCGATCTTGTCGAACAGCGTGCCCGGGAGGAAGCCCAGGCGCTCGCCCGCCTCGACGGCCGGGCGGGTCAGGATGATGCGGCTGACCTGCTTGGACTGGAGGGCCTGGACCGCCTTGGCCATGGCCAGGTAGGTCTTGCCCGTACCGGCGGGGCCGATGCCGAAGACGATCGTGTGCTTGTCGATCGCGTCGACGTACCGCTTCTGGTTGAGCGTCTTGGGGCGGATCGTGCGGCCCCGGTTGGACAGGATGTTCTGCGTCAGCACCTCGGCCGGGGTCTCCGTGCCGTCCGCCTGGCCGTTGTCGGTGGCCTTGAGCATCGCGATCGACCGTTCCACGGCGTCCTCCGTCATCGGCTGCCCGGTGCGGAGCACGAGCACCATCTCGTCGAACAGGCGCTGGATCAGGGCGATGTCCGCCGTGTTGCCCGTCGCGCTTATGTCATTTCCCCGGACGTGGATGTCGGCCGCCGGGAACGCCGCTTCGATCACGCGCAGCAGCGAGTCGCCCGCTCCCAGGAGCATCACCATCGGGTGAGCGGCCGGGATGCTGATGTGGGCACGCGCCTGCGGCTGTGTGGGTGACTGAGTCATGGGCCGGCCCTCGGGCCTGCGCATACCTCCCGTTGCAGGGTTCTCGCTGCTCGAAAACCTCGTGTTCCTCAAGCCTACGACTCCGCACCGACAACACCAGAGGTTTTACCGGGCGGTACGAAGCCGGGGAGGTTACGCGCGGAAGCCGATCGTGGGCAGGGCCCGGCGCAGCGGCCAGGGCCGGGCGGCGGCCGGCAGCAGGTCGTCCAGGAAGGCGTAGCGCCGCAGCGCGGCCGGGTCCTGCCCGGCGCAGGTGCGCACCTGCTGCCACCAGGCGGCGATCTCCGCCCAGCCGGGGGCCGAGAGCGAGCCGCCGAACTCCTGGACGGAGAGGGCCGCGGTCAGCCCGGCGAAGGCGAGGCGGTCGGCGAGGGGCCAGCCGGCCAGGGTGCCGGTGACGAAGCCGGCCACGAAGACGTCGCCGGCGCCGGTCGGGTCCAGTGCCTCGACCTCGATGGCCGGGACCTCGGCGGCCGTGCCGGTGGCGGCGTCGACCGCGTAGGCGCCCTCGGAGCCCAGGGTGACGACGGCGAGCGGTACGCGTTCGGCGAGGGCGTGCGCGGCGGCCCGGGGGCAGTCGGTGCGGGTGTAGCGCATCGCCTCCTCGGCGTTGGGCAGGAAGGCGTGGCAGTGTTCCAGGCCGCTCAGGGCGTCCAGGTCCCAGCGCCCGGTCTCGTCCCAGCCGACGTCCCCGAAGATCAGGGCCCCCCGGCGGGCGGCCTCGGCGACCCAGGGTTCGGTGCGTCCTGGCACCAGCGAGGTGACGGCGGCCCGCGCCCTGGGCGGGCAGCGGGGGAACGCGGGGGCCTCGGGCGAGGCGGTGGTGGGGAGCGACGGGGCCTCGTGGCCGTGCGAGACCATCGTCCGCTCGCCTTCGTACGCCATGGAGACGGTCACCGGGGAGTGCCAGCCGCGGACCGTGTGCGACCGGGAGAGGTCGATGCCCTCGCCCTGTTCGAGCGCGTCCCAGCAGTACTCGCCGTAGTGGTCGTCGCCGAACGCGGCGGCCAGCGAGGTGCGCAGGCCCAGGCGGGCCAGCGCGGTGGCCATGTTGGCGACGCCGCCGGGGCTGGAACCCATGCCGCGCGCCCAGGACTCGGTGCCCCGCACGGGGGCGCTGTCCAGGCCGGTGAAGATGATGTCCAGGAAGACCGTGCCGGTGAGGAAGACGTCGCAGTCGGGGTCCTGCGGGGCGCGCAGCCCGTCCAGCGGGTCGATCTGCGGAATGTCAGCGCTCACCTTGCACTCCCCGGTCGTGGCGGTTGCGGCCAGTGTGCCCGATACGCGGCGGTGATGGACGAGTGCGCGCCGTGCGTGTGTTCACGGTCCCTGACCTGCGTAAACATCCGCGAATACCCATCCGTGAACCCCGTAAACACAAAAGTGACTCAGATCACTTAACACCGGCTTTCGGTGGCCCGGGAGCACTTGATACAAATTGGCCCGCGAGCACCGTTGGAGACGTACCCGACGGAAGCGCCGATTTCTCGTATTTCCCCCCTCCCTTCTGCCTCTTCTCGGCATGTCCTCAGGAACGCCCATGTCCTCGCGCCCTCGCGCCGCGTGGCCCCTGGTCGCCGTGTTCACCGCCGGCTACCTCGCCGCCTATCTCCTCCCCACCATCGTGGGACGGCTCTCCGTCTATCTGGGCCTCAGCACGGCCCAGGCCGGGCTCGTCGGCAGCGCGCTGCTGCTCAGCTCCGCCTCCGCGGGCTTCTCCCTGGCGGGACGCGTGGAGACGTACGGGCCGTGCAGACCGGCACGCGTGGGACTGGTCCTGTGCGTGGTGGGGTACGGCTGCGCGGCGCTGGCCGGCACCGTGCCGCTGGTGGTCGCGGGCGCGGTGGTCGGCGGCTTCGGCTCCGGTACGGCGACCGCCGTCGCGGCGGCGGGCATCGCCGCCCAGAGCGACCCGCACCGCACCTCGTCGCTCGGCCTGCTGAGCGTCTCGGCGACCGCGGGCGCCCTGTACCTGACGGTCCCGCACCTGGGCGGCGGCCACCGGCTGCCGTTCGCCTCGATCGCCCTGGTCGCGCTCCTGGTCTGGCCGGCCACCTCCCGGCTCGGCGGCTCGGCCGCGGCCGGCCCGGCCGCCCCCTCGGCGGGCCGGCTGCCGCACCGCCGCTCCGGACTGGTCCTCGCAGGCGGCATGCTCGTCTGGTCGATGGCGCAGAACGCGCTGTGGGGCGTCAGCAGCCGGATCGGCGTGGACCAGGTCGGGCTGTCCGAGGTGACGATCGGCGCCGTGTTCGCCGCCGCGCTCGGCGCCGGGCTGCTCGGTGTGATGGGCGCCGGGGTGCTGGGCTCGAAGCTGGGGCGCGCGGTCCCGATCGGTGTGGGCACGGCCGTCATCGCGGGGAGCATCGTGCTCAGCTCGTCCGCCGGGAGCCTCGGCTCCTTCGCGACCGGCGAGATCCTGTGGAACACCGTCTATCCGGTGGTCCTGTCGTATCTGATCGGTCTGGCCGCCTCCCTCGACGTACGCGGCCGCTGGGCGGTCCTCGCGGGCTCCGCCTCGTCCGTGGGCGTCGCCTGCGGACCGGTGCTCGGCAGTGTGCTGTCGGAGGAGGCCGGGTTCACGGGGATGGGTCTGATCCTGGGCGCGACGACCCTGCTGATAGCGCTCCCGGTGACCGCGGTCGCCCTGCACATCGGCGGCCGTCCGCTGGTGCCCGGTTCGGTACGCCGCCGGGGCGGAGCGCCCGCGGCCCTGCTCGCCGTCACCACGGGTGCGGTGCCGGGCGCGGTGCCCAAGGTGGGCGCGCCCGAGCAGGCCGTCACGGAGATCAGCATCCCGGCCCTGCGCCGCAGGCGCCTCGGCAGGAGCGCGTTCCGCACGGCCGGCCCGGAGGGCGGTCAGTCGAACACGTACGCCTCGACCTCGGACAGGTAGCGCGCCCTGCGCTCCTCGTCTTGGTCGAGGAAGGCCGCCTCGAAGGAGTTGCGGGCCAGGGTGCGCAGCTGCTCACGGTCCAGGCCGAGCGCTTCGTGGACCGCGTGGAAGGTGTCTCCGACGTACCCGCCGAAGTAGGCGGGGTCGTCGGAGTTGACCGTGCAGAGCAGCCCGGCCTCCAGCATCGCGGGCAGCGGGTGCTGCTCCAGGGTGTCGACCGCGCGCAGCCGTACGTTGGACAGCGGGCACAGCGTGAGCGGGACGCGCTCGGCGACCAGCCGCTTCACCAGGTCCGGGTCCTCCATGCAGCGCAGCCCGTGGTCGATCCGCTCCACGCCCAGCACGTCGAGCGCCTCGCGGATGTAGGAGGGCGGGCCTTCCTCGCCCGCGTGGGCGACCTTGCGCAGGCCGAGCTCCCCGGCCCGTTCGTACACCTCGCGGAACTTCACGGGCGGGTGGCCGACCTCGGCGGAGTCCAGGCCGACGGCGCTGATCCGGTGCAGGTGCGGCCGGGCGGCCTCCAGGGTCTCCAGGGCCGATGCGGCGGACTGGTCGCGCAGGAAGCACATGATCAGCTGGGTGGAGACGCCGTGCTTCTCCTCGCTGCGCTCCAGCGCCCGCCCCAGGCCCTCGATCACGGTGCCGATGGGCACGCCGCGCGCGGTGTGGGCCTGCGGGTCGAAGAAGATCTCTGCGTGGCGGACGCCCTGGGCGGCGGCGCGGGTGAGGTAGGCGTCGGCGAGTTCGGCGAAGTCGTCCTCGGTCCGCAGCACGGCCATCAGCGCGTAGTAGAGGTCCAGGAAGCTCTGGAGGTCCTCGAAGAGGTACGCGGTGCGCAGGGCCTCGGTGTCCGCGTGGGGCAGGGTCACGCCGTTGCGCGCGGCGAGCGCGAAGGCCAGTTCCGGTTCGAGGGTTCCCTCGATGTGGAGGTGGAGTTCGGCTTTGGGGAGGTGCACGGTGATCTCAATCGTGTGGGGGTGGTGCGTAGTGCTACGCGTGCCGGCTGGGGACGGGTACGCGCATCAGGTCCTGGGCGACGGTCAGCTCGCCCTCGTAACCGGCCGCCCTGGCCTCGGCCTCGAACGCCTCCGGTTCCGGATAGCGCTGCGAGAAGTGCGTCAGGACGAGGTGCCGTACGCCGGCCTCCCGGGCGACCCGGGCCGCCTGGGAGGCGGTCAGGTGGCCGTGGTCGGCGGCCAGCGTCCGGTCGGCGTCGAGGAACGTCGACTCGATGACCAGCAGGTCGCAGCCCTCGGCGAGGGCGTACACGCCGTCGCAGAGCCTGGTGTCCATGATGAACGCGAACCGCTGTCCGCGCCTGGGCTCGGACACGTCGGCGAGCGTGATCCCGCCGAGGCGGCCCTCGCGCTGGACGCGTCCGACGTCCGGCCCCCGGATGCCGTGCTCGGCGAGCTTCGCGGGCAGCATCCGCCGCCCGTCCGGCTCGGTGAGCCGGTAGCCGTACGACTCGACGGGGTGCGAGAGCCGGTGGCCGTCGAGCGTGTACGCGGCGGTGGTGGCCAGCGGTCCGTCGGCGGCGACCGGGGCCTCGGTCAGCTTCACGGTCTCGCGGTAGGCGGTCGCGTACCGCAGCCGGTCGAAGAAGCGCTGCCCGCTCGCCGGGTAGTGGGCGGTCACCGGGTGCGGGACCCGGTCGAGGTTGATCCGCTGGATCACCCCGGCCAGGCCCAGCGAGTGGTCGCCGTGGAAGTGCGTGACGCAGATCCGGTTGATGTCGTGCGCGGCGACTCCGGCCCGCAGCATCTGGCGCTGGGTGCCCTCGCCGGGGTCGAAGAGGATGCCCTCGCCGTCCCAGCGCAGCAGATAGCCGTTGTGGTTCCGGTGCCGCGTCGGGACCTGGCTGGCGGTCCCGAGCACGACGAGTTCACGGGCGGACATTACCCGGGGGGCCATTCCAGACCCCGGCCGCCCAGGACGTGCGCGTGCGCGTGGAACACGGTCTGGCCGGCGCCGGCACCGGTGTTGAACACGACGCGGTACCCGGTCCCGTCGATCTTCTCGTCGGCGGCGACCTGGCCCGCCTCGCCCAGCACGTCGGCGAGCACCTGCGGTTCGGCTGCGGCGAGCGATGCGGCGTCCGGGTAGTGCAGGCGCGGGATGACGAGTACGTGGGTGGGGGCCTGGGGGTTGATGTCGCGGAACGCGACGGTGGTGCCGGTCTCGCGGACGAGCGTGGCCGGGATCTCCCCCGCGACGATCTTGCAGAACAGGCAGTCGGGCTGCGGTTCTCCTGCCATTCGCTTACGCGCTCCTTGGGCCTCGGGTGATCCGTTGCGGGCCAGCCTATCCGGGCGGCCCCGGGCCCGACGCCCTTCGGGGGCTCTGCCCCCGTACCCCCGCTCCTCAATCGCCGGAGGGGCTTGATCTCGCCGCTGTCGTCGCAGATGCGCGGCGGCAGGAGCGAAATGCAGCCCCGCCGGCGATTGAGGAGCGGGGTCCGGGGGCGGAGTCCCGGGTTCGGGAAGGGGCGGGGTGGGGAACAGGCCCGCCGCAGGCGCACCCGCCCCCACCCCGGTCAGCTCACTCCGGGAGCCCCGGCAGCTCGGGCGCCACCTTCGCCGGCGCCCGCTCCAGCGACTCCAGGGCGATCCGGATCGCCTCGTCCAGCTGCGGATCACGCCCTTCGGCGTGATCGCGCGGCGTCATCACGACCTCCACGTCCGGGTCGACGCCGTGGTTCTCGACGCCCCACCCGTACCCCTCCAGCCAGAACGCGTACTTCGGCTGCGTGACCAGCGTCCCGTCGACCAGCCGGTACCGGCTGTCGATGCCGACGACGCCGCCCCACGTCCGGACCCCGACCACCGGCCCGATCTTCAGCGCCTTGATCGCCGCGTTCACGATGTCGCCGTCCGACCCGGAGAACTCGTTCGCCACGGCCACCACCGGCCCCCGCGGCGCGTTGCCCGGGTAGCTCGTGGGGCGCATGCCGCGCGGCAGGTCCCAGCCGACGATGCGGCGGGCCAGCTTCTCCACGACGAGCTGCGAGGTGTGGCCGCCCCGGTTCTCCCGGACGTCCACGACCAGGCCCTCGCGCGCCATCTCGGTGCGCAGGTCGCGGTGGATCTGGGCCCAGCCGCCGCCGACCATGTCGGGGACGTGGAGGTAGCCGATGCGCCCCCCGGACCGCTCGTGCACGTAGGCCCGCCGGTCGGCGACCCACGCGTGGTAGCGCAGGGCCTCCTCGTCGGCGACGGGCACGACGACGACGTGGCGCCGGTCGCCCCCGTCCGCCGGCGAGACCGTCAGCTCGACGGGCTTCCCGGCCGAGCCGGTGAGCAGCGGCGCGGGGCCGGTGAGCGGGTCGACGGGGTGTCCGTCGACGGCCACGATCGCGTCCCCCGCCCGGACCGCCACGCCCGGCGCGGCGAGCGGCGAGCGGGCCGCCGGGTCCGACGTCTCGGAGGGCAGCACGCGGTCGACGCGCCAGCTGCCGTCCTGCGCGCGCGAGAGGTCCGCCCCGAGCAGCCCCTGCCGGGCCGCGTCGTCGCGCCACCCGCCGGGCGGGGTGACGTAGGCGTGCGAGGTGCCCAGCTCGCCCTGGACCTCCCAGAGCAGGTCCATGAGGTCGTCGTGGGTGGCGACGCGCTCCAGGACCGGGCGGTAGCGGTCGAGGACCCCGGCCCAGTCGACGCCGCCCATGTCGGGGCGCCAGAAGTTGTCCCGCATGACGCGCCCGGCCTCGTCGTACATCTGGCGCCACTCGGCGGCCGGGTCGAGGGTGCGGCGGATGCGGGAGAGGTCGACGGTCACGGCGTCGTCGTGGTCGTCGTCGCCCGCGGGCACCCGGCTGTCGGAGGGGACGACGGACAGCTTGCCGTGGCTGACGACCGCCAGCCGCTTCCCGTCACCGCTGACCGCGAAACGGCTGACGTCCGAGGACAGCTCCTCGCAGCGCAGCTTCTCCAGGTCGTACCGCTCCAGGACGGTGTCCGGCCGGCGGGCGTCCGGACCGGCACCGCTGGTGCCGAGGACCCCGGTGAGCGGGTGGCGCAGCCAGAGCAGCCCGTCGCGCGCGGTGCGCAGCGAGGAGTAGACGGCGGCCTCGACGGGAAGGGGCACGATCCGGTCGGCGAGGCCGTCCAGGTCGATGCGGGTGATGGGGAGCGCGGTGGGGTTGTCCTCGCCGTCGCCGCCCTTCTCCTTCTCCGTGGGCCGGCCGTGCAGCTGCGGCCCGAACGGGGAAGGCGTGGTCGCCGCGAGGGTGAGCAGATGCGGCCGGCAGGAGCCGATGAACGCCATGTCGAAGACGTGGGCGTCGTAAACGGGGTCGAAGGCGCGCTCGGAGAGGAAGGCCAGGTGCTTTCCGTCGGCGGTGAAGGCGGGTGCGAAGTCCCGGAACCGCAGCGGGGTCGCTTCGGAGACCGAGAGGTCGGCGATGTGGGCCAGCTTGAGCTGGCTGAGCGGCTCGGGGCCGGGGTGCGACCAGGCAAGCCAGGCGGAGTCGGGCGACCAGGCGAGGCCGGAGGCATCGCCGTTCTCGCTGCGGTCCACCTCGTGGATCTCGCCGCTCTCCCGCTCGACGATCAGCACCCGCCCGTCGTGCGCGGCGACCGCGAACCGGCTGCCGTCGGGGGCCGGGGCGAGGTCCAGGACGCGGCCCAGCCGGCCGGCCGCGAGGCGGCGGGGCGCGGCGCCGGGGGCGGTGCCGGTGGCGGGGGCGATCTCCAGCGCGTCGTCGCCCTCGGCGTCGGTGACCCAGACGACGTGCTGGTCCCCGTCGGCCTGGAAGGTGCGCGGCAGCCTGGCCCGTACGCCCGGCTCGGCGGCGAGCGCGCGGGCGGGGCCCTCGCGGTGGGTGACCCAGTGGACGGCGCCCCGCGACAGGACCGCGCTGCCGCGGCCGGTGCGGTCGGGCGACGCGCTGGTCAGGTGGCTGTCGGCGTGCAGCGGGTAGGGCTGGAGGTCGGCGCGCTGGCCGCCGAGCCGGACCTCGACGCGGCGGGGCTCGTCGCTCTCCAGGCTGTCCAGGAGCCACAGTTCGCCGGCCGAGGCGTAGGCGACCCGGGTGCCGTCGGTGGTGGCCTGCCGGGCGTAGAAGCCGTCGACGAGGGTGTGCCGGCGCAGGTCCGCGCCGTCGGGGAGCGAGGAGTAGAGGGCGCCGGTGCCCTCGTGGTCGGAGAGGAACGCGATGCGCTCCCCCACCCACATCGGGCACTCGATGTTGCCGTCGAGGTCCTGGTGGAGACGGGCGAATTCGAGCGGGTCGTCCTCGGCCGCGATCCAGAGCTTGCCGGCGGTGCCGCCCCGGTAGCGCTTCCAGGCGGCGGCTTCACGCCCCATGGTGGCCGAGAGCAGCAGGACGCGCCCGGCGGGCCCGTAGGCGAGGGAGCCGACGGGGCCGTACGGAAGGGTCCGCGCGGGGCCGCCGTCGACCGGGACGGCCCGGGCCCAGGTGCGGCGCAGGGAGACCTGGCCCTGGGTGCTGGTCACCAGGACGTCGCCTTCGGGGGTCCAGCCGCGCACGGTGGTGCGGGCGTCGCCCCAGTGGGTGAGCCGCCGGGAGGGCCCGCCGTCGGCGGGGGCGATGTGCACCTCGGGCGCCCCGTCGCGGGTGGACGTCCAGGCGACGAGGGTGCCGTCGGGAGATATGCGCGGCTGGGTGACGGGACGGTTGTCTGCGCTGACCCGCCACGCCCGGCCGCCGTCGAGTGGGGCGAGCCAGACGTCGTCCTCGGCGGTGAAGGCGATCACATCACCTTGGACATGGGGGTACCTGAGGTAGGAAGGCTGTGTCACACGATCACCCTAGGCCGCGGGCGTGCCGGGTGGCACAGGGTTGGCCGGAGTACGTCGTGCGGTGCGGATCCGCCACCGGCACACGCGAACCGGCGGCGCCCGCCAACTCCCCCGCCCCGGGACTCACTTGCCGGGGTACGCGGTGACCGTCACCGTCACGGTGGCCGTCGGACCGTCGCCCCGGCCCGGGGGTCCGGCGGGCGGCGCGGTCGTGGCCGGGGCGGTGCAGTCGCCGAGCAGGGTGGCCCGGAAGACTGCGCGGCCACCGCTCTTCGCGGTCATGTCGCCGCGTACGCACCGGCCTTCGACCGCGTAGGTCACCTGCCCGTCCAGTGCGATGTCGCCGCCGGACTTCGTCTGGCCGTCGCAGTGGACCTCGGCCGTCCGGCGCGCGGCGGAGGGCGCCGCCGAGCCGGTGGCGCCTCCGTCGAGCGAGGCCGTGCAGGTCAGCCAGCGCACCCGGACGCCTTCGTGCTCCAGGGCGCGGGTGGCGGTCCGGTCCGTGGTGAAGGCGACGGACGCGGTGTTCAACGCGCCGGTGGCGTCGCCCGGTTCACAGGCGGTGAGCCCGGCGACGGCGGCCGCGGCGAGGCAGAGCGCGGCCGGAAAACGACGGGCCGCACGACGGCCCCCTGCCCTTGATGTCCCCATACGGGCAGCCTCCCACCGCATGTGACGGCGCGGTAGACCGATTCCGGGCACAACCACCCCATCGGGGACGGTTCACGACCAGCGCCCCGTGCGTCCCAGGAGCAGCGCCGTCGCCGCGGTGCCCGCCGTCGAGGTGCGCAGGACCGTGGGGCCGAGGCGGCAGGTGCGGGCACCGGCGGCGGCGAACGCGGCCAGCTCGTCCGGGGACACACCGCCCTCGGGGCCGACGACCAGCACGATCTCGCCCTCGTCGGGCAGGGCGACGGTGGCCAGCGGCTCGCTCGGGTAGTCGCGGTCCTCGTGCAGGACGGCCGCGAAGTCCGCCGCGGCCAGCAGGCCGGCGACCTGCTTGGTGGTGGCCAGGTCCGCCACGTCGGGGAACAGCACCCGGCGCGACTGCTTGCCGGCCTCCCGGGCCGTGGCGCGCCATTTGGCCAGGGACTTGAGGCCGCGGTCGCCCTTCCACTGGGTGATGCAGCGCGCCGCCTGCCACGGGACGACCGCGTCGACGCCGGTCTCGGTCATCGTCTCCACGGCGACCTCGCCCCGGTCCCCCTTGGGCAGGGCCTGGACGACGGTGATCCGCAGCGCGGGGCGCGGCTCCTCGTGGACCTGGGCCAGGTCGCCGACGACCAGCCGGTCCTTGCCCTCGGCGGCGCGCACGACGCCCTGGGCCCACCGGCCGCGGCCGTCCGTGAGGACGACCTCCTCGCCGGTGCGCAGCCGCTTCACGGAGACGGCGTGGCGCCCCTCGGGCCCGTCGAGGACGAACTCGGGGGCGTCCGGCAGGTGGTCGACGACGAAGACGGGTGCAGTCACTGCGCGCTCCTTGTGCTCACTGCCGTCCGTGCGGCGTCCAGTTCGTCGGCGAGCAGCCGGACCAGCCGGCCGGCGGGCAGCTCGCGGGCCATCCGGTGCCCCTGCCCGGCCCACAGCGCCATGCCCTGGGCGTCCCCGACGCGGGCGGCGGCCTTGCGCAGCACGGAGGTCATGTGGTGGACCTGGGGGTAGGCGGCGGGGGCGTACGGACCGTGCTCGCGCACGAAGCGGTTGACCAGGCCGCGTGCCGGGCGCCCGGAGAACGCCCTGGTCAAGGTGGTCCGGACGAACAGCGGGTTGGTCAGGGCCTGCTTGTGCAGGACGTGGGCGCCGGACTCCGGGCAGGCCAGGAAGGCCGTGCCGAGCTGGGCGGCGTCGGCGCCCGCCGCGAGGACGGCGGCGATCTGGGCGCCGCGCATCAGGCCGCCGGCGGCGACGACCGGTATCTGCACGGTCTCGCGGACCTGGGTGACCAGGCTCAGCAGCCCCGTCCCGCCGTCCTCGGTCACCGGGTCGTCGTGGAACGTGGAGCGGTGGCCGCCCGCCTCGGTGCCCTGGGCGCAGACGGCGTCGGCCCCCGCCCACTCGGCAGCCTGGGCCTCCTCCGGCGAGGTGACCGTGACGACGGTGTACGTCCCGGCGGCCGCGAACGCGTCGAGCGTGTCGCGCGAGGGGCAGCCGAAGGTGAAGGAGACGACCGGGACCGGGGCGGCGAGGAGGACGGCGAGCTTGTCCTCGTAACCGTCGTCGCCGGGGACGTCCGGGTCACCGAGCGCGGTCTCGTAAGCGGTGGCCTCGCCCGTGAGCCGGCGGCGGTAGTCCGCCAGTGCGGCGGGGTCCGCCGGTTCGCACTGCGGCATGAACAGGTTGACGCCGAAGGGCTGCCCGGTCAGGCCGCGCACCTGCTGGACCTCGTCCCGCAGGGCGTCCGCCGTCTTGTAGCCGGCGGCCAGGAAGCCGAGCCCGCCGGCCTCGGAGACCGCGGCGGCGAGCTGCGGGCAGGACGGACCGCCGGCCATGGGGGCCTGCACGATGGGGTACCGGCACAGAGCGGTCAGCGCGGAGGGCATGACCGCATCGTGTCATGTCCTTCCTGTCCCGTGATGCCCGCCCCGCGACAGCGTCCGAGCGCAGCGCGGTACGGACCCGGAGGCCGAGCCCGTACCGCAAACACGCGGTCCGTCAGCGGCCGTTGAAGGCGTCCTTCAGTCGGGAGAACAGGCCCTGCTGGCCCGGCTGGAACTGGCCGGTGGGCCGCTCCTCGCCGCGCAGCTCGGCCAGTTCGCGCAGGAGGCGTTCCTGCTCGGGGTCCAGCTTCATCGGGGTGGTCACCTCGACGTGCACGATGAGGTCGCCGCGCCCCCCGCCCCGCAGGTGGGTGATGCCGCGCCCGTGCAGCGGGACGGACTGGCCGGACTGGGTGCCCGGCCGGATGTCGACCTCCTCCAGGCCGTCCAGCGTCTCCAGCGGCACCTTGGTGCCGAGGGCCGCCGCCGTCATGGGGATGGTGACCGTGCAGTGCAGGTCGTCGCCGCGGCGCTGGAACACCGCGTGCGGCAGCTCGTGGATCTCGACGTAGAGGTCGCCGGCGGGGCCGCCGCCGGGACCGACCTCGCCCTCGCCCGCGAGCTGGATGCGGGTGCCGTTGTCGACACCGGCGGGGATCTTCACGGTCAGCGTGCGCCGCGAGCGGATGCGGCCGTCGCCGGCGCACTCCGGGCACGGGGTCGGCACGACCGTACCGAAGCCCTGGCACTGCGGGCAGGGGCGGGAGGTCATGACCTGGCCGAGGAAGGACCGGGTGACCTGGGAGACCTCACCGCGGCCGCGGCACATGTCACAGGTCTGCGCCGAGGTGCCGGGGGCCGCGCCCTCGCCGCTGCACGTGGTGCAGACGACGGCGGTGTCGACCTGGATGTCCTTGGTGGTCCCGAAGGCGGCCTCGGAGAGGTCGATCTCCAGCCGGATCATGGCGTCCTGGCCGCGCCGGGTGCGCGAGCGGGGCCCGCGCTGCGACGACGTACCGAAGAACGCGTCCATGATGTCGGAGAAGTTGCCGAAGCCGCCCTGGCCGAAACCGCCCGCGCCGGCGCCGCCGGACTGCGAGAGCGGATCGCCGCCGAGGTCGTAGACCTGCTTCTTCTGCGCGTCCGACAGGACCTCGTAAGCGGCGTTGATCTCCTTGAACCGCTCCTGGGTCTTCGGATCGGGGTTGACGTCCGGGTGCAGCTCGCGGGCGAGCCTCCGGAATGCCTTCTTGATCTCGTCCTGGGAAGCGTCGCGGCGCACGCCGAGTACGGCGTAGTAGTCCGTGGCCACTTACGACTCCGCCAGGATCTGTCCGACGTAACGTGCCACTGCGCGTACCGCTCCCATCGTTCCGGGGTAGTCCATGCGGGTCGGTCCGACCACGCCGAGTTTGGCGACTGCCTCGTCGCCCGAACCGTAGCCGACCGCGACGACGGACGTGGAGTTGAGCCCCTCGTGGGCGTTCTCGTGCCCGATGCGTACGGTCATGCCCGAGTCCTTGGCCTCGCCGAGCAGCTTCAGCAGCACGACCTGCTCCTCCAGTGCCTCCAGCACCGGCCGGATCATCACCGGGAAGTCGTGTCCGAAGCGGGTGAGGTTGGAGGTGCCGCCGATCATCAGCCGCTCCTCCGTCTCCTCGACGAGGGTTTCGAGCAGGATCGAGAGGACGGTGGACACGGTTCCCCGGTCCTCGCTCTCGAAGGATTCCGGCAGGTCCTGCACCAGCTGCGGGACGTCCGCGAACCGGCGGCCCACCACCCGGCTGTTGAGCCGGGCCCGAAGATCGGCGAGGGAGGTCTCGCCGAACGGCGCCGGGCAGTCCACCAGCCGCTGTTCGACCCGGCCGGTGTCCGTGATGAGCACGAGCATCAGCCGCGCCGGGGCCAGGGACAGCAGTTCCACATGCCGCACCGTCGAACGGGTCAGCGAGGGGTACTGCACGACGGCGACCTGCCGGGTCAGCTGCGCGAGCAGCCGTACGGTACGGCCCACGACGTCGTCCAGGTCGACGGCGCCGTCGAGGAAGTTCTGGATGGCGCGGCGCTCCGGCGACGAGAGGGGCTTGACGCCCGCCAGCTTGTCCACGAAGAGCCGGTAGCCCTTGTCCGTCGGGATGCGCCCGGCGCTGGTGTGGGGCTGGGCGATGAAGCCCTCCTCCTCCAGCACCGCCATGTCGTTGCGGACGGTCGCCGGGGACACCCCCAGCTTGTGCCGCTCGGTGAGCGCCTTGGAGCCGACGGGCTCCTCGGTCCCGACGTAGTCCTGGACGATCGCGCGCAGCACTTCGAGTCTGCGTTCGCTGAGCATCGCGCGCACACCTCCAGCTGTCCACGTCGGTGTCCCGGGCCGTTCCCGGGATTCCTCCTGGCACTCGGTGCGTACGAGTGCCAGTGATCCCCGGCCAGTGTACGGCGACGGGGTGGTGCCCTAGCAAGGGCGACCGGCCACCGTGCCGCCCGATCGCGCAGGTCGCTGCCGATAGCGTCGCCGCGTGGATGCTTCTTGGGAAGACTTCGGATGGGAGCGGCTGGGTCACGGAACGGGCCGCAGGCGCCTTCCCGTCTGGGACGCGACGGCCCTGCTGGTGGCCGGTCCGGACGGGGCGCTGCTCTGCGACACCGGCTCGTCACTGCGCGAGGGTGTGGAACTGCGCACCCAGGCAGAGGCACTGCTGGGCCGGAGGGTGACGCACATCGCACTCAGCCATCCCCATTTCGACCATGTCCTGGGTACGGCGGCGTTCGCCGGTGCGCGGGTGTACGGCTCCGAGGGCACGGCGAAGCTGCTGCGGCGCGGCGCGGACGAGCTGTACGCGGACGCGGTGGCCCAGGGCCTGCCCGAGGCGGACGCGGCCGGGTCCCTCGACGTGCTGGTCGCCCCGGACCACGAGGTGCGCGGGGAGCTGGTGGTGGACCTGGGCGGCGGCCGGGAGGCGGTCCTGGTGAACATGGGCGCGGCACACAGCGGCCACGACCTCGCGGTGCTGGTCCCGGGCTCCCCCGCCCTGGTGTTCTGCGGCGACCTGGTCGAGGAGTCCGGCGAACCCCAGGCGGGCCCGGACGCCCGCCCGGCGTGCTGGCCGGCGGCGCTGGACCGGCTGCTGGAGCTGGGCGGGGACGACGCGCTGTACGTGCCGGGGCACGGGGCGGTGGTGGACGCGGCGTTCGTCCGCGCCCAGCGGGAGGCGCTGGCCGGGCGGTTCGGCGTGTCGTAGAGGGCTTCGGGGTTCGGCGCGTCGTGTGCGGGGAAGGGGGACGGCCGGACCGCCTCCCGGTTCGGCGTGTCGCGGGTCTTCCCCGCTTATCGTCGTGCGATGCGCAGCTACCAGCCCGATCTGACCCCGCCGTGGAAGAAGTCCGCCCCCGCCCCGGAGGTGCCCGCCGAGACCGACCTGGTCGTGGAGGAGGCGGTCACCGGATTCTGCGGCGCGGTCATCCGGTGCGAGAAGACCGCCGAGGGGCCGACGGTGACCCTGGAGGACCGGTTCGGCAGGTGCCGGGTCTTCCCGATGGCGCCGCGCGGCTTCCTGCTGGAGGGCAAGGTCGTCACGCTGGTGCGCCCGCCGGCCGGGGGGCCGGTGCGGCCCACGCGCACGGCGTCCGGTTCGGTGGCGGTGCCCGGGGCGCGGGCGCGGGTGGCGCGGGCCGGGCGGATCTATGTGGAGGGACGGCACGACGCGGAGCTGGTCGAGCGGGTCTGGGGGGACGACCTCCGCGTCGAGGGCGTGGTCGTGGAGTACCTGGAGGGCATCGACGACCTGCCGGCGATCGTGCGGGAGTTCTCGCCCGCGCCGGACGCCCGCCTCGGGGTGCTCGTCGACCATCTGGTGCCCGGCTCCAAGGAGTCCCGGATCGCGGCCCAGGTGTCGGACGGCGACGTGCTGGTGGTCGGGCACCCGTACATCGACGTGTGGGAGGCCGTGAAGCCCGCGTCGGTGGGGATCGCCGGATGGCCGGTGGTGCCGCGCGGGCAGGACTGGAAGACGGGTGTGTGCCGGGCGCTGGGCTGGCCGGAGAACACCGGCGCGGCCTGGCGGCGCATCCTGTCCTCGGTCCGCTCCTATCGGGACCTTCAGCCCGAACTCCTTGGCCGGGTCGAGGAATTGATCGATTTCGTCACCCTTCCGGACTGATGTCCGGCGGTCCTTCCCGTCGATCCGGCACCGATCCGGACGAATGCCTGCGCCTCGCACACATCATCGGTTATTGAGTGGGGCCAGGCTCTTTCGCGAGGGAAGGACGGGGGCGATGGCACGCGAGGTTTGGCGGGACACGGCGGAGAACGAGGCGGCCTCCGCCGTCTTCCACTTCGTGCAGCAGCTCATCGACGGCTACCGCGACAACCGGCCCGTGATGCCCCTGGTGGTCCTCCAGGCCGCCGACGCCGACGTACCGGCCGACGTGGACGCCCGGGTCGAGCAGATCGTGCGCCAGGTCCACCGGGCCAACCAGCCGCGCCGCGTCCCCCTGCGACTGCTCGACGGGCGCGGCGAGACCCCGTACGACGCGGCGCTCGACATGGTCCGCACGCTGACCGAGAAGCCGTGGGAGACCCGGGGCGGGTCGCAGTACAAGCCGTTCGCCTTCCCCCGTTCCCGGCTGCTCGGCGCCATCGAGCAGGCCACCGAGGCCGTGCTGCGGGACCCGGACCCGGGCTGCTCCCGGGACCAGCGCGACGAGCGGATCCTGGAGGAGCTGAGCGCGCTGCGCTGGCGGGCCGGGCGGCGCGGCCGGGGCACCTGGTGGACCGCGTTCCGTGAGTCGGTGCGGCCGGAGACGTTCGTGGGGGCCGTGGTCATCGCGGTCCTGGGTGTGCTGCTCGGCGAGATCGGCTGGCTGCCGACCGTGCTGGTGGCCCTGGGGGCGGTCCTCGGGCTCGCGGTGGTCCGGCTGGTGTCGACGTCGGCGCCGCCCCTGCTGTGGCTGCGCCGGGCCAGCAAGTGGTTCGCCACCACCTCGTCGCTGGCCGCCGCCAGTACCGGCTATCCGTCGGACGGCTGGTCCCGGTTCTCCCCGAGCGGTTCGTGGCGGGTGATCCGGGCGCGGGCGGCGGTGGTCGCCGGGCGGGTGGCCGACGCGGCGGCGGGCGACGAGCGGTCCCGCCAGTTCCACCTGGAGCTGCGGGTCCAGGCGCTGCTGGAGGACCTGCGCAACAACTACCGGCCGCATGCGCCGGACTGGCGGCGCGGCAAGCGGACCGTGCCGCCGGTGGTCTTCCTGCCGAGGGCCGTCCAGAGCAACGGCGGCGTCCAGCTGATCAACGCGGTCAACAACGTCCGCTCCCGGCGCAGCGAGGTCGATCCGCTGCTGCTCCTGGCCTCCCTGCCGGCGGCCGAGATCCTGCGGCACACCCCGCCGCTGCCGCCCGACCCGCCGCCCGCGCACACGGGTGCGGCGCGGGCCCGGTACGAGGACTGGGTCGGCCACCTCAGCGTGGGCCAGTCGCCCTCGGCCACCGCCACGCCCGCCTGGGTGCTGCGGCTGCCGCTGTCGACGGCGCAGCTGACCCATGAGCACGCGCACGCGCAGCTGTCCACGGAGCGGGTGCGCAGGACGTGGGTGTGGTGGGTGATGTCGCGGACGACGGTCGCCTGCCTGATGGCCGCCGCGCTGCTGGGGACCATGCTGCTGAGCAACCACCTGGCGAACCGCTACTGCCACGGGCCCCTCACGGACGTCGACACCGACTCGGTGCGGCTGGACGGTCCGGGCGGCGGGGACAAGGAGTGCGTCGGCGTGGCGACGACCACCCGGGTGCGCTTCGCGGAGGGCAACGACCTGGAGCTGGACGGGGCGGGGGCGGGGGTCACCTTCGACCGGATCGAGCGGGCGGTGGCCGAGGAGAACGCCTCGATCGAGCCGGGCGACAAGTACGTCACGCTGATCTACACGGGGCCGTTCACCGCCCCCTCCCCGGAGCGCACCCGCAAGGCCCTGGAGGAGCTGACCGGCGTCTACCTCTACCAGCACCACACCAACACGCTGGACTTCTCCGTCAAGCTGCGGGTGCTGACCGCCAACGGCGGGCAGGACATGCTCCAGCAGATACCCGCGGTGAAGAAGATCATCGAGGTGGCCGAAAGGGACCCCTCGGTCGTCGGCGTGGTCGGGCTCGGCCGCGACACCACCGACAGCCCGGAGGCCACCGCGCTCCTTCAGCAGGCGGGCCTGCCCGTGGTGGACACCACCAACTCCGGCGGCTACCTGGCGACGGACTACTCCAACTACTTCGGCCTGGCGGCCACCGACCGGGAGCAGGCCGACGCCCTCGGCCTCGTCGCCGAGCAGGTGGCCGCGAGGGCGGCCGGCAAGCACAAGCCGCAGGCCTTGGTCCTCTCACGCAAGCTCGTCAACAACGACAAGGACCGCTACACGGTGGAGCAGCGCAAGGCGGGCAGCGCGATGCTGGAGGAGTCGGGCTTCGAGCTGTCGGATCCGGTGGAGTACGACCTCGGCCGCCGCAGCAGCGCCGACCTGGACCGGCCGGTCCAGCGGATCTGCGCCGCGGACCCGGCGCCGGACGCCCTGTACTTCGCGGGCCGGGTCGAGGACGTCGCCAACCTGATGAGCCGGCTCACCCACAGCTGTTCGCGCCGCCCCATCACCGTCTTCACGGGCGACGACCTCACCAAGGCCCGGCTCGACGCGAGCACGGACACCACGAAGAACGTCACGCTCTACCACACGGCCCTGGCGCCGATGAGCCGCGGCCGCGCCGACGGCTTCTACGAGGAGTCGCACCGGGCCCTGGGGAAGCTGCTGCCCGAGGGTGCGACGCTTCCCCGCCTGCCGGCGTCGAAACCGTACGAGGACCCGCTCTTCGCGAGCGGCCAGTCGGTGATGTCGTACAGCGCCACGGCCGCGCTGTACGACGCGGCGAGCCACGGCGACGCGGCGAACAGCGCCGCGGAGACCTGGGCGAACCTCTACGCGGTGAATCTGCGGAAGATGCCCACGGGGACGGTCACCTTCCGCGGCTTCATCCCGTACGAGGCCCAGGCGGGCCATGGTCTGGACGTCGTGCAGATCACCTACCCGGACGGCCGGAGCCGCGCCCGGATCATCTGCGGCCGGGCGGCGGGGGCGCGGGCGCTGACACCGGCGGGGTGCCCGCTGAAGTGAGCGGGACGTGCTCGGGGGCGTACGCCTTGATGCGCGGACGTGCTCGCGGGCATACGCCTTGGTACGCGTACGGGACGTGCTCGGGGGCGTACACCTTGATGCGCGTACGCCCCCCGGGTGCGCGCCCCGCTCAGTCCACCAGGTCGCGCACCACCGCGTCGGCCAGCAGCCGCCCGCGCAGCGTCAGCACGGCCCGCCCGTCCTCGAAGGGCGCCGGTGCCAGGAGGCCGTCCGCCACCGCCCGGCGGGCCGCCGCGAGGCCCGCGGGGGCCAGCAGGGAGAGCGGGCAGCCGTCCACGAGCCGCAGTTCCAGCAGGATGCGCTCGACGCGGCGGTCCTCGGCGGACAGGATCTCGCGCCCTGCCCCCGGCGAACGCCCCTCGGCGAGAGCCTGCGCGTACGCCCCGGGGTGCTTCACGTTCCACCAGCGCACGCCCCCGACGTGGCTGTGCGCGCCCGGCCCGGCGCCCCACCAGTCGGCACCCCGCCAGTACAGCTCGTTGTGCAGGCAGCGGCCCTCGGGCGTACGGGCCCAGTTCGACACCTCGTACCAGGAGTAGCCGGCCGCGGCCATCGCCTCGTCGGCGATGAGGTAGCGGTCGGCGTGCGTGTCGTCGTCGGTCATCGGGATCTCGCCGCGCTTGATGCGGCGCGCGAGGCCGGTGCCCTCCTCCACGATCAGCGCGTACGCGGAGACGTGATCGGGCCCGGCGCCGATCGCCGCGTCCAGGGAGGCGCGCCAGTCGTCGTCGGACTCGCCGGGGGTGCCGTAGATCAGGTCCAGGTTGATGTGCTCGAAGCCGGCCGCACGCGCCTCGGCCACGCACGCCTCGGGCCTGCCCGGGGTGTGGGTGCGGTCGAGGATCTTCAGGACGTGCTGCCGGGCGCTCTGCATGCCGAAGGAGATCCGGTTGAAGCCGCCCTCGCGCAGCTCGGCCAGGTAGGCGGGGCCGACGGACTCCGGGTTGGCCTCGGTGGTGATCTCGGCGTCGTCCGCGAGCCCGAACTCCTCGCGGACCGACGCCAGCATCCGGACCAGGTCGGCCGCGGCGAGCAGGGTCGGTGTGCCGCCGCCGACGAAGACGGTACGCACCGGACGCGGGTCGTCGCCGAGGACCTTGCGGGCCTGGCGGATCTCACCGACGAGGTGGGAGGCGTAGTTGTCGCGGGAGGCCAGCGCGCCGCCGGAACCGCGCAGCTCGGTCGCCGTGTAGGTGTTGAAGTCGCAGTAGCCGCAGCGGGTCGCGCAGTACGGCACGTGCAGGTAGAAGCCGAGCGGGCGGCCGGCTGCGCCTTCCAGGGCGTGGCGGGGCAGCGCCCCGTCGTCGGGCACGGGTTCACCATCGGGCAGTACGGAAGGCATACCGCCCATTGTCGCGCGCCGCCCGGCGAACGGACGCCACGCCCCGGACCGGAGCTACTCGGCCTGGAGCACCAGCAGCGCCAGGTCGTCGTCCGGCGGGCGCTCGGCGAAGTCGTGCACGGCGTGCTTGATGCGCTCCGCGATCTCCTCCGCGCTCAGCCCCGCGCACCCCGACAGCGCCTTGGCCAGCCCGTCCCCGTCGTCGAACATCACGCCGCCCGAGCGCCGCTCCGTGACCCCGTCGGTGACGCAGAGCAGGCTGTCACCGGGCGCCAGGTCGAAGCTCTGGGTCCCGTAGACGGCGTCGTCCATCAGTCCGAGCAGCAGCTGCGGCTCGGCGGCGGGCCGCACGGTGCCGTCCGGGCGCAGCAGCAGCGGCAGCGGATGCCCGGCGCTGGCCAGGGTGCAGCGCGCGCCGCCGCCGGGCAGCGGCACCAGCTCCCCGTACAGCAGGGACAGGAAGCGGGACTGTCCGCCGTTGTCCGCGGAGTGCTGGCCGCCGGCGGCGGCGACCATGAGCGCGGCGGCCTCGGCGGCCTCCATGGCGTCGTCCAGGAGCAGCCGGTTGAGGCGGACCAGCACCTCGTCGGCCTGGAAGCCCTCGCGGGCCAGCAGCCGCAGCCAGGGGCGGGCCAGACCGGTGACGACGGCGGCCTCCGGGCCGCTGCCCTGGACGTCGCCGAGGACGAAGCACCAGCGGTCGCCGGGGCACGGGAAGATGTCGTAGAAGTCACCGCCGACGACGCCGTCGTCGCTCGGTTCGTAGACGAGGGAGCTGGCCACACCCGGTATCCGGGCGACCTTGCTGGGCAGCAGCCCGCGCTGGAGGATGCGGCTGATGGTGGCCTGGCGGGTGTAGGCGCGGGCGGCGCCGACCGCGAGGCCGACCCGGCGCACGAAGTCCTCGACGAGGGCCGTCAGCTCGTCGGGCAGGCGGTCGGTGGACTCGCGGCCCAGGAGTACGGCTCCGAGGGTGCGGCCGCCCGAGGTGATCCGGTAGGCGAAGGCGACGCCCTCCTCCTCGTCCGGCGGTTCGCCGTCCTCCGCGCTGCCGGGCCACGGCATGGAGACGGCACCGGTGCCGACGCGCTCGGGCAGCCGGAGCGGGTCGCCCTCCAGCAGGGCGCGCAGCGTCCCGATCCGCTCCTCGTCCACGTGCCAGACCTTGGCGAGGCGGGGGACGGCCGCGGGGCCGCCGCTCTCGGGCTCCAGCCAGATCGCGCACCAGTCGGCGAGGCGGGGGACGAGTAACTGCCCGGCGAGGGCCGCCACGATGTCCTCGTCCAGCTGCCCGGCCAGCAGGTCGGACGCCTCGGCGAGGAAGGAGAGCGCGCCGCGCCCGGCCCAGTCCCCGTCGTCGCGGGCGGGGCGCCGGGCGGTGGGGGCGAGCAGTTCGGCGGCGCGCAGCCCGCGGTCGAGCCCGGTCTCGCCGCGCCCCTCGGGGAACGGGTTCCAGTCGTCCACGGGGAGCCGGGCCCAGACGGTCTTCGTGCCGGTGCGGTAGGTGATGCCCCACCGCTCGGCGAGGGCGGCGACGATGTCCAGGCCGCGCCCGTAGTCGGCCGGCTCGCCCACGTGCTCGGCGCTGTGGGCGTGGTCGCCGCGGACGGTGCGGCCGGGGTGGTGGTCGGCGACCTCCAGGACCAGTGCGGCCTCCTCGTCCTCGGTGGCCTCCTCCAGCCGGAAGAGCAGTTCGACCGCGGTGCCCGCGTGGACGACGGCGTTGGTCACCAGCTCGCTGACGATCATCGCCGCGTCGTCGGACAGCCGCTCGCTGAACCCGACCGCGGCGGGCAGCCCGAGCCCGGTCCACTCGTCCAGCGCGGCGGTGACGAACCGCCGGGCCGCGGCGGGCGCGAGGAGGTTGCCGGGCAGGCTGGTCCGGGCGACCGGCTGTGTGCCTGTGGCGGCGGTGGTTCCGGGACGCTGCACGATGTCCCGCTGCAAGGGAATGGACCCCACAGGGCGGCTCCTGACCTGTTCTCGCTCTGCCTGTTTCTCCGTGGTGCGCCGCTGACGACACGGACAGAGTGACAGATCGGCCCTTCACATACGCGCCGAGTTACCGAAGTGGGTGGTCACGATGTTGCGGCGAGAACGCGCCAGCCCCCCGCGCCGGAGCACGCGGGGGGCTTTCGGGGGGCGTACGGAGGTACGGCGGGCGCCGGTCAGGCTTCGCGGGAGCCCGCGTACATCTCCTCGATCAAATCCTTGTACGCGCGCTCCACGACCGGCCGCTTGAGCTTGAGGCTGGGCGTGACCTCGCCGTGCTCGATGTCGAGGTCGCGCGGGAGCAGCCGGAACTTCTTGATGGTCTGCCAGCGCTGAAGGCCCTCGTTGAGGCGCTTGACGTAGCCGTCGATCAGCTCGACGGTCTTCGGGGAGGCCACGACGTCCGCGTACGACGTGCCCGCCATGCCGTTCTCGGCGGCCCAGCCGAGGATGGTGGGCTCGTCCAGCGCGATCAGCGCGGTGCAGAAGTTACGGTCCGCGCCGTGCACGAGGATGTTGGAGACGAACGGGCACACGGCCTTGAACTGGCCCTCGACCTCGGCGGGCGCGATGTACTTGCCGCCCGACGTCTTGATCAGGTCCTTCTTGCGGTCGGTGATCCGGAGGTAGCCGTCCACGGAGAGCTCGCCGATGTCGCCGGTGTGGAACCAGCCGTCGGCCTCCAGCACCTCGGCGGTCTTGTCCGGCAGCCCCTGGTAGCCCTGCATGATGCCGGGGCCGCGCAGCAGGATCTCGCCGTCGTCGGCGATCCGCACCTCGGTGCCGGGCAGCGGTTTGCCGACCGTGCCGGTGCGATAGCTCTCGCCCGGGTTGACGAAGGAGGCGGCGCTCGACTCGGTGAGGCCGTAGCCCTCCAGGATGTGGATGCCGGCGCCGGAGAAGAAGAGCCCGATGTCGGGGGCGAGCGCGGCGGAGCCGGAGACGCAGGCGCGGAGCCGGCCGCCGAACGCCTCGCGGATCTTGGCGAAGACCAGTGCGTCGGCGACCTTGTGCTTGCTGCCGAGCGCGAAGGGCACGGACGCCTTGCCGGTGCGCCGGAAGTTGTCCTGGGAGACCCTGGCGTATTCGCGGGAGACGCCGGCCGCCCACTGGAAGATCTTGTACTTGGCGGCGCCGCCCGCGCGCGCCTTGGCCGCGACCCCGTTGTAGACCTTCTCGAAGATGCGCGGCACGGCGGCCATGTAGGTCGGCTGGACGACCGGCAGGTTCTCGATGATCTTGTCCACGCGGCCGTCGACGGCGGTGACGTGGCCGACCTCGATCTGCCCGGAGGTGAGGACCTTGCCGAAGACGTGGGCGAGCGGCAGCCAGAGGTACTGGACGTCGTCCTTGGTGATCAGGCCGGTGGAGACGGTGGCCTTGGCCATGTACGACCAGTTGTCGTGCGGCAGCCGTACGCCCTTGGGGCGGCCGGTGGTGCCCGAGGTGTAGATGAGGGTCGCCAGCTGTTCGGAGGTGATGGCGTCGACGCGCTCGCGGACCGCCTCCGGGTTCTTCGCCAGGTGCTCGGCGCCCAGGGCCTCCAGCTCGGCCAGGGTGAGCACCCAGCCCTCGGGGTCGCCCTCGGCCGGTCCGGCGCCCTCCGCGTCGATGACCACGACGTGGGCCAGGTGCGGGAGCTCGGCGCGGCGTTCGCGGGCCTTGGCCAGCTGGCCGGCGTCCTCGGCGATCAGGACCCGGCTCTCGGAGTCGGCGAGGATGAACGCCGACTCCTCGGCGTTGGTGGAGGGGTAGACCGTGGTCGTCGCGGCGCCCGCGCACATGACGCCGAGGTCGACGAGGATCCACTCGACCCGGGTGGACGAGGCGAGAGCGACGCGCTCCTCCGGGTTCACGCCGAGCGCGATCAGCCCGGCGGCCACGGCGTACACCCGCTCGGCGGCCTGCGCCCAGCTGAGCGACTTCCACTCGTCGGGGCCCTCGCCGCCGGCCGCGGGCACGGGGTAGCGGTACGCCTCCCCGTCCGGGGTGGCCGCCACCCGGTCGACGAAGAGGGTCGCCACGGAGGGCGGACGGTTATCGATCATGGTCTGTGTGTCGCTCACGACATCCTCCGGGCCTGCGGCGGTGGTGCTTGCTGCTGTCTGCGTCTGCGTGCTGCGATCCTGCTTGCTTAACTGGCGAGTAACTAGGAAGTCGTGATCAGGGTAGAGCGCCCGCACGCCCCGCGTAAGAGGCAATCGGACCCCGCTTGATAACGAACGGGCCCCCGTATCGCAGCGTGCTGCGATACGGGGGCCGCCGTCTCTGCCTGCCAGGACTACTTCTTGGCCTTGCCTTCCCCGGCGGACTCGTCGGTCGACAGCACGGAGATGAACGCGTCCTGCGGCACCTCCACGTTGCCGACCATCTTCATCCGCTTCTTGCCTTCCTTCTGCTTCTCCAGCAGCTTGCGCTTACGGGAGATGTCGCCGCCGTAGCACTTGGCGAGCACGTCCTTGCGGATGGCCCGGACCGTCTCACGGGCGATCACCCGGGAGCCGATGGCCGCCTGGATCGGCACCTCGAAGTTCTGCCGGGGGATGAGCTTCTGCAGCTTGGCGACGAGGCGCACGCCGTACGCGTACGCCTTGTCCTTGTGGGTGACCGCGGAGAACGCGTCGACCTTGTCGCCGTGCAGCAGGATGTCGACCTTGACGAGCTGGGCCGACTGCTCGCCGGTGGGCTCGTAGTCGAGGGAGGCGTAACCGCGGGTCTTGGACTTCAGCTGGTCGAAGAAGTCGAAGACGATCTCCGCGAGCGGCAGCGTGTAACGGATCTCGACCCGGTCCTCGGAGAGGTAGTCCATGCCGAGGAGGGTGCCGCGGCGCTGCTGGCACAGCTCCATGATCGCGCCGATGAACTCGCTGGGCGCCAGGACCGTGGCCCGGACGACCGGCTCGTGCACCTTGTCGATCTTGCCCTCGGGGAATTCACTCGGGTTGGTGACGACGTGCTCGCTGCCGTCCTCCATCTCGACCCGGTAGACCACGTTGGGCGCGGTGGCGATGAGGTCGAGGCCGAACTCGCGCTCCAGCCGCTCGCGGACCACGTCCAGGTGGAGCAGGCCGAGGAAACCGACGCGGAAGCCGAAGCCGAGCGCCGCGGAGGTCTCCGGCTCGTACACCAGGGCGGCGTCGTTGAGCTGGAGCTTGTCCAGGGCCTCGCGCAGGTCCGGGTAGTCCGATCCGTCCAGCGGGTAGAGCCCGGAGAACACCATCGGCTTGGGGTCCTTGTAGCCGCCCAGCGCCTCGGTCGCCCCGTTGTTCAGCGAGGTGATCGTGTCACCGACCTTGGACTGCCGGACGTCCTTCACACCGGTGATGATGTAGCCGACCTCGCCGACGCCGATGCCGTCGGAGGGCGTCATCTCGGGCGAGGAGACGCCGATCTCCAGCAGCTCGTGCGTGGCGCCGGTCGACATCATCCGGATCCGCTCGCGCTTGTTCAGCGAGCCGTCGACGACACGGACATACGTGACGACGCCCCGGTACGAGTCGTAGACCGAGTCGAAGATCATCGCGCGGGCGGGCGCGTCGGCGTCACCGACCGGCGCCGGGACGTCCCGGACGACGCGGTCGAGCAGCGCGTCCACCCCCATGCCGGTCTTCGCGGAGACCTTGAGCACGTCCTCCGGCTGGCAGCCGATGAGGTGGGCCAGCTCCTCGGAGAACTTCTCGGGCTGGGCGGCCGGCAGGTCGATCTTGTTGAGCACCGGGACGATGGTGAGGTCGTTCTCCATCGCCAGGTAGAGGTTGGCCAGGGTCTGGGCCTCGATGCCCTGCGCGGCGTCGACCAGCAGGATCGTGCCCTCGCAGGCGGCCAGCGACCGGGAGACCTCGTACGTGAAGTCGACGTGGCCCGGCGTGTCGATCATGTTGAGGACATGGGTGCTGCCCTGGCCCTCACCGGTGGTAGGCGCCCAGGGCAGCCGGACCGCCTGGGACTTGATGGTGATGCCGCGCTCGCGCTCGATGTCCATCCGGTCGAGGTACTGAGCGCGCATCTGCCGCTGGTCGACCACCCCGGTGAGCTGCAGCATCCGGTCGGCAAGGGTCGACTTGCCGTGGTCGATGTGCGCGATGATGCAGAAGTTGCGGATCAGCGCCGGGTCGGTACGGCTCGGCTCGGGCACGTGGAGAGGAGTCGCGGGCACGCAGGGTCCTGATTCTTGAGACGCCGGACGCCGTGTCTCGGGTCGGTTCGGGTCGGGTCGGATCTGTACGTAGCCTCCATCGTCCCACGCCTGCGGGGCGGCGACCGGTTTGGGCCGGTCGGACCGCTCCTGCTACCGTGGACAGCTGTGCCATGTGGCTCTCGGGCCGCACGGACACACATCGAAGATCCAACGAACCTGAAAAGGCTCTTTCGTGGCGAACATCAAGTCCCAGATCAAGCGGAACAAGACGAACGAGAAGGCGCGCCTGCGCAACAAGGCCGTCAAGTCGTCGCTCAAGACCGCGATCCGCAAGGCCCGCGAGGCCGTCGCCGCCGGCGACGTCGAGAAGGCCACCGTCGCCGTGCGCGCCGCGTCCCGCCAGCTGGACAAGGCCGTCTCGAAGGGTGTCATCCACAAGAACGCCGCCGCCAACAAGAAGTCGGCGCTGGCCTCCAAGGCTGCCACCCTCCAGGGCTGAGCGATCTGATCCCATCGCCGGAACGGACCAAGCGGGCCCTCTACCCCGCTCCTGCCCGGCCCCCGCGCCGCACACCGAACCTGCGTTCGCCACGCGGGTGCGACGCACCAGTCTGAACCCGAGGCCCCGCCACCCTTTCCCCAGGGAGCGGGGCCTTCGGCATGGGCTGTCCTTCTTTCAAGCCCGCACGGCGAACCAGCCGGTTCGGCGAAGCCGGTCGGCACGGCACTCGAGGACGCCCGAGCCTGCACGGCCACGGCCCGCACGGCAGAACCCAGCCCGTCCGGCGCTGGGGACGCCCGAACGGCAAGCTCAAGCCCGTCCGGCGCACGAGGAGAGCCGCAGCGCACAGGGGCCCCGCCGCACCGCAACTACCGCGGGCTACGCCCGCCCCGCGCCGCCCCCGCTACGGCCACCACCGCCTTCTCCAACGCGTACTCGGGGTCGTCCCCGCCCCCCTTCACCCCCGCGTCCGCCTCCGCGACCGCCCGCAGCGCCACCGCGACCCCGTCCGGCGTCCACCCCCGCATCTGCTGCCGCACCCGGTCGATCTTCCAGGGCGGCATGCCCAGCTCACGCGCGAGGTCCGCCGGCCGCCCCCCGCGCGCCGAGGACAGCTTGCCGATCGCCCGTACGCCCTGCGCCAGCGCACTGGTGATCAGGACGGGCGCCACGCCCGTGGACAGGGACCACCGCAGGGCCTCCAGGGCCTCCGCCGCCCGCCCCTCGACCGCCCGGTCGGCGACCGTGAAGCTGGACGCCTCGGCCCGCCCCGTGTAGTAGCGCCCGACGACCGTCTCGTCGATCGTGCCCTCGATGTCCGCGACGAGCTGCGACACCGCGCTCGCCAGCTCCCGCAGGTCGCTCCCGATGGAGTCGACCAGCGCCTGGCACGCCTCCGACGTCGCGGACCGTCCCAGCGTGCGGAACTCACCCCGTACGAAGGACAGCCGTTCGGCCGGCTTCGTCGTCTTCGGGCACGCGACCTCGCGGGCCCCCGCCTTGCGGGCCGCGTCGAGCAGTCCCTTGCCCTTGGCACCGCCCGCGTGGAGCAGGACGAGGGTGATCTCCTCGACCGGGTCGTCCAGGTACTTCTTGACGTCCTTGACCGTGTCCGCGCTCAGGTCCTGCGCGTTGCGCACGATCACGACCTTGCGCTCGGCGAACAGCGAAGGGCTGGTCAGCTCGGCCAGCGTGCCCGGCTGGAGCTGGTCGGGGGTGAGGTCCCGGACGTCCGTGTCGGCGTCGGCGGCGCGCGCGGCCGCCACCACCTGCTGCACGGCTCGGTCGAGGAGCAGGTCCTCCTGCCCCACGGCGAGCGTGAGCGGGGCGAGCGGGTCGTCGGTGGAATTCCTTCTGGTGGCCATCGCCGTCCAGCATCCCACGGGCCACTGACAGCCCGGTCGCGGCCGGTTCCGCCGCATCCTCCCCCGTATCCGAGAATGGGCACGTGAGCGATGAGAGACACGTGCTGGTGCTGCCCGACCGCGATGGAGCCGAGGAGGCGGCGGAGGAACTCGCCGAGCGGTTCGGCGTCACCGACGAACCGCTGCTCGTGCGTGACGCCCTGGCGGGCGAGGACGACGCCGAGGACGCTCAGTGGCTGCTCGTCGTGGAGGACCCGGACCGCCGTCTCGACCCGGCGGCGCTCGACGCGTTCGCCGCGGAGTACGAGGGGTGGCTGGAGGCGCCGTAGGGCGCCCCCGGGCCCCGCCCCGTGGGGCGAGGACTCAGCCCTTCGGGACGATCTGGATGTCCATCTCGATGGAGATGCTCGGGCCGACCACCGCGATGCCGCGCGCCAGCATCGTCTGCCAGGTCAGGGTGAAGTCCTCGCGGTGCAGTTGGGTGGTGGCACGGCAGGCGGCCCGGCGCTCGCCCTCCATGCCGTTGCCGAGCCCGAGGTACTGGGTGTCGAGGGTCACCGTACGGCTCACCCCGTGCAGCGTGAGCGCACCGC
This sequence comes from Streptomyces sp. DT224, assembly GCF_049844595.1. NCBI lineage: Bacteria > Bacillati > Actinomycetota > Actinomycetes > Kitasatosporales > Streptomycetaceae > Streptomyces > Streptomyces sp. DT224. The sequence continues at coordinate 204,250 of NZ_JBNCLI010000003.1, forward strand.
TCACACCCCAGCGGGTCCCGCCCCGGTGCACGAAGCGTTCGCTGTAGAACTCCAGCGTCGGGTAGCGCCCGACGTCCAGGAAGTCGCTGGAACGCAGGTGGTCGTCGCGCATCTGGACGTTCGTGTCGATCGACGCGGCGTCCATGACCACGTGCATCGCCGAGTCCTCCATGCGGTCGGCGATCCGCACCACCCCCGCGAAGGTGTTGAACCGGCCGTGGATACGGGCCATCCCGATGTGCCGGGCGGTGAAACCGATCTGGGAGTGCGTCGGTTCGATCTCCCAGTCGCCCGGCTCGGGCAGCTGCGGCGGGGCGGCGACCTGGAGGGTCACATCGCCGAGACTCGCATGGCCGCCCTCGGTGACCGTGGCCGAGCCGTGGAAGGGGGTGAATCCCTCCGCCGTGACGGCCAGCCGGTACTCCCCCGCCGGAACCGTGGCCATGACACTGCCGTACGGGTCGGTCTCGCCCCCGACCACCTTGCGCCCCGCCCGGTCCGTCAGCACGAACTCCGCCAGCGGCACGGGCTCGTTGACCGGGTCGAGCACCCGGCAGCTGAGGACACCCGCCGAGTCCGGCACCACCAGTCCGGCGAGGGCATTGCCCCGAGCGGCGCCCGTCGCACCTTTGTTTCCGAACCAACGGCCGAACATCTCCACACACTCCCGGGCACTCGCTCACCTCGGGCCGGAGGGCAGACGTCGTTGTCGGAGCAGCGGCCCGCCGACGAGCATGCATTCGACCACCATTGGGGCGTTCGAGGCAAACAGAGCGGCTGGTAGCGGCTTGGGTACAGGTGTTACCGAAGGTCCTGATCTCCCGGAAGCCGGTCCGGGTGAAGGCCGAAGTGGTCCCGGTAGGCCGCCAGCACCTCGTCGCCGCCCAGCGGTGTCTCGTGCCGCTCGCCGCCCACCATCGTGAGGAGCTTGCGGCCGCTGAGGGTGATCCGTCCGTCGTCCGTGCAGCGCGAGCAGACCGGGGCCGGGGTGAAGTGGGAGTCGGGCGAGGTGCGGTGGTACCAGGCGCCGGCCCGGAAGCCGGCCAGTTCCCTGCCCCGCCGCTCCAGCCGGAGTCGGGGCCTGCCGTCGGACAGGACGTCGAGGTCCCCGAGCCCCCCGCCGCCGGCCTCGGCCGGGGCGATCCGGAAGACGCTGCCCGGGCCCTCCTGGTCGGCGCGGTCGTCGAGCGCGAGCGGGTACCTGGCGTGGTCGCCGAAGCCGACGTCGGCGAGCCACGGCCCGGTCCCGTCCACCATCTCGACACGCGGTGCCAGATGGTCGTACGGGATGCCGAGCCGTCCCCCGACGCCGTGGACCCGGGCCTGGAGGAGGGTGACGTGGAAACCGGGCGCCCGCAGCAGTACGGCGAACGCGCCGTTGAGTTCGTAGCAGAAGCCGCCGCGCTCGCGGGCCACGATCTTGTCCAGGAGCTGGATGTACTCGGATAATTCGGGCGTGCGGCGAGAGTATGTACCAGGCGTCGTGGGCCCACGAAGATCCGCCGGGCAGGCCCTGGGTGTACCTCCGCTTCACCCCGTACGCGGTCAGAGCGTGGCGGGAGTCCAACGAGCAGCCCGGCCGCGACCTGATGACGGACGGGCGCTGGCTGGTCCGAGGCCGGGGCCCGGACGCCCCCCGGCCGGACCGGCGCGTCGGACGCGGCCCGCCGCCCCGCCGCGTACGCCCTCATGACCGCCCCACCGCCCGCAGCGCGCTCCCCCCACCGGCCACCGCGATCGCCCCGTCCCTGTCGGTGCGCAGCACCACCGCCCCCGCCTCCGCGAGCGCGTCGACCGTCCGGGGCGCCGGGTGCCCGTACGGGTTGTCCCGGCCCACGCTCACCAGCGCGAACCTGGGCCGGACGGCCCGCAGCAGGGCACTGTCCTGGTGCGCGGAGCCGTGGTGGGCGACCTTGAGCACGTCCACCCGGGGCAGCTCCGGATGGCTGAGCAGCAGCGCCTGCTGGGCGGGCGGTTCCAGGTCGCCCGGCAGCAGCAGGGTCAGCCCGCCGGTCCGCACGAACAGGGTGACGCTGGCATCGTTCGGGTCCTGCGGCACGTCGTACGCGAGGGGGCGGGCCGCCGGGGCCGCGCCCGCCGTGCCCGGTGGCCACAGCACCTGCCAGTCCAGCGCGCCGATCCGCCGCCGTTCCCCGGGGGCGGAGCGCAGGACGGGCACGCCGGCCGCCGCCGCCGTTCTCCGGACGAACGCGGCCTGCTCCGGCGGCTCGTCCAGGCCCGTCGTCTGGATCGCGCCCACCGCCCTGCCGCGCAGCACCCCGGGGAGGCCCCGCACATGGTCGGCGTGGAAGTGGGTGAGCAGGAGCAACGGCACGCGGCTCACGCCCAGTTCGCGCAGGCACCGGTCGACGGGCCGGGGATCGGGGCCGGCGTCCACGACCACGCCGGAGCCCCGCCCCGCCGCGAGCACCAGGGCGTCGCCCTGCCCGACGTCGCACATGGCGAACGCCCAGCCGGGCGGCGGCCACCCGGTCAGCACCCGGGTCAGCGGCACCGGCCGGAGCACCGCGAGGACCAGCAGCAGCGCGGCGGCCGTGCAGACCCACGGGCGGCGTCCGGCCCAGCGCGCGGCCGGTACCAGGACGAGGATCACGGCAGCCAGCAGCGCGGCCCCGGAGAGGCCGTCGGGCCAGTCGGTCTCCGCCCCGGGGAACGCCGCTCCGGCCCTGGCCACCGAGGCGATCCACCCGGCCGGCCACCCCGCGACCACGGCGAGCAGCCCGGCCGCCCCCATCGCCACCGGCGCCAGGGCCAGCGCGGCGAACCCGAGGACCGTGGCCGGCGCCACGGCGAACTCCGCCAGCAGATTGCACGGCACCGCCACGAGACTCACCCGGGAGGCGAGCAGCACCACCACGGGCGAGCACACCGCCTGCGCGGCGGCCGCGGCGGCCAGCGCCTCCGCAAGCCGTGGCGGCACCCGACGCCGGCGCAGCGCCTCGCTCCAGCGCGGGGCCAGGGTCAGCAGGGCGCCGGTGGCCAGCACCGACAGCACGAAGCCGTAACTGCGCGCCAGCCACGGGTCGTAGAGCACCAGCAGCAGCACGGCGGCACACAGTGCGGGGATCAGCGTCCGGCGTCGGCCGGTGCCGATGGCGAGGAGTGTGATCAGCCCGCACGCGGCGGCCCTCAGCACACTCGGTTCGGGCCGGCAGACCAGGACGAAGGCGAGCGTGAGCCCGCCGCCGAGCAGTGCGGTCATCCGCAAGGAGATCCCCAGCCGGGGGGCCAGTCCCCCGCGTTCGGCCCGCAGCGCCCGGCCGGGCGGCCCGATGAGCAGAACGAGCATGATCGCCAGATTGGATCCCGATAATCTCGCGCAGACAGATGGGTGACTAGGAGAGATCACTGCAGGTGGCGCACGCTCTCACCCCTGGGCGATCTCGCTGACGACTGAGAGAACCTCGTCGAGGCGGCCCCGCAAGCGCTCGACGAGCACGATCAGCCCCGGCTCCCCCAGAGTCGCAAGATCGGCTGTCCGTGCCTCTGCGAGATCAGCGCGCGCAAACTCCAAGCGCGACGTCTGGCTGGGCGTGAGCTCAACGAGATCGGAGGGGGGCACTGGTATCACCTGTCTGGGTGCTCGCGGGGATCTTACTCGGGAGTCAGCCCAGAGCGGATCATGGCAACAGTTAAGCCTTCAAGTGTCTGCGTCCAGTATCACTCGAACGTGTGCACGAGTGAACATGGTATTCCGCTCACTGGAAAAGTACGTTATCTGATACAGACAAATGATCATGAGCGGGCAACCGTTGAACGGTGCCGCCGACCGAACCACCCCCCGAGTGGGTCCTCACCCACCGACGGCTGATCGGCACCCGCATCCGAGACGCCCGCCGGCAGCGGCGCCTCTCTCAGGAACGGCTCGGAGAACTCGCTGGCGTCGACCGGCAAACGATCAACCGGATCGAGCTCGGTCACGTGAACACCGGAATCGACACCCTCGTACGCATCGCGGCCGTCGTGGGCGTCAACGTCGGCGACCTCATACGGACATAGCCCCGGCCGTGGGCGGCCGGGGCCGAGAACAGTTCAGCCCCCCATCGGGCGCCGGTTGAACGCATGCCCCGGCGCGCTCATCCTGGCCCGCGCGAGCCGGTCGAACGCTCCGGGCTCCACGCCCAGCTCGACGGCGAGCTCCTCCCACTCGTCGCGCTCGATGTACGACCAGCAGCGGGCGCAGGCGAACCACTGCTGCGCCGCGTGGGCGATGACTCGGACCGTCCCCTCGGCGTCGACCTGCCGCGGGTACGTCACCGCGTTCAGCGGGTAGGCCCAGGCGAGTTGCGGCTCGTGGCATGTGTCGCAGTCCTTCGGCCCCCAGCTCATCTCGAACGGGGACGTCAGAGGGGTGTAGGCGTAGTAGCGCTCGTGATTGCCCATCTGCGGAGGGTAGCGCTCGGCGGTCATCTCGGACATGGGGTCGCTCCTACGGGTGACGGGGCGGGACAAGTGAGCCAGTCAGCGACGGCCTGCGCAATCGGCGCCCCCGTGGTGATCTCCACGAAACCGAACTGCCCGCCGGCGTTTGCCTCCAGGAACCAGTGCCGGCCGTCGCTGTCCACGGCGAAATCCAGCGCCGCGTACACCAGGTCGGCGGCCGCCATGTACCGGCGCACCGCCTTGGCCAGCGCAGGTGGGATCTCGCCCAGCGACCAGCCGCATTCCTCGGGCGGGAGGAACCGCCAGTCGAGCGTGCCGTCTGCGGTGATGAGGCAGGGGAACATGCGGTCGCCGACCACGGTCAGTCGCAGATCGGCCACCTTGGCGACCTCCCGCTGCAGGCACGTCGCCGAGGCCGCGACCCCGGAGAAGTCCGCGTGGGCCGGGACGCGCACGGTGGGCAGCGTGACGGGTGGGCTCTCCGGGTGACGGCCGCTGACGCTCTTCACGATGGCCGAGCCGCCGACCGCAAACTGGGCAGCGCCCTCGGGCTCGGTCGTGACGAGCGTGTCGGGGATCAGCAGCCCGGCTTCGGCGGCGACGCGCAACTGCCAGAGCTTGTAGCGGCTCCGGTTGACCGCGTCGGGGTCGTTCATCCAAGGGGCACCGGTGGCGCGCAGCGCCCCGTAGAAGGCGCGCTCGGTCTCCAGCGAGACCCACTCGCGTTGCTCGGTCGCTTCGGCCCCGGGGGTGCCGGGGCGGCGCAGCCATACGGACCGGATGTCGGCGAGGGCCAGGCGGTGGCGACCGGTGTCGATGTGGCCGGCCACCTCGCCGCCCGCGGTGATGCGGGCGGCGAGGGCCACACGGCCAGGGATGTCGGCGGGGTCCAGGCGCAGGACCGGAGTCCCCTGCTGGACCAGGCGGTGAATCACCATGTCCGCCGTGACGTCGTCCTCGGACGTGAGGATGAGGGCGGTCATGTCAGTCGTCGTCGTTGTGCGTCGCGCTGCCCGCGGTCGAGGACGTCGTCTCGGTCCGCAGGAGGATGGGGTAAGCCGTTGCGGCCGGGGAGCCGTCCGGGCAGACCGACAGCTGGCGCTCGGGGTCGTACGTGAACGGCGTCACCGGCTCCGGCTTGCGGGGCTGGGTGAACTGAAGAGCGAAGGGTGCGGTCACTGCTACCTCCATGGGTGCGTGGTGCTCGGCTTCATCTCTGTGCATCCCGGTCCGGCTCGGTGGCCGGCCGGGAGAACTGGGGCCCCATCGGGGCCGCGTGCTGCAGGAACCTGACGCCGTGCTCCGCGCAGTACGCCTCGCCGTCGTCCTCGAACGCGAGGGCGTGGTCGCTATCGAGGGGGCAGCGGCTCACCGGCGCGCCTCCCGCCAGGCGCGCCCGAGCTGAACGGCGGTGGCGCACGAAAACCCGGCGCGGCAGGTGGCGCAGCTGGCGGTGTGAGTCACGTACGTGCGGTAGGCGGTGTCGGCGCGGTGGCGCGGGCACTGGCAGTCGGGGTAGGCAGCAGTGCGGTCTGCCTGAGCGACGGGCACGACCTCGGCCGTGGGCCGTAACTCTCGGACGCTGCCAGCCCGGTTCACCTCGTACACCCTCAAAGTCATCATGATCGCCCCAGGTGATCGTCGCGCTACCGACTGCTGACGACCAGGGTGCACCCACGACAAGGCCCCGACTATCACGACATGTTGATAGTCGGGGCCAAAGGGTGACGTACGGTTATGCGCTCAGCCAGGACCCGTAGGACAGGAACGAGTCGGGCAGCTGACGGCGTGCCGCCTCCAGCCCCGCGTACGTCTCCCGCACCGTCTGGTGATACCTCGCCTGCTGCGGCGCAGCCTTTCGCGCCTGCAGCAGGCTCGCGAACGACGCGTCGAGCTGCCCTGTCCACATCTGCGCACGGGCCATCTCAGCGTGATGGTGGCTGCGTCGAGACGCCGGCCAGTCCCGCGGGATTACGAGCTCGCGGCCGGCGTCGGACGCGGCCGCGTACTCGTCGAGTTCGGCGAGCACGCTGACCCGGTGCACGCGGACATTCGTCGGGCCGAACGACAGCCAGTGGACGCGGGCGGCCTCGCCCGTCGACTGCGCGATGCGGTCCGCCTCGGCGAGGTGGGCCTCGGCCGTGCCACGGTCCTGCGCCCGGCCGGCCATGACGGCGGCGCCGAGGTACAGCTGCCCCGTGACGACGTCCCGTTCGCGGCCGGGCTCGGCCTGGTCCAGGATGCCGAGGCCGGCGGTGATGAGCCGGGCCCCGGTCCGGTACTGCCCGCTGCGGAGGTACGTAAGTGCGCGCATGTAGCGGTACATGCCGCCGATGATGGCGTTGGACCCGCGCTCGGCAGCCCACTCCATGCGGGCGAGCGCGATCGTCGCGAGGTCGTGATAGCCCAGTTTCCACGCCACGTCATAGGCGGTTCGGCAGACCACCGCCAGGCGCAGCCACCCCTCGGTGGTGCGGTCAAGGTGCGCCGCCGTGGTGACCTCGACCAGGAGCGCGGGCACCTCGCCCGCGACGCGCTTGATCTCTCCGGCCCGGACGGCGACGCACAGTGCCTCGACGTCCGCGTCGAGTAGCTGAGCGGGGCGAGGGGCGATGTCCGGGTCGGGGCCGAGGTCGTAGACGTCGAGCGCCTCGCGGATCGGGGCGATCAGTATGTCGAGCTCGTCGGCGCGCAGTTCGGCAGCGTAGGGCTGCCCAGTTACCGTGGCGACCTCGACGCGCAGTGCCTGAGCGACTCGGGCGATCAGGTGCGGTGAGGCGGGCAAAATGCCCTGCTCGGTCTTGGTGAGGGTGGAGTACGGCACCTGCGAGAGATTGGACAGGTCGCGCTGCGTGAGGTGGCGTTCAAGGCGTAGGCGCCTGATGCGTGCGCCGGTGTGGTCATGCGGAAGAGCGTGCATACTGGCTCCCATGTTCTGACTCGACACCAGAACGGTACCGCCGCCGCGGTGGTTGGTCCCTCTCGAAGGCCCCAACGCCCGTAGCAGTTGGGGCCTTCGCGCGTTGTCCGGAGACGCGCGAAAGCGCCCCCGCCGCCGGCCGTAGCCGGGGCGGGGGCGCATGGTCAGACTCCGGTTCGGTTGTGCTCCTCGACCAGCGGGTGCGGGGGGACAGGCTCGATCCCGGCGTCGTACATCTGTCTCGACCAGCGGTCCATCGTCCACGTGCACGCCCGCACCAGCGATTCGAGCCGTGACTGCCGCGTCCGTAGCTCGGTGTTCTCCCGGTCGACCCGGTTGACGGTGGCCTGCAGCACCGTGAACTGATTCTGTTCGGCGGTCGGCCTCGCCGCGATCGCAGCCGCCGTCCGCGTCCCCCGATAGGTGAACCATCCCGTGACGGTGACCCCCACCACCGACACGACCATCCCCACTATGCCCATCCACCCGCTCAATCCGGGCTCCCCTCTACAGCCCTTCCGACGAGCGGGCGGCGGCCGCCGCCGGGAGGGACGCGCGACGCGCACCAGATCACGCCACAGTGCGACGTGATGTACCACAGGAAAATGAACACGCCTCGCGGATAGTGGCCCAGCAGGGCAGCCCACCCGTACACCCACGCCCACAGCGCGGGCGGTACTGACGCGGCGAGGAACCCGAACCGGTCCTGCCCGAACCGCACCCATGCCGAGCCGAACGTCACCGTCCCGGCGATGATCCACACCCATGCCCAGCAGTGCAGCGGGCCGAACCGTGTCAGCAGCTCCAGCCCCTCGGGCGCGGGCGGTTCCACGATCAGCCCAACCCCCCAGCAGACTTTGCCGACGCCCATGAACGCGAGGAAGCGACCGCGGCGGCCCAGATGGGCGTTGACCCGCCGGGCCGCAGCGGCGTACCTCATGCGAACGGTCGGGCGTCGTCCCCGTAAGGGCGCGGGTCGACCGGGTCGAGGGACGGCTCGGTGTCCGGGTAGTTCGGCGGCCGCGCCCAGCCGAGGAACATGCCGGCGAGGTTCTGCAGGAACGTGCCGGACGCGCGCTGTCCGATGATCTCCAGGACCCTGAACAGCAGGTAGTAGACGATGGTGATCGCGAGGGTCACGGCGGTCGTCACGGACGTCGAGTCGATGTCGAGTCCGGCGCGGGCGAGCAGGGTGAGCAGCCACCCGGCGACGAGCGGCACTGCGGTGCGCATGGTGGAGATGAACAGACCGGCCATGACCGGCCCCCTTCCGATGGGTTGGGTCCCGGCCGCCGGCGAGCTGCCGGCGGCGGGCAGGAGAACTCGAGCGTTGTCGTCACTGTGACGAGAATTCTCGAGGATTTTTGTCACGCACTCAGGCGGTGACGGTGAAGCCGTGCGCCTTGCCGAGCGCGGTGAGCGTCGTCATGCCGGGGATGCCGTCGGCGTCCTTCCCGTGGAACCCGCGCCGCTGCTGGTACAGGGTGTAGGCGCTGCGCGTGGCGGTCCCGGCGTGCCCGTCGGCGTACCGGCTCGCGAGCAGCCCCTCGGCGACGAGCGCGTCCTCGACGTACCGGGTCGGCTCGTACGAGACGGGCGTGCCGGCCTTGGGCGGGTCGGCCTTGAACGCCTTGACCAGCTTGGCCAGGCTGACGGACTTCTTGGCCGGGGCCGTCGGCAGTTTGAGCTTCTGTCCGGCGCTCAGCTTGTTGGGGTCCTTGATCCCGTTCAGGGACGCGAGGGCCGCCGTCGTGGTGCCGTGCGCGGCCGCGATCTCCGACAGGGTGTCGCCGCTCTTCACCGTGTAGGTGCCGGTCGTCGACGGGGACGGGGCGGCCTTGTACTTGGGCCGGCCGAACCCGGCGATCTCGTGCACGGTGCGGACGCGGCGGGCGGACACGTTCGCCGTGTTGCCCTCGACCGTGTACACGTACCGATGGTCGGCGGACACGCCGGTGACGATCCCAACGTGATCGATCGCGCCGATACTCGACGAGCCGTCCCAGTCGAAGAACACGATGTCACCGCGCCGGATGCCGGAGCCCTTGATGCCGTTCGTCATGGCGTGCCACTCCCCGGCGTCCTTGAACCGCTGGGCGTGGGCGACGGTGTACGCGAAGTCGGTGCCGTGGCAGACCGCGTCGTACTCGCCGGCGTCGACGGCGGCCCGGGTGATGTTGGCGTCGCACCACGCGAAGTTCCCGCCGTACGCCGCCCCGTTTCGGTCCCGGTACCAGCGCTGTATCGCGTTCGGCTCGCCGGTCCCGAGCCACCGCTCCATCTGAGCGATCATGCCCTCGCGGCTCATGCCTGCTCGCCCCCGTCCGCGGTGTCGTCGGCGGCCTGGTCGTCCGCCTCGGCGGTGTCCTGGTCGACTGCGGGGCCGGTGTAGAACCCGGCCATGTCGGGGGCGCCGTACGCCTCGGCGAGCAGCTGCTGCTCGTCCTCGACGGTCGGGCCGTTCCCGGTCCGGCGCAGGTGCTGCGCCTGCTCTGTCTGGTCCCCGAGCCGTTCGGGGATCGGTCGTTCTGCTCCCATGGGTGAGCCCCTCTCTGGGCATGAAAAAGGCCCCGGCCGGGCGGCGCGGGGCGTACAGGGGTGGGGTTGGTCAGGACGCGCGTGTCAGCTGCCCGACCTGCGCAGTCGCCGTATTGGAGGCACTGGCCACCGACCACTGGGCGGTGACCACCAACGTCTGACTGCTGGTGCTGTCCCGCGTCACGGTGCCGTCGGCGATCTCGTGCTGCACTGTCCCGGTCGTCGCGGACAGGTGGTGCACGAGCGTCGCGCCACCGGCCCATGTTGCAGTTGCTGATCCGGGGACGACTGGCAGCAGCGAGCCCTCGACCCGCCACCCGCGCCCTGTGATCGCACTGCTCGTAGTCACGGCGGTGAACGCTGCGAGGACCGCCCCGGTCAGACCGCCGAGGCGTACCCGGATGGTGAGCGTCGGCGTGCCCGTGGTGCTGGCCACGCCCTGCGCCACGTACCGGTACGCCGTATGGTCGGCCGCGTCCCCGGCCGGGATGGACCAGGACGCGAGGATGCCCTCGGCCGTACTGTTCGCCACGGCCGCGACGGAGCGCGCCGTGGGGGCGTCGCCGGTGTTGCCCCAACGCACGCATCCCGTCACGGTGCTCGACACGCTGATGTTCGCCGAGCTGCAGTTCCGCGTCTTGTTGTCATGAATGACCGGGCGTGCGGTGTTGGAGCTGATCTGGATTCCGGCCCCTGTCAGGTCATGCAGTTCACAGTCGCGGACGACGATGTCGGCCCCGTCCCAGACCGAGGCGCCGTTCGCTGTGGTGCCCGTCACCGAGCAGTCCGAGATCGTCACGTCGGTTGCCGTGGCGGCCAGCGTGTCTCGGCTGTCCAGGGCGATTCCGGCCCCGGCCGCGCCGTTGACGGTGCAGCCTGAGATGCGGCCGCGCCGCACGCCCAGCGTGCTGATCGCGGAGGACCCGCAGTTGACGGCCGCGATGTTGTCCAGGACGAAGTCCTCCACCTTGATGAGCCGAACTGCCCAGTTCGCGACGTCCCGGACGACGATGCCCGAGGCGGTCAGGGTGCCGATGTAACCGGTGTCCTCTCCATCCGCTCTCAGGGCTGCGTCGTAGGTGCCGCCGCCGGTCATCGTCACGTTGCTGATCGCGTAGCCGCGGACGGGCTGCGAGCCGGGGATCGTCGGCGTGGTCCCGCCGGCGGGGGTGCGGTCGACGTCGGCGGTGGACGAGATGGGCCGGATACGGATGCCGCCCCCGCAGCCCCGCAGGGTCAGGCCCGAGATGGTGACGCCGTCCCAGATGTACGTGCTGACCGCGTACTGCAGCACCGAGTCGAACTCGCAGTCGACGATGCGGATATCGCGGTGGGTGCGGTCGGGGGACGCGCTGTGCGAGCCGATGCCGCGCGGCCAGGACGTCGTGCCTGCGGTGCCGCTCGGCCCGAAACTGCAGCCGGAGATCAACACGTCCTGACACACAGTGTCGTCATAGGGCCCAAATCCCCCAAAAACATCACTGCTCTTGGCGAGGTCAAGCTGAATCGCCTCGGAGCCGGGCCGGCCGCCGGGGTCGATGTAGCCAAGGAAGTTGCAGTTCAGCACACGGCCGCGCCGGACCGCGTTGTACTCGATCCCGTGGAATCCCGGCACGTCGAGCACGGTCGCGTTCTTGACGGTGATGTTCTCGCCGTGCCCGAACGACATGCACATGTTGCTCGACGTGACGACGGTGCCCTGCATGTCCCAGGTGCCGCCCTCCACGGTGATGTTCCCGTGACCGGTGTACAGCCCGAAGTTCTGGGAGGAGTCGCCGTTGAGGAGCATCGTCGCCGCGGTGGCGCGGACCAGGCGGGCACCGGGCAGGGCCCACAGGTGCGTATTGCGGTAGATCCGCAGCGGCAGCGTCGCGAGCCGGTACGTTCCCGCCGGGACCAGGACCGTGCCACCACCAGCGTCGCGTGCGGCGGTCAGCGCGGCCTGAATCGCCGCAGCGTCGTCGGTGACGCCGTCACCGCGCGCCCCCCGGTCGCGGACATTGAAGATTTTCGCGGCGAGCAACCCCCCGGCACCGGCCGGAGCGCCGTTCACGGTCAGCAGCCCCGCAATGTCCAGGTTCCCGCTGACCGTGCCACCGGTCTTATCGAGCTTCCCTGCGAGCCCGTTGAGGGCGGCCGCGGCAACCTCGCGCCCCTGCTCCCACCAACGGACAGGGCCCTGCAGCCCGTTGTACTCGTAGTCGATCGCGACCACGTTGGGGATCTTGAACCGTCGAATCGCACCAGGAGTGTCGCTGCTGGCGGGGTTGCTGCGCAGCTGCGCAATCGGGGTGACCCCGTCCGCCTCGTACATTTCCGTGATGGCGGTGCCGGTGTCGGCAATCCGGACGGTCACGGGGTAGTCCGGTACCGCGTTGCCGTTCGCGTCGACGAGCACCGCCGAGGCGGTACCGCCGTATGTGTAAAGGGTCATCAGGCTCTCTCAGTCCAAGTCGTAGCCGCCGGACAGGTCCACCCAGGCGGTGCCGGGCGGGTCCTGAAACCACCAAATGACGTCCCCGGCTTGGCCGTACGCCGAGCTGGTGTTCAGGCCGATGACCTCAAGGCGGCCCGTCGCCTGAATCGTGGCCCCGTTCAGCGAGCAGCTCGCGGGCCAGCTCCGCAGCCCGACGGGGATGCAGTCGGACGGGACAGCGCCGAGATTCACCGCATAGTCCGCGACCAGGTTCGTGCCGTCGCTCTTGGCGACGCGGCCCTTCAGCCGGACGCGCATGCCCTCGCGGCGGACGCCGAGCGTGATGTCGCCGGTCGTCATGCCGGACGCGGGAGTGAACGGCCGCCACGCCGGAAGCGGTTCCCACATCGTGATCCACGTGTTCGCGGTGCCCGAGGTCTTGAGCCAGGTCGTGCCGTCCCGCGCGATGGCGAGGGTCTGCGCCGGGGCGTCGGCCAGCTTGTTGTTCCGGTCGGCGAGGTCGACCGGGGTCTGAACCAGGTGCGGATCGATCGCCGCAGCGAGCTCGGCAATGTCGGCCGGGACCGTGGGGCTGTCGCCCCCTGCGGGCACGGGCAGTTGGGCGTATCCGATGGTGGCCATACGGCTCCCCTTACGCTGAGAATGTGATCTTGATGGAGCCGCCGGTCACGCCCATGTAGTCGGCGCTGCCGGTGCTGTAGATCGCGAGGCCGCGCGCCGTGCCGGCCGCGAGCGCCGTGCACCAGCTCGCTGGGAGCGAGGCGGTGCCCTCGGCGCCCACGGACAGGCTGAGCAGCTCCTCGGGGCCGGTTCCGAGGGAGAGCTGCCCGGATGGCGGCGAGGTGTAGCCGTGCAGGTACAGGTGCAGCGGCCTCTTGCCGTTGACGCCGGAACCGCGCTTGCGGGTGAACGTGACGCGCATGCCCGCGACGGTCTTGCCCGCGCAGGCGTCCGCGATCTTCGTGTCGTAGAACCAGCCGCCGCGCCGGTTCCCGCCGCCGGTCCAGTCCCCCTGCATGGGGGTGGACGCGTACTCGTCCTGTCTCTGATTCCGCCACGATCCGGAGTCCGTCGCCGTGACCGTGACCGGGTTCGGGGCCCGGCCGGCCGGGGCGTCGGGGGACGTGTCGGTCGGGGCGCCGATCTGCGCGTAGAGCTCGACCTTGCCGTTCACCTTGCGGACGTACAGCTGCGAGGTGGTCTGCCATCCGGAGCCGGCCGGGGCGTCGGTGCCCCAGGTGACGGCACGTACGACCTGGACGTCATGGGCGACGTCGTCGGCTATCTCGCTGATCCGGTTGTCGTCGACACTGCTCGGGTCGTCGCCGAGCCGCCACATCACGACCGGCTGCACGCCGGGGCGCATGGCTACGGAATCGCCGGCCTCCCGGTTGCGGTAGGCGTCGGTGCACGGCACGTCCAACAGGAGCGCGCCGTTGTAGTTGACGTTCACCGTTCCGGTGTCCGTGACGTCGACCACCTGCACTGTCACCGTCTTGAAGCCGCCCTGCCCGCTGCCCGCCGCGGCGGCGAGGTCGGCGCCGAGGTCTTCTCGGATGCCCATGTCACAGCCTCCTCGTGGACGTGCGGGTCTGGCACTGCATGGACGCGGCGCCGAGCGTGCGCGGGCACGAGTCGATGATGTGGAGCTCCCACACCCCCGGCTCGACCTCGACCTCGACGACGTCGCCCGGCTCGATCCCCGGATGGCTGTACGCGTCGAACGACAGCGACGCCTGCACGCCGAGGCTGTCCGCGAGGCGGGCCCGGCCGACGGTGTACGCCTGCTCTGTCGTTGTGATGAGCGGCGACGAGTACCGGGCCGTGCGCAGCCGCACCCCGGCGAGTCCGAGGCGCTGCGGCGCGAGGGGATCGCCGACCGGGTCCGGGCCCGCGTACGTGAGGCTGCCCGGGTCGTCGTCCCACACCGCGACCGGACCGATAGCCGGGCTGCCGTCGCCGCTGTCGCCGGAGATCATCCAGCAGTTGACGAGTCCTTCAGCGGACTGCTCGCGTGCGGGCCACGCCCGGCCCTGCCCGTACGGCAGCCGCCACACCACCGGGTCGGTGAGCGTGGGCACCGGGCCCACTGTGGGGATGCCCCGGGCGTCGCACCACATCTCTGCGCCGAGCGCGGCCGCGATGCCCGTCGACGTGCCCGAGGTGTCGGTGCCGCCGCTGAGCGCCTGCCACCGGTCCTCGTCGACGACCATGCGCGGCACCTTGCGGTCGGCGTTCACGCCCGGCCGCCACGACACGACCGCCCCCGGCAGCGCCTCGCCGACGAGCCCGGCCGCGATCACGCGCGCCGTGTCCCGCTCGATGCTCCGGGGCACGGGCAGGCTCGCGTCCGTCAGGACCGATTCCAGCCCGAGCAGCTCGACCGTGGTAGCCGTCCGTCCTTCCTTCAGCCGTTCGACTGCGTACACCCCGGCGGGCACCCACTCGGTGTCGGTGCGGGGTGCGGCAATCCCCTCCCACAGCCGCACCCACGTCGCCACCGCGTTGACGCCGGCGCGGCCGGTCGGCACGCCGATGAGGTCGGCGGTCGCGGACCACCGGCACTCGGCGGTCCGGTCCGGCCGCACCTGCGCGGCCCCGACCCGGCACGGCACCCAGGTCCGGCCGCCGTCGTTGCTCCACTCGGCCCGCTTGGTCCGCCGGACCGCCCGGGGCAGGGCCGCAGCGGTCTGGGGTGGCAGCTCGATCATGTGACCCCGTCCGTACTGAGCGCCGCGTACGTCGGGTAGCTGGCCGCCACGGTGTCGTACGTCGCGAACCGCGCTGCGACGGTGTCGTACGACCATCCCGGCATGCGCATGCGCTGCCCCTCGGTGTGGGGGCGCTCGACGGGCTCGACCGTGAACGTGTACCGGTAGCCCTCGGACGAGCCGAGCTTGCCGGTCGGGGTCGGGCCGACGATGTCCCCCGGCACGAAATAGCTGTCCGGGGTCAGGTACTCCGGCCGGACCTGTGCGAGCAGCACCCCGGCCCGCAGCAGCTCACGCATGTGCTCGACCTGCTCGGGCGGAACGTCGACGGTCACCGCGTACGTCTCGGCGCCGTGGACATCCCACGACACGACCCGGTACGGGCTGCCCGCCGCGTCGAGGGCGTCGAGGCGGCCGGCGCTGCTAGGGCCGGGCCAGTCCACGATCATGGCTCGCATGGACAGGCCCGGCTCGTCGACGCTCTTGATCCACAGGTCGCGGTCCTCGCCGGGCTGGGGCGCCGGGACTGTCACCGCCAGAGACGATGCCGGGCCCGTCGTCCCGTCCGCGTAGATGGGTGTGGCCGTGTACACGACCGGCCGTCCGAGCGGCGCCTCATGGTCGTACGCGGTGCCTCGGCCCTCGACGGCCCACGCCGTGTCGGCGCTGCGCACCGGGACGATTGAGCCGCCCGGGTCCTGACGCACGATCCGGACCTTCCGGATCGCGGATGGGTTCGCGGTCGAGGTGACGCGGCGGGAGGTTGAGGCGTTCGGGGCGCCGTCCCACACGCATCCGGGTTGGCCGCCGTCGACATACGGGTGCGCCTCGCTGCCCACCTCGGCCATGCACCCATCAGCCCACCAGACCACGCCCGCTGCTGAGGTAGCCGCGGCCACCCCCACTCGATCGCAGGTCTGCCCTGCGGCGATCGTGTAGGTGGCCGTGAGCTGCGCCCACTCACCGGGAGCGACGAGCTGAGGGAAAT
Organism: Streptomyces sp. DT224; assembly: GCF_049844595.1. NCBI lineage: Bacteria > Bacillati > Actinomycetota > Actinomycetes > Kitasatosporales > Streptomycetaceae > Streptomyces > Streptomyces sp. DT224. The sequence goes on from NZ_JBNCLI010000003.1 coordinate 220,248, forward strand.
TGCGGGTGAACAGGGCGACCGACCCGGAGCGCCAGTTGACCAGCAGGTTCGTGACGCCACTGGCCGGGATTTTCACCCACACGCTGATCGTGATGGTGGTTCCCGCACCCTGCGGGGGGATGGACCAGGTGGTGCCGGCTGTCCCGGTGCCGAGGCTCGTGTGCTGCACACACGCTGCCCCGTACCGAGCGTCCGTCGTCACGCGAGCCCGCGTGCTGCTGCCGTATGCCTGCGTATCGGCCAAATCCACCTCCACGCTGGGGTTCAGCGCGAAATTTCGGGCGGTGTCGGCGGGGGTGGCGGCGTCGTACGACAGCACCACCCCCGCCCACAGACTGTCCACCGTGGCGGCCAGCCACCCGTCCGGGGACACCACCCGCGCCGGTGGCGTGATCTGCGGCGCGGACGGGTTCACAATCATCGGCACAGTGGTGTCACCTTCCTCTCGTTCCTGCGCGGCTCCGGCGGCGCACGTCGCCGAGGCCGGCATCGACCCGGGTATCGACGTACGCGTCGAGTTGCGTTCCGTCCGCGAGGACGAGCGCCAGCTGCTGCCCGTGCTGCAGACCGGACTCGGGCGCTGCCGCCCGGGCAGCGGCCGCCGGGATTGCTGCGGCCGCCGAGCGGACCGACGGCCTGTCGGCCAGCGGTGTCGAGGCGACGGCGCGGCCGACGAGCTGCGCGCCGACCTCGGCGGCTGCGATCCGCATCGACGACTCGTGGTCGATGACGCGGCCGCCGCCCCCGAACTGGTAGAGCTCGGGGCCGTGTTCGCCTACCCAGGCGAGCTCGCCGGGGCGGGGCCGGCCGCCGCGGGCGTAGCCCTTGAACCCGTAGACGTCGGTGAACAGGGGGTCGTGGTACGAGCGGGCTCGGGCGCCGATCACGACGCCGTCGCCGCCCCGGCTCTCGACGTTGGTCCCGTTGATCGTTCCGGCCGTGTGGCCGACGCCCGAGTTAGTAATCCCGATCATGTACGGGCTGCGCCGGTTGCGGACCCACCCGGCCGGCGCGTGACTGCCGGAGAACGCGCCGGTGGCCCACCGCCGATGCGGGCGCTCGCCGCGCACAACGGACTCGATCGCGGAGACGAGACCGCTGCAGTCCCAGCTCGGGTTGCCGTTGCCGCCCCACTGGTACTTTTTCCCGTTCTGCGTACGGGCCCAGGTGAGCCCAGCCTTGTACCCCTTGCCGCCGATGCCCGCCTTCTCCATCTGGGTGTCGGCCTGGCCCGAGTAGCCAATGATCGCCTTGATCATCCGCTTCGGAACGCCAGTCACCATGTCGCGGTACAGGCTCGCGTCGCCCGCGATCTTCTTGAGCAGCGGGCGCACCACGGTGTTGAGACCAGCCTCGGCGGACTCCTTGATTCCGTCCTTCAGCCAGGACACACCGCTCTTCGCGAGGTCGACGCCCCTGGACGCTGTCGACTTCACCCAGTCGAAGATGCCGCCCTTGCTGAACCCCTCGCCGCCCTGGAACGGGGCGAGGGACTGGCCGCGCATCGCCGCCGAGTTGACCGCGTGCAGCCGGGCCCGCTCGTACGGGTCGGACATCGCCTCGGAGACGTATACGCCCTCGCCGAGGCGCATCGGGACCAGGTGGGAGTCGCCCTGCCGCCAGGACGACGTACCGGGCAGCACACCGCCCCGCGCGAAGCCCTCGAACTTCGGCAGCTTGGGCGCGCCGAAAGCCCCGGCAACTTCATTCCAGACGCCGCGAATCCCCTTGTTGTAGACGGTGTCGACGATGAACTCGATCGGGGCTTTCGCGATGTTCTTGAGCTTGTCCCACTGCTCTTTAATGTTCTCCTTCGCGGATTTGAACGCTTCACCAAATGCTTTGACACCGGCTTTTCCGAAGTCAAGCGCTGGCTTCAGCGCCTTTTCCCACAACCACGTCGCCTTGTCGCCAATCGACTGCAAGGCGGGCTGAGCGTAGTCACTCCACAGCTGCTGAACCTTGTCGCCGAGAAGACCGGCCCCAACCTTGATGAAATCCCAGGCAGGTTTGATCTTCTGCGACCAGAGCCACGCCGCTTTTTCGCCGATCCACCCAAATACCGGGCTGATCACGGAACTCCAGAGCCAGGACGCCATCGCGCCAAGGGCCTGGAATCCGATTTGCATACTGCTCCAGGCGGGCTTGATTGCGCTGTCCCACAGCCATACAGCTTTTTCGCCGATCCACCCGAATACCGGACCTAGGACGGTAGACCAGAGCCATGACGCCGTTGCAGCCACCAGCTTGAACATGGCGATCATCGGCAACAGTGCGAGCGTAACGACCGCAGTGACAAGGATTTTCGCGGCGATACCAATGAAAGTAAACGTGGGCGACAGCACGGTCGACCACAGCCACGCCGCCGCGTCACCGATCGCGCGCAACCCCGTCATGAACCCATCGACGCCGGGTTTCAGGACGGACCACAGCGCGGACCATCCGGTCTGGATCCCCGACCAGGTTGCCTGAACGATCCCCCGGAACGTGTCCGACTTCTTGTACGCGACGACGAGCAGCACGGCCAGGGCCGCGATACCGGTGATGATCAACCCCACCGGGTTCGCGGACATCACCGCGTTGAGCACGCCCTGCACGACCGCGTACCCGCGGGTGACGGCGGCCGCCGCGAGGATCACCCCGCGGTAAATGCTGAACGTGGCGGTTACCGCGCTGGTCGCAATCGCCGACGCGCCCATCGTGAGAGCGAGTCCGCCGACCGCGACGCCGAGCGGGAGCAGCCATGCCCCGTACTCGCGTACCCATGACACACCCGCGGAGAACGCTGCCCCAGTCCGCTCAACGGCGGGCACGAGCACATCGATAGCCGCCCGACCCGTGGACTTCAGGGGGGGCAGTACGTTATTCAGCAGGATGTCGCCGAGGCGGGCAGCGGCCGGTAGCGCGTACTTATCTGCCGCGTTCGCAAGGCCCTGCAGCGCCTGCCGCTTGAAAACCTCGAAATCGTTTGTCGCAGTGTCGTGGAGGGTCTTGCCCATCTTCTCGGCCGCGCCCCCGACTTTCCCGAGCTTGTCTGCGGCACTCGACGGATCCATCGCGAACAACGCGGCGCCGAGGTCCTCGGCCTGCGTGCCGAAAAGTGCGACCGCTGCGGCGTTCTGTTTCACCGGGTCGGGGATCGCCCTCAGCTTGTCGAGCGTGACATCGAGCGCGGCCGTTGCCGAGCTCCCACCCTTGGCGAATTTTTTCGCCATGGTGTCAGCCGACAGCCCGAGCAGCTTGTACCCATCCGCGGTTGTTTTCGACCCGTCGACTGCCCGGATCGAGAACTCTTTGATCGCGTCGGCAGCGATATCGCCGTCGCGGGCGCCTGCCTGCAGGGCCTGCGAGATCAGCCCGATCGACGTAGCCCCGTCCAAACCCGCCTTACGGAACTGCGTGCCGTACTCGTTCAGTGTGTCCAGGAAATCCCCGGACTTGTCCGCGCCGGACTGGAACCCAGCAGTGATCAGATCGAACGCCTCTTTGCCATTTTTGGCTAGGCCCGTTTTGATCATCTGCCCGGCGGACGCCGCGGCTGCCCCCACTTCAACATCGAACGTCTCGGCCAAATTGAGCGCCGACTTTGAAAGCTCGGCAAGATCCTTCTTCGGAGCATTGACCGCGGCGACACCGTTCTGCGCGAGCCCGCGCAGCGACTCGTTCACCTGGTCGATGCTCTCGCCGTACCCCTTGCCGAACACCTTCCCGGCCACTTTGCCGAGCCGGGCCGACTCCTTCTCCGTGAGCCCGAGCTGTGCACCGAGACGCGCGTTGCTCTTGTCCTGCGCAGCCGCCTCGGTGAACCCGACCGCGAACAATGCGCCGGCCGCCGCTGCTACCCCGGCAACGCCGGCTTTCAGGGCGCCACCCATCCCGGACAGGAATCCGGAACCAGACTGCCGGCCTGCGGCGGCGCCGGCGTCCGCCGAGGGGCCGGTGATCTGCCGCTGCAGCTCGGGCCCGAACCCCCTGGTTTCGGGGACCACGGACACGTACCCGACACCGACCTCGACCGGCACGACGGATCACCTCTTCTCGGGGAGCATCTGCGAGTTGATCCGCTCGTACGTGGCGCGGGCGCGGGCGCGTTTCTCTTCGTCCGCCGCGGCTGCCGTCTCCGGCAGGGGGTCGCCTGGCCGCCACGACGGCTCGGGCCACGGAATCGGCGGCGATCCCTCTTTCGCGTTGACGCGGGCATACATGACGAGCAGCAGCTCGGTCATGTCGCGGACATCAGCCGCGGTCCAATCGCCCTGTGTCCATGCGTGGCCGGCCACAGCCCGCGCGAGCGCACCCGTCGGTGGCAGACCCTCGACCATGACGCGCAGCCACCGCAGCGTGATCTCGCCCCGCCAGTACGCGGCGACCGGGCCGCCGGGCCCGTACTCGGGGTAGTGGTGGGCGAGGTCTGCCTCGACGGCCTCGGGGTGGTCGCCGAGGACGTCGAGGACGGTGTACGTGACGAGCTCGGGCTCGTCGTCCGGGTCGCCGCCGTCTACTTGTGCGGCGGCCGGTGCTTTCCCACTGTGTCCTGCGACTCGGTGCGCACCGCCATGTGTACGAGCATCAGCGAGTTGGCGTCGCCGCCGCTCTTGACGTAGTCGTCCCACTGGTCGCCGAGCAGCACGCGCGCCTTGCCGAGGTCGCCCTCGGCGGCGTTGATCTTCTCGGCCAGTTCGTCACTGGTGAACAGCGGGTGCGGGAACGTGTAGACCTTCCCGTCGTCGGTCTCGACCTCGACGGAATCGCCGCCGACTGCCTCCGCGTACGACGCACGCACGGCGGACAGACGGAACCGGGCCTTGTTGGGCTTGCTCATGATCGTGCCTTTCATGGGTGAGCAGTGGGTGAGCATTGGAGAGCGGAGGGCGGTGGGGCTCACCCAGAACCGCCGCCCCCCGCCCGTTCATTGGGAGGGGTCAGGGCGTGATGGGCGCCGCCATCGCGCGCCAGCCGGGCCCGTCGACCCACTCCATCTCGGCGGTCTTCAGGACCGGGTCGCGGTACGCCTGCACCGTGACCGGCCACTGCGACTCGGTGCTGCGGGCCCACTGCTGCGAGTCCTTGCTCGTCGGCCGGGCCTTCGGGTAGAACTTCGCGACGTAGATCTCGCCGCCGTCGTCGCCGTAGTCGACGCCCAGGAAAAGCATTCGGTAGTACGGCACCTTCGGCACGGCCGGGCGCTTCATCTCCCACGCCTCACCTATCTCCGGCAGCGCGTCGGCGCCCGAGAGCGACAATCCCTTGTACATGGCCACGGTCGCCCGGTTCGTCTCCTGCGGCGCGTACTGGCCGGTGAGCACCTCGGTCTCGACGTCCGAGCGGGTGGGCTCGATGCTCTGGCTGGACGTGGTGTCGACCATCGACAGATCCGAGGTGAACGTCAGCCCGTCGTCCGTGGTGTAGCCCACGGCCACGTACCCGGCCGGGAGCGCGGCGAGCGCCCCGGTCTCCGTGAACGGGCTCGTGATCGCGGCGGCCGTGTAGTCCGCAGCGTAGATCGCCTGCAGCAGCTGCTTGCGGATCAGGTTGTTGCGGAGCCCGTCCTCCAGGACGGGCGGGGTCGGGGTGCTCATAGGGCCCTCCATGGGGAAGCCCCCGGCGGTCGGCGCGGGGGCGTGCGGTCTGCGGCGGGTGAGCCGGTCATACAGGGGCGAGCTCGGTACCGCGGATGGACACCTCCACTGCGAACGCGTACCGCGGCGAGGATGTCTCGGGGTCGGGCAAGAGGTTCGGGCCGCCGACCTCGGCGACGTCGTACACCGTGGCGCCACGCCACCCGGGCATGCCGAACGTGAGCGCCCGCACGAGCTGCACCAGGTCGGACGCTTCCTCTTCGGCCGGGGCCCAGCAGTGAATGTCGAGGCGGGGCCGGTCGGTGATCCGGTCGAGGCGGGCCCCGCCGATCCGCTCGACGCGCACCAGCCGGGCCGGGCGCGGGCTCGGCACGCGGGTGCCGACGGTGGCCGTGTCACCGCGGGCGAGCAGCTGCTCGCGCAGGTACCGGACGTAGACGGCGGTGGCGTCGCGGAACTCCATCGGGCGCATCAGTCCTGCGCCCGCGCCGCGTCGAGGCCGGCCAGCAGCGCCTTCCGCGACACTGCCGGGTACGGCGTCGAGTAGTCACCGATCACAGCGCCGCGCACCCGCCGACCTTCGGTGGACAGGTCCGTGCGGAACTCTCCGCGCCACCCGTCCGCCTGCGCGGCAGCGGACGCGGCGGCCTCGGCGGCCCGGGTCTTGCGCTCGATCAGGGCCTGCGTCCGCGGCCCCTTCAGGAACGACGCGACGCCCTGCCGGTTGACGATGAGCCTCATGTCTCAGCCCTCCACGGTCTTGAGACGGATCTCGTAGTGATGGAGCGCGGCCGGCTCGTACGCCGGGCCCGGGGGCCCGATCACCTCGAACACGGCGCCGTTCCAGTGGACCCGGTCGGCGCCGTGCACGGTGAGCGCAGCCCCGTCCGTCGACCAGGGATTGCACATCAGCAGCCACTCGCCGATCTGCGCGTTCCGCTGGTCGGTCTCCTCGCCCCCGGTGTTCTGCTGCATCCACCCCTGCACCGGGGCCCGGGTCGACGCCGACCAGTCGTCGACCGTGTTGCCGTAACGGTCAGTTGTCCGGCCCGGCGTCTCGACCTCGACCAGATGCGGCAGGAGGTCGTCGGGGATCACAGCAGCCGCCGGCAGTAGTCGGCCGGGTCATCCCGCCAGCCGGGCCCGCCGACCAGGTCGACCGTGTACGCCGCGTCGGCGTCCGGGTCGGTCTGGTCGTCGGGCTGCAGCTGCTCGACCTCGTCGGCGGTGAGGTACAGCCCGCCGTTCTCGCCGAGCGTCTCGGAGTACTGCCCGATCGTCCGCTGCCGGTACCCGCCGCCGTTCGCGACGACCCGGCGGGTCACCGCGACGGCGATCGCCCGGGTCGTCTCCGCGTCCGGGGTGTACCCGTCCGGGATGTGCCGCCGCATCAGCGCCGACGCGTCGTCGAGGTACGCCTCGACCTGGTCGCGCTTCGGCCCGGCGAGGGTGACGGCGGCGCGCCGTTCGTAGTCCTCGACCGTCGCGAACGCCGCCATCCTTCTACCCCTCTTCTCGCTCGATCAGCTCAGCCGTCTCGGCGGCCGCGATGATGTCCTCGCGGCTCGCGTCGGCGTCGACGTCGAGCTCGTGCTGAGCGGCGAACTCCCTCCACGCCTCGACGCCCGAGCCTCGGCCCGACCGCGGCGGGGCCTCGACGGGCGGCTGCTGAGTCGTGGGGTCCTTGAACCCCACCCCCTCGGGCCCCTCCTCGCCCCGCCACTCGTCGTCCTCCCATGCGTGGTCACCGATCCGAGCGGCCACCGCCGAGGGCACCCGGTCGTCGGGCCCGTAGGCCACACCGTCGATGTGCACGAACGTCTTCAGCCTGCGCCCCATCAGCGCACCACCGCCTTGAACGTCAGGTTCGGCGTCCGCAGCACCGGCATACCGACCGCGGCCGCGTGCGTCCACAGCCGGATCGGCTCCTTGGTCTTGTACGTCGCCGCCACGATCCCGGCACGCCCGTCAACCGACTCGTACTCGGGTTCCAGCGCCTCGGCAGTCGTGCCCAGCAGGAACCCGCCGAGGTCGGACGGCTGCGCCGCGTCCGTCGGCCCCGGTGCGGGGACGAACACGATCGCGTTCGCGGGCATGATCCGAGTCGCGACACCGTCGACGGACACCCGCGCGTCGTTGATCTCGATCGGCGGCAGGTCCATGCCCGACAGCACCGTGTTCAGCTGCTCGACGGACACCATGGGAGCGGACCCGGCCGGGGCGAGCGGGAAGACCTGCCGCACGACCTGGTCGCACTGCCGCATGTCGGCGAGCACCGTGCGGGGCATCAGCATGCGGTCCGGCGGCACACCGTTCGTGTCGATGTACGTCTGCACCCACGATTCGAGATCGGTGATCGGCGTCGCGTTCGCGTGGTCGGTCCACAGCGTCGCCGCCGTGACGCTGTGCTCCGGCTTGCGGCCGAACACGACCGGCGGCAGATCGATACCGTTCTCGTTGATCGTGAACTGCGCGTCGGCGAGGGCCTGCCCCTTGCCGACCTCGAACCGGGCGGCGATCTTCGACGCGATCCGGTTCGCGTCACGGGCGATCAGCCGGCGCATCGGGTCGTTGTCGTCCATGTTGCGGATGCGCAGCCGGTCGTACTCGTTCAGCGGGATCTTCTCGGAGATCGGGGGCAGCTCGCCCATGACGTCCGAGACGCCCTCGCGGCGTCCGATGCGTGACTCGGTGTCCCACGACCGGTAGACCGCGGTCTCGGTGAGACCGCCCTCCCCGCCCTTCTGGTACGAGTACACGATGTCGTCCAGGACGACGTTCGGCAGCCAGCGGGCGAGCGTGAACGCGTTCACCTGCTGCTCGGCGAGAGCCACGCGCGTGAGCGGCGTGAGCTCTTCCGGAGTGATGTACTGCGTGTCAAGGACCCAGCTCATGTCAGGTCACCCCCCTTTCAGTTGTCGAGGTAGCGGATGGAGCCGGCGACGTCGGCACGGCCGGCGGCATCGACCGCAGCGGGAACCGGGAGCCGAGACACACGGACCTTCCCGTGCGTGAGGATGGCTGCGGCCACGTCGACCGTGTTGTCGCTCGGGGCGCCGACTGCCGCGAACAGGTGGCCGACGAGCTTCTCTCGGCCGTCGGTTGCCGCGTTGTCGTAGGGGCCGAACTTCTTCGTGGCGGTGATCTGCCCGAGGGGCGTGCCACTCTTGAAGTACCCGGCCGGGTAGTGAGTTGCCGGGGTGAACGTCGAGGTGTCGAGCGTGCACGACTCGGTCGCCCGAGTTCCGTGCTCGCTGCCGAGCCACGACTGATCGTCCATCCCGAAGGTACGAACCGTCTGCTGAAGGTTCATGTCGGTCTCCTTGGGTCAGCTCTTCGAGGTGCGCGGACCGATGAGCTCCTCGTACAGAGAAACTCCGTCTGCCGCGCCGCTCTTGGTCTTGCTGCGTCCGCTGCCGCTGCGCGCGCCCTGAAAGCCGCCGGTGCGACGCCGGCGGCGCGTGTCGCGCTCGTCCTGGTCGTCGCTGTCGTCCTTGTCGGACCTCTTCGGGGCGAGCTTGTCGACGAGCTCGGCGATCGCGTCTTCGTCGACGTCGCCCTCTTCGTCGACGTACTTCTTCAGGTTGAGCTCGTCGGCGACGTCCTTCGCGTTCTCCAGCCGGCCGGACGCCGAGGCGAGGAACGCCTGCCGAGCCACTCGCACGCCGGACTTGACGCGTTCCTCGGCGCGGGCCGCTGCGACCGCTTCGTCGACCTTCTTGTCGAGGTCGCTCATTCCCTCGCGCTTGATCTTCGCGAGTTCCTTCGCGGCCGCCGCGTTCGCCTTGGCCCGGGCCTCCTGCTTACGCATGAGCGCCTTGTACTTCTCGGCCTCGGCCTTGTGGTCGACCTTGTCGTCGTCGTTGTCCGTGTCGGACTCGTCGTCGGTGTTGTCGTCCTCGTCGTCGTCCTGGTCGTCCCCGCCGTCGTCGTCCTCGGCGCCGCCGAGGATCGGCCACACCGGGTACAGCTCTGCGGGATCCTCGCCGGGCCGCGGCTTGCGCCATCCGACGGCGGTCTGCCCGGTACGGGCGTGACGGGGCAGGGTACGCATGGGCATGGTGGTGTCTCCCGTGTCGGGGTGGGTGAGCGTGTGGACGCGCCGTGTCGGCGCCGTACGGTCACGCGGCCGGGATGTCGTCCGGGCCCGTGAAGTTCTGGCGGCGGACGGCCAGCAGGGGCCCATACTCGCCGTGCTCGCGCGTGATGATCACGTCGCGGTAGTCCGGGGACCGGCCGCCCGCATCGGACTGGCCAACGCCCTTGGCGACAGCGGCGTGCGCCTCGCGCAGCAGCTGCTCATCGATGACCTGCCCCGGGTCCTGGTTGCCCGGCAAGGGCTCGGGCTTGCAGTGACAGCCCGGGTGAATCGGCATCAGGCTCTCGACCCGGTACCGCTGCGTCGAGGCGATCGTGCACAACGCGCAGTTCTTCCCCGACGACAACCGCCGCCGGAAGAACTGCACCCGGCCCCGCTCCATCGAGGCACGCGCCGCATGCGTACGCGCGAGCTGCAGATCCGTCTCCGTGATCGACAGCAGCCGGGTCCGGCCCTGATCGATCGCGTCGACCAGGTCGTGCCCACGGCTAAGCGCTGTCCACATTTGCACAAACGGCCGCCGGTACACCTCGCTCGGCGGCACCCCCCGCAGCTCCTCGGACAGGGCAACACCGGCCGGGGCCGCGGCCCCGCCCATCATGTCCGCGATCATCTGCGACAGGTACGCGTCGGTGAGCTGCCCCATCTGCTGCTGCGTGGCCAGGACCACCGGCAGCACCCGCTCGGCGAACGCCGCGGCGTCCCGGTCGCGGTAGTCGCCGAGCGAGTCGAATGCGGACAGCACGAACGAGATCAGCCGATCGCGCAGCCCACCGGACAGGGCGTCGTACCGGTCGGTGAGCGCGGCCCGAAGATCCTCACCCATCGAGCGCCCCGCCGTCGTCGTCCTCGGGCAGGTTGCCCGCCGTCGGCGCCGCACCCGGGGCCGGGAGCAGCGACGCGGCGAGCAGCTGCTGCGCGGCCGCGCCCGCCGTGATCCTGCGGACCGTGGCCGGCGTTTCGCCCATCTCCTCGGCGATCACGTCGAGGGGATAGCCGATGCTCTTGAGCTTGGTCGCCGCGTCGGCCTTGACCGCGAGACTCGCGTGCGCCGGGTTCGCCCACCGCACCTCGGCCTCGATGTAGTCCTCCGGCACCCCGGCCTGCGCGGCACACAGCTCCATGACCATCTCAAGGCCCTCGCCGAACGCGGCGATGTGCTCGCGCATCTTGGCCACGTGCAGGATGTCGAGCGCCCCGATCGTGTCCGCCGAGATGTTCACGAGCTGCCCGGCGTAGTAGTACGCGGGGGTGTGCGACAGGATCAGAGCGTCGCGCACATCGCTTTCGTGCTCCTTCAGGAACCCGCTCAAGTCGGCGGCGGGCAGCTGCCCGAACATGGCGTCGGGGGACTCGCTCGCCCAGATCGCCGAGGGGCCCGGCACGAACGGCTGCTCGACGGTGACAAGTCCCGTGTTCGGGTCCTTCTTCTTCGCGAACTTGTGGCCCTTGACCCACGTACGCGGAAAGCCCATGTTCCGGGATGTCGACATGCGGTTGAGCACCCCGAGGTTGAGCCGGTCCTGAATGTCCATGACCCCGGCGAACTCGGGTTCCGGGTCCTCCCCGAGGTCGGGCATCCGCGCGAACTCGACCAGCTGCAGCATGCCGAGATCGTGCGGCTCGCCCTGGTCCCCACCGACCGGCACCCATGAGTCGGGCCCCCACGGCAGCCGCCGCCCGCACCGCTCCCGGGTCCGGTAATGGAATCGGACGTCGTCGAAGAACACCACCGCGTACCCGTAGCCGTCCACGTCGTTCGCGTACGCCTTCAGCCCGACAAGCGGTTCACCCGTCTCGGGGTCGTACTCGACGATGCACTCGCGCGGGTGTTCGGCGGTGATCAGCGGCGACGGCCGGCCGTTGTCCTCGGTCCGGGTCGGGTGCTCGCCGACGAGCATGTACCCGACCGACTGGCTCATCGCGACCCGCCACACCTGCTTCTGCCGGGAGTCGAGCCGGTTCTGCTGCCACCACCGCGACGCCCGAGTGTCCGGCTCGCCGTCCGGGCCGGTCACCCCGAGCGCGGTCAGGCGGTGCACGGACGCGTTCGCGATCAGCTGGCATACGTTGGTCCGCGCCTTGCGCTGGAAGTCCATGAACGCCTGCTCGATGTTTTTCGGCAGCTCCGGCAGCGGCGGCCGCCCGCGGTAGTACCGCCACCACTCGTCGAGCAGCCGCTCGCGCCGCCGCATCTGCCGGCCGAGGCGCAGCAGCCAGTAGTCCGGATTGTCGATCTCCGGTGTCTCGTCGAGCACGTCGCCCCCTCTCGGGCTCAGAAGGTGTAGCCGCCGACTTCCTCGGGCTCGGCCGTGATGCCCTTAGCGATCGCGTCGAGGCGGCACTGCCACGCGAGGACAGCCGCGACCGCGGCGTCGATCTTGTTGGGGCTGTCGGGGTTCTCCTTCATGATCTGAATGCCCGACCGGGTCTTGCGCCGCCGGGAGTTGAGCAGGTGCCGCACGAGCGCAGCCGCGCCGTCGATCGTGAGCTCCCGCTCGGTGAGCGCCGTGTGGAACTTCTCCAGCGCCCGCACGATGAGCGTCGACCGGCCGCCGGTCATCCACCACTCGATGGGGTGGTTCCGCGTCGACTGCACCTTGAGGCGCGGCCCGTACGCCGCTTCCCAGTCCGCGACGTGGCTCTCCCACTTCGCGGGGTCGGCGTACATGCCGATCACGTCGTACGTCGCGAACGCCTCATGCACCGCGGCGAGCACCTCGACGACCGGTACCTGCCACCCCTCGCCGTCCGGCCCCGGCCGCCAGTTCTGCGGCTGCTCCCACACACCGATCGTGAACAGATGCCCGTCGGACAGGCGGCAGCCGATCAGGGCCGTCGCGTCCGTCACCCCGCGGCTGCGCTTCCGTGAGCCGTCGAACCCGAGCACAATCCGGTCGCCCGGCTCGACCACCCGGTCGAGGTCGGACGCGGCGCGCACCTCGGGCTGCGACAGCCACGCGTCCGAGGCGTGCGTGATCTGGTTCAGCAGGTCTGCCCGCAGGTCCTGCACTTCGTTCGAGGTGTCGTAAAACTCGGACGTCAGCCGCTCTATCGGCGACCAGCCCGGCTCGCACGGCGGATCATGCAGCACGCACCCGTCGGGGTGATCGCTGCTGTCCCCGTACGCGTACCGCAGCCCGGCGACGAGCGACTCCTCGTCGAGCAGGTCCGTCTCGGGCGGCGCCTCGCGGTGGTCGACCAGGATGCCGCGCGCCCGCGACCGGCCCTCGATGATCGCCTGATAGTCGGACGCCGACCGCTCCGCGACGGATCCCTCGCCCGGCGTGAACGCGTTCGGGGTCTCGATGATCGAACCGCCGAGCTTGGCCGCGTTGAACCTGAGCACTTTCGCGAACTTGGTCCCGCCGTTCGAGTCCTTCCACTCCTCGGTCTGGTCGAGGGACGCGAAGCAGGCCGGGTCGCCCTTGGCCGACGTCGCGCTCGACGTGATCGGCGACACCTGACCGCGCGGCAGGTAGATCACGGTGTCGAGGACGTCGAGACCGTAGTCGGTCGAGAGCGCCCGGCCGCGCGCCATCTCCAGCAACGGAATCCACGTGTTGTCGGTCTGCTGCTCCGTCACCGCGGCGATACGGACGAGCGGCGTACGGATCGAGTGCCACGGCCGGCCGACCGGTTCGCCGTACGCGTCGAACCCATCCGGGACCACATCGGCGCACGCCTCGGTAAGCGCGATCGCCCCGACAAACGGGCTCTTCCCCCAGCCTCGCGGGCGGCTGAGCAGCGCGCGGTGAACGATTCGCTTGCCGGTCACCGGGTGCAGCTCGTAGAACGCGAGCAGGAAATCGGCCTCTTCCTGCGTCGGGATGAACGGGGCGCCGTCGTCCCGGCCGGGCTGGGCGAGGTTCTGCATCATCCAGTCGATGGCGTAGTACCCCAACGTCGGGCGCTCGCCCTCGAACTCAGAGCCGCGCCACGGCATGAGCCCTACCCCCCGTCGGCTGTCTTCCCGCCGGGCAGCGACCGCAGCTTCGCCGTACCGAACCGCTCACGCGCAGACGGCCCCCCGGACCGGCCGCGCCCCTGATCGGCGCCGTCCGCCTCGGCGAACACCATGCGCAGCCGGGCCCGGTCAGCCGGCGTCGCACCGAACGCAGCAACACGCAGCCGCAGTTCGCCCGCCGCCGACAGGTCGCCGTTCCACAGCCGGGCGTGAATCAGGGCAGTGTCGAGCAGGTACTGCCAGTCGCTCGCCCCGAAATGATCGGCCTGCGGGCTGTCGATCCACATCTGCCACCACTCGCGGGTGCGCTCTGGCCAGACGAACTCGACGAGCTGCCCGTCGCGCTCGATGCGGAACTCGGGGAGCTCGGGCGCCTCGGCCGGCTCCCACCTGAGAACGGTCTGCTGGATCGTGTCTTTGTTCCGCCGCGCCTTGCGGTCGGCCGGCTTCGGGGCCGGACCCATGCCTGCCATGGCTGTACCTCCCGTGTCGGGTGCGCCGCAGCGCGCCCGTGTCGGGCCGCTACAGCAGAGCGTCGATGACGTGCTGCAGGTCGCCGAGCCGACGCGGCGTGTCGCCGAACGTCGCCCCGGTAACCGCGATGTACCGGCCATCGGCGTACAGCTCGACGCTGCCGCCCCGGTACGTGATGCGGCGCCCGGCCTCCAACGAGCCGAGCCCCCAGACGTGCAGCCCCGTGCCGGAACGGGACACCTCCACCCACGTGCCGACCGCGGCATCGAGGATCGTCTGCGCCCACGCGGCGACCTCGCCGTCGATGTCGACGCAGTGGTCGAGGTCGAGGCAGACGACGCCGTCGCCGTCGAGGACGAACCCGAAGCCGGCGCCCACCGTCGAGCGGGCGGCGTCGCGGTGGCGCGACCAGGTCGACGGGTCGGTGCTGCTCGCGACCGAGCCGCCCACGGTGAGCGGGACCTTGCGGTCGGAGTGCCGGACCCACCGCGGCCGGCGCGTGAGCTCGGCGGGGACCGTCTGCCGACGGCGAGCAGCAGCTGCTCGGCACCGCGGCGCGCAGTACCGGGCGTGGCTCCGGGCCGTAAGCGGCATGGGCCCCCGGCAGTGCTCGCAGTCTCGGCTCGTCGGCATGGCCCCAGTCTACAGCCGCGTACGCTTTCAGGTCCCTGACCTGTGCGTATCAACTTCGCATCGGTGAGGCGGCGGGGTGAGACGCTCTGTGCGGACCCTCAGCCGCACGGCATCAAATCACCCCACCGCACCCACGCTCGCCCGCCAGCGAGCCGCCCACGCCCCGCAGCGTGGCCGTATCCCCAGACCCGTACAGAACCAGGCCCGCAGCACCTCCCGAGCGCCAAGGGGCCCCGGGAGGGGGAGTCACCCCCCACCCCCTGGGGGCCGTAGGCGCCGATCTGTTGGCCGTTCAGGGTCGGATGAGCCCGGGATGCCGTTCGGGCTGCCGTTGGGCCCTCTCGCGCCAGCGTGCGGCGTTGCCCTCGCGGCTGCTCTTGATCGCGTGGTGGTGCTGGCAGAGCGCTTGCAGGTTCTCGTACCTGTGGTCGTTGCCTGCCCTGATGTGGTCAACCTGGTTCGCGTGGTGTCCGCACACGGTGCGTCCCTCGCGCCAGCGGCAGCGGTACTCGTCGCGGTGGAGGACGTACGGCCGGATCTCGGTGTACCAGTTGTCGGGCAGTTCGTTGCGTCTGGTGCTGTCGGCCCATCCGCCGCTCAAGGTCGGTGCTCCTGGTCGTCGTACTCGTCGTCGTCCCGGCCGGGCTCGATGTACGGCTCGGCTCGCTCAAGGTCGCTGCCGAGGCTGGTGCCGTCGAGGTCAGCGGGTGGCTGGTAGCCGAAGGGGACGGGGGTGTCGTCGCCGGGGTGGGGGTCGGCGTAGGTGTGGGGGGTTGTGCGTGGGGGGAGTGCCTGCATCAGCCGTAGGGCGGTGGCCTCGATCTGGTCGAGGGGGAGGTGTTCGCGGGGCTCGGTGCTGATGTCGACGGTGCGGGTGCCGTCCGTGAGGCGTACGCGCATGGGCGGCTCCTCCCGGATGAGCGGCTACTCGTCGGTGTCGGCTTCGGTGGTGTCGGCGGTGCCGTTGACGATGGTGGCGAGGACGCGGGCGGCCGGCTCTTTCTTCACGGGGACGGGGCAGAGCATGACCTGCGGCCCGTTCTCGATGGTGATGAAGAGTTGCGTGCGGTCCTTCTTCAGCGCGAGGGCGAAGATCCCGGTCAGCAGTACGCGGGTGGCAGTGACACGCTTCCCGGCGTCCTCGCCGCGCTCGACGGTAATGGTCGCGCCGTCGACGGGGATGGGTTCCTGGTTCGGGGCCCTGAACTTGCCGCCGATGACGGTGAGGCCGGCGGATGCGGCGGCGGCGGTGATCTGGCGGGTGCGTCGGGCCGCGGCCTTCTCGGCGTCGGTCTTGCGGCTTCCGAACACGGTGAGACCCCTTGCGAGTTGGCGGTGTGTGGGGGGTCGTTCTGCTTTTTGGGCAGGGTGGACTGCGGCCAATGGTGCGACACGGTTTGGTGATCGTCAAGCGTGGTGGTGGGGAGAGAGAGCGCGCGTGTGCGTCGCGCGCTGGTTGCTGTGGATCTCTCTCTACATCAGCCACATGTAGGTAGTGGATTGGAGTGGAGTGGACCCCGCGCGCGCGAGTCCCCGGGGAGTCCCCTGGGGACAGAATCGGGTGACCTGCGGAAACGCCGAAAAGTCGTCAGAGAATCGATCGCGTTTCTTCTTCGATTCGTCTGCGATTCGTGTGAGAAACGCGCGCGATTCTGCTGCGAAAGCGCGGCGAAAGGATGCGGAACAACGGCAACGCCCCGCGCGGCGGGGGCCGGGCGGGGCGTCGGAGAACGTGTCAGAAGTGTTACGGACGTCACTGCTTGCGATGCGGAGGATCGGTGATGCGGCGGCCGGGTGACAGGTAGACGAGTGTCGAGTCCTCATAGCCCTTAGACGGCGGGAGAACTCCACCGGACGGACGTCGGTGCGGGAGTGCGGTCAGGGTGCGCAGGAACTTCACCAAGCCGTTCATGCCCCGATCCTCTCGCGACGGCGCCCC
This sequence comes from Streptomyces sp. DT224, assembly GCF_049844595.1. Lineage (NCBI taxonomy): Bacteria > Bacillati > Actinomycetota > Actinomycetes > Kitasatosporales > Streptomycetaceae > Streptomyces > Streptomyces sp. DT224. Next base: position 236,939 of record NZ_JBNCLI010000003.1, read on the forward strand.
GTACCGCGAGGGATGCGGTACGGGGCGCAGAACGGCGCGCGGCTATTCGTGCTCGACCTCTACGACGAGCTTCTGTAGACGCCCGCTGAACGACAGCCGGGCCGTGGGGACGTCGTCACCGTGCGCGCCGGCCGCGTAGGCGTCGGCGACGAACGCGGCGAGTTCTTCGAGGGTCAGGTGCTTGCCCGCAGGGGCGTGCTCGATCTTCTTCGGCATGGTGGTCATCGTCCCCTCTTGAGCCAGCCTCCGCGGCTGCTCTGATACGTCGTCTCGTGGCTGGCCGTACGCGGGTCGTCGGCGGGCAGGCGGGCGGGCATGGTCGTGGGGAGCGTCCCGGCCGGGGTGGCGGGCTGCTGCTGCTCGGTCTTGCGTCGGCCGAATGCCATGATGCGGGGTCCTGTCTCTGTGATGGGGATAGGGGCCCCGGGGCGGCCGGCTCACTGCCAGGCGAACGGCCGCCCCGGGGGTCAGTGCTTCGCGGGTGCGGGGCGCCACCGGTACGACCGTGCGGTCAGGAGTTCCGCGCGTGCGGCCAGCCGGTGGGCTGTGGCCTTGCGGGAGTTCGTCTCCGGGGTGTCGGGCGGTGTCGCTTCCATGAGGGCCATGGCGTGGGTGTAGAGCGCCAGTGCGTCGGCTGCGAGTGCATCGGCTCGGGACTCGCGTACGCGGGCGATAAGGGCGCCGAGAGACTGCATGGGGGGCTCCTGCCGTAGGGGTAGACCGGCGGTAGAGCCGCCGGAAAACGTGGGTAGAGGGCGGGGGACGGGACGGTAGACGTGCAGGTCAGACGGTGGGGGACGGGGTGGTAGACGGTTCCGTCTCCTCGGGTTGGGAGAGGGGCGGCAGGGCCGCCTTAAGGACCCCGCGGGTCGGCCCCTTCCGACCGACCTTGACCTTGAGCTCGACGGGGATACCGAGGGCCTCCAGTCGGGCCCGCAGGTCGGCCACCTTCCAGCCCTTCCCCTGCCCCTTGGACTGGAGGTGTTCCAGGACCTCGGACAGGTGCACGGCGGGGCGGTCGCCGAGGACCTCGTGCAGGAGTTGAACCACGGCGTCGCGGGTGGCCACCGGCGGGGGCTCCTCGGCGGTGGCCTCCTTCTCGTCGTGGTCCAGGGCGCGTACGGCGGCCCAGAGCCAGAGGGGGACGGCGGCCCAGAGGATGACGGGCCAGCGGCGGACCAGCCACCACGCCCCGTACGCGGCGCCGCCGAGGATGGCCACGCGGAGGATGCAGCCGAGGATCGCGGCGACGCCGTCGAGGTCGTCGCGGCGGCCGGCGCGGACCCAGGCCGTGGCCCGGGTGCTGAGGCGGCGGACGAGGATGCGCTGCCCGGCGACGAGGGTGCGGGCGCGGCGCTGCGCTTTCGTGGGCTCGTTCATCAGACGTTCCCTTCCAGGGCGTTGCGGCCGGACAGGCCGAGGCCGTTGACGAGTTCGGGGAGGCCGTCGAGCATTCCGGCGACGCCGGCGGTGACGCACAGGACCATCCCGGCGAAGAGGAACCCGGCGAGCCGGCCCTTGTCCTCCTTGTTCGCGGCCTTGTAGGAGAGGAGGAGGAGCACGAAGAGCAGGAAGACGACGCCGCCGCCTTCGGGGCTGAGCTGGCCGAGTGAGGCGGTGGCCATGGGGGTTCCGGCGTCCGTACCCGTGGTGGTGCTGATGACCTTGCCGCCTACGCCTCCGGCGGTCTGGCGGGCGCATCCGGCGAGCCATCCGCCGAGGCCGCCGAGGCAGATCGTGGACAACGCCCCGTTGATGAAGCCCTGGGCCATAGCGAGGAGGTCTTTCACCGCGCGGCCGCCGGTCCACCATTTCCGGAGGTAGACGGCCATGACCGCGAGGGCGATGAGGCAGGCGGCGAAGGTGGCGCCGGTGAGGGTCGTTTTCATCGGTGGTGGACTCCGGTGTATGCGGTGACGAGGTCGAACGGGTCAAGGACGCCCAGGACGCCGCCGCTGGCGATGACGATGCAGCAGAGGCGCAGGACGGTGGCGCCGTGGCGGCCGGCGCGAGTGCAGGCCCAGGCGAGGGGGACCAGGGCGAGGGCGTAGCCGGTCGGGGCGCCCCACTCGGCCCGGGCCTGGCCGGTGGCGTAGGCCCAGGTCGCAGCGGCGCTGTAGTGGGTGCCGGGGAAGGGGAGCACGGTCAGGAGCAGCGCGCCGCTGACCTGCCAGGGACGGCCGAGGCGGCGACGCACCCAGGCGGTGACGCGCTCGCGCCAGGTGGGGGCGGGCGGCTCGTAGTACGGGCCGGGCTGCAGGGTGACGTGGACGTGGACCGGGGCCGGTACGGGGGCGGACGGCGGTACGGGGACGACCGGTGGGGTGGGCGGTGAGGGCGGTCCGGCAGGCGGGGCGGCGGCCGCGGGGCGCTCCCACCACGGGGGTACCTCCCCCGGCAGAGGGCCGCGGTCCGGGAGCGGCGCCCCGGCCGGGATGATCCGGGTCGGGGTGAGCGGGCGATCGGTCACGGGGTGGTCTCCAGGGTGAGGGTGTCGCGGATCAGTTGGGCGCGGCGCTGCCCGATGCCGTACTGCGCCTTGAGGGCCTTGATGCCGGGAACGCGGGTGCCGTGGTCCGCGCGTACCTGCTCGATGAGCGGGTCGGGGTCGGGCACGTCGAGGTCCCCCTCGGGTACCTCGTCGTCGGGTACCTCGGGCACGGGTACCTCGGTCGGGTCGGGTACCTCTCGGGGTGTGGGGGCGGGTACCTGGGTGTCGGGTACCGCCGTGTGTTCGGGTTCGGCCTCGGCGGCCGGGGCCGGAATGCGGACGTGGACGTGCGGGGTCCGCGCGTCGGCGGCGAGCACGGGTACTCGGACGGGTACCTGCGGGCTGGCCAGCACGGACGGGGCGAGCGCGGGTACCTCGGGTACGGGTACCTCGGGGCTCGGGTTGCCCGCCCGGGTAGCTACCCGCACCTGCGTCTCGGAGACGGGTACCCCGTACTCGGTGCACAGCGCGGCGAGCTCGGCCGGGGTGGCCTCGGGGTGCGCGGACCGCACCTGGTGGACGGCGGCGAGCGGGTCCATGCGGCGCAGCTGTGCTCCGGTGACACCGAGAGGGGTGGCCGGGTACCCGGGTTCGGGTACAGGGGTACCCCACGGTGAGGCGAGGGCCAGGGTGGCGAGCTGCCCCGAGGTACGGCGGGCGGCGAGCAGCTGAAGAAGTTGGTGGCGCTGCTCCCCGTTCGTGCCGGCGCCGGACCGGGCGACGGCGGCCGCCAGGCGGCGGCGGCGCAGGGTGCCGAGCGGTCCGCCGGGGCGCAGCTCCAGGAGCGCGGCGAGGCGTACGGCCCGGGCGGTGGCGCGGTCGCGGGTGATCTGCTCCGCGGTACGGTCCCGGGCGGCCAGGCCGAGGCGGGAGAGCAGGCGCTCGCGGAGTTCGCGACCGATGACGGCGGGCAGCCCGGTGGACAGGGCGTCGGGGCGGATGACGCGGATTTCCAGGCCCATGGCGAGGTGCCACAGCAGCCCGGCCATGACGGGGCCGAAGAACGCCCGGACGGTGCCGCCGAGAGGCCCGGACTCGGTGTAGGCCGGCAGGATCTGCACTCCTGTGATGAGCCAGACGAGCACGCCCGGCACGCCGGCGGTGCCTGCGGCGGTGGCGGTGGCGGTGGCGGCCTTGTTGGCGCGGGCCATGACGGCGCAGGCGAGGAGCGCGAGCTCCCCGGCCGCGAACATCACGGCCCGCTCGTTGAGGTTGGCCATGCCGAGGTGGTGCTCGGCGAACCGCCACGACGTGTCCGCGCTGTAGGCGGTGCACACCATGGCGCCGAGCCCGGCAACGAGCACCGAGCCGGGCGGGAGAGCGAGGCGCCGCGCGGCCCGGGTGAGCAGCCAGACAGGCGCGGCGGCAAGTAGGGCTGCCACGATGGCGAGCCCGGCGGCCGACCACGGGTGGGTGAGCGCCCAGGGGGTGAGCTGGTGAAGCACGGTGCTCCTCCGGGAGCAGGAAGGGGGCCGGGGCCGCAACGGGTGTGCGGCCCCGGCGGGTTACTGGGTGGCGGCCGCGTTGGCGGCGGCGGCGCGGGCATCCGCGTCGGCCTCGGCGACCGCGCGGCGACGCTCGGCCTCGGCGCGCATCTGTTCCTGCGCGCGCTGGTACGCGGCGGCGGCATCGGTGTCGCTGACCGAGGGCTGCTTAGCCACGGGTGTCACCCCCCTGCTGCTCCCGGGTGGCGTAGGGGATGGTGCCGTTGGCCCTGCGGAGCAGCCACTGGGTGTCGAAGGCCAGGCCCTGCGTCGGGTCGGCGAGGAGGTCGACCAGGCTGGCGCGAACGCTGCGCACGCGGTCCTCGAGGATCGTGAGGTAGGCCGTGGTGTCTGCGGTCGTGGCCGGGGGCGGGACGTCCAGCGCGGCGTTGAGGGCCTGCAGGAAGGCGGCGGTGGCCGGGTCGATGGCGCCAGTCAGCTGGTCGCGGACGCGGTCGGCGGCGGCGCCGACGAGGGGTTCGCGGGTCGGGTCGCTCATCGGCCGGCCGCCTTCAGGAGGCGCATGCCGTACTCGGCGCGGGTGATCGGGGCCTCGCCGGTCGGGGTGTCGACGCGGGGCATGTGGCGCAGCAGGCGGCCGGTGGCGGCGACGGCGTGGGGGGTGCCGAAGCCGTGGACGTCGGCGGCGGCGCGGCCGGCGTACGCGAGGCGGGTGACCTCACGCATCAGCAGCGTCGGCTCGGTCGCGCAGAGGGCGGTGCCGATGTCGGCCATGAGGGCGCGGGTGGCCCGGTCGGGGGCGGTGAGGGCCTGGGCGAGGGCCAGGTCCATGTCGGGGTCCGAGGCGTAGGCCGTGGTGGCGCGGATACGATCGCGCATAAGTCATTCCTCCTGGTGAAGACAGGCGGTTTGGCTGGCCCCGGCCGGGAGGTGCGAACTCCTTGCCGGGGCCGTGTTGTTGGCGAGTACGACCGTAGCGAGAAGTGTGGACAATGTCCACACTTCTTCGAGAGGATGTCCCCATGCCCGAGCCACCCGAGGGGCCCCCGCCGGAGAAGAGGACCATGACCATCCCCAAGCTGGCCGCGCGCGTCGGCCGCAGCCGCACCCTGATCCACCGGCTCGCGACGAACCCCGCCGAGGGATGGCCGGCCCCCGTCTACCAGCCAGGCAGCAGCCGCCCCGAGTACGACGTCGCCTGGTTCGACCGGTACTGGGAGCAGCGACAGGCGAACATGCGGCAGGGCCGCCGCACTGACCTGCAGGGTCCGGACGCCTGAGCCGCCGAGCAGTTGCGCCCCGCCCATGACAGTTGGGCGGGGCGCAGTCGTGCCCGGAGCGTACCGGCGGTCAGGCGGCGGCCAGGCGCCCCTCGGCGGTCGTCACGTTGGCCGCGGACTGCTCGATCCCGATGAAGTGCCGGCCCTCGGCGAGCGCTGCTACGCCCGTAGTGCCGGACCCGGCGAACGGGTCCAGGACCGTGCCACCCTCGGGGGCAATGCGGACCAGCTGGCGCATGACGTCGACCGGCTTCTGCGTGATGTGCACGCGGTCCTTCCCGCGCGGCTGTGAGCCCTCGAGCCACCCGGGCAGGTAGATGGCGGGGGCGTGGCGGAGCGGGTCGCCGCGCGAGCCCCACAGCACGTACTCGCACTCGCGCTTGAAACCATCCTTCACCGGGCGGCTGATGGGCTTGCGCCACGGGATGATCCCCCGCCACGTCCACCCGGCGGCCTGTAGGGCGTCGCTCGTCGCGGGCAGCTGCGCCCAGTCCGTGAAGACGAGCAGTGAGCCGCCGGGGCGGGTGAGTCGGTATGCCTCGGCGAGGACCAGGCCGAGCCAGTGGGTGTAGCCGCGCTGGTCCCGGGTGTCCCCGTCGAAGTCGCCCAGGTCGTGCTGGGCGTCCCCCGACACGTACTTGTCGCGGGCGCCCTGGGCGCGGCGCTCGGCGTTGGTGCGGCCGCCGGAGTTGTACGGCGGGTCGCAGACCACGGCGTCCACGAGGTCGTTGAGCGTGGGAAGCAGGGTCAGGGCATCACCGCAATGCAACGTCCACTCGGTCATATGGGCCTCCTGGTACTTGCACTCATCCTCCCTGCACCAGAGGCTCAACGCAGTACCGCATATGTCGCACTCCGATGCCCCGGTCAGAACGACCGGGGCATCGGGACAAGCCTGTGCTACGCCGCTGCGGGCCGCTCCCGCGCCGCCGCCCGCTGCCGGCGCCGAGCCTCCGCCCGCCGCGCCCGCTTCTCCGCCGCGCTCAGTGCCTGGTACAGGGCGGCGAGCTGCTCAACGCTCGACCACACCCGGGCACGCCGCTCGATGTCGAACGGAACCGGGGCGTGGCAGTCGATCAGCCCGGTCGCGCACGACACGCTCATCACTGTGCCGGCCTCGGAGTGCATGACCAGGTCGCCCCCGCACCAGGGGCACGGCATGTCCGGGAGCACTGCGACGGTTCGCCCGAGCCCGAGGACTCGGTCGATCCGCGCTGCGGCGTCCCGGGCGTACGAGCCGATCCTCGCCCAGTCGGCGTCGTGGGTGGCGCAGCACGGCCCGTCGCCGAGCTGGTCCAGCAGCCATTGTGCGGCCGTCGGCGCGGTGCGCTGGGCGCGGTCGGACCCGTACCAGTCGGCCGGGTCGGTCGCGGACCGGGCGGCGATCTGGTCCGCGAGGGCGCAGAGCCCGAGCTTGACCGCGCGCATGGTGTCGACGATGTGGAGGCGGACGGGCACGGGGCGCTCGCCGAGCTGTGCATGGTCGCGGTCGGGGCGCACCGGGTGGGTGTGTCCCTCGCCGACGTGGGTGCAGAACGCGCACTCGTAGTAGAGCTGCCCGGTGTGGTGCCGGGTGGTGACGAGCCGCTGTGGGTGGTGGATGGCGTGGGCGATCGCGGCGGCGAGGGACTGCTCGGCGGACACGGCGGCGGCGTCCTGGTCGTCGAGGGCGCGCAGGTACTCGGCGCCCGGCCGGTTGGGGGGCCAGGCGGGGCCGGGGCCGGTGCTGTCGAGGGCGGCGGTGAGGTGGTCCCAGTGGTCGAGGATGTGCTGCAGGTTCTCGGCGGGGGTGCGGTGAGGGTGGGTCATGGCGGGGTGTCTCCTGTGGTGCGTAGGGTGATCTCACCGCGTTGGGGCGCCCCGGACATCTGGCCGGATGGGGGCGCCCCGTCGTTGCGTCAGGGGCTCGGGTGGTAGGCGTCTATCGCCGGGACGTCATCAACCTCGCGGTACACGTCCAGCAACCGCGGGGGCCGGGTCGCGGGTCGGCCGTAACCGGGAAGTACCGGGCGCAGGGTGTACGGGTCGTGCAGCATCGCGATGTCGATCTCGGCCGGCTCGCCGCAGTCGTCGATCCACATGTCGTCGTCCCACAGCCCGTCGTCGGTCGGCGTCGTCACGGCAGCCACCGGGACACCGCCGAGATGATGGCGTCGACGCGGCCCTCGCTGCGCGACGCCTCACACGGGCAGGCCATCGTGCGCCCGCAGTCGGGGCAGGCGACCGGCGCGGTCAGGGCCCGGTCGATCGCCCGGCGCAGCGCGAGCGGCGCGGTGCCCGTTTCCGCCGGTTCGGCCGGCTCGTCGTCGGGCTCTTCGTTGTCGAGCCAGCGCACCTCGGTCGCGCCGACGTGCCCGTGCACGAACTCGACGGACACGCGGCCTCGGTCCCAGAACACGGCGCTCGGGTGCTCGCCGCGCCACCGCACCGAGGCGGTGCCGTCCGGCCAGAGCACGCCGTCGGCGACGTACCCCTCGCCGGAGATGCCCGTGACGTCCTCGTGCCGGACAAGGACGAACCGGCGCGGGCGGGCGTGCTGGTCGCGGTGTACGACGGTGCGCCCTGTGAGTTCCGTGGTGACGTCGTCGAGGAGCTGCTGCACTACGGGGCCGGGGGCGTGTTGCAGGGCGATGGCGCGCAGCGTGTCGACTGCAGTCGGCTGGTCGGTCATCGGCGGTGGCCCTTCTTCTTCAGGGTGCGGGCGTAGGCGCGGCGTGCGGCCCGGTTTGGTGGGGGTGCGGGGTCGGGGGCGTCGTCGTCGACGTACTGCTCGCCGAGGCTCGGGGCTTGGTTGGCGGGGCCGGGGTCGTGCCAGCCGGGCGGGAGTCGGCGCGGGCCGGTCACGGCTGCGGCTCCTTGGTCGCGGCGGTGGCCGGCAGCTGGTTGAGCAGGGTCAGGGCGTGCGCCAGGTCGGCTTCCGTGGGGTGCGGCTCGCGCCGCTCCTCGGTCGTGTCGGGCCCGGGGGCGGTGTTGTGTCCGTGCTGCGCTTCGGCGATCAGCCGCCACGTACTGCACGCGGTCTCGACGGCGGCCAGCGCCTCGGCGGGTGTGGCCCCGGGGGTGGCGACGGCGTGCTCGATCTCGGCGAGGAACTCGGCGAGGTCTTCGGTGTCCATGAGCGTGGCCCAGGGGAACGCGGGCGGCCGCAGTGCCCCGGGCAGGGCGTCGCGGCCGAACGTCGCCCGCCACTGCCCCACCTCGGTGTCCAGCTCCCGGATGCGGGCGTCGGCGTTCCGTACCTCGTAGTGCCAGTAGGCGCGGTCGTCCTTCACCCGGGCCAGCTCGGCCCGCAGCGCGGCCTGCTCGGTGTCGGCGACGGCCATGGCGGCGTCGGCCTCCGTGCGGTAGCTCGCGGCGTCGTCCGGGTAGTTGGCGACGAGGTTGTCCCATCCGAAGCCGCCCGCAGTAGCCAGCGCTGCCGCGTACCGGTCGCGGCGGTCGGCGGGCGCGGCCGGGGCAGGCGCGGGGGTGCCGTAGACGGGGTGCCGGGACGCGTACACCCCGGAGTGCGTGCCGCCCACCACCAGCTCCAGCCGGGCCCCGGCGGTCTGCCGGTCCCAGCTGTAGTCCGGGCACGCGGGCTCGTCCTCCTCCCAGAAGTCGACCATGCCCTGCCGTGCGGCAGCCTCGGTGACGTAGTGACCGTAGGGGGCCTCGTCCTCGCGCCACACCTGCCACACCTCGGCCAGCGGAGCGGCGGTCGCGGGGGCCGTGGTCGGGGTGTCGAGCACCTGCCGGGCCACCGTGGCAGCGGGGTCGGGTCCGGTGCAGCCCAGCAGCTCACGGGTACGCCCCGTGTGGCGGGGGTTGGTGCACGGTTCCGACGGCGGCAGAGCTACGGCGTCCGGCCGCTCACGGCGCAGACGGTCGACGATCTCGCGCATGGTCATCGCGGGCATGATGGTTCTCCTTTGGTGAGTTGGGTGGGGGTTCAGGCGGCAGCCGACGGCCGGGCCGGACCACGTGAGACACGGGGCGGTGCGCACATCACCTCGGCCCCGAGGTGCCAGTGCCAGCCCTCGCGGGCGAGCTCGGCCACCGCGAGCCGGCCGATCGCGTCGGGTCCGGCGTTCGGGTGGTCCTCGATCACCGCAGCGACGATCGCGGCGACTGCGTCGGGGATGCGAGAGCGCTGCGTGCTCGGGTACGTCATGACGCCGCCCCCTGGTTCGCGATCATCTGCTCCAGCCGGGCCAACGCCACCGCGCGCCGCTGCTCGATCGCCTCGGGCGTCTCCCGTTCGATGACCTCGCCACGGGCCAGACGGGCACGCGCCGAGTGCGGAACACGCAGCGTCCGCGTACGGCCCTCGGCGCCGAGCGAACCGATCTTCTGGCAGGGGCGGCCGATCGCCGCCGAGCAGCTCGGGCACTCCACACCGAGTGGCCCTGGCCGCCGCACCGCAGCGACCACCGGGTCAACGGCCGGCGGCTCGTCGTCCGGGATCTCCCGCCCGACCGCGTTGTCACCGAACCGGCGGGCGAGCTCCTGCGTGAAGTTGTGCGCCGGGCCACCCGTCAGCCGGCCGACCGGTGCGCCGACCATGCGGCCGGACGCGACCGCGTCGAGCTGCGCCCGGCGGCGGCGAACGAACTCGGCACCGGTCTCGACCTCGGCCGGGGGCACGTACGCGGGCAGCGTCGTCCCGAGCCGCTCCTGCCGGATCGCGAGGCGTCCGGACCGTACGTGGTGCGGCTGAATCCACAGCCGTTCACCGGCCCGCTCGGGGGCGGTGCCGTAGTACCGGGCGACGGCGGCGGTGGTGTCGGCGTCGTACGGGACGTCGTGGAGTGCGGCGGCCCACGCGGTGGCGTCGACCTCGCCGACGGTGCGGTTGTCGAACGCTGCGCAGTAGCCGAGGAGTTCGGCGGCGTCGGCCTTGTCCATGATCACTGATTCCCTTCGGCTCGGAGTCGCTGAGAGAGTGCGAATGCCTCGGCGGCCCGCCGGTCGGCGGTCGACATCGGCGGCCCGCTGGCGCGGCCGGCGGGGAGGTGGACGACGACCCCGCCGCCGCTCTGGGGCTGGTTGGGGCGTTCGTTCTCCGCCCACTGCCGCCACCGTCCGCCGAACCCGGCCGCCCGCACCTGGTCGTCGCTCATGCGGCGGACGAACTTGCGCGTGACAGCGTCGAGCTCGTCCGCGGTGAGCGGTGCCCTGCCCACATCCGTGCGGGCGACCTGTGCCGCGTGGACGTCCTCGGCGGACGGCGCCCAGTCCGCGGCGATCGGCTCCGGCCGGGGCGGCGCCGGGGGCGGCGGCTCCTCCTCGGCCGGTGGCTCCTCGTCGCTGAAGTCGAACGGGGCCTGCGCCGCGGGGCGGGGGCGCTTCGGTGCGCCCCGCTGCTGCCGCTTTTTCTCGGCGGCCTTTTCCCGGCGGGCCAGCACCTCGGCGCGCGACGGGTTACCCGACTCCGCGTAGTCGTGCATGTAGTAGTCGCCCTCGCGGACGGCCGGGCACCGCGGGCAGGTGTGCCCGTGCTCGTGCCACAGCCGCACCTCGACGAGCCGCCGGATTTGCGGGGTGCTGCCATACATCTTGGCGACCTCGCCGGGCACGTGCCCGTCGGTCAGTTGACGGGCCACGTACGAGCCGACGCGCGTCCACAGCCCCACCGCGGCGTTCTTCGCGCGGATCATCTTCGGGTGGCTGTCCGCCCCATCGTCAACGACGAAGTACGGCATCGGAATCTCCTGGTTCAGAGCGTGAGTTGCCCGTCAGGGACGGACGTGGTCGTGCTGGTCCGGCGCTGCGCGGCCGGCGGCGGGGCGGTGCACTGGTGGTCGATGACGTGCTCGTGCGGGCACGGCCCGTCCCGGCGGTGGCAGTCCGCCCACCGCAGCTCGGGCCCGTCCCGGGTGGTCCGCACGCACCAGTCGAGCCGGTTCGCTTCGCGCAGCCGCCCGGCGGCCGCCGCCGTCACCCGGCCCTCGTCCGCGGTCACATCGAGCGCGGCACGGCGCCCGACGAGCTGCCGCAGGACGGGGGCACCGCAGCGGGTGCAGCGCGTACGCCGCGCCCCGCTGCCGGTCGACGGCGGCCGGGGCATCAGTGCTGCTCGACTCGGCTACGCCGGGCGGCCCTGCGGTCCTCGTGCGCCTGGTACTCGTCCTCGGTCGGCATGTTCCCGAGCGCCTCGGACACCGCCGCTTCGACGTCCCGCGACCCGCCGCCGAGCTCGTCCAACGTGCCGTCCATCCGGCGGCGGCGCATCATCGCCCGCATGACCTCGGCGACGAGCTGCGCCTGCTCGTTGTCCTGCGCGACCTCGGCGAGCGTCACCCGCACCTTGACCTGCGGCGACTTGTCCTCGCCCGGCGCGTGCCCGGTGTACGCCTTGCTCGTCAGCTCGACGACGGCGTACACCGCCATGCCAGGGTGCTCGAACAGTCCTCGGCGCTGCTCCTGAGTGGCGGTGGCTTCCACCGCGGCGGCCCCGCTGTCGAGCTTGAGCTCGACCTCGGCGTCCTTGTCCAGCTTTGGCATGGTCACTTCCTTCTCTTGCTGGGGTGCTTACGGCGGTGGTCCCTCATGGCGGCCGCCTGCCGTACGTCCTTGTTGGTGCAGGTGTCCCGCCGGTGCCGCTCGGCCCTGAGCACCAGCTGCTGCACCGCGTCAGGGCCGATGGCGTCCTCGGACGGGGCGCCGCAGGCACAGGACCAGTCGGCGGACACCATCGACTTCGAGCCGTCGAAACGGACCCGCAGGCCGGGGCCCGGTGACGGGTTGCCGATCGTCGGCCCGAACCCGGTCATGCCCGCACGCTCGCCTTCGCAGCCCGCCGATGTTCCGACCGAGCCGCATTGCACGGCGGGTAACGGCCGTAGCCGTGTGGGCGGTTACTCATCGCGCAACCTCCGGCCACTCGACCTTGAGCAGTCGGTCGCGCTGCGCCTGCGGCATCCCGAACAGTGGCTGCCCGTAGTGGTCGTGGCCGGCCGCGCGCAGCCACCACGCGTCGCACTGGTCGCCGCCCGCGTCGTCCGCGAACTCGACACCGGCCACGAGATACGCCGCCGCCGCAAGACGCGCCTTGTCCGCGTTGCCGTGGTCGGCTGCGTACTGCTTGAGCGTCGCCGGAGAGACGTACGCGTATGGCACGTCAGCGTCGAGCAGCGCGCCGACGACGACACCGTGCAGCTTCCCGATGATCTTCAGGGCGGTGGCGTGCATCTTCGTCGGCAGATCCTCGATCACAGCAAGGTGCGGCCGGTGCTCGGCGAGCTCGGCGGCGAGCGCGTCGCGGATCTGCAGCAGCCTGCGGTCGGCATCGGCGGACCGGGTCTTGATCCGGTACGTCGCACCGGTCGGCAGGCACACGCCCGTCGACGTGATCGACAGATCCAACCCGATCACGCGCAGCCCGCCCGGGGCCGCGACCAGGTCGGCGGTCGGCGACAGCGCGCCGGGGGCGATCAGTCCGGGGATGCTCACGACTCCCCACCGCCCGTCACGTGCTCGCACCGTGAGCACTCCCACCCGCCGGACGGATGCGGGCGGTGCGGGACCGTCCGGTGTGCGCACTTCAGCGCGTCGCAGACCAGCCACCGCACACCCGGCTCGGGCTCGGTGAACACCGGCGCCGGGGCGGGGGCGGGGCGGGAGGGTGCGAGCCGCGCCGCCCACGTCACCGCAGCGGCACCGGCCACGGCCACAGCCCCCAGGTACGGGACGAGTTCGGCGCTCACGAACGCTCACCCGCCACCGGGGCCAGCGGCCCGTACAGCGACCACACGACGTCGAGGGTCTGCTCGGTCGGCCCGGAACCGGCCCGCATCACCGGCACACCGTCGCCGCTGCACCGGTCGGTCCACCGCCACTCAACCCCGTCGACGGCACGCCAAGTGATGGACAGGTCCCACGCGTGGCCGCTGCCGTCCGTCCACACCCGGCGCTCAGTGTCGAGCGTCCCGCCGGCGGGCATCGAGGGTGGGGCGTGGTGGCGGCAGGCGTCCGGTCCGTGCGAAGCCTCTACCCGGTCGGCGAGCTCCCGCAGAAGGGCGGCGGCCCCCTCGCCACAGAGCCCCGGGAATTCCAGAGTGGAGCGGCCATCGTTCGTGACGGTCAGGACGAGCACGTGCTCGTCCATGTCGACAATTCGGATACTCACGAGTCCCCCAGGGGTTTCATCGGCCATGACCCGTCGACGACGGCGGCCGGGTCGGTCTTCCGGAACCACTCCTGCAGCGAGGCGGCCTGCGCGGCGGCCCACTCGATCTGAGCGGCATGCAACTCGGCGAGGCTCAGCCCGCCGAGGTGGTGCAGCTGCGCCTTGCGGTGGTGCTTGATGCGCTCGGGCCAGTCCATGCGCCGCATGTGCGCGAGCGTCCCGATCCGGTACAGCACCCGCGCCGACATCAGCGCGTCGTACGAGCAGCCGTGCGCTGCCGACTCGTCCCACGGCAGGTCGTAGACCTGCGCGAGCGTGATCAGCTGCCGGGCGCCCTGCGTCTCCGACGGCCGCTTGCGGTATGGCAGGCACTGCTGGTCGAGGACCCGGGTGTCGAGGACCTGCAGCGGGACATCGCCGAGCAGGTCGTGCAGGGTCGACAGGCCGTGGCGGCGGCACTCCCGGTCCAGCAGGGTCAGGTCGTACGGGACGTTGTGCCCGACGATCGGCGCCCCGTTCCGGACCCGGGCGGCGAGCTCCTCCGCGATGTGGCCGACGACTTCGTGCGCAGGCGTCCCGTGCTCGCGGGCGTGCTCGGTGGTGATGTGGTGCACGGCCGTCGCCTCGGCCGGGATCTCGATCCCAGGGTCGGCGAGCCACTCGTGCGTTTCGGTCTGCTCGCCACCGCCGAGGCCGATCACCGCGGCGGTGACGATGCGGTCCTGCTCGACGTCAACACCGGTCGTCTCCAAGTCGAACGCGCACAGGCGCCCCAGGTGCCACGTCATCGCGCACCCCCGCCCGGCGTCGCGACCTCGGGCCACCCACCAGCGGCGTGTGCGTCGGCCGGCGGCTCGTCGTCGAGCACCTCGACCGGGTACGCGCCGTCGCCGTCGGGGCCGTATTCGTCGTCGCCCTGGTCGTCGTCCTCGCCGACCTCGCCGGTCGCGGTGTCGACGCCGGCCGCGATGTCGTCCGCGATCCGGATCAGCTCACGCGACAGCGGGTCGGTGCCCTTGGGGTCGACGTGCCCTGCAGCGCGGGCCCGTCGCCAGACGTCGCGGGCGTCCTCGACGGTGGCGCACGCCTTGGCCTCGGTCACGTAGTCCGGCACCGCCGCGGCCTCGATCGCCGGGCGGTCCAGCGACGCCGGATCGAGAGCGGCCGCCGTGCTGATCGGCCCCGACAGGGCGTGCCGCAGCTTGGGCAGCGCGGGCACGAGCATCACGACTTGGAACTGCTTGGTCTTCCCGTTGCGGACCGCGGTGCGCTGCTCGATCCACATCCGGACCGGGAGCAGCCCGGCCCCGCCCGTCGCCTGCAGCACGGTGTCGAGACCGCCCGCCATCGCGTCGGCGGCGTAGTAGCTCTTGGTTTCCAGCCGCCACACGCCGAGATCGGGCAGGTCCGGCAGGAACACCCCGATCCTCGACGTCGGCCGGCACACCTGCTCGGCCGACCGCTCGTGCCAGTCCTCGCCGAACCGGGCCAGGCAGATGCACGGCTGCCTGCTGATCGACTCCGTCTCGCCATCGCAGCGCCGTTCGCAGCCGCCGCCGCCCCACTTCTCGTACGACACGCTGAGCGGGTCGCCCGCCGGGACGATTGCCTTCAGCTCCTTGGCGTCGGTGATCACCCGCCACTGCGCGATGCTCGACCGCTGCGGCGTCCACTGCTCCACCGTGCCGCCGTACAGTTCGGCGGCCGCCGCCACGTAGTCCCGCGAGTGCGAGGTGAGCACGAACGTCTTCGACTTGACCGGGATCGGTCCCTTGCCGGGGTTCGGGTTCGGCCGGCTGTAGCCGGTGCGGATGCGGCCGAGCTCGGCGGCCTGCCGCTTCATGGTCATGATCCGGCGCCCCATCAGGCAGCCGCCTTTCGTTCAGGTGATCCCGGCGCCCAGTCGGGCAGGATCGTCGGGTACGCGCTCGGCGCGGTGTGGAGGTAGCGGGAGGTACGCGTCGCCGCGAGGAACGCCCGGAACTGCGCCTGGCCGGACGGAACCTCGATCAGCCGGTGCGACCGGGGCCGCAGGTTCAGCAGCGCGGTCCGGCGGACCCGGGGCGCCTCGCCGTCCGTGTCGTCCGGGAGCAGCCACACCGGGGCGTGCCGCAACGCAGCAAGCTGCAGGGGCTGCTCGTCGTACACGACCGTGTCCGGCTTCTTCATCGACGTCTTGTAGTCGATGAGCCACAGCTGCCGCCGACCGTGCGGGCCGGACCGCAGCCACACCCACAGGTCACCGGTCCCGGCGTACCCGTAGCGGCGGTGCACGACGGTCGTCTCGATCGCCTCGACGTCCCGCTCGACGTTGATGCGCCACAGTCGGAACCAGCTGGCGAGCTGGATCGCGTACGGCTCGACCTCGGGGTCGTACGGGTAGGGCGTGTTCAGTACCAGGGCGACCGCCCGCAGGTGCACGCGGGTGCCGAGGTCCCGGGCCCGGTCGGTGTACTCGCGGTGCGCGGCGACCAGGTCGCGGCGCAGTGCGGTCGGTTCGTTCCGGGCCCGGCGGGCAACCGCGATGGGCTCGGCGAGGACCCGGTCGGCGGCCATCCCGGCGGCCCACGGGAGCAGTGCGGGTTTCGCGATTGCGGACAGGGCGTTGGTCACGGAGATGAGATCCGGGCCCCCGGCGGGGTCGCGGTAGTAGCGACCCCGCTCGGTTGCCACGGCGTGGCGAGGATCAGCCACCGCACACCGCCCGGCCGTTGCGGGCCCCGGCGAGGAACGCCGCCACCTTCGACGGCCGGCCAGGCGCCGAGCTCCGCCCCGGCCGGTACTTCAGCGGGTTACCGACGGGCATCGGCAGCGCGCCCATGGCGGCAACGGCCGCGGCGAGCTTCTCGTGCTCGTTCATGCCGCACCCCCACTTCGAGGGGCGGGCACGGCGAGCAGGTGACGCACCCGCCGGTACGCGGGGTGCCGCAGCTCGGCCGCCTGCCGGCCGCATCGCGCGCAGGAGCGCGGGGTGTGACGCTCGCTCACTCCGGCTCACCGCCCGCCGTGTCAGCGTGCAGCAGCTCGACCAGGTACGCGCCGATGATGTGCGAGTCGACCTCGATGACCGGCTCGGGGCAGCAGGTGTACACCGTCGGGTCGTTCGGGTCGTGGGAGTCGTCGAGACAGACCGGCGCGATCGCGTTCGGGTGCTCGCTGCCGTCCAGCTCGGTGAAGCACTGCCGCCAACCGATCCGGGCGTCGCCCGTCTCGGCGAGCAGCAGCGCGCGGGCTGCCTCGCGGGCAGTGTCGAGGTTGCTCATGCCGCACCCCCGAGCTGCACGGCCGGGATGCCGCGCTCGGTACGGAACTCGACGATCGCCTTGTCGCAGCACACCGGTTCGCCCTCGACGCTGTACGCGTCGATGTTGGCCGAGTCGTCGGCCGCCTCTTCGGCGGTCAGCACCTCCCACCCGTAGCCGCAGAACGAACACGTGTGCGTCTCCGTGCAGATGACGGTCACGTCCTCGATGTGCGGGCGGCTACGCAGCTCGGTGGCGATCTCCTCGCAGCGGCGCCGGTAGTCGCCCTCGACGTCGCGGCTGATCATGCGGTCGCTCACCGACATGCCCGCGCTCAGCTTGCCGAGGCGGCGCGGGAGCACGGCGACGGTGATCGGCTGCACGGGCGGGGCGATGAACTCGGCGAGGTCGTCGAGCCCGGTGAGACCGAGGTCGGCCGGGCGGCGGGGCTTGATGGTGACCATCACGCGCCACTCGTCACGGTACGTCTTCTTCATGCGTCCGCCTCCGGGTCGTACTCGGCGGCGACCTCGATGCGCGTAACGGTGTAATCCGTGGTGCTCTCGGCGCCGTTCTTCTGGATGAGCAGCTCGGACGGGTCGTCCGGCTCGGACTCGTCGCCGAACCACTCGAACGTGCCGCCCCCGGCGTCCGCGTCGTGGTTGAGGACGTCGGCCTCGCAGTGCTTCCGCGCGGCCTCGGCGTTGGTGTACGTGCCGAGCGGGGTCATGCCCCACGCGGCGCGGTACACGTAGACGGCAGCGGGCGCGGTCTCGGCCGGTGCGGCACCGGTGGCGGCGGCGAGCGCGAGGGTGGCGTGCACCTGCGCCTCGGCGATGGTGCGGTCGGCCTCGCACGGGCCCTCGTCGTTCGGCCGCAGGATGTCGCGTGACTCGATGAGCAGACGCTCGGCGGCGCGGTAGTGCTCGGGACCGTTCACGCTGCAGCACCACCCTTGACCGCCGCACGGGCCTCGGCCAGCGCCTCGGCCTCGCCCCTGATCGCCTGCCACACCCACAGCGCGTCCGCACCCCAGTGACCGGCAGGCAGCGACTGCACCGCCGCCACCGCGACCCGCTCAGCCAGCACGAGACCTCGCCCCCCGTACACGTGCGTGTGCGTGCTCGCCCGCGCCGCGAGATCCGTGACCAACTCCTCGTACGGCATCCGGTGCTCCGGCAGCAGCGCCCGCTCGGACGGCTCCAACTCGGCCAGCGCGACGAGCCGCTCGTACAGGTCGCTGCCCGGGTCCGTCGACAACAGCGCGTCGAGGACGTCCTCGATCACCGCCTGCGTGAACGCGTCCAGCAGCAGCCGGGCACCGCCGGGGATCGCCCGCACGCCAACTGCGATGGGGGCAGGGATGAATTCGTCAGACACGGGAGGAACCTCCGTAGACCTCGGCGAACAGGGCGGGAACACCGACACCGATCAGCCGGCCGCGCACACCGCCGACCTCGAACCGGACGACCATCTGCGCGCCGGTGCTCGAACCGCGGTGACCGTGGACGCCGAGCGCGACGGTCCAGCGGACCCAGTCGGCGAGCGAGGTGGGGCGGACGATGAACTGCACCTCGCCGCCGGCCGCGGTGGCCTCGGCGGTGGTGGGCAGGTGCCCGAATCGGGTGGGGGCGTCGTCGGCGAGGGCCTTGGCCTTGCGGCACTGGGCGGCGAGGGCGACGGCGGCCGGGCTCGGCGCCGGGCGGCGGGTGAGGGGAGCGGTCGTCACGACGTCACCTCGCACGCGTCCTCGTAGCCGTCCCAGTTGTCGACACCACCGGCGTGCAGCGCGGCCAGCAGGCGGGAGTCGTCCTCCAGCTCGGCCACCCGCCGACGCAGCGCCTCCAGCTCGGTCGCCGACTCGGGCGACTGCAGCAGCCCCGCCGCCTCCAACGCGGCCGCGACCCCGGCCGCCGACGAGTCCGTACCGGCCAGCGCCCCGAGGATCACCCCCGTCGCCGCTTGCACGCGGTGCGCGTTCACTCGGCCACCGCCACGGCCCGCAGCTCGGCGAGGACGTCCTCGCCGGACACGACCGGGACGTGCACCAGAATCCGCACCGTGCTGCCGTTCAGGCGCCGTGGCGTCTCCGTGCGCAGCGTCCACAGCGACGCACCGTCGATCTCGATGCCGCGCCGCACCTCGCCGCCGAGCTCGTACACCCACTGCGCGAGGTCGTCGACGTCCGCGAGGGTGACGTGCACGGCGTCCGGGCGGGCGACGAGCGTCGGGGCCGGAAGCCCCATGTTGTCGATCAGCACCTGCACGGCGAGACGGTTGTCGCTGCTGACCGCGTAGGAGTCGGGCGGGGGTTCGATAGGCTGAGCGCTCATGGTGGGCGCCTCACTTTCTGTGTGAGTGGGGTGGTCCGCCGGGGTGGGGTCGCTCGGGCCGGGAAGTCGGAGCGGCCCCATCGCTATGCGGCGCGCTGCGCGGCGGGGGTGTCGACGGCGGGGCCGGCGGGGTGGGTCAGGATGCGCCGGAGACCCGGGATCACGTCGTCGGGTGCGTCCGGTGCCTGCGCCACGCGCTTGTGGATTTGCTCGATCACCGCGTCGCCGAGCAGTTGCCGGCGCTCCTCGCGGGTCATGCCGGAACGCTCTCGGCGTCGACGGCGGGTTCCATGAGGTCTTCGACGGTGGTGCCGTACGCGGCGGCGATCCGTAGGGCCGAATTCAAGTCAGGCTGCGACGTGCCGTCGATGTACCGGTAGATCGAGGATTCGGCGATTCCGGTCCGCCGCGCGATCGCCGCTCTCGTGCGGTCGCCGTGTTCGTTGGCGATCTGCCGCAGTCGGCCGATCCGCAGTCGGTACATGGCTCCCCCTTCGGTGCAGGTAGGCGGTGGGTTCTCCCTAACGAGGGAGACTCTGCCACAGTCCTTCCTCCCTAGCAAGGGAGGTTCCGCTTAAGTGAGGGTTAATTTTTCCTCGAACCTCTGTTCGAGAATGCATGTGTGCAGGTCGAACGCCTAAGGGTGGCCGAACTCCCACTCTTGCGGGGCAGGGATTTTGTAGATACTCCCTAGCTAGGGAAGTAGGTTGACGTCCATGACAGACGCCCCCACGCGCGCGCGACGCTTCGCCGACATCGTCGCGCCCGCTGCCCAGCGAGCCGGATACACCGGCCACGGCTCAAACGCGAGACTTGCGCGAGATACCGGCATGTCCGAGAGCAGCGTCTCGCGCATGCTCAAGGGCCAGGCCGTGCCCGAGCTCAAGTTCTTCGCGCCCCTCTCCGAGGTGGTCGGCGTCGCCGTCATCGACCTGCTGGAAGCGATGGGCTTGCCACCCCAGTCACTTCAGCCACTGTCCGAAACCACGCCATCACAGGTAGGCTCTCGCTCTATCTCACCCGAAGAGGCCGCCGCCCGCTTGGGCATCACCGACCCCGTCGGCGTGCATATGCTCGCGGCAACCATCGAGCGGCTCAGGCGTCTACAAGAGCAGAGCGACAACGATCAGCCCGGCGACGACGAGCGCGGGGGCACAGCAGCACAGATGTAACGGGGGCTACATGGACCTGACAGCGGGAACCCGAGCCACTGCCGTGTGCGCGGCGCTCATCACGAGCGCCGGCCTCGCCATCGTGCTGTGCGGCATCTTCACCCACAACCTGAAGACGTCCATCGGCGGCGCCATCTTCATGATGACCGCGCTCACTCTCGTAGCCCTCGTCGCGATTCGGAAGTGGATCACCGACACCAGCGCTGAACGCAACCGCCTCAACACCGCCGTACGCGAGGCCGAGGCAGACCGCATCCGCTACGTCGTCGCGCAGGCCACCCTCGAAGGTGAGCGCACCAGGCTCCGTCGCGACGTCACCGCCGAGCGCGAGCTTCTCGCCGCCCGCCTCGACTCCGAACGCACCGCCATGCAGAACGCGTTCGAGGAAGAGAAGAACCAACTGGTGTGCGACACCGTCGAGGCCACAGTCGCCATGGTTCGCGAGGGCCTGCTCGACCCTGCCGCCCCGCGCAGCACGTACGCGCGCGTCATCGGCTTTCCGTCTCCGGCTCATCAGCGAGCCGCCGAAGAACCGGCCCGGGGCGCCACCCGATAAAGCCGGGCTCCCCTACGAACGTCAGCCGGATACGGCCGGGCTCGATCGTCCGCACCCCCTGCGCCCGAGCCTTCATCAGCCGGATGTCCACCACAGTTCGCAGCACGGACCGTCGCTGCTCCAACGACATGTTGTGCCAGATGGCGTCCACGTCGGAGCGTCCGATGATTCCGCGTAGGACCGGCGGCACACCGACCAGCACCCCGGCCTGCGCGCGCGCCTCCTCGATCAGCGGCAGCAGACTTGTCTCAAGAGCTGCCAGCGACTCAATGGACAGCTTCGGTTTCCCGTCCGGCCCGAACTTCGCCGCCTTCGCCCGCGCCTCGTCGAGCTGCGCCTGCATCTGCGCATGCCGCAACCGTGCCGCCTCGACCTTCCGCTGCCCGTCCTCCGACGCGAACGCCGCAGCCGGGGCTTTCGACTGCAGCCACTCAATGACGGCCTCTTCGACGTAGGCGTCGAGCTTCTCCTCGCGCATCACCGTGTCGAACTTCTCGGAGCACTGATACGCCTTGTAGCCCCGGCACTTCAAGACCCTGAGCGGGGGCGCGGTGGGGCACTCTCCGCACCGGCTCAGACCGGAGAGCAGATGCACGATCTCCGACGACCCCATCGTGCGGCGCTCTGGCCGCTTGATGATCGCCTGCACGGCTTCATAGGTCTCGGCATCGACGAGCCCGGGCCACTTTGCCTCGCCCAGCTCGGCACCCTGGAAGACGCGGGACCCCTTGTAGGAGGGGTTCCGCAGCATGGACCGAAGATGGTGGTTTTCCCACCTCAGGCCCGGCAGGCGGTCGCCCTTGGCCCGTAGGGTCTGCAAGATCGAGTACTCGGTTTCGCCCGCCGCGATGCGTTCGAAGATCGATGTCACGACGGCCGCTCGTTCCGGGTGAGGGTACTGCTCGACCAGGTCGCCGGTGTCCGGGTCGTACCGGCGTGCGTACCCCCACAAGATGCGCCCGTGGGGCATGCCAGCCTTGGCGTTCAGCCTCGCGGTGCGCAGATTCCGGTCGCGGATGCCTTCCGCCTCGTCCTCGGCCTGCAGAGCGTCTTGGGCGGTGGCCTTACGGTCGGCGCGCTTGGACAGATCGTAGACGGTGCCGTTGTAGCAGAGCAGCACGCCAGCCTGCATGCAGACGTTTCGGAGGCGCACGTACACCTCCAGGTCCCGGTAGTACCGGGACGCCTCCCAGGCTACGAGGATGCGGCAGTCGCCGGCCTCGATGCCCGCGATCATCTCCTCGAACTCCTTGCGCTCCCGCTTTGCGTATCGGGAAGCGGAGCGGCCAACGTCGGTGAACTCGCGCTTGATGGGCCACCCGTTGTCGTTGCAGATTTCGCGGCCCTCATGCATCTGGTCGTCGACGCTGCTCCCCTTCATCTTGGGGTCACGCGAGTTTCGACCGTAGAGGTAGGCGTCGAACGGGCCTGTGTACAGCAGGGCGAGGTGCTCCGGTGCAATCGGCATGAAGGGATTCTACGGGCACCCATCTGCCTGCAGTAGATTGTCGCCGGATACGGCCATCAAGTGGGTGAGGTCCGTCGCCCGGAACGCGTCGTGCAGTTCGGGGGTGACCCGTGACGTGTCGCCGACCACCAGCCCGGGCAGCAACGCCCGCGCGTCGGGGCCCAGTCCGTCGGTGGCCTCGCGCAGCCCGGCGCGCAGCCGGCCCGCCGTGCGCTGGAGGAGGCTGGGCGGCCCGGTCACCCTGGGCGGGGCCTTGCCGTCGGGCCGTAGGACGGCGGCGACCCGTTCGCCCTTGTGGGACGGGGGCGCCAGCCGCCCGGCGACGCGCAGGCTGGTGGAGGGCAGCAGCCGCTGCCAGGCCGCCGCCGCGCCGCCCGGCGGGACGATGACCAGGACCGGCGTCCGCAGCCGTACGGCCGTGCCGTCGGCCCGCGTCAGCCGGGTGACCTCCGCGTCCAGGAGCAGGGAGGCGGGCGTGCTGGGGTCGCCGCTCACCCGGGGGAACGTGCGCCGGGCGTCGGAGGTGAGGGTGATCTCCGCCTGGACGCGCGCGAACTGCCGGGCCAGCCCGGGCAGGGGGCCTCGGCGCACATCGGCACCGTGCAGGCCGGCGGACGCCGCCCCGGCCGCCGCGCAGAGCAGCACCGCCGCGACGGCCGTCGCCTGCAACCGCCCCGGCCCCCGCCCGCGTCCGCGCACGGCACCGGATGCGGGGCCGGCACCGGATGCGCGCCCGGCGCCAACCACGCCCTCCGCCCCGGCCTCTCCGCCCGAACCACCCCCGCCCCTCACCCCGGCCTCTCCACCCGAACCACCCCCGCCCCTCACCCCGGCCTCTCCACCCGAACCACCCCCGCCCCTCACCCCGGCGTCACCGACCGCGCCACCCCCGCCCGCTGTACGGGAGCTTCGCAGTCCCACCGCGAGGAGCACCATCGCAGTCCCCAGGCAGAGCATGACCCCCATCGCCGCCCAGTGCCCGGGAGCGCCCAGCGCGAGCCCGGCACCTGCCCAGGCAGCCGCTGCGGGCGCGAGCAGCCGGAGGTCGGCCGGGCCCTCCTGCCGGGGGTCGGAAAGCCCCAGTCGCCGGCCCGACGCCGCGTGGATGTCCGGCTCCGTGCGGGCCTCGGGGTCCCTCTGGGCCCCCGGCACCGCGGGCGCCTCCGGCTCCGTGCGCGGACCCGGCACGGCGCGCAGGCCCGACGCCCCGAGGGCGTCCCCCGCGTTCACGGCCGCACCCGCGGCCGCAGGTCCGCGAACCGGCGGTCGCCGATCCCGTTGACCTCGCGGAGTTCGTCCACGGACCGGAATCCCCCGTGCTGTGTGCGGTAGTCCACGATGTGCTGGGCGAGAACGGGGCCGACGCCCGGAAGCCCCTCCAGCTGTTCCGACGTCGCGGTGTTCAGGCTCACCGGCCCGCCCCCACCCTCCTCGGCAGCGGGACCGCCCACCCCGGGAGCCGAGGCGGCGGCCGGCGGGGCGCCCACCACGATCTGCTCGCCGTCCATGAGCACCCGGGCCCGGTTGAGCCCCGCCAGGTCCGCACCCGGCCGCGCCCCGCCCGCTGCCGTCAGCGCGTCGTCCACCCGCGACCCGGCGGGCAGCCTGCGCAGCCCCGGGTTCCGCACCTTCCCGCTGACGTCCACCACGATCTGACTGCCCGGACCGGCGGCGGGACCGGGAGACGGCTCGGGCCGCACCCTGCCCTCCGCCGGCTCCTCGTCCGCCTCCGGCGCGGGCGCGTGCACCGCCCCACCGACCATGTCCGGAGCCCTCACGCCCTCCGGCCGGGCGGACCAGAAGTGCATCCCGGCGAACACGGCGGCCGCGACCAGGATCACGGCGAGCGCGGCAAGGGTCTTCGGTTCCAGGCCGCATCTGAGCTGCACCCACATCGGCAGCCGCTCCCGCACCGCGAGCACGGCCGCCGCCCACCGCCCGACGGGCGCCGCGCTCGCCACGGACGCCGCGCTCGCCCCGACCGGAGGAGAAGCCTCCCCGGCACGGGGCGCCGCACCCGGCGCCGCGGCAACAGGCCCCCCGGCGGCCCCCCACCGCGCGACACGTCCCCCGGACCCGCCCGCCATCAGCGCGTCGGCTCTGCTGCGCGCCGCCGCGGCCACCTCCGAGCGGGCCGTCGTCCGGCGCCGGCGGCCCGGTCCGGGGCGCGCCGCTCGTCGCATGCGCCCGTCGGAATCCGGGGCGCGGCCGGGGCCGGCACCCGCTCCGCCGGGCCCGCTGGTTGCACGATGTGATCGGGAAGCCATGGGTCAGGACGCTAGGCAGTCCCGCGGAACCCCGCTGAGCACAGGCGATTTCCGTGGACAACGGACCCATTGTGCATAACTCGGCCACTCCGGGGAGTGACGTGCCCGCCCAGCAACGTGCCCGCCGAGTGACGTGCCCGCCCCGTGACGTGCCCGCCCTGTGACGTGCCCGCCCCGTGACGTGCCCGCCCTGTGACGTGCCCGCCCCGTGACGTACCCGCCCCGTGACATGTCCGCAGGGCGGCGGAGCCTCAGCGGGGCGAGACCACCGCTCCCAGCAGCCCGGGCCCGGTGTGCGCGCCGATCACCGCGCCGACCTCGCTGACGTGCAGGTCGACGAGCCCGGGCACGCGTTCCCGCAGCCGCTCGGCCAGCCGGTCCGCCCGCTCGGACGCCGCGAGGTGGTGCACCGCGATGTCCACGGCCCCGCTGCCCGCGCGGTCGGCGACGATCTCCTCCAGCCGCGCGATCGCTTTGGAGGCCGTCCGTACCTTCTCCAGCAGCTCGATCCGGCCGCCGTCGAGCTGGAGCAGGGGCTTGACCGCGAGGGCCGAGCCGAGCAGCGCCTGCGCGGCGCCGATCCGGCCGCCGCGGCGCAGGTAGTCCAGGGTGTCGACGTAGAAGTACGCGGAGGTGCCCGAGGCGCGCTTCTCGGCCGCCGCCACCGCCTCGTCCAGGCCGCCGCCCGCCTCGGCCGTCTCGGCGGCGGACAGCGCGCAGAAGCCGAGGGCCATCGCGACCATGCCCGTGTCGACCACGCGCACCGGCACCGGGGCGTCCTTCGCCGCGAGCACCGCCGCGTCGTACGTGCCGGAGAACTCGGCCGACAGATGAAGCGAGACGATGCCGCTCGCACCGGCCTCCGCGACGGCCCGGTAGGTGGCGGCGAAGACTTCGGGGCTGGGCCTGGACGTCGTCACGGAACGACGTTTCTGCAGGGCCAGAGCCAGCGAGCGGGCCGAGATCTCGGTGCCCTCCTCCAGCGCCTGATCGCCCAGCACCACGGTCAGCGGCACCGCCGTGATGCCGTGCCGCCGCATCGCGTCGGGCGGCAGGTAGGCCGTGGAATCGGTGACGATCGCGACATGGCGGGACATGCCCCGGAGGTTACCCGCAGGGACGCGGGGCAGGCAGTCCGACCCCGCGCGAGTGATCAGTCGCGGTCGCTTCGCATCGCATCCTGCCACCCTCGGTCACCCGTGGTCGCCCCGTCCCCAGGCGCGTCCCGGCCGCCGGGCGTTCACCGGTCAGTTGGTGGTCTCGGGCCGGGCCGTCTTCTGCCACGGGGAGGCGGTGCTCCGCCGGGGATCGCGGGCGGTGATGGCCTCGGGCGGCTTCCGCCTGTCCCCTTCCGGCGCGTCGGAGGACGGCCGGTGGTCCGCGTCCGCCTCGCCGCCCCACTCCGGCGAGGGGCCCGGCCCCTCCTCGACCGTGGTCCAGTGCCGCAGCGCCCCTGCCTCCACGTCGATCTGCGCGTTCAGCGCCGACAGCTCGTCGTCGGCGAACTTGCGGGCCCGGTCCCGAGCGGCCCAGCGCAGCGAGTCGGCGGAACGGGTGATCTGCGCGGTGCGCTCCTTGAGGCCCGGCAGCCGTGAGGTCACCGTCGCCTTGTCGGGCTCGCGCTCCAGCGCCTTCAGCTCCGCGTCCAGCTCGTGTCCGTGTGCGCTGAGCCGGTCGAACAGCCCCAGGGACTCCGACAGCGACGCGTCCTCGGCCACGCCCGTCCGCAGGGCCTCCTGGGTGGCGCGCATCGAGGTGCGCAGCGAGAGGCGCAGCTGCGCCAGCTCACCGCCGACGCCCAGCTGTCCGTAGCTCTTGGCCCGCAGGGTGCTGTCCTCGACGGTCCGGCGCGCCTGCGTGATCGTGCGGTCCACGCCGCGCCTGGCCGCCCCGACGACCTTGACCGTCGCATACACGCCCAGGGCCATGAAGGCGACGACGAGCAGCCCCAGGATCAGGATCACGGCTTCCATGAGCGCCCCTCGGATGGTGTGACGGCCTCCGGTACAGGTACACCGGCCCTCTCCACCGTAAACGCAACGGGCAGGTTGGGGGTTCCGCCGGAACCCCCAACCTGCCCGTAGGGGAAAGCCCCCACCCGAAGCGGTGACTACGCGGGAACGATGTTCACCAGCTTCGGCGCGCGCACGATGACCTTGCGGATGCCGGCGCCGCCCAGCGCGGCGACGACGGCCGGGTCGGCCAGGGCCAGGGCCTCCAGCTCGGCGTCGGTGATCGACGGGGAGATCTCCAGGCGTGCCTTGACCTTGCCCTTCACCTGCACCACGCAGGTCACGGTCTCGTCCACCACGTACGCCGGGTCGGCCACCGGGAAGTCCTGGTGCACGACCGACTCCGTGTGGCCCAGCCGGTGCCACAGCTCCTCGGCGATGTGCGGAGCCAGCGGCGCCACCAGCAGCACCAGGGCCTCGGCGACCGGGCGGGGCAGCGGGCCGCCCGCCTTGGTGAGGTGGTTGTTCAGCTCGGTGACCTTGGCGATCGCCGTGTTGAAGCGCATGCCGGCCATGTCGCCGCCGACGCCGTCGATGGCCTTGTGCAGCGCGCGCAGCGTGTCCTCGCCGGGCTCGGAGTCGACCACGGTGACCTCGCCGGTCTCCTCGTCGACGATGTTGCGCCACAGCCGCTGCAGCAGCCGGTACTGGCCGACGACCGCACGCGTGTCCCACGGCCGCGACACGTCCAGGGGGCCCATGGCCATCTCGTACAGGCGCAGTGTGTCCGCGCCGAACTCGGCGCAGATCTCGTCCGGCGTGACGGCGTTCTTCAGGGACTTGCCCATCTTGCCCAGGACGCGGGAGACCTTCTCGCCCTGGTAGTAGAACGCCCCGTCGCGCTCCTCGACCTCGACCGCCGGGACCGCGATGCCGCGGCTGTCCCGGTAGACGAACGCCTGGATCATGCCCTGGTTGTACAGCTTGTGGAACGGCTCGGCGGAGGAGACGTGGCCCAGGTCGTGCAGGACCTTGGACCAGAAGCGCGCGTACAGCAGGTGCAGCACGGCGTGCTCGGCACCGCCCACGTACAGGTCGACGCCGCCGGTCGGCTGCCCCTCGCGCGGGCCCATCCAGTACTCCTCGATCGCCGGGTCGACCAGCTTCTCGGAGTTGTTCGGGTCCAGGTAGCGCAGCTCGTACCAGCAGGAACCGGCCCAGTTGGGCATGGTGTTGGTCTCGCGGCGGTACTTCCGCGGACCGGACCCGTCACCCAGGTCCAGCGTGACGTTGACCCACTCGGCGTTGCGCGAGAGCGGGGTCTCGGGCTGGGTGTCGGCGTCGTCCGGGTCGAAGGTGCGCGGCGAGTAGTCGTCGACCTCGGGCAGTTCCAGCGGCAGCATCGACTCGGGCAGCGGGTGGGCGATGCCCTCCTCGTCGTACACGATCGGGAAGGGCTCGCCCCAGTAGCGCTGGCGGCTGAACAGCCAGTCGCGCAGCCGGAAGTTGACGGTGCCCTCGCCGACGCCGTGCTCCTTGAGCCATTCGGTGATACGGGCCTTGGCGTCGGCGACGCCCAGACCGTTCAGCGAGATCTCGTCGTTGGCGGAGTTGACCAGCTTCGCGTCGTACGAGGCGAAGGCGTCCTCCCACGTCGAGGCGTCGGTGCCGCGGTCGTCCGAGGGCTGGACCACGCAGCGCATCGGCAGCTCGAAGGCGCGCGCGAACGCGAAGTCGCGCGCGTCGTGCGCCGGTACGGCCATGATCGCGCCGGTGCCGTAGCCCATCAGGACGTAGTCGGCGATGAAGACGGGGATCTGCTCGCCGCTGACGGGGTTGGTGGCGTACGCACCGGTGAAGACACCGGTCTTGTCCTTGGCCTCGGCCTGCCGCTCGACGTCCGACTTCGAGGCGGCCTGCTTGCGGTACGCGGTGACCGCCTCGGCCGGGGAGGCGTGGCCGCCCGTCCAGACCGGGTGGGTGCCCTCGGGCCAGGCGGCGGGAATGATCCGCTCGACCAGCTCGTGCTCCGGCGCCAGCACCATGTAGGTGGCGCCGAACAGGGTGTCCTGGCGGGTCGTGAAGACGGTGACGCTGCCCGCGCCGTCGACCGGGAAGTCGACCCGTGCGCCCTCGGAGCGGCCGATCCAGTTGCGCTGCTGCAGCTTGATGGCCTCGGGCCAGTCCAGCCCGTCCAGGTCGTTCAGCAGCCGGTCGGCGTAGGCGGTGATGCGCATGTTCCACTGGCGCAGCTTCGCCTTGAAGACGGGGAAGTTCCCGCGCTCGGAGCGGCCGTCGGCGGTGACCTCCTCGTTGGCCAGGACGGTGCCCAGGCCGGGCGACCAGTTGACCGGCGCGTCGGACGCGTAGGCCAGCCGGTACTCGCCCAGGACGTCGGCGCGCTCGGCGGGGCTCAGGGCGGACCAGTCACGGCCGTCGGGGGTGGCGCGCTCGCCGCCCTCGAACTGGGCGACCAGCTCGGCGATGGGCCGGGCGCGGTCCGCCTCGGTGTCGTACCAGGAGTTGAAGATCTGCAGGAAGATCCACTGGGTCCACTTGTAGTACTCGGACTCGATCGTGGCGAACGAGCGGCGCTTGTCGTGGCCCAGGCCCAGCCGGCGCAGCTGCGCCGTCATGTTCTCGATGTTGGCCTCGGTGGAGACCCGCGGGTGCGTGCCGGTCTGCACGGCGTACTGCTCGGCGGGCAGGCCGAAGGCGTCGAAGCCCAGGGTGTGCAGGACGTTGTGCCCGGTCATCCGCTGGTGGCGGGCGAAGACGTCGGTGGCGATGTAGCCCAGCGGGTGGCCGACGTGCAGCCCCGCGCCCGAGGGGTACGGGAACATGTCCATGATGAACTTCTTGGGCCTGGCGGCCAGCTCCGGGTCGCCCGCCAGGTCACCGGTCGGGTTGGGCGCCTCGTACGTGCCCTCGGCGTCCCAAAAGTCCTGCCAGCGTGCCTCGATGTCGGCGGCCATCGCTGCCGTGTAGCGGTGCGGCGCAGCGGCGTCCGCTGCGGTATTCGTCTCGCTCATGATCCTCAAAGCTCCATCGATCGTCATCTGCCGGCATCCACGTCTACGGACACACGTCCTTGGAAACGAAAAATCCCCTCGCACAGGAGGGGACGCCGCGCTGATGCCGACCAGGCGTTCTCACCGGTCGGGACTGATCAGCGCGGCTCGCTAAGCAGAAGGGCTACGGCACGCATGGCGTCAGGGTACCGCACCGAGCCGGACCCCCTCCGGGCAATAGCCGCCGGCCGGCCCCCGCACACAGAACGGCGGGCCATCCGATTCGGATGACCCGCCGTTCCTTCTTCACTGTGGAGCTAAGGAGAATTGAACTCCTGACCTCTTGCATGCCATGCAAGCGCTCTACCAACTGAGCTATAGCCCCTCGTTGCGCCGCCCGGTCTCCCTGGCGACATCGAGAACAGTACCGGTCACCCGGGCCGTCCACCAAATCGATTCCCCTCCGTCCGGTTTTCACCCGCCGGAGGAGGGGAAGCGGTCAGGCCGTGGCGAAGGAGTAGAAGCGCTTGAGGGTGCAGTGCTCCTCCAGGAGCCGGCCGTAGATCGGCTCTCCTTCGAGCTCCCGGTAGGTCTCGATGGGGTCGCCTTTTATGATCAGCGCCCGCGCGCATTCCTCGCACCAGTACTGAAAGTCCGCGTTGACCGGGTCCATGTCCCTGACGATGGGCGTACCGCTGCCGCACCAGTCGCACTTCCGCCTGTGTGCACCCATGGCTCAGCTCCGGCCCCGGCGGAAGAAGGGCGGCTGCGGGACCTCGTGGCGGCTCCCAGGCATCGCGCACACCCTCCCGTTCGGTCCGTCGCCCCCTCCGGCGGTCCGATTCTGCCATGACCCCGCAAGGGGGTCAGCCGACCGCCGTTCCCGCCCGCCGCCGCCGTACGAGCCCCGCCACCGCCCCCGCGCACGCCACGGCGGCCAGGGACAGCTCGCAGACCCACAGCGCGTGCCCCGACCCCTGCGGCCCCGGCGTACCGAGGCGGTTGAGGTAGAGGGTGCCGATGGCGGCGACGCCCATGACCTGCCCGAGCTGGGTCACGGTCACCAGCACACCGCTGGCATCGGCTGCGTCCTGTGGCCGTACGTCCGCCAGGGCGCCCGCGAGATTGGGGCTGAACGCGAGAGCCATACCCACGCCGATGAGCACGAAACCCGCGTACAGGGCGACGCTCCCGCCGTCACCACCCCGCAGTACGAGCCCGGTCAGCACCTCACCCGCGGCCAGCACCGCGAACCCGCCGGGCACCAGGTGCCGCCGGAGCCGGACCGGCCACCGCCGCCAGGTCAGCCCGGCCGCGCCGAAGGCCACCGCGGTCGGCGCGCACATCAGCCCCGCGTGCAGCGCCGAGTACCCGAGGCCGCCCTGGAGGTGCAGGGTCAGCGTGAAGAGGAAGCCCGCGTTGGCCGCCATCACCAGCAGGAGGCGCGCCGACGCCACCGCGATTCCGGGCAACCGGAGCACGCGGGGCGCGATCAGGGGCGCACCGCCGCGCGCGGCGAGCCTCGTCTCGTACGCCACGAAGCCGGCGAGGACCCCCGCGCAGGCGAGCAGGCAGGCCCCTGTCCAGTCCCGCCAGCCCAGCTCCTGGCCGAGCACCAGCGGCACGGTCAGCAGCGTGACGGCCACCGCCAGGAGCACCAGGCCCACCGGGTCGAACCCGCGCGCCCGCGCCTTGCTCCGGGCCGCCCCGGTACGCGGCTCCCCCGGGAGCACGCGCGCGCCGATCACCAGCAAGGCGAGCCCGATCGGGACGTTGACCAGGAAGACGGGCCGCCAGCCCGCCCCGAACAGGTCGACGCTGACCAGCACCCCGCCCACGACCTGACCGGCGGCGGCCCCGGTGGCCAGCACGGCGCTGTAGGCACCGATCGCTCGCACCCGGGCCGCCCCGGTGAAGTGCTGCTGGATCAGGCTGAGCACCTGCGGGATCATCACCGCCGCGCCCGCCCCCTGGATCACCCGGAAGGCGATCAGCTGCCCCGAGTCCGCGGCCAGTCCGCAGGCGAGCGAGGCCGCGGTGAAGACGGCGAGCCCTGCCAGATGCGCGCGGCCGTGGCCGAACACGCCTCCGAGCCGGGCGCCGGCGACGAGGAGGACGGCGTACGAGATGGTGTACCCCGCCACCACCAGCTGCAACTGGGCTCCCGAGGAGCCGAGTTCGGTACGGATCGCCGGAGCGGCGACATTCACGATGAAGATGTCGAGCATGGCCATGAACTGGGCCGTCAGTACGACGGCGAGCAGCCGGGCTGGGGCCTTGTCAGTGGTGTGGGTTCTACTGGTGACGGAGCGTGATGCCGCCGTCTCGGATGTCGCGGTCATGGGCTCCAGGCTGGTGCCGTACGCATACGGGTAACGAGAGCCCGCTGATGCTGGTACTGGCAGCACCTGGCAACAGCCGGGCGCAGCACCGACGATGGGGGCGTGACGACGGTGACGGCACAACAGCGCACGCGGCGGAGCGGTCCGGCGACGGACAGGCGGCCGGAGCTCGCCGCCTTCCTGCGCGGCCGCCGGGCCCGGGTGACCCCGGCCGACGTGGGCATGGCCCCGGGCTTACGACGGCGTACGCCAGGGCTGCGCCGCGAGGAGGTCGCCCAGCTCTCCGGAGTCGGTGTGACCTGGTACACCTGGCTGGAGCAGGGCCGCCCGATCAACGCGTCCCCGCAGGTCCTGGACGCGGTGGCGAGGACGCTGCGGCTGGACCCCCCGGAGCGCGAGCACCTGTACGAACTGGCGGGGGTCGCCTTCCTGCCGGGGAGGGAATCCGACACCTTCGAGGC
Organism: Streptomyces sp. DT224; assembly: GCF_049844595.1. Taxonomy (NCBI): domain Bacteria; kingdom Bacillati; phylum Actinomycetota; class Actinomycetes; order Kitasatosporales; family Streptomycetaceae; genus Streptomyces; species Streptomyces sp. DT224. The sequence continues at coordinate 269,069 of NZ_JBNCLI010000003.1, forward strand.
CGGCGAGGAGATCCAGGGCATCATCGAAGCGCTCGACCCGCTGCCCGCGGCCGTCTACAACGCGCGCTACGACGTACTGGCGACCAATCCGGGGTACCGGGACATCTTCGACATCCCCACCATGCGGGGCACCAAGGTCCGCAACGCGCTGTGGTCGCTGTTCACGGCCTCCGAGGAGGACTGCCCGGTCGTGCACCGCTCCCAGGAGCTGCCCCTGATGGCGGCGACCCTGCGCAGCGGATACGGGCGCCATGTGGGCGAGCCCGCGTGGGAGACGTTCATCGCGGCGCTGTCGGAGGCCAGCCCCTACTTCGCGCGGCTGTGGCGCAGCGGGGACGTCGTCCCGCCGGGGCGGCGCGTGAAGACCTTCCGGCACTGGGCGGTGGCCGGTGACATACGGATGACCTCGGTGTCGCTGACCATCAACGGGCTGCCCGAGTGCCGGATCGTCACGTACACCCCGGCCGACGAGGAAAGCAGGGCGCTGCTCGCCGCGCTGCGGGCACACCGCCGGGGCACTGAGGACCGCTGACCGCACATGAGGACATCCCGCCCCCCTGACGGGGACGGGATGTCCGATTGTGGAGCTAAGGAGAATTGAACTCCTGACCTCTTGCATGCCATGCAAGCGCTCTACCAACTGAGCTATAGCCCCGCTGTCCGCTGTGTTTCCCTGCGCTTCCGCGCTGCGAACAAGAAGAACTTTAGCCTGTGACCAGCCGGAAAGTGAAATCCGGCCCCCGCTGCCCCTAGGGGCGGCGGGATCAGGTGTCGTCGCCGAGCACCGGTTCCGGCAGGGTGCCGGCGTTGTGCTCCAGCAGCCGCCAGCCGCGGGCGCCCTCGCCGAGCACGGACCAGCAGCAGTTGGTCAGCCCGCCGAGCCCTTCCCAGTGGTGCGCCTCCAGGCCCAGCAGCCGGCCGATGGTGGTCCGGATGGTGCCACCGTGGCTGACGACGACCAGCGTGCCGCCGTCGGGCAGCTTGTCGGCCTGCCCGAGAACCACGGGGGCGGCCCGGTCGGCGACCTCGGTCTCCAGCTCGCCGCCGCCGCGCCGCACGGGCTCGCCACGCTTCCAGGCGGCGTACTGCTCGCCGTACCGCTCCACGATCTCCTCGTGGGTCAGACCCTGCCAGGCGCCCGCGTAGGTCTCACGCAGCCCCGTGTCGTGCACCACGTCGAGCCCGGTGATCGCGGCGAGCTCGGCTGCCGTGGCCGCGGCCCGCCGCAGGTCGGAGGCCACGATCGCGTCCGGCTTCAGCGAGGCGAGCAGCCGGGCGGCCCGGCGGGCCTGCGCCACGCCGGTCTCGGTCAGCTCGATGTCCGTGGAGCCCTGGAAACGGCGTTCCAGATTCCATGCCGTCTGGCCGTGCCGCCAGAGGACGATCCTGCGGCCCCTGCCGCTCCTGCTGCCGTTCAGCTCTGCTCACCTTCCGTACCGCCGTTGAGCTGCGCGTGCTCGGCGGCCTTGCCGCGGGTCTTCACCGCGTCCTCGGGCAGGTCGAGCTCGGGGCAGTCCTTCCACAGGCGCTCCAGCGCGTAGAAGACGCGCTCCTCGCTGTGCTGGACGTGGATGACGATGTCGACGTAGTCGAGGAGGATCCACCGGGCGTCGCGGTCGCCCTCGCGGCGGACCGGCTTGGCGCCGAGTTCCTTCTGCAGCCGCTCCTCGATCTCGTCGACGATCGACTTGACCTGGCGGTCGTTGGGGGCCGAGGCCAGCAGGAAGGCGTCGGTGATCGACAGCACGTCGCTGACGTCGTAGGCGATGATGTCGTGCGCGAGCCGGTCGGCGGCCGCCTGGGCGGCGGCGTTGATGAGCTCGATGGAGCGGTCAGTGGCGGTCACAAGCAGGCTTTCGTCGTCGGTCGGATAGCCCCCTAGGGGGTGTCCTGTCGGTCAGGGGCGGTCGGGCCGCGGCGTCCGGTGCGGTGCATCGCAAGGCGCCGGAGCGCCCTCATCGCGGAGCGATTAGGGCGGTTCGGCAACGCTGCGAGGTGCCGTTCCCGACGCCGCGGCCCCGGTCCTGACCGACAGGACATCCCCTAGGGTCTCACGGGGAACCGCCCGGCCACGCAGCCATATTCCGTGGCCCGTCCCGGGGCCGTCCGGGGAGGCCCGGGCCGCTCGGCTCCGGACCTCCCGGCCTCCGCCGCTACTCGGCCTTGTAGTCCTGGCCGAGGAGGACGGATACGTCCGCGTTCCCGGCCGGCTTGCCCTTCTCGACCGAGCTCGCCGGCAGCCCGAGGGTCTTGGCGACCTGGGTCGCCTTCTCCTTGTCGGCCGCTTCGGCGTAGACCACCTGCGAGGAGGCGACCGCGTCGGCCTTCCCGCTGTTGACGAAGGCGAAACCGCCGTTGACCAGCTTGCCCCTGGCGGACTCGGTGGAGCCGGTGTCACCGGTGGCGTTCTTGATCCCGACCCGGATCACCCCGTCGGCCGACGGCGCCTTGACCGTGCCGCCGAGGATGTCCTTGACCACGCTCTCGGTGGCCGCGTCGGTGAGGGTGCCGTCGTCCTGCACCGGCAGCAGCGCCGTCTTGTAGTCGCCGATCTTGGCGTGTTCGGCCAGCTTCGCCAGCGAGGCGCCGAGGTCCTTCTCGGGCAACGACGGGTCGAGGATCTGGGCCAGCGTCTGGACGGTGACCGTGGCTGCCTGCGGGTCGTCGGACATCTTGCGCAGCACTCCGCGCATGACCTGGCCGAACCGCATCAGCTGCTTGGCCTCGGCCTCACCGGGTGCGCGGTACGTGGCGTACGCGACGGCCATCTGGCCGCTGAGGGTCTGCGCCTCGCCCTTCTTCACCAGGTCGCCGGAGCCCTTCTTGGCGCCCGGCACCGCGATGTCGGTGTCGACCTCGATGTTGCCGACGAGGTCGACCAGGTTCTCCAGGTACGGCGTGTCGAGCCGCCAGGTCCCGCTGATGTCGGTGCCGAGCAGGGTGTCCAGGGACTCCCGCGTCCCGGACGTGCCGTCGTCCTCGACCGACTTGCCCAGCGTGGTGGTGGTGCCGTCCTCTTCGGAGACGGCGAGGGAGTTGGGGAGCAGGACCGTGGTGCCCTGCTTGGTGGTGACGTTGTCGACGAGCAGGGCGGTGGACGTGCCGCCGGACTTGGTGTTGTGGAGATGGACCACGATGACGTCCCGGCGCTGCGGACCGGTCGTCGCGGTGTTCGCCTTCTCGCCGCCGGACATGCCGGGGAGCTTGTCCGCCGACCACAGGTAGCCGACGCCGCCGAGAACGGCCAGGACCCCGACGACTATCAGCGCGACGATCCGGTTGCGGCCCCGGCGGCGCGCCTCCTCGCGGCGCTCGCTGCGGCTCTCGGTGAACTTGAGCCAGTCGATGACGTCCTCGGAGTCCTCGTCGGGCTCCTCGATGAAGGCGAACTGCTCGGTGCGGTAGTCGTCGCCACCCCGGCGCTGCCCGGGCACGGCCGCGTCCGGCGCCGGCCGCGGCTCGGGCTCCCGGGGCGGGGCGGGGGCGGCGGCCGGGGCGGGTGCGGGGGCCTGCTGCGGGATGCTCCACTGCTGGGCTGTGTCGACGGCGGCGGGCTGCTGTCCGGTGTCGTGGACGGGCTGCTGCTGCCCGGTGTCGTACCCGTACCGGTCGTAGCCGTAGTCCTGCTGCGGGGCCTGCTGGGGCTGGGCCGCGTAGGGGTCGTACGGCTGCGGCGGGGCGGGGGGCCGCTGCTGGGCGTACGGGTCGTAGCCGTAGCCCTGCCCGCCGCCCTGGGACTCCTGGCCGCCGTAAGGGTCGGGCTGCTGCTGCGCGTACGGGTCGTACTGCGGCTGCCCCGGCTGCTGGTACACCGGCTGCCCGTACTCGTCGTAGCCGATGATCTGCGGCTGCTGGTAGTACGGGTCGTACGGGTTCTGTCGGTCGTTCACCGGTGCCCCTTTCCGTGGCTCACTCGCCGCGGTACAGCTGGCGCTTGTCGATGTAGCGGACCACGCCGTCGGGCACGAGGTACCAGACCGGTTCGCCCTGGGCGACCCTCGCGCGGCAGTCCGTCGAGGAGATCGCGAGCGCGGGGACCTCCACCAGGGAGACGCCTCCCTCGGGCAGCCCGTCGTCCGTGAGCACATGGCCCGGCCGGGTGACGCCGATGAAGTGGGAGAGCGAGAACAGCTCGTCGGCGTTGCGCCAGGTGAGGATCTGGGCGAGCGCGTCGGCGCCGGTGATGAAGAAGAGATCCGCGTCGACGTGGACCTCGCGCAGGTCCCGCAGCGTGTCGATCGTGTACGTGGGGCCCTTGCGGTCGATGTCGCTCCGGCTGACCGAGAACTGCGGGTTGGACGCCGTCGCGATGACCGTCATCAGATAACGGTCCTCCGCCGGGGACACGTGCTTGTGGCTCTTCTGCCACGGCTGCCCGGTCGGTACGAAGATCACCTCGTCGAGGTGGAACTGGGCGGCCACTTCACTGGCCGCCACCAGGTGTCCATGATGGATCGGGTCAAACGTCCCGCCCATCACGCCGAGTCGGCGTTTTCCGCGGCCGGTAGGCACTTCCTGCTCTCCCATGCGTGCAGAGCCTACTGGCACAGCTGTACGCCTCGGCCTCAGCGGTCGCGGTTGAAGCGCGTGGTGATCCACAGAAGGAGGAGAAGCACGACAAAGGCACCGCCACCGGTGAGGTAGGGGCTGAGGCTTTCGTGATTGCCGCCGTGCTCGCCCTCGGCGGCGACGGTGACCAGCTGCTGTGCGGTGCTCGTGAGGCTCATCTTCGGCAGGACCTATCGATCGGGAGTCGGGGGAAGACGTCGCGGACATCGTATGCGGGTGCCCCGGGCACGCTCACGCCGACTCAGTCGTTGTTGTCGTCGTTGCGGTATCCGCGGAGCAGGAACCAGGCCAGCAGTGCGGCTCCCAGCAGGGAGGCGACCAGCACGATGCGGATCGTGTTGCCCGGCCCCTGGTCCCCGGATGCGGCGGCGAACAGAGCAACGGTGTGCGGCATGTCGGGCGTCTCCTCAGTTATCCACAGCCCCCCGCACACCGTAGCCCCAGCACCTACGCTGGGCGGCGTCAGGGGGCGAGCGACGTCTCGTACGAACACAGGGGGCCCATGTCATGACCAGCAACCACGAGAGCCAGGACCGCGTACCGAGCAGGCAGCGCAAGCGTTTTCCGGGGATCTCCTCCCGGGCCTACGAGCACCCCGCGGACCGCTCCGCGCTGGTCGCGCTGCGCAAGCTCAGCGGCTTCGACACCGTCTTCAAGGCGCTGAGCGGACTGCTGCCGGAGCGCAGCCTGCGCCTCCTCTTCCTGTCGGACTCCGTCCGGGTGAGCGACGCCCAGTTCGCGCACCTCAACGACATGCTCCGCGACGCCTGTTACATCCTGGACCTGGAGAAGGTCCCGCCGATGTACGTCAACCAGGACCCCAAGCCCAACGCCATGTGCATCGGGCTGGACGAGCCGATCATCGTGGTGACCACGGGCCTGGTCGAGCTGCTGGACGAGGAGGAGATGCGGGCGGTCATCGGCCACGAGGCCGGACACGCCCTGTCGGGTCACGCGGTGTACCGCACGATCCTCCTCTTCCTCACCGGCCTGGCCCTCAAGGTCGCCTGGATCCCGCTGGGCAACGTCGCGATCATGGCGATCGTGACGGCGCTGCGCGAGTGGTTCCGCAAGTCGGAGCTGTCGGCGGACCGCGCCGGGCTCCTGGTCGGCCAGGACATACAGGCGTCGATGCGCGGCCTGATGAAGATCGCCGGCGGCAACCACCTCCACGAGATGAACGTGGACGCGTTCCTCGCCCAGGCCGACGAGTACGAGAAGTCCGGCGACCTGCGCGACTCGGTGCTCAAGATCCTCAACGTACTGCCCCGCACGCACCCGTTCACCACGGTCCGCGCCGCCGAGCTGAAGAAGTGGTCGGAGACCCGCGACTACCAGCGGATCATGGACGGCCACTACCCGCGCCGGGACGAGGACAAGGACACCTCGGTGACGGACTCGTTCAAGGAGTCCGCCTCGCATTACGCCGATTCGGTGCGCAACAGCAAGGATCCGCTGATGAAGCTCGTCGGCGACATAGCGGGCGGCGCCGGGGACCTGGGCGGCAAGCTGCGTGACAAGTTCACCGGCGGGGGCGGCGCTACGGGCGGCTCCGCGCGGCCGTCGGGGACGGAGCGGACGGAGGGCCCTGAGGGCTCGCAGGGGCCTTCGGCGGAAGGGAGCTGACCTCCAGCGTCCCGCAGAGCGCGGCGACGGGCCGGCCCGTGGCGTACGGGTCGGTGCCCGCCGGTCCGCGCGAGACCGCCCGCTGGCCGGCGAGCAGCGGCCGCAGGGCTCCCGAGGCGTCGGCCGGGCAGGACTGCGGGCCCGCTTGGAGGTAGCTGGTCTGCACCTCCAGCCGGTGCAGCCTCAGGTCCTCCCGGTCGAACCGGAAGCCCATCTCCCGCCGCACGGTGAAGAGGGAGGCCCCGCCCTTCGGCTGAGGGCCCGGCTCGGCGGGCCGCAGGGCGTACGTGAAGGTGTGGTCCGAGACGACCTCCAGGGCGTCGGAGCCCGTCTGGGTGTAGCGCAGGGTGCCCCGGACCCGGACTTCGGGGTCCGGGGTGACCTCGGCCGGGTCGAAGCGGACGAGCCAGCCGGTCGCGGCGTGCTGCCCGTCGTCGTAGGGCTCGTCGACACTGTGGTCGAACTGCTCCATCTGGTCCGGGTCGAGCAGCGCTTCCACGGGGCGCACGGCGTTCCCGCTGAGCACGTCGGGGTCGAGCGAGGAGGCTGCCAGGTAGTCCTTCACGGTCGCCAGGGCGGCGCTCACCTCGCTCGCCGAGAAGTCGGCGGTGTGCCGGGCGGGCGGCGGGTTGATGCCGTCCCTGCCCTTCGCGTAGTCGGCGGCGGGGCTGCTCGCGAAGAGGGTGGCGGGAGTGCCCGCGGGGACGGCGCCGCGCGGGGCGAGCGGGACGAGGGTCATCCTCAGCGGTTCGGGCTTCCGGGCGGCGGCCGGAGTCTCGTAGGGGTGGCTCAGGCCCATGAAGACGGCCGTGCCGAAGGCCAGGGCGATGAGGATCATCAGGGCGAGGGCGATCCGGGAGCCGCTGCGGTAGGCCCGCCCGGGCAGACTGCGGACGGCGCGGGCGTGCCGGCCCATGCGTTCCTGGGCGGAGAATTCCTGCAGCCGGGCGGCCCGCACGAAGGACTCGTCGAAGACGAGTGAGCCGTACTCGTCGTCCGGGCCGTGCGCGCCGTTCTCCGCCGGACCGTCGGGTGGATCTCCGCGGTGTGCCATGACTTCTCCCGACTCCGTGAGAAGTCCCCTCTTCGGGCGGAGGAGGGGTCATACCTTCAGGGTGGGTCGAACACGACGACGGTAAACGCGGTGACGCCCGGCAACCACCGGGGAGTTCCGATGGGCCGCCGGACGGAGGACGGGGCCGTCCGGGCGAGGGGGGTGCGGGTCAGGGGGTGCGCGGGACGGCGGAGACCATCGGGCGGGAGTGGTCGTCCGCGTCGGAGGGGGCGGAGCCGGGGCCGGGGCCCGGCGCGCTGTCCACACCGGTGGAGGCCGGGGGCGGGACCTGGTCCTGCCGGTCCCCCGAGCTGTTGCGGTAGACGGCGCTGAAGGCCAGGGCGACCATGCCGACGCCCATCAGGACGGCCAGCAGCCAGGCGACCGGCCGGTGCCAGCGGGCCGCCCCCCGGTACGGGCGCAGCGCGCCGCCGTGGCGCCCGTAGGGGCCGTGCTCGTGGAAGTCGTCCGCGTCGAGCGGGTCGTAGCCGTCCGGGCCGCCGTAGCCGCCCGGACCGTAGCCCTCGTCGTACAGCTCGTCGTCGAAGGGGCCGCCGCGGGCGCCGGCGTGCCGGGCGTCGGCCTCCGCACGCGCCTCGGCCGCTGCCAGCAGCCGCTCGACGGCAGTCGGTTCGTGGAACTCGGCGGCCCGTACGAAGTCCTCGTCGAACACCACGGAGGCGAAGTCCTCGTCCGCGCCCCCGCGGTCGTCGTCGGGCTCCCAGCCGTTCGGGTACGGCCTGCCCCCCGCGTCGTCCGCCACGGTTTCAGACTAGCCCCGGCGGACCGCTTTGGGCAGAGAGACGGCGCATTCGCCTGTCACCGGGTCACCTCACGTGGCCGTCGCCGGTGACGATGTACTTGGTCGACGTCAGTTCGGGCAGGCCCATGGGGCCCCTGGCGTGCAGCTTCTGCGTGGAGATGCCGATCTCGGCGCCGAAACCGAACTGCCCTCCGTCGGTGAACCGGGTCGAGGCGTTGACGGCCACCGTGGTGGAGTCCACCAGCTGGGTGAAGCGGCGGGCGGCGGCCTGCGAGGTGGTCACGATGGCCTCGGTGTGGCCGGACGACCAGAGCCGGATGTGCGCCACGGCCGCGTCCAGCGACTCCACGACGGCCGCCGCGATGTCGTACGAGAGGTACTCGGTCTCCCAGTCCTCCGGGGTCGCCGCCACCACGGTCGCCTTGGAGCCCTCGGCGTACTCCAGCACCCGTTCGTCGCCGTGCACGGTCACGCCGGCCTCGGCCAGGGCGTCCAGCGCGCGCGGCAGGAAGGCGTCGGCCACGTCCTTGTGGACGAGCAGGGTCTCGGCGGCGTTGCAGACGCTGGGGCGCTGGGCCTTGGAGTTGACCAGGATCTCCACGGCCATGTCCAGGTCGGTCTGCGCGTCGACGTACACATGGCAGTTTCCGGTGCCGGTCTCGATGACGGGGACGGTGGACTCCTCGACCACCGTGCGGATCAGCGAGGCGCCGCCGCGCGGGATGAGCACGTCCACGAGGCCCCGGGCGCGCATCAGCTCGCGCACCGAGTCACGGCTCTCGCCCGGGACCAACTGCACCGCGTCGGCCGGCAGTCCGGAGCCGCCCACGGCGTCGCGCAGCACCCGCACCAGGGCGGTGTTCGACGCGAAGGCGGAGGATGAGCCGCGCAGCAGGACGGCGTTGCCCGACTTCAGGCAGAGGGCCGCGGCGTCCACGGTCACGTTGGGCCGGGCCTCGTAGATGATCCCGACGACGCCGAGCGGCACCCGGACCTGGCGCAGGTCGATGCCGTTGGGCAGGGTCGAGCCCCGCACCACCTCGCCGACCGGGTCGGGCAGGGCGGCGACGTGCCGTACGTCGGCGGCGATGGCGCGGATGCGCTCCGGAGTGAGGGTCAGCCGGTCCACGACGGATTCGCTGGTGCCCGCCTCGCGGGCGCGCGCCACGTCCTCCGCGTTGGCCGCGAGGATGTCGCTCGTCCGCACTTCCAGCGCGTCGGCGATCGCCAGGAGAGCGTCGTCCTTCGCCGCGCGCGGAAGTGGCGCGATGTCGGCGGCGGCGGAGCGGGCCCGGTAGGCGGCCTGGGCCACGGGAGACATGTTGTCGTACGGCGAGAGCGTGGTCATGCCCGCAGAGTAGTGCGCGCCCTGCGGGCATTCCGCACGCATCCCGTGATGCGAGACGGCCGTTCCACCGGCGGGGGCCGGTCAGTACGGGTGGACGCCGACCGGGGCTGCCGGAGGGGGCCCGTATCCCTCGGCGACGCGCTGGTGGTAGGTCTCGCGGTCGATGACTTCGAGGCCGACGATCGCCCAGGGCGGCAGGCCGGCCGTGGAGCGGTGCTCGCCCCACAGCCGCAGGGCCACCGCCGCCGCGTCGTGCAGGTCGCGGGCCTCCTCCCAGTAGCGGATCTCCGCGTGGTCGTTGGCATAACGGCTGGTCAGCAGGAAGGGGTGGTCGTGCGCGAGCTGTTCGAGCCCGCGCCTGACCTCCTTCAGCGGGAACTCGGTCCCCGAGACGCAGAGGGTGACGTGCCACAGCTTCGACGGGGTGTGCTCCCGGCCGGCAGGTCTCGGCTCGGGCCGGGCGGGGCGCTCGTCCCTCCGGTCCGCGGGCCCGCTCCCGTCGAAGCCGGCCCCCGCTCCCACACTGGTCAGGGTGCGGCCACCCGTTCCTCGGGGCGGCGCCCCCGGGCGCGCTCGTCTCACCGGCGGCCTCCTGTGATGTGTTGCTTTTGCTGTACCCCGCAGTTTCCCTGCTACAAAGTGGACCAGCCCGCGGCCCGGTCTGGGGCGGTTTTCGTGAAGGTCTCGGTCCGAAGGCTGGACTTTCAGCCGTTTCGGGGGGCGTCAGCCGTGCAGGAGGACGAGATCGTCCCTGTGTACGACCTCGCGTTCGTAGGCGGGCCCGAGGTCCCGGGCGAGGTCCCGGGTGGAGCGGCCGAGGAGCCGCGGCATCTCCTTGGCGTCGAAGTTGACGAGCCCGCGCGCCACGGGCCGCCCCCGCAGGTCGCGCAGCTCCACCGGGTCCCCCGCGGTGAACTCGCCCTCCACCGAAGCGATCCCGGCCGGCAGCAGCGAGCTGTGGCGCTCCACGACCGCCTGCACCGCCCCGTCGTCCAGGGTCAGCGAGCCGCGCGGGGTCGAGGCGTGGGCGAGCCAGAGGAGCCGATCGGCGGAGCGGCGGCCGGTGCGGTGGAAGTAGGTGCCGGTGTCGCGGCCGGCGAGCGCGTCGGCGGCGTGGCTCGCGGAGGTGAGGACGACGGGGATTCCGGCGGCGGTGGCGATCCGGGCGGCCTCGACCTTGGTGACCATGCCGCCGGTGCCGACGCCCGCCTTGCCCGCGCTGCCGATGCTGACCCCGGCCAGGTCGGCGGGGCCGGTGACCTGGGCGATGCGGGTGGTGCCGGGGATGCTCGGGTCGCCGTCGTAGAGGCCGTCCACGTCGGAGAGGAGGACCAGCAGGTCGGCGCGGACCAGGTGGGCGACGAGGGCGGCGAGCCGGTCGTTGTCGCCGAACCGGATCTCGTCCGTGGCGACGGTGTCGTTCTCGTTGACGACGGGCAGCGCGCCCATGTCCAGGAGCTGGTCGAGGGTGCGGTAGGCGTTGCGGTAGTGGGCGCGGCGGCTGGTGTCGTTGCTGGTGAGCAGAACCTGGCCGACGCGGATGCCGTAGCGGGCGAAGGAGGCGGTGTAACGGGCGACGAGCAGCCCCTGGCCGACGCTGGCGGCGGCCTGCTGGCGGGCCAGGTCCTTGGGCCTGCGGTGCAGTCCGAGCGGGGCGAGTCCGGCCGCGATGGCGCCGGAGGAGACGAGGACGACCTCGCGTTCGCCGCCGTCGCGGACCTTGGCCAGTACGTCGACCAGGGCGTCGACGCGGTCGGCGTCGAGGCCGCCGGCGGCGGTGGTGAGGGAGGAGGAACCGACCTTGACCACGATCCTGCGGGCTTCCGTCACGCCCTGCCTTGCCCCTGACACCCGGTCCCCCGCATTCGCTCGCTGGACCCCGCAATCTACGCGAGAGCTGAATCCGGCGCCTTCGCGTTCCGCGCAGTGGAAGCCTTTTCGTCGCCTTATATCCCGTTCCGTGTCTGTTCGCCCCCTGGACTCGTTGGGCAGAGACACCGGGGCCGGCAGGAGGCCCCGCGGACTGCGAACAGGATGTGATCGCATGCGACGGCTCTCCGTTCCCGGGGCCTGGGTGCACGAGCCCACGGTCTTCCCGGACGGCCGCGGCAGCTTCCACGAGTGGTTCAGGGCCGCGGACCTGGGGGCGGCGTCCGGCCACACGCTGGGGCTCGCGCAGGCCAACTTCTCCAGCTCGCGGCGGGGCACGCTGCGCGGGATCCACTTCGCGGACGTGCCGCCGGGCCAGGCGAAGTACGTCAAGTGCGTGCGGGGCGCGGTGCTGGACGTGATCGTGGACGTACGCACCGGCTCGCCCACGTACCAGCGGTGGGAGGCGGTCCGGCTGGACGACACCGACCACCGGGCGGTCTATCTCGCGGAGGGGCTCGGGCACGGGTTCATGGCGCTGACCGACGACGCGTGCGTGCTCTATCTCTGCTCCGAGGGGTACGCGCCGGAGCGGGAGCACGGCGTCGACCCGCTCGACCCGGCCCTGGGCATCGAGTGGCCCGCGGACATCGCGCCGCTGCTCTCACCGAAGGACGCCGCGGCCCCGAAGCTCGCCGAGGCCGAGGAGCGCGGGCTGCTGCCCTCGTACGCGGCGTGCGAGGCGTACTACGCGCGGCTGCGCGCGGACGGTCCGGTGGCCCGGGGGGCCCTGGCCGACGAGCCGTCGCTCAGCCCGGCCGGGCGCTGACCGGGGCGTTCGGCGGCGAGGAGCGCGGGGAAGGCCGCGTGCAGCGCCTCCCGCCAGTCCCGGACGGGGTCGATCCCGGCGGCCCGGAAGCGGTCGTGCGCGAGCACGCTGTACGCGGGCCGGGGCGCGGGTCTGGCGAAGGCGGCGCTGCTGACCGGGCGGACGCGGGCCGGGTCGGCGCCCAGCAGCCGGAAGACCTCGCGGGCCAGGCCGCACCAGGTCGTCGCGGAGCCGCTGGTGCCGTGGTAGACGCCCGCCGGGGCGGTGCCGTCCAGCGCGGCGCGGCCCAGCAGCACCAGCCGGGAGGCGAGGTCGGCGGTCCAGGTGGGCTGTCCGTGCTGGTCGTCCACCACGTCGAGGGTGCCCTTGACGGCTTCCAGCCTGATCATCGTACGGACGAAGTTGGCGCCGCCCGCGCCGTAGAGCCAGGCCGTCCGCACGACGTACCCGGTGTCCGGCAGGGTCTCCAGGACCGCGCGCTCCCCGGCCAGTTTGGTGCGGCCGTACGCGCTGCGGGGGGCGGTCGGGGCGTCCTCCGGGTACGGCCGGTCGGCGTCGCCCGCGAACACGTAGTCGGTGGAGACGTGCAGCAGCACGCTGCCGTGGGCGCGGCAGGCGTCGGCGAGGACGGCGGGTCCGGTGCCGTTGACGCGGAGTGCCTCGGCCTCCCGGCTCTCCGCGTCGTCCACGGCGGTCCAGGCGGCGCAGTTCACGACGACGGCGGGCCGGTGGGCGTCGAACACGGCGCGGACCTGCGCCGGGTCGGCGATGTCCAGGGCCGCGCGGTCCGCCGCGACGACGGTGGCGCCCTCGCGGGCCAGAGCGTGCGTCAGGTCCCGGCCGAGCATGCCGCCGGCCCCGGTGACCAGCCAGCGCGGCCTCACAGGGCGGCCCTCTCCTTGAGCGGTTCCCACCAGGAGCGGTTCTCGCGGTACCAGCGGACGGTCTCGGCGAGGCTGGCCGCGAAGTCCTTGCGGGGCGCGTAACCCAGCTCCTCGCGGATCTTGGTGCAGTCGACGGAGTACCGCCGGTCGTGGCCCTTGCGGTCCTCGACGTGGATCACATCGGTGTCCCAGTCGGCGTCGCACGCCTCCAGGAGCAGCCGGGTGAGCTCCTTGTTGGAGAGTTCGGTGCCGCCGCCGATGTTGTAGACCTCGCCGGGACGGCCCTTGGTGCGGACGAGTTCGAGGCCCTGGACGTGGTCGTCGATGTGCAGCCAGTCGCGGACATGGGCGCCGTCGCCGTAGAGCGGGACGGGCCGGCCCTCCAGGAGGTTGGTGACGAAGAGCGGGATGACCTTCTCGGGGAAGTGGTGGTGCCCGTAGTTGTTGGAGCAGCGGGTGACGCGCACGTCGAGGCCGTGGGTGCGGTGGTACGCCAGGGCGATGAGGTCGCTCGACGCCTTGGACGCGGAGTACGGGGAGTTGGGCGCGAGGGGTTCCTCCTCGGTCCAGGAGCCCTCGTCGATCGAACCGTAGACCTCGTCGGTGGAGACGTGGACGAAGGTGCGGACGCCCGCCTCGTGCGCGGCGCTGACCAGCGTGTGGGTGCCCACGACATTCGTACGCACGAAGGCGGCGCCGCCGTCGATGGAGCGGTCCACGTGGGACTCGGCGGCGAAGTGCACCACCTGGTCGTGCCCGGCCATGAGCCGCCCCACCAGCTCCGCGTCGCAGATGTCACCGTGCACGAAGGCGAAGCCCGGACGGCCCCGGACCTCGTCCAGGTTGGCCGGGTTGCCCGCATAGGTGAGGGCGTCGAGCACGGTGACGGAGACGTCGCCGGGGCCGTCCGGGCCGAGCAGCGTACGGACGTAGTGGGAGCCGATGAAGCCGGCGCCTCCGGTGACGAGGATGCGCGTACCGGTCATGAGGAGATCTGCACCTTGCTGTGGTCGCCGAGGACGAGTCGGTGGGCGGACGGGCTGCGGGGCGCGGGCGTCACCTCGACGTCGTGGCCGATCAGCGATGCCTCCACGCGCCTCACCCCGTCGATGGAGGCGCCCCCGAGGACGATGGAGTACTCGATCTCGCTGTCCTCGATGCGGCAGTTCTGGGCGACCGAGGTGAACGGGCCGACATAGGCGTCGCTGATCACCGACCCGGTCCCGATGACGGCGGGCCCGACGATCCGGCTGCGGGTGACCCGGGCGCCCGGTTCGACCAGCACGCGGCCGATGATCTCGCTCTCGGCGTCGACGTACGCGCCGTCGGTGCACGGCTCGACGCCCTCCAGCACGGTCCGGTTGACCTCCAGCATGTCGGTGACGTTGCCGGTGTCCTTCCAGTAGCCGCGGATGATCGTGGAGCGCACATCGCGTTCCCGGTCGATGAGCCACTGGATGGCGTGGGTGATCTCCAGCTCGCCGCGCCAGGAGGGGCGGATCGAGCGGACGGCCTCGTGGACGGCCGGGGTGAAGAGGTAGACGCCGACGAGCGCGAGGTCGCTCTTGGGGTGCTCCGGCTTCTCCTCCAGGGCCACCACCCTGCCGTCACCGTCCAGTTCCGCGACGCCGAACGAGGTCGGGTCGGGCACCCGGGTCAGCAGGATCTGCGCGTCGGGCCGGTCCGCGCGGAACTCCTCGACCAGGTCCGCGATCCCCCCGACGATGAAGTTGTCGCCCAGGTACATCACGAAGTCGTCGTTCCCCAGGAAGCGCTGCGCGACGAGGACCGCGTGGGCGAGGCCGAGGGGTTCGGCCTGCCGGATGTAGGTGACGTCGATACCGAAGCGCGAACCGTCGCCGACCGCCGCGCGGATCTCCTCCTCGGTGTCGCCCACGATGATGCCGACCTCGGTGATGCCGGCCTCCGCGATGGCCTCCAGGCCGTAGAACAGCACCGGCTTGTTCGCCACCGGCACCAGCTGTTTCGCCGAGGTATGGGTGATGGGACGAAGCCGGGTGCCGGCCCCACCGGAAAGTACGAGAGCCTTCACAGTTCCTGCCCCCACGATGAGATGTGACCGATGAGACGGCGGCGGCCTGGAGCCGCGCCCTGGGGCGACCTTACTGAGATTCGGCGGCGCTTCCGCGAACAAAACGGTCCTTGCCCGCCCATTGCCGCCACATCCGGAGGAAAAGTGACGGCACCCCGTAACCCGGACCGCCTGCGGCACGCGAAGGGCCCGGCACCGCCCCCTCGGGGAGCGGTGCCGGGCCCTTCGTACGGCCGTGCCTTACGGGTGGCGCAGGCGCCAGCCCTGCCAGGCGGACTCGATCATCTCGTCCACGCCGTACCGCGCCGACCAGCCCAGCTCCTCGCGGATGCGCTCGGCGGAGGCGACCACCCGCGCCGGGTCGCCGGGGCGGCGGGCGGAGACCTCGACGGCGGCGTCCTCGTTGCCCGTGACCTTGAGGATGCGGTCGACCATCTCGCGGACCGAGCTGCCCTCGCCGCGGCCGATGTTCAGCGTGAGGTCCGTACCGGCCTCGGCCTCCTCCAGCCGGCGGGCGGCGGCGAGGTGCGCGGAGGCGATGTCCTCGACGTGGATGTAGTCGCGGACGCAGGTGCCGTCGGGCGTGTCGTAGTCGTCGCCGAAGACGCGCGGGGCCTCGCCGGCCTCCAGGCGCTCGAAGACCATCGGGACGAGGTTGAAGACGCCCGCGTCGGCCAGCTCCGGCGATGCGGCGCCCGCCACGTTGAAGTAGCGCAGCGAGGCGGCGCGCAGCCCGTGGGCCTTGGCGGCGGCGTGGATCAGCCACTCGCCGACCAGCTTGGTCTCGCCGTACGGGCTCATCGGCGCGCAGGGAGTCGTCTCGGTGACGAGGTCGACGTCGGGCATGCCGTAGACGGCGGCCGACGAGGAGAACACCAGCCGGTCGACGCCCGCGGCGACCATGCTCTCCAGCAGGATCTCCAGGCCGGTGACGTTCTCCTTGTAGTAGTACAGGGGCCGCTCGACGGACTCGCCGACCTGCTTCTTGCCCGCGACGTGCACCACGCCGGTCACCCCGTGCTCGCGGATCGCCGCGTCCAGCGCCTCGCGGTCGAGGACCGTGCCGGTCACCAGGGGCACTCCGTCGGGCACCTTGTCGGCGCTGCCGGTCGACAGGTCGTCGAACACGACCACCCGCTGACCACCGGCGACCATCGCGCGCACCACGTGCGCGCCGATGAACCCCGCCCCACCCGTAACCATCCAGGTCATGTTCGTGCGTCTCCTCATCAGCTGCTGCGCCCCGTCGGCGTTCCACCCTACGCGGAAGGCCCCCCGGCACCCCCGGAGGCGGCCGGGGCGATCAATTACGCTGTCCGGGTGCCGGACGCCGACCACTGTCGCACGGTCCGACCGCGCCCCTCGTACAGCCCCTGCGGACAGCCCTCTGGAACTGGTGGACGATGCCTCGACTGACACTCATCGTGCCTGCGTACAACGTGCAGGGGTACATCGGGGAGTGTCTGGACTCCGTGCTCGGGCAGGACTTCTCCGACTTCGAGGTCATCGGCGTCGACGACTGCTCCCCGGACGGTTCCGGCGCGATCCTCGACACCTACGCGGCCCGCGACGAACGGCTGCGTGTGCTGCACCTCACGGAGAACGTCGGCCTGGGCCGTGCGCGCAACGCAGGTCTCGAACAGGCGACCGGTGACTACGTCCTCTTCCTGGACAGCGACGACACCCTGGCACCCGGCTCGCTGTCGGCCATCGCGGCCCGGCTCGACGCGACCGGCGACCCGGACATCCTGATCTACGACTACACCCGGACCTACTGGGACGGGCGGCTGCTGCGCAACAAGCGCTCCGACCTGATGACCGAGGACGGCCCGGACGTCTTCTCGCTCGCCGAGCGCCCGGAGCTCCTGGACCTGCTCCAGATCGTGTGGAACAAGGCGTACCGCCGTGATTTCGTCACCCGGTACGGGTTCCAGTTCCCGCCCGGTTATTACGAGGACGCGCCGTGGACGTACAGCTCGCTCATCGCGGCGGAGCGCATCGCGGTGCTCGACCGCTCCTGCGTGATGTACCGGCAGCGGCGTGAGGGCGGCAACATCCTGCGCACGGTCAGCCGGAAGCACTTCGACGTCTTCGACCAGTACGACCGCGTGTTCGCGTTCCTGGACGAGCGGCCGGATCTCGGCTCCTGGCGCCCGGCGCTGTTCCGGAAGATGGTCGACCACTTCCTGACCGTGCTGGAGAAGCCGGGCAGGCTGCCGCGCAACGCGCGCGCCGAGTTCTTCCACCGGGCCGCGAAGGACTACCGCGCCCGGCTCCCGGAGGGCTTCGAGCGGCCGCCGGGCGGGCGCGGTTACAAGTACGCGCTGCTCGGCGTCGACTCGTACTCCGCGTTCTTCGGCCTGACCCGCGCCAACAACGTCCGCCACCGTGCGCGGCTGGGCGGGCAGGCCCGTATCGGCCGGGCCAAGCGCGCGGCCCTCGGCATGTTCTACCGGTCCCAGCTGCGGATGCCGGTGGACGAGAACCTGGCCGTGTTCTCCGCGTACTGGGGCCGCGGCTACTCCTGCAACCCCGCGGCCGTCGAGGCCGAGCTGGGCCGGCTCGCGCCGCAGGTGCGCCGGGTCTGGGCGGTGCGCGCCGAGCACCGCGACCGGGTGCCCGAGGGCGTCGAGAAGGTGATCGTCGGCTCCCGCGAGTACTGGGCGGTCATGGCCCGCGCCAAGTACCTGACGAACAACGTCAACTTCGGCGACACCATCGTCAAGCGCGAGGGCCAGATCCACCTCCAGACCCACCACGGCACCCCGCTGAAGACGATGGGCCTGGACCAGGCGCAGTACCCGGCGTCCACCAACATGGACATGGAGAAGCTGCTCCGCCGGTGCGACCGCTGGGACTTCAGCCTCTCGTCCAACCGGTTCTCGACCACCGTCTGGGAGCGGGTCTACCCCTGCCGGTACAAGACGCTGGAGACCGGCTACCCGCGCAACGACGTGCTGGTCAACGCCACCGCGGCGGACGTCCTGGCGGCCCGGCGGGAGCTGGGCCTCGCGGACGGCACGACCGCCTTCCTGTACATGCCGACCCACCGCGAGTACGAGAAGTCGTTCGCGCCCCGGCTCGACCTGTCGAAGCTGGCCGAGGACCTTGGCCCGGACGTCACCCTCCTGGTGCGCGGGCACTACTTCTACAAGCCCACCGGCCGACTGGCCGAGCTCCAGGCCGGCGGCCGGATCATCGACGTCTCCGCGCACGGCGACGTCGAACGGCTCTACCTCGCCGCCGACGCCCTGATCACCGACTACTCCTCGGCGATGTTCGACTACGCGAACCTGGACCGGCCCATCGTCATCCACGCGGACGACTGGGAGACCTACCGGGTGGTACGCGGCACCTACTTCGACCTGATGGCCGAGCCCCCGGGCGCCGTCGCGACGACCCAGGAGCGGCTGACCGAGATCCTGGGCTCGAAGGAGTGGTGCGACGAGAAGGCGGCGGCACTGCGCGCGGTGTTCCGGGAGCGCTACTGCGACTACGACGACGGGCGGGCCGCCGAGCGCGTGGTGCGCAAGGTGTTCCTGGGCGAGGAGGCCCTGCTGCCGGTGGTCCCGCTCGCCGAGCGCACCCCGGCCCCCTCCCCCGCCGAGGCGTCGGCCCGGGTCTGAGGCTCCGGAGAGACGACCGCGGGCCCGGTCCCTTCCGAACGTCGGAAGGGACCGGGCCCGCGGTCGTTGCCGGGCTCTACGAGAACGGGTCGAAGTCCCGGTACTCCTCGGCGACCTCGTCGCGCTCCGCCTCGCGGTCGCGGCGGCGCTGAGCGGCCGGACGCGGCTCCTCCAGGCGGTGGTCCTCGCCACGGCGGCCCAGCATCTCCGCGCCGGCGGTCACCGTCGGCTCCCAGTCGAAGACGACCGCGTTGTCCTCGGCGCCGATCGCCACGCCGTCGCCCGCCCGGGCCCCGGCCTTGCGCAGCTGGTCCTCGACACCGAGCCGGGCGAGCCGGTCCGCGAGGTAGCCGACGGCCTCGTCGTTGTTGAAGTCGGTCTGACGCACCCAGCGCTCCGGCTTCTCGCCGCGCACCCGGTAGATGCCGTCCTCCTCCAGCGTGACGCTGAACCCGGCGTCGTCCACGGCCTTGGGCCGGATGACGATACGGGTGGCCTCCTCCGTCGGCTTGGCGGCGCGCGCCTCGGCGATGATGCCGGCCAGGGCGAAGGACAGCTCCTTGAGCCCGGTCCTGGCGACGGCGGACGCCTCGAAGACACGGTAGCCGCGCGCCTCCAGGTCGGGGCGGATCATGTCCGCGAGGTCCTGCCCGTCCGGGATGTCGATCTTGTTGAGGACGACGATGCGGGGCCGGTCCTCAAGGCCCCCGTACAGCTTCAGCTCCTCCTCGATCATGTCGAGGTCGGAGACCGGGTCGCGGTCGGACTCCAGCGTCGCCGTGTCCAGTACGTGGACGAGCACCGAGCAGCGCTCGACGTGGCGCAGGAACTCCAGGCCGAGGCCCTTGCCCTGGCTGGCGCCCGGGATCAGGCCGGGGACGTCCGCGATGGTGTAGACGGTCTCGCCGGCGGTGACCACGCCCAGGTTCGGGACGAGGGTGGTGAACGGGTAGTCCGCGATCTTCGGCTTCGCGGCCGAGAGGACCGAGATCAGCGAGGACTTGCCGGCGCTCGGGTAGCCCACGAGGGCCACGTCGGCGACGGTCTTGAGCTCCAGGACGATGTCGCGGGCCTCGCCGGGCTCCCCGAGCAGCGCGAAGCCGGGGGCCTTGCGCCGGGCGGAGGCCAGCGCGGCGTTGCCGAGGCCGCCGCGGCCGCCCTGGCCCGCGACGAAGGCGGTGCCCTGGCCGACCAGGTCGGCGAGCACGTTGCCCTGGCGGTCGAGGACGACGGTGCCGTCCGGAACGGGCAGGACGAGGTCCTGGCCCTCCTTGCCGGTGCGGTGGTCGCCGCCGCCGGGCTGACCGTTGGTGGCCTTGCGGTGGGGGTGGTGGTGGTAGTCGAGGAGCGTGGTGACGGCCTGGTCGACGACCAGGGTCACATCGCCACCACGTCCGCCGTTGCCGCCGTCCGGGCCGCCGAGCGGCTTGAACTTCTCACGGTGAACGGAGGCACAGCCGTGGCCTCCGTTACCCGCGGCGACATGCAGTTCGACGCGGTCCACGAAGGTGGTCATGGGTGGAACCTCCAGTTGCATACCTGCGGAAAAACTTCGCTCGCCCCCGTAAGGGCAACACGCGAAAGGCGGACCCACTTCCCTCTTCGGGAAGTGAGGTCCGCCTCCACGTCAAACCGCTCTACGAGCGCCGGGAATTCAGCCGGCGATCGGAACGATGTTCACGACCTTGCGGCCACGGTGCGTGCCGAACTCGACCGCACCGGCGGCGAGGGCGAACAGCGTGTCGTCGCCGCCACGGCCGACGCCCGTGCCCGGGTGGAAGTGGGTGCCGCGCTGGCGGACCAGGATCTCACCGGCGTTGACGGCCTGGCCGCCGAAGCGCTTCACGCCGAGCCGCTGAGCATTGGAGTCGCGCCCGTTCCGGGTGGACGATGCGCCCTTCTTGTGTGCCATGTGTTCTCAGTCCCTTACTTCGCAGCCGCGGGAATACCGGTGACCTTGATCGCCGTGTACTGCTGGCGGTGACCCTGGCGACGGCGGTAGCCGGTCTTGTTCTTGTAGCGAAGGATGTCGATCTTCGCGCCCTTGTGGTGGTCCACGACCTCGGCCTGGACCTTGATGCCGTCGAGCACCCACGGGTCGCTGGTCACGGCGTCGCCGTCGACAACGAGCAGGGTAGAGAGCTCTACCGTGTCGCCAACCTTGGCAGTGGAAATCTTGTCAACCTCAACGATGTCGCCGACAGCAACCTTGTGCTGGCGACCACCGCTGCGCACGATGGCGTACACGCGGATCTCACTCTCACTCGAAGCGGAAACCCCTGATGCCAGCCGCTCACACGGGTCCGTGAACCCGTGACGATCCGGAGTGGACGAGCGGCCTCTCCCGTACGAGCGGGAGGTCGGTGCTCAGAGGTGTGGCGAACAAACGCCGACGGTCCAGGTTACGGGGCCTCGCACAGCCGGTCAAACCGGGCCCCGCTCAGAGGGCGGCGCTCCTGACGTACTCGGCGTACGCGTCCCTGATCCCGTCCTCCGACAGGTTCAGGTGTTCCAGGATCGTGTACCGGCCCGGCCGGGTCTTCGGCGCGAACGCGACCACCTGTACGAACTCCTCCACGTCGAAACCCATGTCCTCGGCGGTGACCGGCAGCCCGTGGCGCCGCAGCACCCGGGTCATGCGTACGGACTCCTGGACGGCGCCGCGCAGATGCATCGCGAACGCCGCGCCGAGCCCGCACTGCTCGCCGTGGCTGGCGGCCCGCTTGGGGAAGAGCAGGTCGAAGGCGTGGTTGATCTCGTGGCAGGCGCCGGAGGCCGGGCGGCTGTCACCGGCCACCGACATCGAGATCCCGGTGAGCACCAGGCCCTCCGCCAGCACCTGGAGGAACGCGTCGTCGCCCAGGCCGCCGGGGTGGCGCAGCACGGCCTCGCCGGCCTGCCGGGCCATCGCGGCGGCCAGGCCGTCGATGTCCTCGCCGTTGACCCGGTGGGCCAGCTCCCAGTCGGCCACGGCCGAGATGTTGGACAGCGCGTCCCCGATCCCGGACCGCACGAAGCGGACGGGGGCCTCGCGGATGACGTCGAGGTCGATGACCACGGCGATCGGGTTCGGCACCCCGTACGAGCCCCGGCCCGCGTCGTTGTCCAGCGTCGCGACCGGGGAGCACAGCCCGTCGTGGGACAGGTTCGTCGCCACGGCCACCAGGGGCAGGCCGACACGCGCCGCGGCGAACTTGGCGCAGTCGATGATCTTGCCGCCGCCGAGGCCGACCACGGCGTCGTACCGCCCGGACTTCATGGCCTCGGCGAGCTTCACGGCGTCGTTCAGCGTGCCGCCGCCCACCTCGAACCAGGAGGCGCCCGGCAGGGTGTCCGTGAGCCGTTCCCGCAGGGCCCGGCCGGAACCCCCGCTGATCGCGACCGCCAGCTTGCCCGAGCCGGAGATCCGCTGATCGGCGAGGACGCCCGCCAGATCCGCGAGGGCCCCGGCCCGGATGTCGACGACGACCGGCGCGGGTATCAGCCGGGTCAGTACTGGCACGCGATCTTCCTGCCCTTGGCCAGGTCCTCGTGGTTGTCGATCTCGACCCACTTGACGTCGCCGATCGGCTCCACGTCGACCTTGAAGCCGCGGTTGACGAGCTCCTGGTAGCCGTCCTCGTAGTAGAGGTCCGGGTCGCGCTCGAAGGTGGTCTTCAGCGCGTCGGCCAGCTCCTCGGCCGCCTCGCCCTCGATGAGGGTGACGCCGATGTACTCACCGGTGGCCTCGGCCGGGTCCATCAGCTTCGTGATCCGCCGGACGCCCTTGCCGTCCTCCACGACGACCTTCATCTCCTCGTCGGCGAGGGACTTCACCGTGTCGAGGGCAAGGATGATCTTCTTGCCGTCGCCGCGGGCGGCCAGCAGCGTCTTCTCGACGGAGACCGGGTGCACGGTGTCGCCGTTGGCGAGGATGACGCCGTTCTTGAGGGCGTCCCGGCCGCACCACAGGGAGTAGGCGTTGTTCCACTCCTCGGCCTTGTCGTTGTCGATCAGCGTGATACTGACGCCGTACTTGGCCTCCAGCGCCGCCTTGCGCTCGTACAGGGCCTCCTTGCGGTAGCCCACGATGATCGCGACCTCGGTCAGGCCGACCTCGGCGAAGTTGCCGAGCGTCAGATCGACGACGGTCAGGCTCTCCTCGTCGCCCTCGGGGCCGACGGGCACGAGCGCCTTGGGCAGCGTGTCGGTGTAGGGGCGCAGACGACGGCCGGCGCCGGCGGCCAGAATCATGCCGATCATGGGGTTCTCCTCGGTGCGGTGTTACGGGTGTCCGGAATCAGGTGTACGGGGCGCGCCGGGCGGGTCAGAGTTCCGACGCCACGTAGGCGCGCAACCAGGTACGGAAGTCGGGGCCCAGGTCCTCGCGCTCGCAGGCGAGGCGGACGATGGCACGCAGATAGTCGCCGCGGTCGCCGGTGTCGTAGCGCCGGCCCCGGAAGACCACGCCGTGCACCGGGCCGCCGAGCTTCTCGTCGGCGGCGAGCTGCTGGAGCGCGTCGGTCAGCTGGATCTCGCCGCCCCGGCCCGGCTCGGTCTCGCGCAGCACGGCGAAGACGGCGGGGTCCAGGACGTAGCGGCCGATGACCGCGAGGTTGCTGGGCGCGTCGCCCGGCTCCGGCTTCTCGACCAGGCCGGTGACCCGGACGATGCCGTCCTCGGGCGTGGGCTCCACCGCCGCGCACCCGTAGAGGTGGCTCTGTTCGGGCGCCACCTCCATCAGCGCGACGACGCTGCCGCCCTCGCGCTCCTGGATCTCGGTCATCCTGGTCAGCAGCGGGTCGCGCGGGTCGATCAGGTCGTCGCCCAGGAGCACCGCGAAGGGCTCGTCGCCCACATGGGGCTCCGCGCACAGGACGGCGTGGCCGAGGCCGCGCGGGTCGCCCTGGCGTACGTAGTGCATGGTCGCGAGGTCGCTCGACTCCTGGACCCGGACCAGCCGCTCGGCGTCGCCCTTGCGGGTCAGCGCCGACTCCAGCTCGTAGTTCCGGTCGAAGTGGTCCTCCAGCGCGCGCTTGTTGCGCCCGGTGATCATCAGTACGTCGCTCAGCCCCGCGGCGGCGGCCTCCTCCACGACGTACTGGATCGCCGGCTTGTCCACGACCGGCAGCATCTCCTTGGGAGTCGCCTTCGTCGCCGGCAGGAACCGGGTACCGAGCCCGGCGGCCGGTATGACGGCCTTCTGGATCTTGCGCATGTGGGGCTTTCGTGTCGGGGGCGGGAGGGCCCGGCGCCGTGACGCGGCCGGCCGGTCCCGGGGGACGGGACCGGCCGGACCGTGTCACGTGAGGCGGATCAGTCCTCGTCGGCCGTGGCCGTGACGGCCGGGGCGGTCTGCTGCTCCGCCGCCACCGTCTTCTTCGCCGCCGCCTTCTTGGCCGTCGTCTTCTTCGCGGCCGTCTTCTTGGCCGCGGTCTTCTTGACGGCCGCCTTCTTGGCCGTGGCCTTCTTGGCGGTCTTGCGGGCCGCCTTCTTGGCCGGAGCCGTCTCGGCCTCGGGCTCCGCCTCGGGGGCCTCGGGGGCCTCCGGGGTTTCCACGACGACGACGGCGGCCTCCTCGGCTCCCGCGGGGGAACCGGCGGGCGCGCTGACCTTACGGGTGGCGCGGCGCCGGACACGCGGCGGCGCGGCCGGCTCCTCGGCCGGGGCCTCGGCGTGCGACGCCTCGACCACCGGGTCCTCGGCGGCCACCGGGTCCGGGCCGGGGACCGGCTCCTCGGCGGCCGGCGCGGGCTCGGCCGGCTGGGCCGGGGCCGGCTCGGTCACGGCCGCCTCGGCCGGGGCCGGCGAACCCGCCGGGGCGGTCGCCTTCCGGGTGGCCCGGCGGCGCGTCCGGCCCTGCGGGGCCTCGGGCGTCTCGGCCACCGGCTCCGGGGCCGCGACGGGCTCCGGCTCGGCGGCCGGCTCGGCCACGATCTCCTCCACCGGGGCGGCGGAGGTCTTCGGGGCGCCGGCCGGGGCCGACGCCTTGCGGGTGGCCCGGCGGCGGCCACGGCCGCGTGCGACGGCGGCCTCGGCCTCGGCGGCGCTGCTGTACAGCTCCTCGTCCGGGACGAACTCGGGCTCGGGCAGGGCCACCGGCGCGGCGACCTCCGCCGCCACCTCGGCCTCGGTCTCGGCCTCGGTGTGCTCCTGGACATGGTCGTGCTCGTGGTCCTGACCACCGCCGCGGCGCTTCTTCGAGCGCTTGCCACCGCCACCGCCGCCGCCCACGGACGTGGGCTGCTCCATGTGGACGATGACACCGCGGCCGTTGCAGTGGACGCAGGTCTCGGAGAACGACTCCAGCAGCCCCTGGCCGACCCGCTTGCGGGTCATCTGGACCAGGCCGAGCGAGGTGACCTCGGCGACCTGGTGCTTTGTACGGTCGCGGCCCAGGCACTCCAGCAGACGCCGCAGCACCAGGTCCCGGTTGGACTCCAGCACCATGTCGATGAAGTCGACCACCACGATGCCGCCGAGGTCGCGCAGCCGGAGCTGGCGCACGATCTCCTCGGCCGCCTCCAGGTTGTTCTTGGTGACCGTCTCCTCCAGGTTGCCGCCCTGGCCGGTGAACTTGCCGGTGTTGACGTCGACCACGACCATCGCCTCGGTCTTGTCGATCACCAGCGAGCCGCCGCTCGGCAGGTAGACCTTGCGGTCCAGCGCCTTCATGAGCTGCTCGTCGATCCGGTACGTCGCGAAGATGTCGACCTCGGAGGTCCACCGCGACAGCCGGTCCACCAGGTCGGGCGCCACGTGCGAGACGTAGCCGTGGATGGTCTCCCACGCGTCGTCGCCGCTGACGATGACCTTGGAGAAGTCCTCGTTGAAGATGTCCCGGACCACCCGGACGGTCATGTCCGGCTCGCCGTACAGGAGCGTCGGGGCGTTGGAGCTGCCGGTGCCCTTCGCCTTCTTCTGGATGTCCTCCCACTGCTGTTGCAGCCGCTCGACGTCACGGCGCAGCTCGTCCTCGCTCGCGCCCTCGGCGGCGGTGCGCACGATGACGCCCGCGTCCTCGGGGACGATCTTCTTGAGGATGGTCTTGAGCCGGGCGCGCTCGGTGTCGGGCAGCTTGCGGCTGATCCCGGTCATCGAGCCCTCGGGCACGTAGACCAGGTAGCGGCCGGGCAGCGAGACCTGGCTGGTCAGGCGGGCGCCCTTGTGGCCGATCGGGTCCTTGGTGACCTGCACCAGGACGGACTGGCCGGACTTGAGCGCGCTCTCGATACGGCGGGGCCCGTGGGCCATGCCGAGCGCCTCGAAGTTGACCTCACCGGCGTACAGGACGGCGTTGCGGCCCTTGCCGATGTCGACGAAGGCGGCCTCCATGGACGGCAGCACGTTCTGGACCTTGCCCAGGTAGACGTTGCCGACGTAGCTGGTGGCCTGCTCCTTGTTGACGTAGTGCTCCACGAGCACGTTGTCCTCGAGGACGCCGATCTGGGTGCGCTCGCCGCTCTGGCGGACGACCATGACGCGCTCGACGGCCTCGCGGCGCGCCAGGAACTCGGCCTCGGTGATGATCGGCACCCGGCGGCGGCCCTGCTCGCGGCCCTCGCGGCGGCGCTGCTTCTTGGCCTCCATGCGGGTCGAGCCCTTGATGGACTGGACCTCGTCGAAGCCGGTGCCGAGCTCCCGCTCCTCCTTCTTGCGGGGCTCGCGGACCTTGACGACGGTGCGCTCCGGGTCGTCCGAGCCGTTCTCGGCCTCGGCGACCGCGTCACCGCTGCGACGACGGCGGCGCCGGCGACGGCGGCTGCTGCTCGTGCCGGAGGCGGCGGACTCGCGCTCGTCGTCCTCCTCGTCGGCCTCGTCCCCGGTCTCCTGGGCGGCCTCGGCTTCGTCCTCGGCCTCGTCGTCCGGGTGCTGCTCGGCGCCCTCGTCCTCGGCGGCCTCGCCCCGGCGACGGCGACGGCCGCCCCGGCGACGGCGGCGCGACGGACGGTCGCCGTACTCGTCGGTGTCCTCGCCGTCCTGCCCGGCCTCGGCCGCGGCCTCCGGCTCCTGCTCGTCCTCGGCCTGCTCCTGCGCCGGGGCGGCGGTCACGGTCTCGGCGGCGTCGGCCTCGGCGGCCTCACCGCGACGGCGGCGACGGCGGCGCGAACCGCCCTGGGACGCGGCCTCGGCGGGCGCGGGCGCCTCCTCGCGGACCGGGGCGATCTCGTCCTCGGGCTCCTCGTGCGAGGCGGCGGCCGCGGCGGCGGCCGCGGTCTCCGGGGTCTGGAACATCGGCTCGGCGAAGACCGGTGCCTGGAAGACGGCCACGGCCGGGCGGGCGGCCCGGCGACCGCGGCGCGCGGGCTCTGCCGGCTCGGCGGTGAACTCGGGGCGGCCGGCGGCTGCGGTGGCCCGGCGGCGCTGACGGCCGCGCGGGGCCGCCTCCTCGACCTCGACGGGCTCGGCGGCCAGCTCCTCCACGGCGGCCTCGGGCAGGCTCTCACCGTTCTGGGCCTCGACGGGCTGCTCGACGGCGGCCTTCGGCGCACCGGCCGGCGAGGTCGCCTTGCGCGTGGCGCGGCGGCGGCTGCGGGGGGTTTCGGCGGGCGTCTCGACGACGGCCGGCTCGGCGGGCGTCTCGACGGCCTCTTCGGCCTCTTCCTCCGCCTCGTCGGCGACCTCGGCGGCCGGCGCCACGGGCGCGGCGGCCTGCGGGGCACCGGCCGGGGCGGAGGCCCGGCGGCGGGTACGGCCGCGCGGGGCCTCGGCGGGCTCGGCGACGGCTTCGGCGACCGGCTCGGCGGCGGCCTCCTCGGCCTCCGTCACGCTCTCGGCTGCCTTCGGCGCACCGGCGGGCGACGTGGCCTTGCGCACGGCACGGCGGCGACGGGGGGCCTCGGCGGCCGGCTCGGCGACGGGCTCGGGGCTCTCCGCCACGGGGGCCTCCTCGACGATCTCGACCGGCTCGGCGGCCTTCGGCGCGCCGGCGGGCGAGGTGGCCTTGCGGACGGCACGGCGGCGCGGGCGCGCCGGAGCGGCGCTCTCGGCGGCAGACTCGGGGCTCTCCACGACGGGGGCCTCCTCAACGGTCTCGGCCGGCTCGGCGGCCTCGGGCGCGCCGGCGGGCGATGTGGCCTTGCGCACGGCACGGCGGCGGCGGGGGGTCTCGGCGGCCGGCTCGGCGGCGGGCTCCGCCACGGGCTCGGCGGCGGCCGGCACGGCGGTCACGGGCGCCACGGCCTCGGCCGGCTCGGTGGCCTTCGGCGCGCCGGCCGGGGACGTGGCCTTGCGGACCGCGCGGCGGCGGGGGCGGGCAGGCGCGGCCTCGGCGGCGGCCGGTTCCGCGCTGCTCGGGGACTCCGCGGCGTCAACGGCCGGTATGGCCGACGCGTCGGTGGCGGCCTGCGCCCCGGCCGACGGCGGGCCGGCGGGGCGGGAGGCGGCGCGGCGCCTGCGGCGCGGGGGCAGCTTGTCCCCGGGGGTGTTGTTGTCTTCTGCGTTCCCGGCGGTGCCGGGTTCGTTCGGCTGGGGCATGCGGGCGTTTCTCCCGTCGCGCTCCCGGGCGCCGCACCTGATTCCGGTCCGGTCCGGTCCGCGGGTGGCCGCGGCACCGCCGTCCGGGGCGCGGGCGCCGCACGGGAGCTGAATCTTGGCTCGCCGGTTCCGTACGCGGTGTGCGGACGGCCTGGCGAAAGTCTTATGGGTCAGCGCGCGGCCCGGCCCAGGTGGCTCCCGAGCGCGAGGGCTGCGCTACGACGACCGCCTTACGCGGAACCTGCACCTTCGGGCGCCGTCGCGGCGGCGGTCCCGGTGGCCGTGGTTGATGCGGCCGGGGCTGCCTCGCGGTCGGGCGCGAGCGGGTCGGTCACCGTGCCGGACTCCTCGTCGAAGAGCCCCTGCGCCAGCCTGGTCACCGCTGCGGGGACCGGCGGCGCCAGGTCGGCCACAACGCGGAGACCGGACAGGACGTCGTCAGGTCGTACGGCAGGTGTCACGTGCCGAACAACCAGCCGCAGTATCGCACAGGCCCTGTCACCGGGCCTATCAGCCGGAAGCTCAAGGGTCCGGAGGTCGACCACGGCGGAACGGGCGTCGAAGGTCCGCATGCCGTTCTTCGTACGGCGCTCGACCTCGACGGTCTTGGCCGCGTTGAAGGCGGACACGGCCTTCTCCGCCTCCTGCGGGGTCACCCCGTCCAGGCGGATCTCCCAGACGGAGGCGGTCAGCCGGTCGGCGAGACCCGAGGTGCGGGCCTCGACGGCGTCCGTGATGTCCAGGCCGTCCGGCATCGATTCGTTGAGCAGCTCACGCAGGACACCCGGGTCACGGGGCTCGGTGAGGGCGATCTCCAGGAACTCGGCCTCGCTGCCCGTACCGGTGGGGGCGGCGTTGGCGTACGACACCTTGGGGTGCGGGGTGAAGCCCGCCGAGTAGGCCATGGGCACCTGGGAGCGGCGCAGCGCCCGCTCGAAGGCACGCTGGAAGTCACGGTGGCTGGTGAACCGGAGGCGGCCGCGCTTGGTGTAGCGCAGTCGGATGCGCTGCACCGCCGGTGCGGGCGGCGGGCCTTCGGGCTGTCGCTTGCCCAGTGGTTCTTCTCCTCGGTGCGGGGCGGGCGCGGTGGCGCGCCGCCCTCGAAATACGGGTGGCCCGGCGGCCCGGCCCGGCTCACCCCTGCTGTGCGGATTTCTCCGGGAGCGGGGAGAACTCTGGTCCTGGTGCCGCGCTGGGCACGGTCGTTGTACTACCCAGAGTACGCGCAAGGGGGCTTCCGGGTTCCCCGGGCTCGGGTTCGGCGGGCGTGCCGACCAGGGCGCGCCAGGCGTCGCGCCTGGCCCGGCGGACCGTTTCCCGGGCCGCGCGCAGCGTCTGGCGGGTCGTTCGGCCCACCGCGCGCAGGGCCCGCCCGACGGGTGCCAGGAAGGCGTCGCGCACGAAGCGGCCGACCGGGACGCACACCGTGCGGTACGCCCAGCGCACCGGCGCGGCGATCAGGTTTCGGGCGAGCCAGGCGAGCGCCCGGCCGACCGCCCGGGAAAGGAGTCCCGCGACCTGCCAGGCGATGCCGAGCGCGGCGGCGATCTCCCTGCCGACCGGGGTCAGGACACGCCGGTACACCCAGACGACGGGCGTGACGAGAAGCACGACGACGAGCCACCGCAGCACGACGCCGAGGCCCCGGAAGAACGCCTCGATCCCCCGGATCGCCAGATCCACCACCCAGGCGATGCCGTGGCCCAGCGGGGTGAGCACCCGCCGGTACACCCAGACGAGCGGGACCACCACGAGGTACCGGACCAGCCAGGCCACGGCGAGCCCGACGGGCACCAGGACGTACCGCCACAGCAGCACCACCGGCATGACGAACACCATGGCGAGCAGCCACTTCAGGGCGGAGCCCAGCCACCGCGCCGCCGGGACCAGCACCTCCCGGTACAGCCACCGCAGCCCGCGTCCGAGCGGGGTGAGCAGGTGCGCGTACACCCATCGGAGCGGCACCACGACCCCGTACCGGACCACGGGCACCACGACGTGGCGCCAGAGCGCGACCCACGGCCAGACGAACACCGCCCGCGCCAGCCACGCCAGCGCGTGCCCCAGCGGGACGCACACGCAGCGCCACAGCCATCGCGCCGGGATCACCACCAGGACGTCGAACAGCCAGGCCAGGGCGCGCCCGAGCGGGCGGAACAGCACCCGTTCGGCGGCACGGGCGGTGACGACGAGGGCGTCCCACACCATCCGTACCGGCAGGACGACGAGGAGCACCACGATCCGGACCGGGATCCGGATGAGCGTGGTCAGGCAGCCGTCGCCGCCCTCGTAGTGCGCGGGCGCCTGGTGGGCGCCGTACTCCGCCGGCGCCCGGTGCTTTCCCTGTTCCATGCCCCCAATGACGCGAAGGCCCGGCCGGGAGTTTCCCCGGACCGGGCCATCGTCACCGACCTGTCACACGCAGGCGCGCTACTTCACGACCGTGAGCGGCAGGAGCTTCTTGCCGGTCGGACCGATCTGGATACTCGTGGAGAGCTGCGGACACACCCCGCAGTCGAAGCACGGCGTCCAGCGGCAGTCCTCGACCTCGGTCTCGTCCAGCGAGTCCTGCCAGTCCTCCCAGAGCCAGTCCTTGTCGAGGCCCGAGTCCAGGTGGTCCCAGGGCAGGACCTCCTCGTAGGTCCGCTCGCGGGTGGTGTACCAGTCGACGTCCACGCCGAACTCCGGCAGGGTCGCCTCGGCGCTCTTCATCCACAGGTCGTAGCTGAAGTACTCGCGCCAGCCGTCGAACCGGCCGCCGGCCTCGTAGACCGCGCGGATGACGGAGCCGACCCGGCGGTCGCCGCGCGAGAGCAGGCCCTCCACGATGCCGGGCTTGCCGTCGTGGTAGCGGAAGCCGATCGAGCGGCCGTACTTCTTGTCGCCGCGGATCTTGTCCCGCAGCTTGGCGAGGCGGGCGTCGGTCTCCTCGGCGCTGAGCTGCGGCGCCCACTGGAACGGCGTGTGCGGCTTGGGCACGAAGCCGCCGATGGAGACCGTGCAGCGGATGTCGTTCTGGCCGGAGACCTCGCGGCCCTTGGCGATCACGTTGACCGCCATGTCGCCGATCTGGAGGACGTCCTCGTCGGTCTCGGTGGGCAGCCCGCACATGAAGTACAGCTTCACCTGGCGCCAGCCGTTGCCGTACGCGGTGGCGACCGTGCGGATCAGGTCCTCCTCCGAGACCATCTTGTTGATGACCTTGCGCATGCGCTCGGAGCCGCCCTCGGGGGCGAAGGTGAGACCGGAGCGGCGCCCGTTGCGGGTCAGCTCGTTGGCCAGGTCCACGTTGAACGCGTCGACGCGGGTGGACGGCAGCGAGAGGCCGATCTTGTCGTCGGTGTAGCGGTCGGCGAGGCCCTTGGCGATCTCACCGATCTCGGTGTGGTCGGCGGAGGACAGCGAGAGCAGGCCGACCTCCTCGAAGCCGGTCGCCTTGAGGCCCTTCTCCACCATCTCGCCGATGCCGGTGATGCTTCGCTCCCGCACGGGGCGCGTGATCATGCCGGCCTGGCAGAAGCGGCAGCCGCGGGTGCAGCCGCGGAAGATCTCCACGGACATCCGCTCGTGGACGGTCTCGGCAAGCGGGACGAGGGGCTGCTTGGGGTAGGGCCACTCGTCGAGGTCCATGACGGTGTGCTTGGACACCCGCCACGGCACGCCCGACCTGTTGGGTACGACGCGGCCGATGCGGCCGTCCGGGAGGTACTCCACGTCGTAGAAGCCGGGGACGTACACGCCGCCGGTCTTCGCGAGGCGGAACAGCACCTCCTCGCGGCCGCCGGGGCGGCCCTCGGCCTTCCAGGCGCGGACGATCTCGGTGATCTCCAGGACCGCCTGCTCGCCGTCGCCGATGACCGCGCAGTCGATGAACTCCGCGATCGGCTCCGGGTTGAACGCGGCGTGGCCGCCCGCGAGGACGATCGGGTCGTCGATGTCCCGGTCCTTCGCGGCGAGCGGGATGCCGGCCAGGTCCAGGGCGGTGAGCATGTTGGTGTAGCCCAGCTCGGTGGAGAAGCTGAGCCCGAAGACGTCGAACGCCTTGACCGGGCGGTGGCTGTCCACGGTGAACTGCGGCACCTGGTGCTCACGCATCAGCGCTTCCAGGTCCGGCCAGACGCTGTAGGTGCGCTCGGCGAGGACGCCCTGGCGCTCGTTGAGTACCTCGTAGAGGATCATGACGCCCTGGTTGGGCAGCCCGACCTCGTACGCGTCCGGGTACATCAGCGCCCAGCGGACGTCGCACTCGTCCCACGGCTTGACGGTGGAGTTCAGCTCACCGCCGACGTACTGGATGGGCTTCTGCACATGCGGGAGCAGAGCTTCGAGCTGTGGGAAGACCGAATCGACAGACATCGCGAACTTTCGAGAGCCGGCAGGGGTGACCATCCAGCGTACCTCGCTGCTCAGCCTCCCGGCGCCCGCCGGATGCGGGCCCGGTGCGCCCGTTGCCAGACCCCGGGCAGCTGGCGCTCGGTCGCGGCGGCGGCCGCCTCCTCCCGCCCGTACACCAGTCCCCAGGTGAAGGACGGCTCCCCCGCCGCGTGCGCCTGTACGGCGAGGGCGCGCAGGGTGTCGCGGGCGACGACGCCGTCCTGGTGGTCGCCGAGGAGGCTCTGGAGGGCCTTGAGCCGCTTGGCCGCCTTCTTCGCGGGCTTACCGAGGGCGGGGCGGGCGGCCTCCGCCGCGTACCGCGCCCGTTTCGCGGCCTTGCGGGCGCGGTGCAGGGCTGCGTCCCGGTCGGGGCCGGGCTCCAGCTCCAGGGCCCGCGCCACCCGTCCGGCGAGGCGCTTGTGGTCCTTGCGGACCGCGCGGACCAGCTCCTCGTCCGGCGCGGCGTCGGCTCCGGGCAGCAGCGGCGGAGCGGCGAGCAGCGCGTCCAGGGCGCGCAGCAGGTCCAGGTGGCGCGCGGAGTCCAGGACGGCGGTGGTGCGCCGGCGCGCGTCCTCGTGGTCCGCCGCCGACCGGAGGCGCAGCCGCGCCCTGGCCGGTCCGATGACCAGCGTGGCGGGCAGCTCGTCGAGCCGGGCGCTCAGCCGGGCGTCCAGGACCTCCTGGTCCCGGTCGACCCCCAGCTCCCCCGCGAGCCACTTCAGCTCGGCGCCCAGGGGGCGGGTGGCCTCACGGTCCAGGACGCGGCGGTACGTGCGCAGGGCGCTGCGCAGCCGCCGGGTGGCGACGCGCATCGTGTGCACGGAGTCGGGCAGTCCCCGCCGCACCGCCGGGTCGAGGGCCACGATCGCCTCGGCCTGGCGGCGTACGTAGGCGAGGACGTGGTCGCCGGCGGTGCGCGGTTCCGCGGGGCCGCCCCGCTCCGGGGCCGGCGCCGTCTCCTCCAGTGCGCGGGCCAGTTTGGAGTGGGAGGCGGCGGGCCGGATGCCGGCCTCCTCCAGCGCGCGGCCGAGGGTGTCGAGGAAGGCGGGGTCGCCGTCGTCGGCGAGTTCGGTCTCGATCTCGGTCCAGGCCGCGGTGCGGTCGCCGCCGTGCAGCCGCTCCGCGAGGACCTCGTCCACACTGAGCTCGGCCAGCGGGGTGCCGTCGTCGCCGGTGAGTACGTGGACGTCGCGGACGGAGACCAGCCGGACCACGGGGACGACGGGGGCGTCCAGGACGCGGGAGCGGATCAGGGCGGTGAGGCGGGCCGGCACGTGGTCGGAGAGCGGGGCCCGGATCTCGTCGCGGACGCCCTGGGCGACGGGGAGTTTCAGGTGCCAGCCGGCGTCGGAGCCGCCGGTGCGGCGGCGCAGGGTGACGTTTCCGGCGGCGAGGCGCAGGTCCTCGGTGTCGTAGTAGACGGCGTCCAGCTCCATGACGCCCTCGTGCGCGACGGACCCGACGCCGGCCACCCGGCCCAGGTCGGGCAGCCGGGTGGCGTCGGTGGCTTCGTACTTCCGCTCGATCTCGCGCTTGGAGTCCGCCATACGACGAATCTAACGCGCTGCCGGGAAGCCGCTCAGGCCGTTATCGGCCGTTGCACCCGGATCGACTGGAGCAGGCCGATGGCCACCCAGACGGCGAACATCGAGGAGCCGCCGTAGGAGACGAACGGCAGCGGGAGTCCGGCGACCGGCATGATGCCGAGTGTCATGCCGATGTTCTCGAAGGACTGGAAGGCGAACCAGGCGATGATCCCAGCGGCGACGACCGTGCCGTACAGCTCGGTGGTCTCGCGGGCGATGCGGCAGGCGCGCCACAGGACGACGCCGAGCAGGACGAGGATGA
Organism: Streptomyces sp. DT224; assembly: GCF_049844595.1. NCBI lineage: Bacteria > Bacillati > Actinomycetota > Actinomycetes > Kitasatosporales > Streptomycetaceae > Streptomyces > Streptomyces sp. DT224. The sequence continues at coordinate 303,368 of NZ_JBNCLI010000003.1, forward strand.
GCCCGGCGCCGAGGAAGCCCAGTTCCTCGCCGGCGACCGTGAAGACGAAGTCGGTCTGCTGCTCGGGGACGAACTGCCCGGTGGTCTGGGTGCCCTGGAAGAGGCCGGTGCCGTGCAGGCCGCCGGAGCCGATCGCGATGCGGGCCTGGTTGGTGTTGTAGCCGACGCCGGCCGGGTCGAGCGCCGGGTTGGCGAACGCGGCGAAGCGGGCGATCTGGTAGTCGTCGAGCAGTCCGAGCTGCCAGATGGCGACCGCCCCGGCCACGCCCGCGCCGAGGAGCCCGAAGACCCAGCGGTTGGACGCGCCGGAGGCCAGGAGCACACCGAGCACGATGACCACCATGACCATCACGGAGCCGAGGTCCGGCATCCCCATGACGATCACCATGGGGAGCGCCGCGAGGCCCAGGGCCTTGGCGACGGTCCGGTGGTCGGGGTGGGCCTGGTCGCCGGCGTCGACGCGGGCGGCGAGCAGCATCGCCATGCCCAGGATGATGGTGATCTTGGTGAACTCGGAGGGCTGGATGGAGAAGCCGCCGGGCAGCAGGATCCAGGCGTGGGCGCCGTTGACGGTGGCGCCCAGCGGGGTGAGGACCGCCAGGACGAGGAGCACGGAGAGCCCGTAGAGGATCGGCACCGCGCCGCGCAGGGTGCGGTGGCCGAGCCAGATCGTGCCGATCATCAGCGCCATGCCGATGCCGGTGTTGAGCGCGTGCCGGAACAGGAAGTAGTACGGGTCGCCGTGGGTCAGCGAGTCGCGTCCCCGGGTCGCCGACCAGACCAGCAGCGAGCCGATGAAGGAGAGCGCGACCGCCGAGCCGAGGAGCGGCCAGTCGAGGCGGCGCACGACGGAGTCGCGGGCCATGAGCCGGCCCCAGCCGGACCGCTCGGGCCCGTAGCGCGGGACGGAGAATCCGGCCATCAGTCGCGCCTCCCCAGCACCGCGGCGAGCGTCTGCTCGGCGGCGGGCTTCTGGGAGGCGGGGTTGTACGGCTTGATCGTCGGGGCGTCGATGGTGCCGTCCGTCCGGACCTTCGGCAGCCCCTTCTGCGGGGTCGGCAGGAGGGCCTTCTTGAGGTCCTGCTTGCCGGTGGCGTCGAGCCCGTACAGCGCGTTGTAGATGTTGCGGACGGCGGGCCCGGAGGCTCCGGAACCCGTACCGCCCTGAGAGATCGTCATGACGATCGAGTAGTCCTTGGTGTACGTGGCGAACCAGGAGGTCGTCTGCTTGCCGTAGACCTCGGCGGTACCCGTCTTGGCGTGCATCGGGATCTTGTCCTGCGGCCAGCCGCCGAATCGCCAGGCGGCCGAACCGCGGGTCGCGACACCCGCGAGGGCTTCGTCTATCTCGTCGCGCGTCTTCTTGGTGAAGGGCAGCTTGCCGTGCGACTCGGGCTCGATCGTCTGGACGGTCTTGCCGTCGCCGCTGACGATCGCCTTGCCGACGGTGGGGTCGTAGAGCGTGCCGCCGTTGGAGATGGCCGCGTAGATGGTGGCCATCTGGATCGGGGTGACGAGGGTGTCGCCCTGGCCGATGGAGTAGTTGACGGAGTCACCGGCGCGCATCTTGTCGCCTTCGAGGCAGTTCTCGTAGGCGATCTTCTCGACGTAGGTGCCGTCCTTCTTGCCCTGCTTGCACCAGGCGTCGTGGTTGGCCTTGGCGAAGTTCTTCTTCCACTCGCGGTCGGGGACGCGGCCGCTGACCTCGTTGGGGAGGTCGATGCCGGTCTCCTTGCCCAGGCCGAACTGGTGGGCGGTCTTGTAGAACCAGTCCTTGGGGTGCTTCTTCGGGTTGTTCCCGCCGTCCTTCGCCCACTCCTTGTGCGCGATGCCGTAGTACACGGTGTCGCAGGAGACCTCCAGGGCGCGGCCGATGGTGATGTCGCCGTAGCCCTGGGACTCGAAGTTCTTGAAGGTCTGCCCGCCGATGGAGTACGAGCTGGGGCAGGGGTAGTGGCCGTCGAAGGGGTACCCGGCGTTGACCGCGGCGGTCGAGGAGATGACCTTGAAGATCGAGCCAGGGGCGGCCTGGCCCTGGATGGCCCGGTTCAGCAGCGGGAAGTTGGACTTCTTGCCGGTGAGCTTGGCGTAGTCCTTGGCGGAGATGCCGCCGACCCAGGAGTTCGGGTCGTAGTTGGGCAGGGACGCCATGGCGACGACCCGGCCGGTCTTGGCCTCCATGACGACGACGGCCCCGGAGTCCGCCTTGTAGTTCTCACCGGTGTTGGTGTCGAACTCCAGGCGGGCCTTCTTCATGGCGTCGTTGAGCTCGTACTCGGCGACGGCCTGGACGCGGGCGTCGATCGAGGTGACGACGCTGGCGCCGGCTTCGGCCTTGTCGTTCTTGGCCTGGCCGATGACCCGGCCCAGGTTGTCGACCTCGTAGCGGGTGACGCCCGCCTTGCCGCGCAGTTCCTTGTCGTAGGTGCGCTCCAGGCCGGAGCGGCCGACCATGTCGGAGCGCAGGTAGGGCGAGTCGCTGTCCTGGGCCTTGGTGATCTCCTCGTCGGTGACGGGCGAGAGGTAGCCGAGGACCTGGGCGGTGTTGGCCTTGCCGGGCGCCGGGTAGCGGCGGACCGCGGTGGGCTCGGCGGTGATGCCGGGGAAGTCCTCGGCGCGTTCGCGGATCGTCAGGGCCTGCTGGGTGGTGGCCTCGTCGGTCACCGGGATCGGCTGGTAGGGCGAGCCGTTCCAGCAGGGCTGCGGGGTCTTGGCGTCGCAGAGCCGCACCTTGTCGAAGACGTCCTTCGGCTTCATGTCGAGTACGCCGGCGAGCCGGGTGAGCACGGCCTTGCCGTCGTCGTCCATCTTCAGCAGCTCGGTGCGGCTGGCGGAGACGACGAGGCGGGTCTCGTTGTCGGCGAGCGGGACGCCGCGCGCGTCGAGGATGGAGCCGCGGGCGGCGGGCTGGACGACCTGCTGGACGTGGTTGTTCTTCGCCTCGTCCGCGTACTCCTGGCCGTTGCGGATCTGGAGGTACCAGAGGCGGCCGCCGAGGGTGAGGAGCAGGGAGAAGACGAGGACCTGGATGACGATCAGCCGGATCTGGACGCGCTGGGTGCGGCCCGTCTCGGGGATGTTGCTCACGGGGCGCCCCCGGTGGTGGTGCGGGGGCGGGGCCCGGCGGAATGCTGCCTCACAGTCGCTTGACTCCCTTGATCCGTCCGGCGCGTGCCGCCCGGTTGCGGGCCGCCTTCACGCGCAGTCCGCCGCGCTGGCCGCCGATCCGCAGCCCGGTCCCCGCCGCCAGCCACCCGGCCGCCACGTCGCCGCGCCCCGAGGAGGACTCGGTGACGGGGTCGTTCACGGTACGTCTGGCGAGCGCCATGATCAGCGGCACGGTGAACGGCGCCAGGAGGAGGTCGTACACCGCGGCGGTGAACAGCAGGCTGCCGAGGCCCACGTGACGGGCCGCCGTGTCGCCGACGAGCGCGCCGACGCCCGCGTACAGCAGGGTCGACCCGATCGCCGCGGCGACGACCACGGCCATGGGCAGGAAAGCGGACTTCAGCTGGCCGTTCTCCGGCCGGGCCAGGCCCGCGAGGTAGCCGATGACGCAGAGGACCAGGGCGTAGCGCCCGGCGGCGTGGTCGGCCGGGGGCGCCAGGTCCGCGAGGAGGCCGGCGCCGAAGCCGATGAGGGCGCCGGCGACGTGCCCGTACACGAAGGCCAGGCCGAGGACGACCATGAGCAGCAGGTCGGGCACGGCGCCGGGGAGCTGGAGCCGGGCCAGTACGGAGACCTGGACGACGAGGGCGAAGACGACCAGAACGATGGAGAGCAGGGTCCGGTTGACGTGCATGGGGATCAGCTCTACCTCTGTTCGTTGACCGCGTTGTCGGCGTTCGGAGTGGCGTTCCCGCTGGGGTCCGGGCTGGGGCTCTCGTGGATGTTGCCGACCACGTTGCCCTCGGTGTCCACGATGTCGCCGTTGGGCGAGATGGTGACGGTGACGGTCGGCGTGGGCTTCGGTTTGGCGGGCGCCTTCGGCTTCTTCGGCAGGACCATGTCGCGGGGGTCCTCGCGCGGGGCCTGGACGACGATGCCGACGATGTCCAGCTTGGTGAACGAGACGTACGGGCGTACGTAGACGGTGCGGGTGAGGTCGCCGCCGGAGGGGTCGACGCGGACGACCTGGCCGACCGGGACGCCGGGCACGAACGGCTTGTCCTTGCTGGAGCCGAACGTGACGAGCCGGTCGCCCTTCTTGACCCGGGCCTTGCCGTTCAGGAACTGCACGGCCAGCGGGCGCGAGCCCTGGCCGGTGGCGAAGCCCAGCTCGTCGGTGGACTCCATCCGGGTGCCGACGGTGAAGTCGGGGTCGTTGGCGAGGAGCACGGTCGAGGTGTCCGGGCCGACGGTGGTGACGCGGCCGACGAGCCCGTCCCCGTTGAGGACGGTCATGTCGCGCTTGACGCCGTCCTTGGTGCCCGCGTCGATGGTGACTGTCCAGGAGAAGCCCTGGGCCGCTCCTATGGCGATGACCTCGGCCGCCTTGATGCCGTACTGGCCGGTGGCCGACTTCTTCAGCATCTCGTCCAGCTGGCGGACCCGGCTGCGGTTGCGGTCGTCGCTGCCGAGCTTCGCCTTCAGTTCGGCGTTCTGCTTCTCCAGCGCGGCGATCTTGTCGTGGCGGGCGCCGGAGGCGCGGACCGCCCCTATGGCGTTGCCCACCGGGTCGACCGCCGACGCCACGCCGTTCTCCACGGGTCCGAAGACCGTGGCGGCGGCCTGCCGGGCGCCGTCCACCGGTGACGCCTCACCGCCTCGGATGTCCACCGTGATCAACGCGAACGCGATGGCGATCAGCAGCACCAGGAGCAGCCGGCTCTCTCGTGTGTCCCTCACAGTGCGGCGGCCGTGCCTTCCTCGTAGGAATGATCGTGCCTGTATGTCGGCGGTTCCCCGCGCGAAGCGGCAGCGTCCGCGCGGGGGCCGTGGGGTTACTACCGTCGGGGCTGGGCGTCCAGGACCTGCTGGAGCGCCTCGAACTCCTCGACGCACTTGCCGGAGCCGAGCGCCACCGAGTCCAGCGGGTCCTCGGCGATGTGGATCGGCATGCCCGTCTCGTTGCGCAGCCGCTCGTCCAGACCGCGCAGCAGCGCGCCGCCGCCGGTGAGGACGATGCCGCGGTCCATGACGTCGCCGGACAGCTCCGGCGGGCACTTGTCGAGCGTCGTCTTGACCGCGTCGACGATCGCGTTGACCGGCTCCTCGATGGCCTTGCGGACCTCACCGGCCGAGATGACGACGGTCTTGGGGAGGCCCGAGACCAGGTCGCGGCCGCGGATCTCGGTGTGCTCGTCCTTCTCCAGGTCGTACGCCGAGCCGATGGTGATCTTGATCTGTTCGGCGGTGCGCTCCCCGAGGAGGAGCGAGTACTCCTTCTTGATGTGCTGGATGATCGCGTTGTCCAGCTCGTCACCGGCGACCCGGATGGACTGGGCGGTGACGATCCCGCCGAGCGAGATCACCGCGACCTCGGTGGTGCCGCCGCCGATGTCGACCACCATGTTGCCGGTGGCCTCGTGGACCGGGAGGCCCGAGCCGATGGCCGCCGCCATGGGCTCCTCGATGATGTGCACCTGGCGGGCGCCGGCCTGCGTCGACGCCTCGATCACGGCGCGTCGCTCGACCCCGGTGATGCCGGAGGGCACGCAGACCACGACGCGGGGGCGGGCCAGGTAGCGGCGCTTGTGGATCTTCAGGATGAAGTAGCGGAGCATCCGCTCGGTGATTTCGAAGTCGGCGATGACGCCGTCCTTCAGGGGCCGTACGGCGACGATGTTGCCGGGCGTACGGCCGATCATCTTCTTGGCCTCGGCGCCGACCGCCAGAATTCCGCCGGTGTTGGTGTTGATGGCCACGACGGACGGCTCGTTCAGAACGATGCCGCGCCCCCTGACGTACACCAGCGTGTTGGCAGTCCCGAGGTCGATAGCCATGTCACGGCCGATGAACGACATTGAGTTCCCCTTGTTCCCCATGAGGATGCGTCGGGCCTCCCAAGTGAAAGCCGTGATGGCTTGATTTGGTAGGCAGGATGGGCGCTGCAGGCGTGGAAGGTTCCATCGTAGTGCCGGATGTGCCGGCACAGCGCGAGGGTACGCCGCCTTGCTGGGCAGAACGGGTGGCCGTTCCACTCATGGTGACGTTACGTCGGGGGGATGCGTTCCCGCGATCGGACACCCTATGCCGAAGGGCGACCGAATTAATTCGGTCGCCCCAGGTCGCGAGCGCTGTTCGGCTGATCCGCGTTCAGGAAAGTCCGGGGAAGAACAGCTTCATTTCCCGCTCCGCGGACTCCTCCGAGTCCGAGGCGTGGATGAGGTTCTCGCGGGTGATCGTGCCGAAGTCACCGCGGATCGAGCCGGGCGCGGCGGCGATCGGGTCGGTGGGGCCGGCGAGGGCGCGGACGCCCTCGATGACCCGCTCGCCTTCGGCCACCAGCGCGACGATCGGACCCGACTGCATGAACTCGACCAGCGGCTCGTAGAAGGGGCGGCCCACGTGCTCGGCGTAGTGCTGTTCCAGCGTGGCGCGGTCGAGGGTACGCAGCTCCAGCGCCGTGATCTTCCAGCCGGCCTTGCGCTCGATGCGGCCGACGATCTCGCCGACCAGACCGCGACGGACGGCGTCGGGCTTGAGAAGAACGAGGGTGCGCTGGGTCATGTGCGGCTCCTTGCAGGCATACGGGTGCGGTGAGGCGACATTACAGGGGCCCGGCGACGGGCCCGCCGCCGGGTTTGCCGGGGTGGGGCGCGGTCAGCCGCCGGCGGGCGACTCCGCCTCGGCCTGGGCCGCCCAGCGGGCCTTCACCTCGTCGATCCGGCGGCCGTAGTGCACCGAGGCCCACCACAGCGCGCCGAAGGCCAGGCCCAGGACGAACATCACCGGGATCACGAAGCCGCTCGCGACCAGCGCGACCTGGAGGGCCCAGCCGAGCTGGACGCCGCCGGGCCGGGTGAGCATGCCGCAGAGCAGCACGGAGAGGAGCATCCCGATGCCGCACACCGTCCAGACCGTGGCGTTCGTCAGGTCGTCCGACTTCATCGCGACGAGTCCGGCGAACCCGATCACGAAGAACTCGCCGATCAGCGTGGACGCACAGAGCATGCGCATGGTCAGCGCCTTCCCAGGAGCAGCCGGGCCTCGCCGACCGTGATCACGGAACCGGTCACCAGGACACCGGCGCCCGCGTACTCGTCCTCTTCCTCGGCGAGCGTGATCGCCGCCTCCAGCGCGTCGTCGAGGCGGGGTTCGACCTGCACCCGGTCGTGGCCGAAGACCTCGACGGCGACGGCCGCGAGGGCGTCGGCGTCCATGGCGCGCGCGGTGGAGTTCTGCGTGACGACGACCTCGGCGAAGATCGGCTCGAAGGCTTCCAGGAGCCCCCGCACGTCCTTGTCGCCGCTGGCGCCGACCACCCCGATCAGCCGGGAGAAGCCGAACGCCTCGGACAGGCCCTCGGCCGTGGCGCGGGCGCCCGCCGGGTTGTGCGCGGCGTCCAGGACGACGGTCGGGCTGGAGCGGACGACTTCGAGGCGGCCGGGCGAGATCACCGAGGCGAACGCGGAGCGCACGATGTCGGCGTCCAGCGTGCGGGGCTGCTCGGCGCCGATGCCGAAGAACGCCTCGACCGCGCAGAGCGCCACCACCGCGTTGTGCGCCTGGTGGGCGCCGTACAGCGGGAGGAAGATGTTGTCGTACTCGCCGCCGAGGCCGCGCAGGGTCAGCAGCTGGCCGCCGACCGCGATCTCCCGGGAGACCACGCCGAACTCCATGCCCTCGCGGGCCACGGTGGCGTCGGCCTCGACGGCCTTCTTCAGCATGACCTGGGCGGCGTCGACGGGCTGCTGGGCCAGGATGACCGTGGCGCCCCGCTTGATGATCCCGGACTTCTCGGCCGCGATCTCGCCGGGTGTGGAGCCCAGGCGGTCGGTGTGGTCGAGCGAGATGGGGGTGACCACGGCGACCGAGGCGTCGATGACGTTGGTCGCGTCCCAGGTGCCGCCCATGCCGACCTCGACGACGGCGACGTCGACCGGCGCGTCGGCGAAGGCCGCGTACGCCATGCCGGTCAGCACCTCGAAGAAGGACAGCCGGTAGGACTGCTGGGCGTCGGTCATCTCGACGTACGGCTTGATGTCCTCGTACGTGGAGATGAACCGCTCCGGGTCCACCGGGGCGCCGTCCAGGCTGATCCGCTCGGTGATCGACTGGACGTGCGGGGAGGTGTACCGCCCGGTGCGCAGGTCGAAGGCGCCGAGCAGGGCCTCGATCATGCGGGCGGTGCTCGTCTTGCCGTTGGTGCCGGTGATGTGGATCGAGGGGTACGCGCGCTGCGGCTCGCCGAGCACGTCCATCAGGGCGGCGATGCGCGTGACGGACGGCTCCAGCTTGGTCTCGCCCCAGCGGCCGGCGAGCTCCTGCTCCACCGCGCGCAGCGCCTTGTCGACCTCGGGGTCGGCGGGGCGGGCGGGGAGCTCCTCGGCACGGGGCGGCCCGGAGGCGGCGCGCAGCGTGCGGCTCCCGGCCTCGATCACCGCCAGGTCGGGGTCGCGCTGGGTCGCTTCGTCCACGATCTCCGCGAAGGTGTCGTCGGGGTCGGACGCGTCGGGCCGGTCGGGGCGGGGCTCACTCACGGGCCCCAGTCTACGGATGGCCGCGGACATCGTGCGCAGCCGCCCGGCGGCCGGACACGCCGGAGCCCCCGCGCCCCTCGGGTGAGGGGGGCGGGGGCTCCGGGGCGTCGGCTCAGCTCTGCGGCAGGGCCGCCAGCTGACCGGTGATGCGCTCGATGTCGGCCTCGGCCTTGGTGAGCCGGCCGCGGATCTTGTCGACCACGTTGTCCGGGGCCTTGGCGAGGAACGCCTCGTTGCCGAGCTTGCCCTCGGCCTGGCCCTTCTCCTTGCGGGCTGCCTCCAGGTCCTTCGTCAGCCGCTTGCGCTCGGCGTCCACGTCGATCGTGCCCGACAGGTCCAGGGCGACGGTCGCCCCGGCGACGGGCAGCGAGGCGGTGGCGTGGAAGCCGTCCCCGGCCGGCTGGAGCCTCAGCAGCTGCCGCATGGCCGTCTCGTGCGGGGCGAGCGGGGTGCCGGTCAGGGTGAGCTCGGCCGGGACCTTCTGGCCGGGCTGGAGGCCCTGGTCGGAGCGGAAGCGGCGGACCTCGGTGACGACCTGCTGGACGAGCTCGATCTCCCGCTCGGCGGCGTCGTCGCGGAAGCCGGAGTCCTTCGGCCAGTCCGCGATGACGACGGACTCGCGGCCGGTGAGCGCGGTCCACAGGGTCTCGGTGACGAAGGGGACGACGGGGTGCAGCAGGCGCAGCATCACGTCGAGGACCTCGCCCAGGACCCGGCCGGAGACCTCGGCCGGGCGGCCGCCGCCGAAGAAGGTGGTCTTGGACAGCTCGACGTACCAGTCGAAGACCTCGTCCCAGGCGAAGTGCCGAAGCGCCTCGCTGAGCTTGGAGAACTGGAAGTCGTCGTAGTACGCGTCGACTTCGGCGACCGTCTTGTTCAGGCGGGAGAGGATCCAGCGGTCGGTCACCGACATCTCGTCGGCGGACGGCAGCTCGCCCTCGATCGTCGCCCCGTTCATCAGGGCGAACCGGGTCGCGTTCCAGATCTTGTTGGAGAACTTCGCGGAACCCTGGACCCAGTCCTCGCCGATCGGGACGTCGGTGCCCGGGTTGGCGCCGCGCGCGAGCGTGAAGCGCAGCGCGTCGGAGCCGTACTTGTCCATCCAGTCCAGCGGGTTGACGACGTTGCCGAAGGACTTCGACATCTTCTTGCCGTGCTCGTCGCGGACCATGCCGTGCAGGACGATCTTCTCGAACGGCGGGACGTCCTTGTTGACGTACAGGCCGAACATCATCATCCGGGCGACCCAGAAGAAGAGGATGTCGTAGCCGGTGACCAGGACGGAGTTCGGGTAGAACTTCGCGAGGCTCTCGGTCTGTTCGGGCCAGCCGAGCGTGGAGAACGGCCACAGGCCGGAGGAGAACCAGGTGTCCAGGACGTCGCTGTCCTGCGTCCAGCCCTCGCCGGTGGGCGGCTCCTCGTCGGGTCCGACGCAGACCATCTCGCCGTCGGGGCCGTGCCAGACGGGGATGCGGTGGCCCCACCAGAGCTGACGCGAGATGCACCAGTCGTGGAGGTTGTCGACCCAGTCGAAGTAGCGCTTCTCCATCTCCTGGGGGTGGATCTGGACCTTGCCGTCGCGGACGGCGTCACCGGCCGCCTTGGCGAGCGGGGCGACCTTGACCCACCACTGCATGGAGAGCCGGGGCTCGACGGTGGTCTTGCAGCGCGAGCAGTGGCCGACGGAGTGGACGTACGGCCGCTTCTCGGCGACGATCCGGCCCTCGGCGCGCAGGGCGGCGACGATCGCGGAGCGGGCCTCCATCCGGTCCAGTCCCTCGAACGGGCCGGGGACGGTGATGACCGCGCGCTCGTCCAGGACAGTGAGGAAGGGCAGGTCGTGGCGCTGCCCGATCTCGAAGTCGTTCGGGTCGTGGGCGGGGGTGACCTTGACGGCACCGGTGCCGAACGACGGGTCGACGTGGTGATCGGCGACGACGGGGATCGTGCGGTCGGTCAGCGGCAGCCTGATCTGCTTGCCGACCAGGTGCTTGTACCGCTCGTCGTCGGGGTGGACGGCGACGGCGGTGTCACCGAGCATCGTCTCGGCGCGGGTGGTGGCGACGACGATGGTCTCCTCGCCCTCGCCGTAGGTCATGGAGACGAGCTCGCCGTCGTCCTCCTGGTACTCGACCTCGATGTCCGAGATCGCGGTGAGGCACCGGGGGCACCAGTTGACGATGCGCTCGCGGCGGTAGATGAGCTCGTCGTCGTACATCCGCTTGAAGATGGTCTGGACGGCCTTGGACAGGCCCTCGTCCATGGTGAACCGCTCGCGGGTCCAGTCGACGCCCTCGCCGAGGCGGCGCATCTGGCCGGAGATCTGGCCGCCGGACTCGTTCTTCCACTGCCAGACGCGCTCCACGAACGCCTCGCGGCCCAGGTCGTGGCGGGACTTGCCCTCCTTGCCGAGCTCGCGCTCGACGACGTTCTGGGTGGCGATGCCGGCGTGGTCCATGCCCGGCTGGTACAGCGCCTCGAAGCCCTGCATGCGCTTGCGGCGGACGAGGGCGTCGATCAGCGTGTGCTCGAAGGCGTGGCCGAGGTGCAGGGAGCCCGTGACGTTCGGCGGCGGGATGACGATCGTGAACGGCGGCTTGTCGCTCTTCGCGTCCGCCTCGAAGTACCCGCGTTCTACCCAGCGCTCGTACAGCTTCCCCTCTACCTCGGCCGGCGTGTACTGGGTCGGCAGTTCGGGGTTGCTGGCTGGCTGCTGCGCTGGGTTCTCGGTCACGCGGACAGTTTAGAGCCTGTGTTGAGTTCCCCGTCTGCGCCCCGACGCCCGGCACGCACGCTCGGCGTGCGTGCCGACCGCCGCTGCGCCCGCCCTCCGGGCGGACGACGGGGAACTCAACACAGGCCCTTGGAGCCGTCACAGGAGTGCCCCGAACCCGGTTTGTTCCGTAACGGTGTGCCTCCCGGTGGTCCGCGCGCGCGAGCCTTCCGTCAGGATGTTCGCAACGCGTAAGTATCACGAACAGGGGACACCGCAGATGAGCTACAACCAGCCGGGTCCGTACGGTGGCCAGCCGCCGCAGGGCCAGCCCGGACCGTACGGCCAGCAGCCGGGCCCGTACGGCGGTCAGCCGCCGCAGGGCCAGCCCGGCTACGGCTACCCGCAGCAGGCCCCCCAGGGCGTTCCGCCCCAGCAGCAGCCCCAGCCGGGTTACGGCTACCCGCAGGCGCAGCCGCCGGGCCCGTACGGCCAGCAGCCGCCCACCCCGCCGTACGGCGGCCAGCCGGCCTACGGCCAGCAGCCGGGCTTCCCGCCGCCGGCCCCCGCGAAGAAGAAGACGGGCCTGATCGTGGCGGCGGCGGTCGTGGCGCTGGCGGTCGTCGCGGGCGGGGTGTACTTCTTCACCTCGGACGGCGGCAGCTCCTCCGTCGCGTCCTCCACCAAGGGCTACAAGCTGACGCCGCCGGAGTCGGTGGGCGAGTACAAGCACGACAAGACCGACTCCGACAACAAGACCGGGCCGCTGACCGGCAAGGACAAGACCGAGACCGAGGAGATGGGCGTCAAGTCGCCCGTCGAGGCCAGCGCCGTCTACGGCAGCGGGGACCTCGAGAAGAACCCGCTCACCACGAAGATGCTGATGCTCAAGGGCGTCTGGGGCCAGGTCGACGACCCGGAGAAGACGCTGGACGCGGCCTTCGCCGGGGCCAAGGACGAGATGGCGAAGGACGAGGGCGACGACGACAGCGAGGCGACCCTCGTCGGCTCGCCCGAGAGCGTCACGCCCAAGGGCTTCGACGGCGCCCTGATGAAGTGCCAGACGATCAAGACGGTCAACAAGAAGTCCGACGGCTCGCTCCAGAACGGCCCCAAGGAAGTCAACATCCCCGTCTGCATCTGGACCGACTACAGCACCGTCGGCATCGTGTTCGCCGTCGACCTGGGCGCGGCCATGACCACCGGCAAGAGCATGCCGACCGACGAGGTCGCCGACCTCGCCGCCAAGCTCTACAACACCTCCCGCACCAAGATCTGACCCGCGGCAGCACGAAGGGGCGCCCGGCCGGTCGAACCCGCCGGGCGCCCCTTCGTATGCGTCACACCGCGCTTACGCGGACTTCTCGTGGCGGCCCTCGTCGCCCTTGCCGATCGTGCGCGGCTCGCGCGGGACCAGCGTCGGGTTGACGTTGTTGCGGACCACGTCGGCGGTGATGACCACGCGGGCCACGTCCTTGCGGGACGGGACCTCGTACATCACCGACTGGAGGACCTCCTCCATGATCGCGCGCAGGCCGCGCGCGCCGGTCTGGCGCAGGATCGCCTGGTCGGCGATGGCCTCCAGCGCCTCGCGCTCGAAGTCCAGCTCCACGCCGTCGAGTTCGAACAGGCGCTGGTACTGCTTGACCAGGGCGTTGCGCGGCTCGATGAGGATCTGGAGCAGGGCCTCGCGGTCCAGGTTGTGGACCGAGGTCAGGACGGGCAGGCGGCCGATGAACTCGGGGATCATCCCGAACTTCACCAGGTCCTCCGGCATGACCTCCTGGAACTGGTCGCTGGCCTGGATCTCCCGCTTGGAGCGGATGGTGGCGCCGAAGCCGATGCCCTTGGCGCCGGCCCGGGACTCGATGATCTTCTCCAGGCCGGAGAAGGCGCCGCCCACGATGAACAGTACGTTCGTCGTGTCGATCTGGATGAACTCCTGGTGCGGGTGCTTGCGGCCGCCCTGGGGCGGCACGGAGGCGGTGGTGCCCTCCAGGATCTTCAGCAGCGCCTGCTGGACGCCCTCGCCGGAGACGTCACGGGTGATCGACGGGTTCTCGCTCTTGCGGGCGACCTTGTCGATCTCGTCGATGTAGATGATTCCGGTCTCGGCCTTCTTGACGTCGTAGTCGGCGGCCTGGATCAGCTTCAGCAGGATGTTCTCGACGTCCTCGCCGACATAGCCGGCCTCCGTCAGCGCCGTCGCGTCCGCGATGGCGAACGGGACGTTGAGCATGCGGGCCAGCGTCTGCGCCAGCAGCGTCTTGCCGGAGCCCGTGGGGCCCAGCAGCAGGATGTTGGACTTGGCGAGCTCGATCGCGTCGTCGCGGCCCGCCCCGCCGCCGTTCTCGCCGGCCTGGACCCGCTTGTAGTGGTTGTACACAGCGACCGAGAGGGCCTTCTTCGCGGGCTCCTGCCCGACGACGTACCCCTCGAGGAACTCGTAGATCTCGCGGGGCTTGGGAAGCTCTTCCCAGCGGACCTCGCTCGTCTCGGCGAGCTCCTCCTCGATGATCTCGTTGCAGAGATCGATGCACTCGTCGCAGATGTACACACCGGGACCCGCGATGAGCTTCTTCACCTGCTTCTGGCTCTTTCCGCAGAACGAGCACTTGAGCAGGTCGCCGCCATCACCGATGCGTGCCACGAGGTGCTTCCCCTTCGCCTGGGAGACGCCTGGTTCAGCGGCTCCTGTGCCTCTATCCGACGGTACCTTGCCCGGCCCCCCATGCGGGCCCCCCTTGGCACGGTTCACACGGCCGGAGCCGGGTGCCGCAGCCGTGCCAAGGGGCCAGGGCGGGTCAGGCGAGCGCGCCGGCCGCGCTCTTGCGGGTCGACACGATCTGGTCGACAAGGCCGTAGGCCAGGGAGTCCTCGGCGGTGAGGATCTTGTCGCGCTCGATGTCGTCGCGGATCTTCTCGATCGGCGTGGTGGAGTGCTTGGCCAGCAGCTCCTCCAGCTGGGTCCGCATGCGCAGGATCTCGTTGGCCGCGATCTCCAGGTCGGAGAGCTGCTCGCGGCCGGTCTGCGAGGACGGCTGGTGGATCAGCACGCGGGCGTTCGGCAGTGCCATGCGCTTGCCCGGGGTGCCGGCGGCGAGCAGGACCGCGGCGGCGGAGGCCGCCTGGCCCATGCAGACCGTCTGGATGTCCGGCTTCACGAACTGCATCGTGTCGTAGATCGCGGTGAGCGCGGTGAACGAGCCGCCGGGGCTGTTGATGTAGATGGAGATGTCCCGGTCCGGGTCCATCGACTCCAGGCACAGCAGCTGCGCCATCACGTCGTTCGCGGACGCGTCGTCGATCTGCACGCCGAGGAAGATCACGCGCTCCTCGAAGAGCTTCGCGTACGGGTCGTACTCGCGCACGCCCTGCGAGGTGCGCTCCACGAAGCGCGGGACGATGTAGCGGTTGTCCACCTGCGGGCCCGTGTAGAGGCCGCTCGCGGAGGCGCCGGGGAAGTTGTTCATGTGGGTGTTCACCATCCTGGTGGCGTTCTGTGGCTGGGTGTCTCGGCGTACGAGAGATGCGCGGTGCGGTACGGGCGCTGTCCGGTGGTCCGGATCAGGCGCCGGTGCCGCCGCCGCCCGGAACGCCCGACGCGATCGAGATGATCTCGTCAATGAGGCCGTACTCCTTGGCCTCTTCCGCGGTGTACCAGCGGTCGCGGTCGCCGTCGCGGATGATCGTCTCCACGGTCTGGCCGGAGTGGCGGGCGGTGATCTCCGCCATGCGCTGCTTGGTGCGCAGCAGGTACTGGGCCTGGATCTTGATGTCCGAGGCCGTACCGCCGATGCCGGCCGATCCCTGGTGCATGAGGATGTCGGTGTTCGGGAGCGCGAAGCGCTTGCCGGCGGTGCCGCCGGTGAGCAGGAACTGGCCCATCGAGGCCGCCATGCCCATACCGATGGTGACGACGTCGTTCGGGATGTACTGCATGGTGTCGTAGACCGCCATGCCGGCCGTCACCGAACCGCCGGGGCTGTTGATGTAGAGGTAGATGTCCTTCTCGGGCTCGGCCGCGAGGAGGAGGAGCTGCGCGGTGATCTTGTTGGCGATGTCATCGTCCACCTGCTGGCCGAGGAAGATGATGCGCTCGCCGAGCAGCCGGCTGTAGACCTGGTCGCCGAGGCCACCACCGAGGGACGGCTCTCCGGCGGCGTAGGGCATCAGATTCGTCACGTATCCACCTGCTCGTCTCTGACGGCTCCGGCCGTCTCAGCGTCTTCGTACCGGGTGGGCCGGGACTACCCGACCCTTCCTCTTCATGGACCCTAACGCGCAGGTGGAACAACGCCATCCCGCTTCCGCGACTGTTCGCTGGGAGCGCAAGGTCCGCAGTTGGCACAAGGGTTGTGGCGTCCCGTCCGCCGGTACGACGACGGGCTCCGGACGCGGTGGCGTCCGGAGCCCGTCGTACGGGGTCAGCGCGAGGTTCAGCCCTCGGTCTTCTCCTCGGCGGCGGCCTCGGTGGCCTCAGCGGCCTCCGTGGTCTCCTCCGCCGCGTCCTCGTCGTCCTCCAGCTCGACGACCTCACCGTTGGTGTCGACGACCTTGGCGGCCTCGACCACGACGGCGAGCGCCTTGCCGCGGGCGACCTCGCCGACGAGCATCGGCACCTGGCCGCCCTCGACGACGGCCTGGGCGAACTGGTCCGGGCTCATGCCGGAGGAAGCGGCGCGCCGCATGAGGTGCTCGGTGAGCTCCTCCTGGTTGACGTTCAGCTTCTCCTTGTTGACGAGCTCGTCGAGGATGAACTGGGTCTTGATGCCCTTGACGGCCTGCTCGGAGGTCTCGGCCTCGAACTCCTCGGCGGTCTTGCCCTGGATCTCCAGGTACTTGTCGAGGGTGAGCCCCATCTGGCCGAGCTGGTGGTGCTCCAGGTTGTGCTTGCGGGTCTGGACCTCGTCCGCGAGCAGCTTCTCCGGGATCGGGACCTCGGCGAGCTTGAGCAGCTCCTCCAGGACGCGCTCCTGGGCCTGGGTGGCCTGGTCGTACTGCTTGGTGTTCTCGAGGCGCTTGCGGCTGTCGGCCTTCAGCTCCTCCAGCGTGTCGAACTCGCTGGCCATCTGGGCGAAGTCGTCGTCCAGCTCGGGGAGCTCACGGGCGGCGACGGCGGTGACCTTGACGGTGACCTCGGCGTCCTTGCCCTCGGCGGAGCCGCCCTTCAGCTGCGAGGTGAAGGTGGCCTCGCCACCGGCCTCCAGGCCGGTCACGGCCTCGTCGATGCCTTCGAGGAGCTCGCCGGAACCGATGGTGTACGAGACACCCTCGGCCACGCCGTCCTCCAGGACCTCGCCGTCGACCTTGGCCTCCAGGTCGATCGTGACGACGTCGCCCTCGGCGGCGGCGCGCTCGACCGGGTTGGTGGAGGCGAAGCGGCCGCGCAGCTGCTCGACGGCGTTCTCGACGTCCTCGTCGGTGACCTCGATGGCGTCGACGGTGACCTCGATGCCGGAGTAGTCCGGGATCTCGATCTCGGGGCGCACGTCCACCTCGGCGGTGAAGGCCAGCAGCTCGCCGTCCTTCAGCTCCGTGATGTCGACCTCGGGCTGGCCGAGGACGTTGAGCTCACCCTCGTTGACGGCCTCGGTGTAGAACTTCGGGAGCGCGTCGTTGACGGCCTCCTCCAGCACCGCACCACGGCCGAACCGCTGGTCGATGACCCGGCTGGGGATCTTGCCCTTGCGGAACCCCTTCACCGTGACCTGCTGGTTGATCTTCTTGTACGCCGCGTCGAGGCTGTCCTTGAGCTCCTCGAAGGGCACCTCGATGCTGAGCCGAACCCGGGTCGGGTTCAGGGTCTCCACGGCGCTCTTCACGGTTCGGTCTCCTTGGTGGCTGACTTCTTGGGGTTCTGCTCCGCCGCACGGGGGGCGGCTTCGCGGACCGAGCCCGGTACATCAGACACACGGGCACGCATTTTGCATAGTAACGGCAAGGGAGAGAACTCCCGCAACGCGATCTTGTCCACGCGATCTTGCCGGTGGTCGGGGTGGCCGGATTCGAACCGACGACCTTCCGCTCCCAAAGCGGACGCGCTACCAAGCTGCGCCACACCCCGTCGGTGCGACACGTAGGGTACATGCAGGAAGGCGCCGGGTCGGTCGCTTTCGGCCGGGCGGCGTCATGGGGTGTGCGGGCAGGGCCCGTGACCCGCTACGATGCTTGTCGTGCCGGGGTCCGTTCGACCTGCGGTGCCGCGCATGCGGGCGTAGCTCAATGGTAGAGCCCTAGTCTTCCAAACTAGCTACGCGGGTTCGATTCCCGTCGCCCGCTCCAATCGCCGAAGGGCCCGGTCCGGTGGACCGGGCCCTTCGCGTTGCGGCCGGGCGGCTCAGAAGTTGATCTGGCCCACCGAGTCGATGATCGAGTGCATGAAGCGGTTGATCGACGGCCCCATGCCCGTCGGCGCCAGGAAGAAGCCGAAGAGCGCCGCGACGATCGCGGGGCCCGCCTTTATGGAACCGCTCCGGATCATGACGACCAGGACGATCCCCAACAGAAGCACCACAGACAACGAAATGGCCACGACTGCTCACACCCTCGGTCGGTCCGCCTTGCCGGCCCGGAGATGTGCGGCCGTGCACCCTCCGTCGCCTCCATCGTGCCACCAACTCCCGCCGGGGTGCTGCCGGGTGACGTATCGACCTGTCGATATCGCGCCATCTTGCGCCCCTTGCCCCCCCCCCTGTGCGCCGGACCGGGGCGGGGCCGGCGCGCGGCGGCCGTGGCGCGGCCACGTGATCTCCTGAAATATGCGACGGTGATCGTTTCTGTATCCACACACTTCGTTCACAGGGAAATTCGACGCCGAAAGCGAGGTAATTCACTTCGGTCAACTGCCTGATGGATTGCCCCATTTAGTGGGGATTAAATAGGTCATAACGGGCACATTCTGCTGGTTTGCCATTTGATATGCAGGGAAGACGCGCTATTCAACGGCGGTTTTACGGATGGCAATCGAGACGTCTAGGGTGCCTGAGATGTTCCACGCTCCGAACGCAATGCAGAGGGCCACACTCCCCCCGGCGACCGAGGAGGCGGAGCCCAGACACCCTGCGCCGACGGCGCCCCGGGAGGTCCCCGCGCCGGTATGGGACCGGCCTGCTCGGAGCGGCGGGGCCAAGCAGCGTGACGCCTTCTTCGACAACGCCAAGTACCTCGCCATCGTGCTGGTCGCGGTGGCGCACTCCTGGGTCCCGGTCATGGACGGGAGCCGGACCGCCCGGGCGCTCTACATGGTCGTCTACACGTTCCACATGCCCGCCTTCATCCTCATCTCGGGCTATTTCTCCCGGTCGTTCGACCTGAGCCCGGCGAAGGTGAAGCGGCTCGTCACCGGTGTCGCCGTGCCCTACGTGGTGTTCGAGACGGCGTACTCGCTCTTCCGGCGCTACGCGAACGACCAGCCGGACGCGGCCGTCAGCCTGCTGGAGCCCTGGTATCTGACCTGGTTCCTGGCCGCCCTGTTCATCTGGCGGCTCACCACCCCGATCTGGCGCAACCTCCGCCACCCGCTGGCCGTTTCGCTCGCGATCGCCGTCCTCGCCTCGCTCGCGCCCAGCATCGGCGACGACCTCGACCTGCCGCGCGTCCTGCAGTTCCTGCCCTTCTTCGTGCTCGGACTCCAGCTGAAGCCCGAGCACTTCGCGCTGGTCCGCCGCCGCGAGGCGCGGCTGTTCGCGCTGCCACTCTTCGCCGGTGCGCTGGTCTTCGCGTACTGGGCGGCGCCCCGGATGCAGCTGGGCTGGTTCCTGCGGGACTCCAGCGCCCAGGACATGGGGGCGCCGTGGTGGTCGGGCGCGGTGATGACCCTGGCGATGTTCGGCTGCGCGACGCTGCTGACGGCCGGGTTCCTCGCCCTGGTCCCGCAGCGGCACATGTGGTTCACGGTGCTCGGCGCCGGCACCATCTGCGGTTACCTGCTGCACGGCTTCCTGGTGAAGGGCGCCGACTACGCGGGGATCTTCGACGACCACACGTGGCTGGTCGGTCCGGCGGGCCTGGTGATCGTGACCGTGGTCGCCTCCACCGCCGTCACGCTGCTGTGCACGCCGCCGGTGCGGCGCGTCCTGCGCTGTGTGACCGAGCCGGACATGAACTGGGCGTTCCGCCGGGACGCCGCCAAGATCTGACGCCTCCGCACTCCCCGAAGCCCGGCCCCGGTGGCCGGGCTTCGTCGTGCCGTCGGGCGGTGTTGGCTCAATCCCGACGTTCCGAGGGCGTCTTCGGTGCGGTGAGCCCCAGCAGCTCCCGTATCCGCGCATACTTCGCGGTCAGCCGGGTACGGGTGGCCGGTTCCAGCACCGCCAGGCGGGCCGGGTCGGCATTGTGGGCGAGGTCCGCCTCCTTGACCAGCAGGGCGCCGGGGGTGGCCAGGATGCGCCTGGCGTACGCCTCCGGCTCCTCGCCGGCCCGCTTGGTGACGGCGAGCACCATGTCCTTGACCGCCTGCGGCAGCGCGGCCCCGGCCAGCCACTCGGCCGACAGCGCGTCGTCCTCCACCGCGTCGTGCAGCCAGGCCGCGGCGATCTGCTCGTCGCTGCCGCCTCGGCTCCGTACCCCCTCCGCGACGGCCGCGAGGTGTTCCGTGTAGGGGCGGCCGGCCTTGTCCCGCTGGGCGGCGTGGGCCTCGCGGGCCAGGGCCTCGACCTCGGCGAGGGTCAGCTGAGCCTGTGATGCGGTCATGGCGAGAACTCTAGGCGCACCTCGGAAACCCGGTCCGAGAGTTGCGATGCCAATCGTTCGGTAAACTAACTTCTGACCATTCCTTGACGATCTCTTGACTCTTCGAGGTCAGGCTCATCGGACACGCAGACACGCTCATCGCCATGGGCGGCGCCTTCCTCGCCGCCGCGGTCCTCGCCCGCGCCGGCCGCCGCATCGGACTGCCCACCATCCCCCTGTTCATCCTGGCCGGAATCCTGCTCGGCCCGCACACCCCCGGCATCGTCCTCGTCGCCGACCCGCACGACCTGGAGATGCTCTCCGCGCTCGGCCTGGTGCTGCTCCTCTTCTACCTGGGCCTGGAATTCCACCTGGACGACCTCAAAGCGGGCGGCCGCAAGATGGCTCTCGCCGGGGGCACCTATCTCGCCCTGAACGTCGGCGCGGGGCTCGGCTTCGGCTTCGCGCTCGGCTGGGGCACCTCCGAGGCGCTGGTCCTCGCCGGGGTGCTCGGGATCTCCTCGTCGGCCATCGTCACCAAGGTGCTGGTGGACCTCGGGCGGATCGGCAATCCGGAGACCCGGCCCATCCTCGGCATCATCGTCGTGGAGGACGTCTTCCTCGCCCTGTATCTGGCGGCCCTCCAGCCCATCCTGTCCGGCGCCGACAGCCTCGCCGCGGCGGTGACCGACGGCGGCAAGGCGTTCGGCTTCCTGCTGCTGCTCGCCCTGGCCGCCCGGTTCGGCACCCGGGTCGTCGGCAAGCTGATCGGGACCAAGGACGACGAGCTCCTGGTCATCTCGTTCCTCGGCGCCGCCGTCCTGGTGGCCGGGATCTCGGAGTGGTTCGGCGTCGCGGACGCGATCGGCGCCTTCGTGGTCGGGCTGATGCTCAGCAGTACGTCGTCGGGCGAGCGCATCCTCAAGCTGGTGCACCCGCTGCGCGACGCGTTCGGTGCGATCTTCTTCTTCGCGTTCGGGCTCTCCATCGACCCGGGCGACCTGCCCCCCGTGCTCTGGCCGGTGCTGGCCGCAGTCGCGGTCACCCTCGCGATGAACGTGTGCGCCGGGATCGCCGCCGCCAGGGTGTACCGCTTCGGCCCGCGGGCCACCGCGAACATCTCGACCACCCTGGTGGCGCGCGGCGAGTTCGCCCTGATCCTCGCCACGATGGCGGCGGGCGCCGGTCTTGACGAGCGGCTCTCCCCGTTCATCGCGGGCTATGTGCTCGTCCTCGCCGTGCTGGCCCCGCTGGCCGCCGGGCGCTCGCACTGGCTGGCCCGCCTTCTGCCGGGCCGAGCGGAACCGGCGCTCCGCGAGTCCGAGCCGGTCGGGGCCGGGTCAGGACTTCCGTGAAGTCAGGAGCCCGTTAGTTCAGGGCTTCCGTGAGTTCAGGACTTCCGTGACAGGAGCAGCAGCGCCCGGTCGTCGTTGACGTCCTTGGCGCACGCCTCGATCAGGTGCCAGGCCGCGCCCTCGAAACCGGTGCTGACGTAGCGGTCGGCCTCGCCGGTGAGCCGGTCGATGCCCTCCGCGATGTCCCGGTCGGACGCCTCCACCAGTCCGTCGGTGAACAGCATCAGCACGTCACCGGGGGCGAGATGGCCCTTGACCGGGTCGAACTCGGCGCCGTCGTACACCCCGAGCAGCGGGCCCTCCGCCGCCATCTCCTCCCACTGGCCGCTGCCGGCGTGGAGCTGGAGGGCCGGCGGATGGCCCGCCGAGAGGAGTTCGTAGTCGCCGGTCTCCAGGTCGAGGACCAGGTGGATCGAGGTGGCGAAGCCCTCGTCCCAGTCCTGGCGCAGCAGATAGCCGTTGGCGGCGGGCAGGAAGCCGTGCGGGGGCAGCGAGCCGAGCAGCCCGCCGAAGGCGCCGGACAGCAGCAGGGCGCGGGAACCGGCGTCCATGCCCTTGCCGGAGACGTCGGTCAGGACGGCTTCCAGGGTGCGGCCGCCGTGGGTGCGCGCCGCGACGACGAAGTCGCCGGAGAAGGACTGCCCGCCGGCCGGGCGGAGCGCCATCTCGCGGTGCCAGCCCTGCGGGAGGCGGGGCAGCGAACTCTGGACGCGGATGCGTTCGCGCAGGTCGAAGAGCATGGTGCCGCCGCGCCGCCAGGGCACCCCGACCCGGGCGCGGAACTGGGCGAGGACCAGCCCGAACAACCCGCAGGCGGCGACGGTGAGCACGGTGCCGGGGGTGACCCTGGCCGGGCCGTCCTCGTACGGGCCGAGCCAGAGGGACTCCACGATGAGGGCGACGGCGGCCGCCGCGTACAGGCCGAGGAGGCTGGCGGGGCGCAGCAGCAGGCCGCCCGCGACGATCGGCAGGACGAGCATGGTGGGCGCGCACCAGACCGGGTCGGCCAGGGTGAGGCAGGTGATGACCGGGATGACCAGGAACAGTCCGGCCAGGGCGATCCAGTCGGAGCCGTCGCCGCGGAAGTAGTCGACCCCGGACCGGCGCAGCGTGGTGTAGACCCGGTGCGCCGATTTCCGCCATCGGGCCGGGTATGTCTCTGCTCCTGCGCGTCGGGCCATTGCGGGGACCTTATCCACCCGGCGGCCTCCGGTGCAGGGGGACCCCGTGACAATGTGTTCGAAATCGGCCCGCCCGGTGCCGTACTCCTGGGTAGGACGTGCGGATTACGCGGACTGGCAGCCGGGGCACCAGAAGAGGTTGCGGGCGGCCAGGTCGGCGGTGCGGATCTCGGTGCCGCAGATGTGGCAGCCCTGGCGGGCGCGCCGGTAGACGTAGACCTCGCCGCCGTGGTCGTCCACGCGGGGCGGGCGGCCCATCGCCTCGGGCAGGTGCTCGGGGCGGACGGTGTCGATCCGGTTGTTCCGTACGCCCTCGCGCATCAGCGCGCGCAGGTCCGCCCAGATCGCGTCCCACTCGCGGCGGGTGAGGTCCCTGCCCGCCCGGTACGGGTCGATGCCGAGCCGGAACAGCACCTCGGCGCGGTAGACGTTGCCGACACCCGCGATGACCTTCTGGTCCATCAGCAGGGCGGCGACGGTGATCCGGCTGCGGGAGATCCGCTGCCAGGCGCGTTCGCCGTCCTCACCGTCGCGCAGCGGGTCGGGGCCGAGCCGGTCGTGTATCGCGCGCTTCTCGGCGTCCGTGATCAGGGCGCAGGTGGTGGGGCCGCGCAGGTCCGCGTGGTGCGCGTCGCTGACCAGGCGCAGCCGGACGGTGTCGGTGGGCGGCGGGGCCGGCACCGTACCGAAGTTCAGCTTGCCGAAGAGGCCGAGGTGGATGTGGACCCAGCCGGTGTCGCCGAAGCCGAGGAAGAGGTGCTTGCCGTGCGCGTCGGCCGTGTCCAGGACGTGCCCGTCGAGCAGGGCGGCGCTGCCGGAGAACTTGCCCTGCGGACTGCTCGCCCGTACCGGCCGGCCGGCGAAGCGCTCGCGGTGGTCGTCGGCGAGGCGGTGGATCGTGTGTCCCTCAGGCACGGTTGCCGGTCTCCTGGGTGGTGCGGGGGGGGGCGGACATGGCTGTGCCGCCGGAGGGACCGGCGGCACAGGAAGCTGGTCAGCCCTGCTGCGGGTGGTGGGCGGGGATCGGGGGGAGCTCGCCGGTGTTCTCGTACGCCGTGAGCATGTCGATGCGGCGGGTGTGCCGCTCCTCGCCGGAGTACGGGGTGGAGAGGAAGATCTCCACGAACTTCGTGGACTCCTCGACCGTATGCATCCGGCCGCCGATGGCGATCACGTTGGCGTCGTTGTGCTCGCGGCCGAGCGCGGCGGTCTGCTCGCTCCAGGCGAGTGCGGCGCGGACGCCCTTCACCTTGTTGGCGGCGATCTGCTCGCCGTTGCCGGAGCCGCCGATCACGATGCCGAGGCTGTCCGGGTCGGCGGCCGTCTTCTCGGCGGCGCGGAAGCAGAACGGCGGGTAGTCGTCCTGGGCGTCGTAGATGTGGGGACCGCAGTCGACGGCCTCGTGGCCCTGGGCCTTGAGCCACTCGACGAGGTGGTTCTTGAGTTCGTAACCGGCATGGTCGGATCCGAGGTACACGCGCATGGGAGGAGTGTGGCATGGGCGGCGCCCGCGCGCGGACGACGGGGTGCGGTGTACCCGGTGCCGGGCAGACGTGCGGAGGCCCGCCGTACCGCGGTGCGGTCGGCGGGCCTCCGTGGAGTGTGCGCGGGGTCAGCCCCGGCGGCCCAGGAGCTTCCAGGAGGCGGGCAGCGCGCCCATGGCCAGCGCCGCCTTCAGCGCGTCGCCGAGCAGGAACGGCGTCAGGCCCGCGGCGATCGCGGCGCTCGCCGGCATGCCGGTGGACAGGGCCAGGTACGGCACGCCGACCGCGTAGATGATCGCCGAGCCGAGGACCATCGTCCCGGCCGTGCGCAGCGCCGAGCGGTCGCCGCCGCGCCGGGCAAGGCCGCCGACGACGGTGGCGGCCAGGAGCATGCCGAGCACGTAGCCGAAGGAGGCGCCGCCCGGGCCGGAGCTGCCGGCCGAGAACCACGGCATGCCCGCCATGCCGACGAGGGCGTACACGGCGAGGGAGAGGAAGCCGCGGCGGGCGCCGAGCGCGGTGCCGACGAGGAGGGCCGCGAAGGTCTGGCCGGTGACCGGGACCGGGGAGCCCGGGACCGGCACGGCGATCTGGGCGGCTATGCCGGTGAGCGCGGCGCCACCGAGCACCAGGGCGGTGTCCACGGCGTAGCGGTGCCGGGCGGCGGGCAGCAGGTCGGCGAGGACCGCTCCGGTGCGGGCGGGGGCGGCAGCAGTGCTCATCGGGGACTCCGCGGGGTGAGGGTCGGGACGGACTGACCGTGACGCTATCCGACCGGACCGCGCCCGATCACCATCAGCGGCCCACAAAGCGGCGATCGGGGCGTTGGTGGGATTCACACAAGGAGGGTGGCGCAATCATCGTGGAGCGTGATGCTGGTCACGGAGGTGAACGGGTATGCGCCCCGGGAGATCCGGGAAGGCGCGCGGAAGTGGGACTGTGAAGTCCCTCTAAAAGCGCGGTCCGTGACGGTGACCCACCACCCGGCGCCGCGTGCGCGCACGGTGTGGACCCGGTGACCGTACAGCGGACGGTGGTTACCGGCGAGCGGATCGCGTGGCCAGACTGGGAGGACGTCCCCGTCTCACCGACCGAACAGAGCCCGTCCATGTCCCGGACCTCCGCGCCCTCCCCCACCGGCTCCCCGGCCACCGCGCCGGACACCGGCCCCGACTCGCCCCTGTCGCACGGGCTGAAGCAGCGCCATCTCTCGATGATCGCCCTGGGCGGTGTCATCGGCGCCGGGCTCTTCGTCGGCTCCGGCGCGGGCATCGCAGCCGCGGGCCCCTCGATCGTCATCGCGTACGCGGTATCGGGCCTGCTGGTGATGCTCGTGATGCGGATGCTCGGCGAGATGTCGGCGGCCAATCCGGCGTCCGGCTCGTTCTCGGTGCATGCCGAGCGGGCGATCGGGCCGTGGGCCGGGTTCACGGCGGGCTGGGCGTTCTGGGTGCTGCTGTGCACGGCCGTCGGCCTGGAGGGGATCGGCGCGGCCAAGATCGTGACGGGCTGGCTGCCGGGGACCCCGGAGTGGGCCTGGGTGGCGCTGTTCATGGTGGTGTTCCTGGGCACGAACCTGGCCTCGGTGACGAAGTTCGGCGAGTTCGAGTTCTGGTTCGCCGCGCTCAAGGTCACCGCGATCACGCTGTTCCTGGTGCTGGGCGTGCTGGCGGTGCTGGGCGTGCTGCCGGGCACGGACGCGCCGGGTTCCGCCAACCTCAGCGGCGAGGGCGGCTTCCTGCCGAACGGCCCGGACGGCCTGGTCGTGGGACTGCTCGCCTCCGTCTTCGCGTACGGCGGCCTGGAGACGGTCACCATCGCCGCCGCGGAGTCCGAGGACCCGGTGCGGGGCGTCGCGAAGGCCGTGCGGACGGCGATGTGGCGGATCGCGCTGTTCTACGTGGGCTCGATGGCGGTCGTCGTCACGCTGGTGCCCTGGGACGACCCGAAGGTGGTCGAGGTGGGGCCGTTCTACGCGGCGCTGGACCACCTCGGCATCGGGCAGGCGGCGCAGATCATGAACGTCGTCATCCTGGTCGCCCTGCTCTCCGCGATGAACGCCAACGTCTACGGCGCCTCGCGCATGGCCTGCTCGCTGGTGGCGCGCGGCCAGGGCCCGAAGCGGCTGGGCCGGGTCTCCGGCGGGGTGCCGCGCCCGGCGGTCCTGGTCTCGTCCGCCTTCGGCTTCCTCTGCGTGCTGCTGAGCTACTGGCGGCCGGACGACGTCTTCCCCTGGCTGCTGAACATGACCGGTGCGGTGATCCTGGTCGTCTGGATCTTCATCGCCGTCTCCCAGCTGATCCTGCGCGCCCGTCTGGAGCGCGAGGCGCCGGAGAAGCTGGTGGTGCGGATGTGGCTGTTCCCGGGGCTGACGGTGGTGGCACTCATCGCCATGGCCGGCATCTTCGTCCTGATGCTCCGCCAGCCCTCCACCCGGGACCAGCTCCTGGCGTCGGGTGCGCTGACGGTCGCCCTGGCGGCGATCGGGGCGGTACGCCGGCGGCGGCGCGTCGCCCGAGCCTGAACGAACCCTCGTAAAGCCGTACGAAACACCGGGTCCTCAGCCGAAGGGCTGACCCGGTGTTCGGCATTCCTGCTGTTAGCCTGCTCTTGCATAGAGGTTGCAATAACAACTTGTCAGCAGTTGGAGGGTTCGAAACCAATGGCCACGTACACGCTCCCGGAACTCCCGTACGACTACGCCGCGCTCGAACCGGTCATCAATCCGCAGATCATCGAGCTCCACCACGACAAGCACCACGCCGCCTACGTCAAGGGCGCCAACGACACCCTGGAGCAGCTGGAGGAGGCGCGGGACAAGGAGGCGTGGGGAGCGATCAACGGCCTCCAGAAGAACCTCGCCTTTCACCTCTCCGGCCACATCCTGCACTCGATCTACTGGCACAACATGACCGGTGACGGCGGCGGGGAGCCCTTGGCCGCGGACGGTGTCGGCGACCTCGCGGACGCGATCACCGAGTCCTTCGGCTCCTTCGCCGGCTTCAAGTCCCAGCTGACGAAGGCCGCGGCCACCACGCAGGGCTCGGGCTGGGGCGTCCTGGCGTACGAGCCGGTCAGCGGCAAGCTGATCGTGGAGCAGGTCTACGACCACCAGGGCAACGTGGGCCAGGGCTCCACCCCGATCCTGGTCTTCGACGCCTGGGAGCACGCCTTCTACCTCCAGTACAAGAACCAGAAGGTCGACTTCATCGAGGCGATGTGGGCCGTCGTCAACTGGCAGGACGTGGCCAAGCGCTACGCCGCCGCCAAGGAACGCGCGGACGTGCTGCTGCTCGCCCCCTGAGCGAGGGCCGCGCGGCCGTACACACGGACGTCCTGCCTCGTGATCGTCTTCTCACCCTTCACCTGGCAGGCGGTTGAAGGGGAGGCCCCCGCCTGGACGTGACAGGCGGGGGCCTCTCTGTCGTCCCGCCCCGGCTGCCATGATGTCCGGCATGAGGAGCACGTCATGACGATCACTGTCCACGAGCTGGTGTACTACCCGGTCAAGGGCTGCGCCGGGATCCGGGTCGACTCCGCGCGGGTCACCGCCACCGGCCTCGCACACGACCGGACGTTCATGGTGGTCGACGCGGCCGACGGCACGTTCCGCAGCCAGCGCACCCACCCCGCGATGGCCGCGCTCCGGGCCGAGGTGCTGGACTCCGGCGCGGTCCTCGCCCTGTCCGCCGAGTCCACCGGCCCCCTGCGCCTGGACGTGGTCCCGGACGGGCCCCGCCGCGAGGTCAGCATGTTCGGCCGGGACCTCGGGGAGGCCGTCGACCAGGGCGACGCGGCGGCGGAATGGTTCTCCGAGGCGCTCGGGGCCGCGTCGCGGCTCGTCCGGGTGGTCCCCGGCTTCGACCGGGACGGCTGGGGCGAGACCCCCGGCAAGGTCAACTTCGGCGACGCGCACGCGGTCCTGGTCACCTCGACCGCCTCGCTGGCCGGTCTCAACGCCCGCATCGCGGCCCGGGGCGACGCCGCACCCGTGCCCATGGACCGCTTCCGGCCCAACATCGTGCTGACCGGCGACGACGAGCCGCACTTCGAGGACCGGGCGGCGCGGATGAGCGTGGGCACCGCCGAACTCGCCTACTCGGTGAAGGCGATCCGGTGCGGCGTCCCGCTCGTCGACCAGCGGACCGGGCGGCGCGCCGGACCGGAGCCGGTGCGCACCCTGGCCACGTACCGCAGGGAGCCGGAGTTCGGCAACAAGCTCAGCTTCGGCGCGAAGAACGCGGTGGTCCGCGAGGGCGTGGTGCGGGCCGGCGACCCGGTCTCCGTTTACGGCCCGGCGGGCGGCTGAGCCCCGTACGGTCCTCTACCCCCGGGGGACGCCCGCGTCCGCCGGGGTCTTCGTCCACGGGCTGACCCCGAGCCGGCCCGTGGTGCCGAGGTCCAGCTCCGGGGTGACCGTCACGGGCTTGGCGCCCGGCTTCGCGGTGACCTCGACGTAGGGGGCGTCGACCGGGTCGCCGTCCGTGGTGGTGTTGCGCCAGGCGAGGTTGGCGTACGCGCTCTCGCCCGGGCGCAGCGTGACGGGGCGGGGCTCGGCGTCCCCGCCGATGCCGGTGGAGATCGCGGTGGTGCCGTGCAGGATCTCGACCCCGCTCACCGGATCGCGGTCCTCGTCGAGGAGCCGGAGCGCGGGGTAGCCGTTCAGCCGGTAGTCGGTGGTGGAGCAGTTGGTGAGGTGGATGCCCACGACGCGCAGCCCCATCGCGGCGTCGCCCCGGTCGTCGGTGACGCGGACCCCCGAGGGCGGGCAGGCGCCGTCCTCAGTGGGCGCCTCGTCCGCCGGGACGGCCCGCACCTTGGTGATCCGGGCCCGGTAGGTGCGGGCCGAGCCCGGTCCGTCCCCGGCGTCCAGGGGCCGCCGCACGGTCTGGCCGGGTTCGACCGCCTCGACGGTGCGCGTGATGCTGTCCATGGCCTCACCGAACCCGTTGACCAGGGTGAACGTGAGGGTGAAGGTGAGCGGTTCGCTGTCCGTGTTGGTGACCTCGAACCCGGTGGACGGGGCGCCGGAGGGGCCGCACTCGCCGCTGACGACCCGGACGTTGTCCCAGGTCCGCCCGGCGGGGTCGGCGAGCGGCGCGAGGGAGGCGCAGGTCGCCCCGGGCGAGGCCGGGGCCCCGGCGGTCTCCGTCCCGCATCCGGTGAGCAGCGCGGTGCTCGCGAGGGCGGCACACAGGGCGAGGGCGGTGGCGGGGCGCATCCCCCCAGAAGATCAAAGGGGGGCCGGTCCGGGCTGTGCCCCAGGTCACATGTGGCGTCACGGTGGGGTAACCAGTCGGCGGCGGGGAGGGCTCCCCGCCGCCGGGCGGGTGTCAGTCGAAGACCGGGCCCTGGGTGCGGGTGCGCTTGATCTCGTAGAAGCCGGGGATCGAGGCGACCATCAGGGTGCCGTCCCAGAGCTTCGCGGCCTCCTCGCCCTTGGGGGCCGGGGTGACGACCGGGCCGAAGAAGGCGATCTGTTCGCCGTCGGCGCCGGGGACGGCGATGACGGGGGTGCCGACCTCCTGGCCCACCTTCTCGATGCCCTCCTTGTGGGAGGCGCGCAGCTCGGTGTCGTAGGTGTCGGAGTCCGCGTGGCCCGCGAGTTCGACGGGGAGGCCGACGTCCTTCAGGGCGTTCTCGACGGCTTCGCGGGTCGGGCCCTCGCCGCGGTTGTGGAAGCGGGTGCCGAGCGCGGTGTAGAGGGGGCCGACGACCTCGTCACCGTGCAGCTGCTGGGCGGCGACGACGACGCGGACCGGGCCCCACGCCTTGTTCTCCAGCATGTCGCGGTACTCGGCGGGCAGTTCGTCGAGCCGGTCCTCGTTGAGCACGGCCAGGCTCATCACGTGCCAGCGGACCTCGACGTCGCGGACCTTCTCCACCTCCAGCATCCAGCGGGAGGTCATCCAGGCCCAGGGGCAGAGCGGGTCGAACCAGAAGTCGACGGGGGTCCTGCCGGTCGCCGTGCTGTTGTCAGACATCTCTCTCCTCGAACGGGCGGATCGCGCGGGTGGGCACGTCTTGCCCGACAACACCGGACGACGCTCCGGCCATTCCCGCCCGCGGGTCCGGAGGGCGGCATGGGAGGATCAAACTATTCGAACGTGACACAAAGGAGTGTGCCGTGCCCGGCCAGAACCTGTCCCGAGACGAGGCCCGCGAGCGGGCCGAGCTGCTGACCGTCGACGGTTACGACGTCGAACTCGACGTGCGTTCCGCGACCGGCGGCCCCGGCCGGGACGCGGAGGACGGTCCGCTGACCTTCCGCTCGGTGACGACGATCCGCTTCCGCGCGGCACGCGGCGGCGCGTCGACCTTCGCGGACCTCATCGCCCCCTCCGTCGACGCGGTGACGCTGGACGGCACCGCGCTGGACCCGGCGGCCGTGTTCGACGGGGCGCGGATCGCGCTGACGGACCTGGCGGAGGGCGAACACGTCCTGGTGGTCGACGCGCGGTGCGCGTACAGCCGGACCGGCGAGGGCATGCACCGGTTCGTGGACCCGGAGGACGGCGAGGTCTACCTCTACACCCAGTACGAGCCGGCGGACGCCCGCCGCGTCTTCGCCAACTTCGAGCAGCCCGACCTCAAGGCGCCGTACCGCTTCCAGGTGACCGCGCCCGCCGAGTGGACGGTGTGGAGCAACGGCGCGGAGGAGTCCCGCGAGGGCGGGGTGTGGCGGTTCGCGGAGACCGAGCCGATCTCCACGTACATCACGGCGGTCGTCGCCGGTCCGTACCACTACGTCACCGACTCCTACAGCCGGACCTTCGAGGACGGCACGACGCTGGAGATCCCGCTCGGCGCGATGTGCCGCAAGGGGCTCGCCAAGCACTTCGACGCCGACGACATCTTCCTGATCACCAAGCAGGGCCTCGACTTCTTCCACGACAACTTCGACTACCCGTACCCGTTCGGGAAGTACGACCAGGCGTTCGTGCCGGAGTACAACCTGGGCGCGATGGAGAACCCGGGCTGTGTCACGTTCCGCGAGGAGTACATCTTCCGCGGCAAGGTGACGCAGGCGGCGTACGAGGGCCGGGCCAACGTCATCCTGCACGAGATGGCGCACATGTGGTTCGGGGACCTCGTCACCATGCAGTGGTGGGACGACCTGTGGCTGAAGGAGTCCTTCGCGGACTTCATGGGCGTCTTCGCGATGACCGGCGCGACCCGCTTCGAGGACGGCTGGATCACCTTCGCCAACAACCGCAAGTCCTGGGCGTACCGCGCCGACCAGCTGCCCTCCACGCACCCGGTCACGGCCGACATCCGTGACCTGGAGGACGCCAAGCTGAACTTCGACGGCATCACGTACGCCAAGGGCGCCTCCGTGCTCAAGCAGCTCGTGGCGTACGTGGGGCGGGAGGCGTTCCTGGAGGGCGCCCGGCGCTACTTCAAGAAGCACGCGTACGGGAACACCCGGCTCGGGGACCTGCTGTCGGTGCTGTCCGAGACGTCCGGGCGGGACATGACCGCCTGGTCGCGCTCCTGGCTCCAGACCGCGGGCGTCAACTCGCTGACCCCGGTCGCCACGTACGACGCGGCCGGCCGGATCACCGAGCTGGCCATCCTCCAGGAGGCCGCGGAGTCCCACCCGGAGCTGCGGCCCCACCGGGTCGCCGTCGGCCTGTACCGCCGCACCCCCGAAGGGGAGCTGGTGCGTTACGCGCGTGCGGAGGCGGACGTGTCGGGTCCGCGCACCGTGATCGGGGAGCTGGCGGGGGCCGAGCGGCCCGAGCTGATCCTGGTCAACGACGACGACCTGACGTACTGCAAGGTCCGCTTCGACGAGGTGTCGCTCGCCACCCTGCGCGCGCACCTGGGCGACATCACGGACCCGCTGGCCCGCGCCCTGTGCTGGTCGGCGCTGTGGAACCTCACTCGCGACGGGCTGATGCCGGCCCGCGACTTCGTCTCCCTGGTCCTGGCCTTCGCCGGGCGCGAGACGGACATCGGGGTGCTCCAGATGCTGCACGCCTGGACGCGCGGCGCGCTCGTGAACTACGCGGCTCCCGCGTGGCGCGAGGAGGGCGGCCGGGCGCTGGCCGAGGGCGCGCTCGGCGAACTGCGGCTCGCCGAGCCGGGCAGTGAGCACCAGCTCGCCTGGGCCCGG
Source organism: Streptomyces sp. DT224 (assembly GCF_049844595.1). Taxonomy (NCBI): domain Bacteria; kingdom Bacillati; phylum Actinomycetota; class Actinomycetes; order Kitasatosporales; family Streptomycetaceae; genus Streptomyces; species Streptomyces sp. DT224. The sequence continues at coordinate 335,538 of NZ_JBNCLI010000003.1, forward strand.
TTCTTCGCGTCGGTCGCCGCGTCGGACACCGACTTCCAGCTGCTGGCCGGACTCCTCGACGGCACCGCCAGGATCGACGGGCTCGACGTCGACCAGGAGCTGCGCTGGGCGTTCCTGTCGCCGCTGATCGCCCACGGCGCGGCCGACGAGGCGGCCGTCGACGCGGAGCTGGCCCGGGACGACACGGCCTCCGGCAGGCGGCACCATGTGCGGTGCCTGGCCTCGCGGCCGTCCGCCGAGGTGAAGGCCCGGGCGTGGGCGGACGTCGTGGAGTCGGACGCGCTGTCCAACGCGCTGGTGGAGGCGACGATCGCGGGCTTCGCGCAGTCCTCCCAGCGGGAGCTGCTGGCGCCGTACGCCGCGCGGTACTTCGAGGCGATCGAGCGGGTCTGGGCCGAGCGGTCGATCCAGATCGGGATGGCCGTGGTCAAGGGACTGTTCCCGGCACTCCAGGACGACCCGGCGACGCTGGAGGCGACCGACGCGTGGCTGGAGTCCCGGGCGGACGCGCCGCCGGCGCTGCGGCGGCTGGTGCTGGAGGCCCGGGACGACCTGGCTCGGGCGCTGCGGGCGCAGGCCACGGACGCGGTGGCGTAGGGCGTCCGGCTCATGACCCTTGCCCGGTCGCGCCGGTCCCGGGCAAGGGTCCCGTCCTCGGACGCCGGACGGGCCGGGGGGCGGTGCGGGCGGATCCGGCGTTTTTCGGATGCCGGACGCCCGGGCTTCAGGACGGTGTTGTCCGGGTATGTCGACGGCCCTGTAACAGGGGTTAAGGTCGCGGCCGTTGGCGGGATACACCGGAGCATGACCCAGAACACCCCGCTTCAGTCCGGCCGCCCCGCTCCCACCCGCGGGCGTCAACGCGTCCTCTCCGCCGCCCAGTTGAAGACGATGGGCGTGTCCGCCGGGCGGGCCGCGGAGCGGTGCCGGGGCGGTGGTCCGTGGCAGCAGCCGCTACCCGGGGTCTTCGTCCTGCACCCCGGTCCGCTCAGCGGCCGGGAGCGGCTGCGGTCGGCCCTGCTGTACGCGGGCCGGCCACCGGCCTCCGGGCGGCGCCCGGCCCCCACGCGGAGCGTCGATCCGGCGTACGGCGACGCGGTGCTCACCGGGCTCGCCGCGCTCTCGTTGCACGGCTTCACCGCCGCGCCGCCCGCCGCCGCCGTGGAGCGGGTGGACGTGCTGGTGCCCCGGGTGCGGCGGCTGCGCTCGGCCGGTTACGCCCGGCTGCTGCGGACCGCCGAACTGCCGGGCCCGGAGTGGGTGGACGGGCTGCCGGTGGCCCCGGTGGCCCGGGCGCTGGCGGACGCGGTGGCCGGGCCGGAGGACGCGGTGACGGTGCGCCGGCTGCTGACCGAGGCGGTGCGCGGCGGCCACTGCGAGCCGGCGGTGCTGGTGGGCGAGCTGAACCGGGCCAAGGTGCTCGGCCGGCCCCAGGTGGTCGACGCGGTCGACTCGCTGCTCGCCGAGGGCCGGGCGATGGCGGAGGAGCGGCTGTACGCGATGGTGCGCGCGCACGGGCTGGAGGAGCCGCTGTGGAACGTGGACCTGCGGCTGCCCGGCGGCCCGCACCTGGGCCGCGTGGACGCCTACTGGCCCGATGAGGCGGTCGCGGTGGAGCTGGACACGAGGGCCCCGCGCCACAGCCGGCAGGACGAAGAGCACGAGGCCGAGTGGTCGGCGTACGCGGTGCGGCGCGAGCACCTGGAACGGCTCGGCGTCACCGTCGTGCACCTCTCGCCGAAGAAGCTGCGGGACGCGCCCGGGCAGCAGGCGGCCGTGGTCCGGACAGCGCTGATGGCCGCGGTGGACCGGGAGCCGGCGGCGTACGTGATGATCCTGCCCCGCTGAACGGGGGCCGAACACCTCCGCATGGCCGGATTCACGTCACGTATCAGCCCGTTCGTCCCCACTGGCGCTTTCACCCCGGTGGCGGGATCCCGCCAGGTATTCAACAAGGCCCCCACAACTCTCCACAAACCCCTGTCATTTACGAAAGGGTGAGCGGTCATCCGGTACCGATTTCCGGACTCTCTCTTTCACATACAGGGATGCTGATGACCTCCGAATCCCCCGGCTCCATATCCGGAGCGAGACGAGCGGCCAGAGTGGCGGCCGCCGCCGGTCTGGTGGCCGCGCTGGCCGCCACCGGTGTCGCCCCCGTCTTCGCCGCCGACGACCCGGCCACCGCACCCGTCAAGGCCGCCGGCACCGCTCCTGCGGACAAGCTGGGTTCCGCCGACGCCGAGGTCCTGACCAAGGCCAAGGCCAGGGGCGAGAAGACCGTCACGATGATGGTCGCGACCGCCCCCGGCGCGACCGAGCAGGTCACCGAGCAGCTGGACGCCGTCAAGGGCTCCGTGCTGGGGCGCGCCTACGACAAGCTCGGTTACGTACGGGCGACCGTGCCGACCGCGACCGCCGAGGCCACGATCAAGGCGGCGTCCAAGCTCAGCTCCGTCCACGGCATCGATCTCAAGCAGGAGATCGTGCTGGACGACCCGACGCCCGCCGCGGACCGGGCCACCGGCGCGAAGAGCAGGGTGAAGTCCACCGGCAGCTACCCGGCCCCCGGGAAGAAGACGCCCGCGAAGAACCCGTACAACCCGTCCTTCGAGACGGGTGCGGTCGACTTCGTGAAGCAGCACCCGAAGGCGGACGGCCGCGGGATCACCATCGGCGTCCTGGACGCGGGCGTCGACATCGCGCACCCCGCGCTCCAGAAGACCACCACCGGTGAGCGCAAGATCACCGACTGGGTGACCGCCACCGACCCGGTCAGCGACGACGACGACACCTGGCTGCGGATGACGGACACCGTCACCGGCCCGGTGTTCACGTACAAGGGGCGTACGTACAACGCGCCCCAGGGCTCGTACCGGATCAGCCTGTTCGCCGAGGCCGCCACCAAGGGCGGCGACATGGCGGGCGACCTGAACCGCGACGGCGACACCACCGACACCTGGGCCGTGCTCTACGACCCGGTCAGCGGCGCCTCCCGGGTCGACCTGAACAACAACGGCGACTTCCGCGACGACACCGCCCTCCAGCCGTACAAGGAGAAGCACCAGGTCTCCTACTTCGGCGAGGACGACCCGCGCACGGACGTCGTGGAGCGCATCCCGTTCGTCGTGGAGAACCGCGAGGACGTCGTCTACAACGCGGCCGGCGACACCTCCGACTACGTCTCCATCGGGGTCATCGAGTCCGAGCACGGGACGCACGTCGCCGGCATCACCGCCGCCAACGGCCTCTTCGGCGGCGAGATGAACGGTGCCGCGCCCGGCGCGAAGATCGTCTCCTCGCGCGCCTGCACCTGGTCCGGCGGCTGCACCAACATCGCACTCACCGAGGGCATGATCGACCTCGTGGTGAACCGCGGCGTCGACGTCGTCAACATGTCGATCGGCGGCCTGCCGCCGCTGAACGACGGCAACAACGCCCGCTCCGAGCTGTACAAGCGGCTGGTCGACATCTACGGCGTCCAGCTGGTCATCTCGGCCGGCAACGACGGCCCCGGCGTCAACACCATCGGTGACCCCGGCCTCGCCGACCACGTCATCTCGGTCGGCGCGTCGATCTCCAAGGAGACCTGGGCCGCCAACTACGGCTCGAACGTCACCAAGAAGTACGACATGATGCCGTTCTCCTCGCGCGGCCCGCGTGAGGACGGCGGCTTCGCGCCGACCCTGACCGCGCCCGGCGCGTCGATCAACTCGACGCAGACCTGGCTGCCCGGTTCGCCGGTCAAGGAGGCCGGCTACTCCCTCCCGGCCGGCTACTCCATGCTCCAGGGCACGTCGATGGCCTCCCCGCAGGCCGCCGGCGCGACCGCCCTGCTGCTGTCCGCCGCGAAGCAGAAGCACATCGAGCTGCCCCCGGCCGACCTGCGCACCGCGCTGACCAGCACCGCCACCAAGATCAAGGACGTGCCCGCGCACGCCCAGGGCGCCGGTCTGATCAACATCGTGGACGCCTGGAAGCTGATCTCCCAGCAGGGCGCCCCGGCACACGAGTACACGGTCAAGGCGCCCGTCGACACCGCGATCGACTTCGCGCTGAAGACCCCGGGCTTCGGCACCGGCCTGTACGACCGCGAGGGCGGCCTCCAGGCCGGCCAGAAGAAGACCTACGACGTCACGGTCACCCGCACCACGGGCCCGGACAAGAAGGTCGAGCACAAGCTCTCCTGGAAGTACGACGACGGCACCTTCTCGCTGGTCGGCCCCACGAAGGTCGCGCTGCCGCTGGGCAAGCCGGTCACGGTCGAGGTCCAGGCGAAGCCGGGCAGCGCGGGCGTACACAGCGCGATCCTCCAGCTGGACGACAGGAAGACCGCCGGCACCGACCAGCAGATCCTGACGACGGTCGTCGTCTCCAAGGCGCTGGCGAAGCCGTCCTACGCGTTCAAGGCGTCCGGCTCGGTGCAGCGCAACGGCACCACGTCGTACTTCGTGACCGTGCCGGAGGGCGCCAAGACCCTCGAGGTCGCGATGAGCGCCCTGCGCTCGGGCAGCCAGACCCGCTTCATCTCCATCCACCCGTACGGGGTGCCGGTGGACGACAGCGGTACGCCGAACTGCTACCCGAACTACGAGAACCCGGCCAACACCTGCCGCCCGGACGCGCGCTCCTACCCGGACCCGCAGCCCGGCGTCTGGGAGATCGAGGTCGAGGCCCGGCGCACGTCGCCGCTGCTGGACAACCCGTACAAGCTGGACGTGGCGCTGCTCGGCGCGACCTTCGACCCGGCGGTGCGGACCATCGCCGAGGCGAAGATCGGCACCCCGGCCTCGGTCGACTGGACGGTGACCAACGACGCGGGCGCCCTGGAGGGCACGCTCAAGGGCGGTTCGCTGGGCTCGGCCGACGTCGAGCGCCCGTCGATCTCCACCGGTGGCTCGTACACCAAGGAGGTCACCATCGGTGAGGGCGTCGAGAAGCTGGACGTCGCCATCGGCGGGACGAGCGACGCCAACGCCGACCTCGACCTGTACGTGTACAAGGGGAGCGCCGAGGTCGGCGCCTCCACCACGGCCGGTTCCGAGGAGGCCGTCAGCCTGGTGAAGCCGGCCGCCGGCACGTACACCGTCGTCGTCGAGGGGTACGACGTCCCGGCCGGGACCACCGCGTACGACTACCGCGACGTGTACTACTCCGCGTCGCTCGGCACGATCTCGGTGGACGAGTCGAAGGCCGTGAACCTGGCCCCCGGCGCGTCGGCCACGGTCGGCGCGCAGGTGAAGGTGGCCGGTGCGGCCCCCGAGGGCCGGCAGTTCTTCGGCGAGGTCGGCCTCGTGAACGCCCGCGGCACCGCGGCGGGCACCGGCAGCGTCGTGATCGAGAAGGTCACGCCGTGACCACACGGTGCTGAACATGTGATCCGTACGGCAGTGGGGCGGGTGCTCACCGGGCACCCGCCCCACTGTGCTGGGCGCCACTCGTCCGCAGGCCGGACAATGGATTGGACAAGGCGGGCGTGGACATACGCATCATGGACCGGCAACCGTGCCCGTTCGTACGTCTGAGGGAGTTCCTGTGAAGGTCGGAATCGTCGGCGCCACCGGTCAGGTAGGCACAGTCATGCGCGGCATCCTGGCCGAGCGGAAGTTCCCGGTCGACGAGCTGCGGCTGTTCGCCTCCGCGCGCTCGGCGGGTTCCGTCATCGAGTGGCAGGGCCGCGGGATCACCGTCGAGGACGCCTCCACGGCCGACTACACGGGCCTGGACATCGTGCTGTTCTCGGCCGGCGGCTCCACCTCGAAGGCGCTCGCCGAGAAGGTCGCCTCGCAGGGCGCCGTCGTGATCGACAACTCCTCCGCCTGGCGCAAGGACCCCGAGGTCCCGCTGGTCGTCTCCGAGGTCAACCCGCACGCGATCGCGGACCGCCCCAAGGGCATCATCGCCAACCCGAACTGCACCACGATGGCCGCCATGCCCGTGCTGCGCCCGCTGCACGAGGAGGCGGGGCTCGAAGCGCTGACCGTCGCCACGTACCAGGCGGTCTCCGGGTCCGGTCTCGCCGGTGTCGCCGAGCTGCACGGCCAGGCGTCCAAGGTCGTCGCCGACGCGGACAAGCTCACGCACGACGGCTCGGCCGTGGACTTCCCGGAGCCGGGCGTCTACAAGCGCCCCATCGCCTTCAACGTGCTGCCGCTGGCCGGCTCGATCGTGGACGACGGTTCCTTCGAGACGGACGAGGAGCAGAAGCTCCGCAACGAGTCCCGCAAGATCCTGGAGATCCCGGAGCTGAAGGTCTCCGGCACCTGCGTCCGCGTCCCGGTCTTCTCCGGCCACTCCCTCCAGGTCAACGCCCGCTTCGCGCGCCCGGTCTCCGTGGAGCGCGCGTACGAGCTGCTGAAGGACGCGCCGGGCGTCGAGCTGTCCGAGATCCCGACGCCGCTCCAGGCCGCGGGGAAGGACGCGTCCTACGTGGGCCGCATCCGCAACGACGAGACCGTCGAGAACGGTCTCGCGCTGTTCGTCTCCAACGACAACCTGCGCAAGGGCGCGGCGCTGAACGCGGTGCAGATCGCGGAGCTGGTCGCGGCGGAGCTCGCCGGCTGACCTTGTGTGTCCTCAATCGCCGGACGGGCTGAATTTCCAGCCCCTCCGGCGATTGAGGAGCGGGTCCGGGGCAGCGCCCCGGGCGGGGGCTCAGGGGCGCCGCACCTCGAAGTGCCAGCAGCCGTACTCCACCGCGCGTACGTGCACCAGCGTCACCGCCGGGTCCGCGAACGCCTCCGCCAGGGCCTCGTCGTACCCGCGCTCCTCGTCCGCCGGGATCTCCAGGAGCCGGCCGCCCACGATGCGGCCGTCCACGTCGTAACGCCGTACGGTCCGCAGCGCGCCGGCCCGCGAGAACGGATAGCCCTTCCGGGCCGGGTCCGGTCCCCCGCACTCCTCGGCGTGGATGAAGACCGGGCCCTGCTCGTCGTACGCCCCCGGCCGGGCCCGGGTCGCCGCCGCCCAGCGGCGCAGCGGGGCGTAGGAGACGAGGGCGATGCGCTCCCCCGGTTCGCCGCCGCGCAGGCAGCACCGCAGCGGGGCGCCGCCCTCGGTGGCGGTGTACGGGACGCAGGGCTGCCCGGCGTCGTCGGTCTCCCGGAGTTCCTTCAGCGCGTCCGGTTCGATCGCGCGAGCCTCATACGTGGTCATGGTCCGAGCGTGCCGCGCCGGAACTCCCCGGTCCGGCGGAAAACGGACATCGCCCTGGGTGCGGGTCCCGTGGAAGGATGGCGGGAAACATCACAGAGCAAGGAGATGACCGCGTGCCTGGCACGAATCTGACCCGCGAAGAGGCACAGGAGCGGGCGCGCCTGCTGACCGTGGACGCGTACGAGATCGATCTCGACCTCTCCGGAGCGCAGGAGGGCGGGACCTACCGGTCCGTCACCGTCGTGCGCTTCGACTCCGCCGAGGCCGGCGCGGAGACCTTCATCGACCTCGTCGCCCCCGCCGTGCACGAGGTCGAGCTGAACGGCCGGACCTTGGACGTCGCGGCGGTGTTCCGCGACTCGCGCATCACCCTGCCGCAGCTCCGGGGTGGGGCCAACGAGCTCAAGGTCGTCGCGGACTGCGCGTACACCAACACCGGTGAGGGCCTGCACCGCTTCGTCGACCCGGTCGACCAGCAGGCGTACCTGTACACCCAGTTCGAGGTGCCGGACGCGCGCCGCGTCTTCGCGAGCTTCGAACAGCCCGACCTGAAGGCGACCTTCCGGTTCACCGTGAAGGCCCCGTCGGGCTGGACCGTGATCTCGAACTCGCCGACGCCGGAGCCGAAGGACGACGTCTGGTCGTTCGAGCCGACGCCGCGCATCTCCTCGTACATCACCGCGCTGATCGTCGGTCCGTACCACTCGGTGCACAGCAGCTACGAGAAGGACGGCCGGACCGTCCCGCTGGGCATCTACTGCCGGCCCTCGCTCGCCGAGTACCTGGACGCGGACGCGATCTTCGACGTGACCCGGATGGGCTTCGACTGGTTCCAGGAGAAGTTCGACTACGCGTACCCGTTCACCAAGTACGACCAGCTCTTCGTGCCGGAGTTCAACGCGGGCGCGATGGAGAACGCGGGCGCGGTCACCATCCGCGACCAGTACGTCTTCCGGTCCAAGGTGACGGACGCGGCGTACGAGACGCGCGCCGAGACCATCCTGCACGAGCTGGCCCACATGTGGTTCGGCGACCTCGTCACGATGGAGTGGTGGAACGACCTCTGGCTGAACGAGTCGTTCGCCACGTACACCTCGGTCGCCTGCCTGGCGTACGCCGAGGGCTCCGGGTGGCCGCACTCCTGGACCACGTTCGCCAACTCCATGAAGACGTGGGCCTACCGGCAGGACCAGCTGCCCTCGACCCACCCGATCATGGCCGACATCCGCGACCTGGACGACGTCCTGGTCAACTTCGACGGCATCACGTACGCCAAGGGCGCCTCGGTCCTGAAGCAGCTGGTGGCGTACGTCGGCATGGACGAGTTCTTCAAGGGCGTCCAGGCGTACTTCAAGGCGCACGCCTTCGGCAACACGCGGCTGGCCGACCTGCTGGGCGCGCTGGAGGAGACCTCCGGCCGCGACCTGAAGACCTGGTCGAAGGCGTGGCTGGAGACGGCCGGGATCAACATCCTGCGCCCGGAGATCGAGACCGACGAGAACGGTCACGTCACCTCGTTCACCGTGCTCCAGGAGGCGCCCGCGCTGCCCGCCGGCGCGAAGGGCGAGCCGACGCTGCGTCCGCACCGGATCGCCATCGGCTGCTACGACCTCGACGAGGCCGGCAAGCTGGTGCGTACGGACCGGATCGAGCTCGACGTCGACGGCGAGCGCACCACCGTGCCGTTCCCGGCCGGCTCCGCGCGCCCGGCCGTCATCCTGCTCAACGACGACGACCTGTCGTACGCGAAGGTCCGCCTGGACGAGGAGTCGCTGCGGGGCGTCACCGAGCACCTGGGCGACTTCACCGAGTCGCTGCCGCGCGCCCTGTGCTGGGCGTCCGCCTGGGACATGACCCGCGACGGCGAGCTGGCCACCCGCGACTACCTCGCCCTCGTCCTGTCGGGGATCGGCAAGGAGTCGGACATCGGTGTCGTGCAGTCGCTGCACCGTCAGGTCAAGACGGCGATCGACCTGTACGCGACGCCGGAGTGGCGCGAGGCGGGCCTGACGCAGTGGACCGACGCGACGCTCGCGCACCTGCGCGCGGCGGAGCCGGGCAGCGACCACCAGCTGGCCTGGGCGCGCGCCTTCGCGGCCACCGCCCGCACCCCCCAGCAGCTGGACCTGCTGCGCTCGCTGCTCGACGGCACGGAGGCGGTCGAGGGCCTGGCCGTGGACACCGAACTGCGCTGGGCGTTCGTCCAGCGGCTCGCCGCCACCGGGCTCATCGACGAGGAGGAGATCGACGCCGAGTACGAGCGGGACCGCACGGCGGCGGGCGAGCGGCACGCGGCCTCCGCCCGGGCCGCACGGCCCAGCGAGGAGGCGAAGGCCGAGGCGTGGGCGTCGGTCGTGGAGTCCGACAAGCTGCCGAACTCCCTCCAGGAGGCGGTCATCGCCGGCTTCGTGCAGACGGACCAGCGCGAGCTGCTGGCCCCGTACACCGAGAAGTTCTTCGCCTCGGTGAAGGGCGTCTGGGACTCGCGGAGCCACGAGATGGCCCAGCAGATCGCGATCGGCCTGTACCCGGCGCTCCAGGTCTCGCAGGAGACCCTGGACGCCACGGACGCCTGGCTGGCCTCGGCCGGGCCGGGCGCGGGTCTGCGCCGGCTGATCTCGGAGTCCCGCTCGGGCGTGGAGCGCGCTCTGCGGGCCCGTGCGGCGGACGCGGCGGCCGCGACCGCGTGACTGGAAACCGCCCGGCGGACAGGCGCTGAAGCGCAGCCGTCCGCCGGGCGGGAGCGGGCGAGGTTACGAGGCCGACGCCTCGTATCGGGCCGCGAGACCGGCCGCGCCGGTCTCGGTCAGGGAGCCGTGCAGGCGCATCCGGGCGACGCCGCCGTCGGGGAAGGCGTCGAGCCGTACGTGGGTGACCACGGCCTCCGCCGGCAGCGGGAAGCGGTGCAGGGTGTCGGGCTGGAGGCGGGTGCGCGGGATGATCTCGAACCACTCGCCGCTCTCGCCGTCCCTGCCGTGCAGGGCGATCCAGCCGGCCGCGTTGCCCTTGAGATAGGCGGTGTCGATCTCGACCGCGCGGACGGCGCCCTGGGCGGGCAGCCGGAAGCGGACCCAGTCGTTGGTGTCGCGGACCCGGCGGCGGCGGTTCTCCCAGCCGTCGTCCATCTTGCGGGAAGTGCCGGGCAGGATGATCTGGGTCGGCGAGGAGTAGAACCGGTCCGAGGCGTCCTCGTAACTGCCGCCGTTGAGGACCGAGATCAGGTCGAACGTGCCGAGCGTGGCCAGCCAGGCCGGGTCGGGGATTACCTCGCCGTGCACGCGGAGGCGGGCGATGCCGCCGTCGGGGTGCTGGCAGAGGCGGATGTGGGTGTAGCGCCGCCCGCCGGTGATCTCGAAGCCGTTGGCGGCGTGGCCGCGCACGGGGGTCGGGGGGACGATCTCCTCCCACTTCACGTCGTCGGCGAGCAGTTCCTCCGGGCCGGGTGCGCCCTCGACGCAGGTGGCCTGGACGGAGACGCGCTGCGGGTAGTTGCCGCGGAAGTGGGCGGTGTCCACGACGATGCCGCGGATGACGCCGGGGGCGCCGAGCCGGATCAGCGCCCAGTCGTGCTCGTCGGGGGCCGGGAAGGGGTGCTCGGCGTCCGCGCCGCGCCGGCGGCGGGTCTCCCAGCCGTCCATGATCTTGCCCTTGTGGCCGAAGTGCTCGGGGTCGAAGACCGCGCGCTCCCGCAGGAGCAGGTTCTCGCGCTGGGCGAAGAACTCGTCGTTGGCGGCGATCACGCCCGCGCCGAGCCGCCGGTCGGCGAGGTCCACGAGGCCGGTGAAGGGGAGGTCGGCGGTGCGGTAGTCGGCGTAGGGGTCACCGCCGCCGTACGGGGCCGCGTCATTGGCGTGGGGGTCGTCGTGCCGGATCTCGTCCTGGTCGGTGGTCATGCGTTCACTGTCGTACGCCGGAAGCCGACAGGTCCATCGAAAGTTTCCGCACGAATCGTTCAGCCGGGCTGAACGGTCGCGCCGTCCCCGTGCGCTTCCGCCGCCTCGCGCAGCGCTGCGAGGACCCGGGCCACCGCCGGGGCGTCCTCTCCCCCGCGCCGGACGGCGGCCACGACGTGGCGGCGGGGCCGGTCCGCGTCGAGGGTCCGCATCACCACGCCCTCCCGGCCGTGCCGTTCCGCCGAGGCCATGCGCGGGACCAGGGCGACCCCCAGACCGGCGGCGACCATGGCGAGGATCGCCGTCCAGCCGGACGCGCTGTGCGCCTGCTCGGGTACGAAGCCCGCCGCCCGGCACGCGGAGACGGTGATCTCCGACCAGGGGCCCGAGCCGCCGTAGATCCAGGGCTCGGCGGACAGGTCGGCGAGGCGCAGCCCGGGCGCGTCCGCGAGGCGGTGGCCGGCCGGCAGCGCCACGTCGAGCGGGTCGGCGAGCAGCGGCAGGACGGTGAACCGGGGGTCGCGGGCCGTCGGGGCGTCGGCGGCCAGCGACAGGGCGAGGTCGGCCTCGGCGGCGGCGAGCAGTTCGTACGCCTGTGCGGCCTCCGCCTCGCGCACCCGGACGCACGGGCCGGGGCGGGCGTCGGCGCGCAGCCGCTGCACGGCCGGGACGACGAGGGCGGGCACGGCGGTGGCGAAGGCGGCGACCCGGACCTCGCCCGCCTCGCCGCGCAGATAGCCGGTCAGTTCGGCGTCGGCGCGCTCCAGTTGGGCGAAGACCGCCTCGGCGTGGCGCAGGACGAGATGGGCGGCGTCGGTGAGGCGGACGCGCCGGCCCTGGGCCTCCAGCAGCGGTACGCCGAGCTGCCTGGCCAGGTTGGAGAGCTGTTGCGAGACCGCCGAGGGGGTCATCAGCAGGGCGTCGGCGGTCGCGGTGACCGTGCCCCGGTCGCGCAGGGTGCGCAGGATGCGGAGCTTCTTGACGTCCCACTCGGTCATGGGCGCAACCTACCGCCGCGTCCGGGTCCGGACACGCGTGTGCGCCGCGCGGTGATGGTCACCGTGCGGCGCACCCTGGGCGTGCGGGGCGGGACCGGGGGCGTGACCCCGGTCGCCGGGCAGGTGGGTCAGGCCTGCTTCTTGGACTTGTCGAGCACCATGACCAGGCCCGCGATGACCCCGAACAGGACGAGGGGCGCCAGGACGAACAGGCCGAGCGTGTCGAGCACGCTCAGGCCGGTACCCGGGTCGTCGCCGTCGTCGCGGGTGAGCGCGAGCGCGGGGGACGACATCAGCAGCATCATCAGCGTCGTTCCGGCGGCGACGGCGCCGGCGCGCATAGCGTTCTTCTTGTCCACGGTGCAAACGTAGCGAACGCCCGCGCGGGCCGCGCGCCCGGGGGTGCCGTACGGGTCCCGTTCACGGCACGCGGACCTCCCCGGGCTCCCGCGGGGCGCGCAGGACGTCCATCAGGCGGTGCAGCCGGGGCGAGGCGGCCAGTTGCTCCAGCGTGACCGGGACGCCCTCCGCGTCGGCGATCGGCAGCCGCCAGTTGGGGTACTGGTCCCAGGTGCCCGGGAGGTTCTGCGGGCGGCGGTCGCCGACGGTGTCGGGCAGCCAGATCCCGGTCATCCGGGCGGGCGTGCGCAGCAGGAAGCGGTGGACGGCCCGGACGGCCGCCTCCTCCCCGCCGCCGTCCTCTGCGAGCGCACCGCCCTCGGGGAGCATCCCGAGCCTGGTGAGCAGGGCCAGCCACTCGGCGGTCTCCGCGCCGTCCTCCCTCAGCTCCTCGTCGAGGGGGCGGGTGAGCAGGCCGAGGCGGTGGCGCAGTGTCACATGGTCGCCGGTCAGCCGGGCCGCGGTGGAGGGCAGGTCGTGGGTGGTCGCGGTGGCCAGGCAGTCCCGGCGCCACCGCTCGGGCGCCAGGGGGCGCCCGTCCCCCGCCCAGTCCCGCTCGAACCAGAGCACCGAGGTGCCCAGGACGCCGCGCCGGGCCAGCGCCTCGCGGACGCCGGGCTCCACCGTCCCCAGGTCCTCGCCGACGACGACGGTGCCGGCCCGGTGCGCCTCCAGGACGAGGACGGCGAGCATCGCCTCCGCGTCGTGCGAGACGTAGGTGCCCTCGGTGGGCGGGCGGCCCTCGGGCACCCACCAGAGCCGGAACAGGCCCATCACGTGGTCGATGCGCAGGGCGCCCGCGTGGGCGAGGGCGCCGCGCAGGAGGCCGCGGTACGGGGCGTAGCCGGAGGCGGCGAGGGCGTCGGGGCGCCAGGGCGGCAGCCCCCAGTCCTGGCCGCGCGCGTTGAACGCGTCCGGGGGCGCGCCGACGGACATGCCGTGGGCGAAGGCGTCCTGCTGGGCCCAGGTGTCGGCGCCGCCGGGGTGCACGCCCACCGCGAGGTCGTGGACGACGCCGACGGCCATCCCGGCTTCCCGGGCGGCCCGTTGGGCGTCGGCGAGCTGGGTGTCGGTCAGCCAGGCGAGCCGGCAGTGGTGGTCGACCCGGTCCAGCAGCTCGGCGCGGGCGCGGGCGGTGGCGTCGGAGCGGGGGTCGCGCAGCCCGTCGGGCCAGCCGTGCCAGTCGGGGCCGTGCACCTCCGCGAGCGCGCACCACAGGGCGTGGTCCTCCAGGGCGCGCCCCTGGGCGGCGAGGAAGTCGCAGTACTCGGCGTGCCGGCCGGGGGTGAGGGGGACCGCGAGGACCAGGTCGAGGGCCCGCTGCTTGAGGGCCCACACGGCGTCCCGGTCGATGAGGGCGCCCTTGTCCAGAACGGCTTCCCGCAGCTCGGCGCCCTTGCGGCGCAGCGTGTCGAGCGCGACCGGGTCGGGCACGTGCCCGTACTCCGGGACGGACTCGACGCGCAGGTGCACCGGGTCGGGGAAGCGCCGGGAGGACGGGCGGTAGGGCGAGGGGTCGGTGGGTTCGCCGGGTACCGCCGCGTGCAGCGGGTTCACCTGGACGAAGCCGGCGCCGAGCCGGCGGCCGGACCAGGAGGCGAGGTCGGCGAGGTCGCCGAGGTCGCCCATGCCCCAGGAGCGGGCGGAGAGCAGGGAGTAGAGCTGGACGAGGAAGCCGTGGGTGCGGGCGAGCGGCTGGGGGGCGCGGGCCGGGGCGACGACGAGCGTGCAGGACCGCGCCTCGCGGTCCGGCGCGCGGACGGTGAGCCGGTGCACGCCGAGCGGGGGCTCGGCCCACCAGCGGGGGGCGGTTCCCGGCCCGCCTGGACCGGGCTCCCCGACGTCACCCGGAGCGCTTCCCGGATCGGCCGGATTCGCACCCCCCGGGGCGGTCCCGGGGGTCTTCGGTTCAGGCGCCCCGGCGGGCACCCGCATCCTGGCCGGCTCCGCCTGCTCGTCGCCCCCTTCCAGCCGGACGTCCAGCTCCGTGCCGGGCGGCAGCCCGGTCAGCGCGGGTGGCAGCGGTTCGCCGGACCACACCACCAGTGTCTGGGGGAGGAGCCGGGTGCGGGCGGCCGACTCGGCGGCGGCGAGGGCGTCGCGTACCGCCGCGGGCGTCGTGGCGTCGACGCCGAGCGCGCCGAGCACGGCGACGACCGTGGTCTCGGGGACGGGTGCGGTGACACCGGCGGACGGGGAGAAGGAGGTGGCGACGCCGTGCAGTGCGGCGAGCCGGGACAAGCCCATTCAGACTCCTGGGGACTCCGTGCCCCATGCGCAGCCGGACGCGGCCGGTTCGCTGGTCAGCGGGGCGAGGACGGCGAGCGGCGGCTCGCTGGTCAGGGGGGTGGCCTCGGCGAGCGGGGGCTCGCTGGTCAGGGGTATGGCGTCGGCGAGCGGCGGTTCGCTCGTGAGCGGGCCGGGCAGGGTGGCGGGGGACGCGCTGATCAGCGGGGCGGGACCGGATGCCTGTTTGGAGAGGGCGGAGAGCGGGCGCTGCGCGGTGGCGGGCATGGTGGCCTCCTGGCCGTGGAGAACAGGACAGTGACGGCCTACCCAACGGACGCTGCCGCAGACGTAGGCGTTACGACAACGAGTTCAACGTGTCCCGGGTCACATTCCGTTCCCGAAGGGCCGGTTGCCCGCAAGACGTTCGCCTTTTTCGGCCATTCGGCGCTGTCTTTCGCGTGGCCCCCCGTCACACGCACCTCGTTCATCACACCGGTCATACCAGGTCATTTCCGTACCGAACACCTCGCGCGTTGACACCCCCGCGCGCGGGGTGGTGGGCTCGGAACCCACTGGTGGGGCGAGGGGAGAGACAGGGATGCGGCTCAGTGGGAGGACGCGGGCGACGGCCGTCGCCGTGGCCGTGCTCGGCGGGCTGCTCGCCGCCGGGCTTCCGCCCGCGCTCGCCGCTCCCCCGGACCCGGCGTCCGGGTCCGCGGCCGGCCGGAGCCGCGCGGCGGACTCCGCGCTCCCCGCCGTGTGGCCGCGCCCGCAGAGCATGGCGGCGGCCGGGCCCGCCGTCGCCCTGGGCCGCGAGGTCACCCTGATCGCGGACGCGGAGGCCGACCCGTACGCCGTGAAGGCGCTGCGCGCGGTCCTGGCGGACGCCGGGGTGCGCACGGTCCACGAGACGCTGCCGGGCGCCGGGCCCGTCCTGCGGCTGGGCGGCGACGGGGCGGCGGACGCGCTCCGCGCCCTGGGCGCCCCGGACCGCGCGGATCTGGCGGCGGGCGGTTACCGGCTGGCGGCCGGGCGGACCGCGAAGCGGGACACCGTGGCCCTGGAGGGCGTCGGCGACGACGGGCTGTTCCACGCGGTGCAGACGCTGCGCCAGCTGGTCCGGGGCGGGAAGATCGCCGGGGTCACCGTCCGGGACTGGCCGGCCACCGCCGTACGCGGGCTGACCGAGGGGTTCTACGGGCAGCCCTGGACCCAGGAGGAACGGCTCGCGCAGCTCGGCTTCCTGGGGCGCACCAAGCAGAACCGCTATCTGTACGCGGCGGGCGACGACCCGTACCGCCAGGCCCGCTGGCGCGACCCGTACCCGGCGGCGCGGAAGGCCGGCATCCGGGCGCTGGCCGAACGGGCCGCGGCCGAGCACGTGACACTCGGCTGGGCGGTCGCGCCCGGCCAGTCGATGTGCCTGTCGTCGGACCGCGACCTCAAGGCGCTGACCCGCAAGATCGACGCGATGTGGGACCTGGGGGTGCGGGTCTTCCAGGTGCAGTTCCAGGACGTCAGCTACAGCGAGTGGCACTGCGCGGCCGACGCGGACGCCTTCGGCAGCGGCCCCGGGGCGGCGGCCCGGGCGCAGGCCCGCGTCGTGAACGGCGTGGCCCGCCATCTGGCGGAGCGCCACCCGGACGCCCTGCCGCTGTCGGTGATGCCGACGGAGTACTACCAGGACGGCGCGACCGCCTACCGCACGGCGCTCGCCCGGGAGCTGGCGCCCGGGACCGAGGTCGCCTGGACGGGCGTCGGAGTCGTGCCGAGGACCATCACCGGCGGTGAACTGGCCGAGGCGCGTGCCGCGTTCGGGCACCCGCTGGTGACCATGGACAACTACCCGGTCAACGACTACGCGCAGGACCGGCTCTTCCTCGGGCCGTACACCGGCCGTGACCCGGCGGTGGCGTCCGGTTCGGCGGCGCTGCTGGCCAACGCGATGGAGCAGCCCGCCGCCTCCCGCATCCCGCTGTTCACGGCCGCCGACTTCGCGTGGAACCCGAAGGGCTACGACCCCGCGAAGTCCTGGGAGGCCGCGATCGACGACCTCGCGGGCGGCGGCCGGAGCGCCGACGCGCTGCGGGCGCTCGCGGGCAACAGCGCGGGCTCCGTACTCGGCTCCACCGAGTCCGCGTACCTGCGGCCGTTGATCGCCGCGTTCCGCACGGCGTACGCGGACGGCGACGGCAAGGCGTTCGACGCGGCGGCGGACCGGCTGAGGGAGGCGTTCGGCGGGATGCGGGCGGCCCCGGCGCGGCTCGCGGACGTCGCCGGGGGGCGGCTCGGGGCCGAGGTCCGCCCGTGGACCGCGCAGCTGTCCCGCTACGGCCACGCGGGCGAGCTGGCCGTGGACCTGCTGCGCGCCCAGGCCCGGGGCGACGGGGCCGCCGCCTGGCGGGCGTCCCTGGCGCTGGAACAGGTCCGGAAGGACATCGCGGCGGGCGGCGCGAAGGTCGGCGAGGGCGTCCTCGACGCGTTCCTCGACCGGGTCCGCGAGAACGCCCGCTCCTGGACCGGCACGGACCGGCCGGGCGGCGAGGTGTCCGAGGCCCCGGGCAGCTACACGGTGCGCCTCGACCGGGTCCGCCCGCTGGAGGCGGTCACCGCGACGACCGTTACGGACGACGGTGCGGCGGCGGGCGCGACGGTCCAGGCGCACGTCCCGGGCCAGGGGTGGCGCGCGCTCGGCCCGTTGTCGGCGAGCGGGTGGACCCAGGCGGCGGGCGAGGGGGTGCGGGCCGACGCGGTCCGGATCAGCTGGCCGGCCGCGACCCCGCTGGCGGGCGGTGCCCCGCCCCTGGTCATCCCGCCGCTGGCCGGCGCGTCCGTCCGCGCGGGGACCGCCCCGGACGTGCGCTCCCTGGTGCCCTGGTTCGGCGACGAGCCGGCCGCCCGGCTGGACCTGGCGCGCGGCGAGACGGACGCGGTCATCGGCGGCGGGCCGCAGGAGGTCCGGGCCCGGCTGACCGCCCGGCGCCCGGCCGAGGTGCGGGGCAGGCTGACCGCGAAGGCGCCCGAGGGCATCGAGGTCCGGGTGCCGAAGCGGACGACCGTGCCGCGCGGGACGCGGACCGAGGTCCCGGTGGAGATCACGGTCCCCGAGGACACCCCGGCCGGCGCGTACGAGGTGCCGTTCGCCTTCGGCGACGAGCGGACCACCCTGACCGTGCGGGCCTACCCGCGCACCGCCGGGCCCGACCTGCTGCGCGGGGCCACCGCCTCCTCGTCGGGCGACGAGACCGCCGACTTCCCGGCGTCCGCCGCGTCCGACGGCGACCCGGAGACCCGCTGGTCCTCACCGGCCGAGGACGGGGCGTGGTGGCAGGCAAAGCTGCCCGCCCCGGTCCGCCTCGGCCGGGTGGTGCTGCACTGGCAGGACGCGTACGCGTCGCGCTACCGCGTCCAGGTCTCGTCGGACGGCCGCGCCTGGCGCACCGCCGCGACCGTCCGCCAGGGCCGGGGCGGCCGCGAGTCGGTGCGGATGGACGCGCAGGACACCCGGTTCGTGCGCGTCGTGGGCGACGAGCGGGCCACGAAGTACGGCATCTCGCTCTGGTCGGCCGAGGCGTACGCGGTGGCGGAGGACGGCTGACGGGGCACGGCGACGGGGCGGGGCACGGCAGGCCGGAGCCCCGGTGCGGCGGACCGCCCCGGGAAGCACGCGGGCCCGGTCTCAGGCTGAGATGCCGTCGATCCGGGCCATCGCGTCGTCCGCGCCGAACGGTTGCAGATAGGGCAGCCAGCGCGGGTCGCGGTGCCCCGTGCCGATGATCCGCCAGGCCAGTCCGGTCGGCGGGGCGGGCTGCTGGTGCAGCCGCCAGCCGAGCTCGGGCAGATGGCGGTCGGCCTTGACGTGGTTGCAGCGGCGGCAGGCCGCCACCACGTTGTCCCAGGCGTGCCGGCCGCCCCGGCTGCGCGGGATGACGTGGTCGACGCTGGTCGCCGCGGCCCCGCAGTACATGCAGCGCCCGCCGTCCCTGGCGAACAGGGCCCGCCGGGTCAGCGGCACCGGACCGCGGTAGGGGACGCGAACGAACCGCTTGAGCCGGACGACGCTGGGGGCCGGGACGGCCCGGGTTGCACTGTGCATGAGGGCGCCGGACTCCTCAAGACAGATGGCCTTGTTCTCGAGGACGAGGACGAGTGCGCGGCGGAGCGGTACGACGCCGAGCGGCTCGTACGACGCGTTGAGAACCAGGACATGCGGCACGGATGCCTCCTTGTACGCCGGCGGCGCGTGGCTCGCGCCGGGACGATCTCCGCTCTCAGTCTCCCCTCACGCCTGGTCGAAGCGCCACCACGTGCGGGTAACGGGCCGGAAGGAATTTTTCTCCCGCGCTCGTGCCCGGCGGCTCCCGCGGCCGCCCCGGCGCCTTATCCGTTCCGTATCTCCGGGTGAGCCGTGTCTCTCCCCCCGTTCACGGCAACGGAGCACGGGTGATGCCCCGTTAGTGTGGTTGTTCAGCGCTCTTCCGCTCAGCGCTCGCCCCTGGAGGTTTCGCCGTGTCCCTGTCCGCCCTGTTGGCCGCAGCCCCGTCACCGGAGCCCGGCGGCTCGCTGGACGAAGCCGCGAGGCAGGCCGGAGACGCCGCGGGCTGGGTGGAGGAGAACTGGTCCACCTGGCTGAACACGGGCCTGCGGATCATCCTCATCGCGGCGGTCGCGGTCGTTCTGCGCATCGCGGTCCGCCGCGCCCTGACCAAGCTCATAGAACGGATGAACCGCAGCGCGCAGGCAGTCGAGGGCACCGCGCTCGGCGGTCTC
Organism: Streptomyces sp. DT224; assembly: GCF_049844595.1. NCBI lineage: Bacteria > Bacillati > Actinomycetota > Actinomycetes > Kitasatosporales > Streptomycetaceae > Streptomyces > Streptomyces sp. DT224. Next base: position 354,982 of record NZ_JBNCLI010000003.1, read on the forward strand.
CTGGTCAACGCGGAGCGCCGCCGCCAGCGGTCGGAGGCGATCGGCTCGGTGCTCCGTTCGGTGGCCTCGTTCCTGATCCTGGGCACCGCGGCCCTGATGATCCTGGGCGCGTTCCAGATCAACCTGGCCCCGCTCCTCGCCTCCGCCGGGGTCGCCGGTGTCGCGCTCGGTTTCGGCGCCCGGAACCTGGTCACCGACTTCCTCTCGGGGGTCTTCATGATCCTGGAGGACCAGTACGGGGTCGGCGACCAGATCGACGCGGGCGTCGCCTCCGGCGAGGTCATCGAGGTGGGCCTGCGCGTCACCAAGCTGCGCGGCGAGAACGGCGCGATCTGGTACGTCCGCAACGGCGAGGTCAAGCGGATCGGCAACCTCAGCCAGGGCTGGTCGACGGCCAACGTGGACGTCCAGGTCCGCCCCACGGAGGACTTGGAGAAGATCCGTGCCGTCATCACCGAGGCCGCCCAGGAGATGGCCAAGGAGGAGCCCTGGAGCGAGCGCCTGTGGGGCCCGGTCGAGATCCTGGGCCTGGACACGGTGTTGATCGACTCGATGACGGTCCGGGTGAGCGCGAAGACCATGCCGGGCCAGGCGGTCGGCGTGGAGCGCGAGCTGCGCTGGCGCATCAAGACGGCGCTGGACGCGGCCGGCGTCAGCATGGTGGCGGGCGCCCCGGAGGACGCGCCGCAGGCCGATCCCACGGCCGGGATGGCCGCCCCCTCCGCGTACGCGTCGGCGACCTCCCCGCAGTCCCTCGCCGCGACCCCGATCCCGCCGCCGAGCACCACGAAGTAGCCGGCCCGGCCGGGGACCCGAGCGGTCCCCGGCCGTTGTCGTTCCCGGCCCGCTCCCGTCCCAGGTAACGCTTTGGTTGCCACCGGCGGTCAGGTCATTGACGCCTCCGCGGCCCGGGCCCTACGTTCCTCACCGAACAGGAAAGTTTCCTAACAGAGGGGCGGGTGCCACACTCATGGCCGGAAACACGCCGGGCACCCCCAGGGTGCTGCGCGCCATGAACGACCGCGCCGCCCTCGATCTGCTCCTGGAGCACGGCCCCCTGTCGCGGACCCGGATCGGGAAGCTCACCGGGCTCTCCAAGCCCACCGCCTCCCAGCTGCTGGTCCGCCTCGAAGCCGCCGGACTGGTCGTCGCCACCGGGACCGCCGCCGGGCGCCCCGGCCCCAACGCCCAGCTGTACGCCGTCAACGCCTCCGCCGCCCATGTCGCCGGGCTCGATGTGAACACCCACCGGATCGTCGCCGCCGTCGCCGATGTGACCGGCGAGACGGTCGGGGAGTTCGAGCTGCGGACCCCCGGGCGGCGCGCCGACAGCGTGGTGCGGGAGGTGACCGAGGCGCTGGACGGCGCGGTGGCGGCCGCCGGGCTGACCCGGGCCGGCGTGCACCGGGTGGTCATCGGCACGCCGGGCGCCTTCGACCCGAACACGGGCCGGCTGCGCTACGCCTCGCACCTGCCGGGCTGGCACTCCGCCACGCTGCTCGACGAGCTGGCGGCCGTGTTGCCGATGCCCGTCGAGTACGAGAACGACGTCAACCTCGTGGCGGTGGCCGAGCAGCGGCGCGGCGCGGCCCGGGGCCACGACGACTTCGTGCTGCTGTGGAACGAGGAGGGACTGGGCGCCGCCCTCGTCATCAACGGCCGGCTGCACCGCGGCTTCACCGGGGGCGCCGGCGAGGTCGGCTTCCTGCCGGTGCCGGGGGCGCCGCTGGTCCGCCAGGTCACCAAGGCCAACGCGGGCGGCTTCCAGGAGCTGGCGGGCGCCCAGGTGCTCGCGCGCCTGGCCCGGGAGCTGGGCATCGAGGACGCGCCGGGCTCCGGCACCCACCACGAGATCGCCGCCGAGCTGGTGGGCCGGGCCGCCGAGGCCGTGGAGCGGGGCGAGGGCGGGCCGTACGCCACGCTGCTCGACCGGTTCGCCACCGGCCTCGCGACCGGCCTCGCCTCCCTGGTCGCCGTTCTCGACCCGGAGATCGTCGTGCTCTCCGGCGCGCTGTTCTCGCGCGGCGGGGAGCAACTGCGCTCCCGGGTCGCGGCCGAGCTGGCCGAACTCGCCGCGTCCAGGCCCCGGCTGCTCGCCGGGGACGTCACCCACCGGCCCGTACTGCGCGGTGCGCTGGAGAGCGCGCTCGCGACGACCCGCGACGAAGTGTTCGACACCTCGCGCTGACCCCTTACGTCACCTCTTCCCCCCGCACACCCCGTCCCTGACCGACACCCTTCACCGGGAGACACCACCATGTCCGGAAACCGCCGGAAGCCGGCCGTCGCACTCGCCGCGACCGCCGCCATAGCCCTGTTCGCCTCCGCCTGTACCGGGCAGAGCGGCTCGGGGGCCAATGATGACGCGTCCAAGGAGACGACCATCACGTTCTGGCACGGCTGGAGCGCGCCGGGCGAGGTGAAGGGGATCGAGGCCACGATCGCCGCCTTCGAGAAGGCCCACCCCAACATCCACGTGAAGGTCGTCGGCAACATGACCGACGACAAGATCAACCAGGCGCTGCGCGCCGGCGGGTCCAAGGCGCCGGACGTGGTCTCGTCGTTCACCACGAACAACGTGGGCAAGTTCTGCTCCTCGAAGGCGTTCGTGGACCTCAACCCGTTCCTGAAGAAGGACGGCATCGACCCCGGGGCGACCTTCCCGAAGGCGATGAACGAGTACACCCAGTACGACGGGGTGCGCTGCACGGTCCCGCTGCTGGGTGACGCGTACGGGCTCTACTACAACAAGGACGCCTTCGAGAAGGCCGGGATCGCCACCCCGCCGAAGACCTGGTCCGAATTCGCGGCCGACGCCAAGAAGCTGACGAAGACCAAGGGCGACACGTACGAGCAGCTGGGCTTCATGCCGACGTACCACGGCTACGAGGCGACCACCGAGCACTACCTCGGCGGCTGGAACCCCACCTACTTCGACGCGGACGGCAAGTCGAACATCGCGAAGGACCCGGCGTTCGCCGCGATGCTCACCACCCAGAAGAAGCTGGTCGACTCGCTCGGCGGCTACGCGAAGCTGGAGAAGTTCCGTACCGGCTTCGGTGACGAGTGGGGCGCCAAGCACCCGTTCCACACCGGCCAGGTCGCCATGCAGCTGGACGGCGAGTGGCGGCTCGGCATGGCCGAGGACGCCAAACCCGGGTTCGAGATCGGGGTGGCACCGATGCCGGTCGCGGACGATGAGGCCGACACCTACGGCAAGGGCTATCTGACCGGCACCATCGCGGGCATCGCGGCCACCTCCGGCAAGCAGAACGCCGCCTGGGAGCTGGTCAAGTTCATGACGACCGACACCGACGCGGTCGTGAACTTCGCCAACGCCATCCACAACGTGCCCTCCACGCTGGCCGCGCTGAAGTCGCCGAAGCTGAAGTACGACCCGCGCTTCAAGACGTTCCTGGACATCGCCGCGAACCCGAAGTCCACCACCACCCCGCCCTCGGTGAACGGCGGCGCGTACCTGACGTCCCTGCAGAATCTCGGCTACGACGTCGAGAAGGGCAAGCAGAAGGACATCAAGGCGGGGCTGGAGCAGACCGCGAAGGAGATCGACGCGGCGATCGCCCAGGCGAAGTAGAGCCGCCGCGATGAGCACGTACACACTCCGCTCGAAGCGCCGCAGGTCGGCGCTTCGCACGGCGGCCTTCATGTCGCCCTGGCTGATCGGGTTCTGCGTCTTCTTCGCCTACCCGCTGATCTCCACGGTCTACTTCTCGTTCACCAGTTACGACGGTTTCGCCGCCCCCGAGTTCAGCGGCTTCAAGAACTGGTCGTACGTCTTCGAGGACTACCCGCTGTTCTGGCCGGCGCTGCGCAACACGCTGTGGCTGGTCGTCGTGATGGTCGCCTGCCGGGTGGTCTTCGGACTCGGTGTCGGGCTGCTGATCACCAAGATCAAGACGGGTACGGGTGTCTTCCGGACGCTGTTCTACCTGCCGTACCTGGCCCCGCCGGTCGCCGCCACGCTGGGCTTCGTCTTCCTGCTCAACCCGGGCACCGGGCCGGTCAACTCGATCCTCGGCGACCTCGGGATGGGCACGCCCGGCTGGTTCACCGACGCCACCTGGTCCAAGCCCGCGCTGACCGCGCTCGCGGTGTGGGGGGTGGGCGACCTGATGGTGATCTTCATGGCCGCGCTGCTCGACGTACCGAAGGAGCAGTACGAGGCGGCGGAGCTGGACGGGGCGACCGCGTACCACCGGTTCCGCTACGTCACGCTGCCGAACATCTCGCCGATCATCATGTTCGCCGTGGTCACCGGCATCATCCAGACGATGCAGTACTACACCCAGCCGCTGGTGGCCGGGAAGGTCGCGTCCGGGGTCATGGGCGGTTCGGGCCAGCAGTTCGAACCCGGCTATCCCGACAAGTCGACACTGACGCTTCCGCAGCTCGTCTACAACCTCGGTTTCCAGCGCTTCGACTACGGCTCCGCCTGTGTGGTCGCGCTCGTACTCTTCGTCCTCGCCATGGCGTTCACCGCACTGCTGATGCGGCGCCGCAGCGGACTGATCCAGGCAGGTGAGTGACATGGCGCAGGTTCTCGACATCCCGGCGACGGCGGGCCCGGCGGGCGAGCCCGTCTCCCCCGCCCAGCGCGTCGCGCGCCGCAAGGCGCTGCTGCACTGGATCGCCGTGCACGCGCTCGGCGTGGCGGCGGCCCTCTTCTTCGTGCTGCCGTTCGTCTTCCTCGTGCTCACCTCGCTGATGAGCGACCAGCAGGCCCTCACCCGGGACCTGTGGCCGCACCCCTTCGAGTGGGCCAACTACACGAGGGTGTTCGACACCCCGGGCTTCCTGACCTGGTGGCGGAACACCCTGCTGTACGCGGGTCTGGGCACCGTCCTCACCGTCGTGTCCTCGCTGCCCGTGGCGTACGCGCTCGCCAAGTTCCGCTTCCGCGGCCGGCGTCTGTCGCTGATGCTCGTCATCTCGATGATGATGCTGCCGCCGCAGGTCGTGGTCATCCCGATGTACCTGTTCTGGGCCAAGCAGCTGGACCTGTCCGGCACGCTCTGGCCGCTGATCATCCCGATGGCCTTCGGCGACGCGTTCTCCATCTTCCTGCTGCGGCAGTTCCTGCTGACCATCCCCGACGAGTACCTCGACGCGGCGAAGGTCGACGGCTGCGGTGAACTGCGCGCCCTGCTGCGCGTGGTGGTGCCGATGGCCAGGCCGGGAATCGCCGCCGTCGCCCTCTTCCAGTTCTTCTACGCCTGGAACGACTACTTCGGCCCGCAGATCTACGCCTCCGAGAACCCGGGTGCCTGGACACTGAGTTACGGACTGGAGTCCTTCAAGGGCGCGCACCACACCGACTGGAACCTGACCATGGCCGCGACCGTTCTGGTCATGGCCCCTGTGATCGTCGTCTTCTTCTTCGCGCAGAAGGCTTTTGTCGAGGGCGTCACACTGACCGGAGTAAAGGGCTGAACCATGAAGCTCGCTGTAGTGGGTGGCGGGTCCACCTACACCCCCGAACTGATCGACGGATTCGCCCGGCTGCGTGACACGCTGCCGGTCGAGGAGCTGGTCCTCGTCGACCCGGCCGCCGACCGGCTCGACCTCGTGGGCGGCCTCGCCCGGCGGATCTTCGCCAAGCAGGGCCACCCGGGCCGCATCGTCACCACCTCGGACGTCGACGCGGGCGTCGCCGGAGCGGACGCCGTCCTGCTCCAGCTGCGTGTCGGCGGCCAGGCCGCCCGCGACCAGGACGAGACCTGGCCCCTGGAATGCGGCTGCGTCGGCCAGGAGACCACCGGAGCCGGCGGCCTCGCCAAGGCGCTGCGCACCGTCCCGGTCGTCCTGGACATCGCCGAGCGGGTCCGGCGCGCCAACCCGGACGCCTGGATCATCGACTTCACCAACCCGGTGGGCATCGTCACCCGCGCCCTGCTCCAGGCCGGGCACAAGGCCGTCGGCCTGTGCAACGTGGCGATCGGCTTCCAGCGCAAGTTCGCGGCGCTGCTCGACGTGGCCCCCGGCGAGGTGCACCTCGACCACGTCGGGCTGAACCACCTCACCTGGGAACTGGGGGCGCGCCTCGGCGGCCCGCAGGGCGAGGACGTGCTGCCCCGGCTGATCGCCGAGCACGGCGACGCCCTCGCGGACGACCTGCACCTGCCGCGCGCGGTCGTGGACCGGCTCGGCGTCGTCCCCTCGTACTACCTGCGGTACTTCTACGCGCACGACGAGGTCGTCCGCGAGCTCGGCACCAAGCCCTCCCGGGCCGCCGAGGTCGCCGCCATGGAGAAGGAGCTCCTGGCCATGTACGGCGACCCGGCGCTGGACGAGAAGCCCGCGCTGCTCGCCAAGCGCGGCGGCGCCTTCTACTCGGAGGCCGCCGTGGACCTGGCGGCGGCGCTCCTGGGCGGCGGCGGCTCGGCGCACCAGGTGGTCAACACGTACAACAACGGCACCCTGCCGTTCCTGCCGGACGACGCGGTGATCGAGGTCCAGGCGAAGGTCGACGGCTCCGGCGCCACGCCGCTCGCCGTGCCCGCCCTGGACCCGCTGTACGCGGGGCTCATCGCCAACGTCACGGCGTACGAGGACCTGGCGCTCGACGCCGCGCTGCACGGCGGCCGGGACCGGGTGTTCAAGGCGCTGCTGGCGCACCCCCTGATCGGCCAGTTCGAGTACGCCGAGGCGCTGACCGACAAGCTCGTCGCGCACAACCGGGAGCACCTCGCGTGGGCGTGAACGGTTCCGTCCTCGCGATCGACGCGGGGAACAGCAAGACCGATGTGGCCCTCATCGGTGCGGACGGCACGGTGCTGTCCACGGCCAGGGGCGGCGGGTTCCAGCCGCCGGTGGTCGGTGTGGAGGTGGCCGTCGACGTGCTCGGCGCGGCGGTGGAGCGGGCGTTCACCGAGGCCGGGGCGGACGCCGGGCAGGTCGCCCATGTGTCCGCCTGCCTCGCCAACGCGGACCTGCCGGTCGAGGAGGAGCAGCTGACGGCGGCGCTGGCCGCGCGCGGCTGGGGCCGGACCGTCGAGGTGCGCAACGACACCTTCGCGATCCTGCGGGCCGGGATCGACGAGCCGCGCGGCGTGGCCGTGGTGTGCGGTGCGGGCATCAACTGCGTCGGCATGGTCCCGGACGGGCGCACCGCGCGCTTCCCGGCGATCGGGCGGATCTCCGGTGACTGGGGCGGCGGTTCGGGTCTGTCCGAGGAGGCGCTGTGGTTCGCCGCACGTGCCGAGGACGGCCGCGGCGAGCCGACCGAGCTGGCCCGGACGCTCCCCGCGCACTTCGGGCTCGACTCGATGTACGCGCTGATCGAGGCGCTGCACCTGGGCCGCATCGCGCCGGAGCGCCGGCACGAGCTGGCCCCGGTGCTCTTCGCGACGGGCGCGGCCGGCGACCCGGTGGCGCGGGCCCTGGTGGACCGGCTGGCCGAGGAGGTCGTGGCGCTGGCCTCGGTCGCGCTGACCCGCCTCGGGCTGCTGGACGAGGAGGCGCCGGTGCTCCTCGGCGGCAGCGTTCTGGCGGCGCGCCATCCGCGGCTGGACGACCGGATCCGCGAACTCCTCGCGGCGCGGGCCCCGAAGGCCGTGGTGCGCGTGGTGCAGGAGTCACCGGTCCTCGGCGCGGGGCTCCTGGGCCTGGATCACACGGGCGCGGCGCCGGAGGTGCACGCGAGACTGCGGGCGCGGTACTCCTGAGTGGCCGCCCGTCACAGGCGCCCCGTAGCCTGCCGGTTGCGGGGCGCCTTTCGCATTCGGGAACCGATCGGGCGTCCCGGACGTGTTGTTGAGGGGGAGGACGGCCCGTGGGGGATCGTGCCGTTCGCCTTGATCAACGGCGCCGGTCTTGATCGAATGCGGTGACCGCGGCCGGTCACGGCCGGCCGCTGCGTGGTCCGGTGCCCGATCCAGGCGTTCTGGATGTGGGGTGCCGGTCCCTGAGGCCATACTTCTGGCCGGGCACCAGTCCTCCGATCGGCCGGGGGGCGGGCCGTCGTCAGTGACCGAGGGGGAGGTCGAGTGACACACCCGCCGAGTGCGCGTGAGGCGCCGCAACGCGCCCAGGGGAAGCCGCCTGCGCCGGAGGCCGTGCCCGCGTCCGCACCCGTGCCGCAGCAGCCGAGTACCCGGGCCGCCGTCGCGGGGCGGCTGCGCGCTGCCGCGACCACCGAACCGGGCCGGCTGCGCGTCATCGGGGCCGTCCTGGCGCTCCTGGTCCTGGCGTTCGGGGCGGTGACGGCGCTCCAGATCAGCGACCGGGCCGCCTCCGCCGACGACGTGGTGGAGCGCAGCCAGCCGCTCAGCGCGGACGCGGCGGGCATCTACCGCTCGCTGGCGGACGCGGACGCGGCGGCGGCGAGCGGCTTCCTGGCCGGGCCGCAGGAGCCGCGCGCGGTGCACGAGCAGTACGTGAAGGACATCGAGGAGGCGTCGCGGCTGCTGGTGAAGGCCGCGGCGAACACGGACGCGACCACGGCGTCCGGCCGCGAGATCACCACGCTCAACGAAGGGCTCCCCCGCTACACGGGCCTGATCGAGCGTGCCCGCGCCAACAACCGGCAGGGGCTCCCGCTGGGCGGCGCCTACCTGCGGTACGCGAACCAGACGATGTCCGGCGAGCTGCTGCCGGCCGCCGAGCGGCTGTACGCGGCGGAGACCGGCCGGCTCGGCGAGGACCAGAGTTCCGCGCGCGGGTGGCCGCTGTTCTCGCTCGGCGCGGGTGTCGTCGCGCTGGCCGTGCTGGTCTGGGCGCAGCGCCGGAACTACCGCCGGACGAACCGGGTGTTCAACCACGGCCTGCTGGCCGCGACGGCCGCGACGACGGTGCTGCTGCTGTGGCTGGCGGTCGGGCACACGGTGGCCAGGTCCGGTCTGGCCGAGGCTGATGCGCACGGGCAGCGGCCGATGGACGTGCTCAACCGGGCGCGCATCGACTCGCTGAAGGCACGCGCCGACGAGAACCTGACGGTGGTCGCCCGGGGTGCGGTGCTCACCGCGGACGGCAGGAACGACAAGTACGAGACCGATTACACGGCGGGCATGAAGGCGCTCGGCGAGGAGCTGGCCACGGCGGCGAAGCTGGCCGAGGACACCGGGGACGGCGAGGGCGGCAAGCCGGTCGCCGCGGCGGCCGGGGCGGTCGAGGAGTGGCAGGGCCGCCACCGTACGGCCCGCAGGACCGATGACGCCGGGGACTACGAATCGGCCCTGGAGCAGATCATCGGCCAGGAGAACTCCACGGGCGAGTCCTTCAAGAAGGTGGACGACGCGCTGCGCGACGCCCTGGCGCACGAGCAGGACGACTTCACCCGGGCCGCGCGGGACGGCCGCGGCGCGCTGGGCGGCCTGCCCGTCGGCGCGGCGGTCCTGGCCGTGCTGGGTGCGGTCGCGGCGATCGTCGGGGTCAACCGCAGGCTCTCGGAGTTCCGGTGACAGGGGGAGCGATGACAGCGAAGAACCCGAAGGGCATCGGCCGGCTGCGCGGCTGGGGCGGGGTGACCGCGATGGCCGCCGCCTGCGCGCTGACCGCGTCGCTGACCCTGCTGCCCCTCTCCCACCCGGGCGACGACGTCTTCGGCCCCCAGGTGACGGGGCCCGGCGCGGCGCACGCCCTCCAGGCGAAGGCCGACGCCTGCACGGACCCGGAGGCCAGTCTGCGGCCGGGCGAGGCGGACGGGGACGCGGTCCGCAGGATCAAGGAGCGCGGCAAGCTCATCGCGGGCGTCGACCAGAACAGCTTCCAATGGGGCTTCCGCAATCCGGCGACCGGTGACCTCGAAGGCTTCGACATCGACCTGGTCCGCGCCCTCGCGAAGGACATCCTCGGCGACGGCGGCAAGGTGATCTTCCGGGCCATCCCGACCAACCAGCGCATCGCCGCGCTGGAGAACGACAAGGTCGACGTGGTCGTGCGGACGATGACGATCAACTGCGCCCGGCTGAAGCAGGTCTCGTTCTCCACGGCCTACTTCCAGGCGGGCCAGCAGGTCCTCGCCGCGAAGGAGGACCGCTCGATCACCGGTTTCAACTCCACCCTGGCCGGCAAGCGGGTCTGCACCGCCGAGGGCTCCACGGCGTACGAGGCGCTGGAGAAGAAGTCGTTCGGCTCGGTCTTCAAGGACGAGCACGACGGCACGGCGGCCGACGAGGACCGGCTGACCGTCCCCAATCAACTGGACTGCCTGGTACGGCTCCAGCTGGGCGAGGTGGACGCGGTCGTCACGGACAACGCGCTGGCCGCCGGACAGGCGGCCCAGGACCCGGCGGTCGAGCTCAAGGGCGACCCGTTCACCACCGAGTACTACGGCGTGGCCACGAAGAAGGGTGCGGACGACCTGGTGTCCCGGGTCAACAAGGTCCTGGTCGACTACCGGGCGGGCGGCGCGGACAGCCTCTGGATGAAGTCGTACCGCGCCTGGCTCCAGAAGGGCCTGCCGGGGGTCCAGGGGCCGCCGGAGCCGAAGTACCGGGACTAGGCCCCGCCGGGCCTGGGCCCGGCGGCACTGATCCCGCCGGGCCCAGGCCCGGCGGGGAGAGCGGAGAGGTGATCGATGGGCGTCGCTGGCCCCTTCCCCAGCTACGCGGCCCGGCCCCCCGGTCCGGTCATGGACCGGGACGAGGCCGACCGTGCGCTGTCCCGGCTCGGCGCGGAGCACGAGGCGATCGAGACCTCGCTCCTCGCCCTCCAGGACCACGCGGGCCGCAGGCTCCTGGAGGGCGCCGAGCTGTCCGGTGTCACCAGGGAGCGGTGGGCCGTCACCGAGCGGTCGGTCACGCTGCTGTGGAGCTACTTCGACGCGTACACGGGTGTGCTGAACCGGGCCCGTGAGGTGCGGGCCAGGCGCCGCCACCCCAACCGCGAGGACCTGACGGTCCTGACCGAGCTGCTGCGCGGCCAGGGCGTCACCGTGGCGCACGCCGCCGCCGGGCACGACCCGTCCGTCAGCGGCCCGGCCCGCCTCTCCGAGCGGTTCACGCTGGAGGAGCTGGTCTCCCGGATGAACGGCCTGTACGCGAGCGCCCTGGACATGGTCGTGGCCTCGGACAGCGTGTGGTCGGCGATGCCCGCCCGCATAGACCTCCTCGCCGCCGAACTGCGCCGCACGCACTCGCTGGCGCACTCGGTGGGCGTCCGCCCCGGTGAGCACCCCGCGGGCGACGAGCTGGAGGCGATCACCGCGGAGCTGGCCACGCTGCGGGAGCAGGTGATCTCGGACCCGCTGGCGTTCTGGCTGCCGGGCCCCGGCAGCGCGGCGCCGGGCGGCGGGCGCCCCGACACGACGCGCTACGACCGGGCGGCCCGGGCGCTGGAAGAGGTGCGGCGCGAGGTCGAGGCGGTGCTCGCCGTACGGCAGGACGCCGAGCAGCGGCTGGTGCACCTGCGCGACGTGCTGTCCCGGGCCGACCGCACACTGGCCGAGGCCCGGGTGGCGCGCGGCGAGGTGCTGGCCAAGATCGCCGCGTCGGAGGTGCCCGTGGTCAACGGACCGCCGACCGCCCTCCAGGAGCGTCTGGCCGCCGCGTCGGAGCACCGCAGGCACGCCCGCTGGCACCGCCTCTCGCCGCTCCTGGAGACCCTGGAGCGGGAGGCCGAGGAGGAGCTGCTGCGGGCCCGTGAGCAGCTGACGGCGGTGACCGCGCCGCTGGCCGTCCGGGCGGAACTGCGCGGCCGGCTCGACGCGTACAAGGCGAAGGTGGCCCGCAACGGCCTGGCGGAGGACCCGGTCCTGATCGAGCGGTACGACGCGGCGCGGCGGATGCTGTGGAGCGCGCCGTGCGATCTGCGGGTGGCGGCGCAGGCGGTGCAGCGCTACCAGGACGCGGCGCTGGAGCTGCTGGGCAGAGGTGACCAACCGTCGTGGCGGCGGGGCGAAGAGGGGGAACGGACATGAGTACGCAGTGCCAGCGCCCCGCGTGCGAGGGCAGTTACGAGGACATGGGCGGCGGTGAGCTGTACTGCGACACCTGCGGCCTGGCGCCCGTCGTCTCCCCGAACGGGATGGTGAGTTCACCGCCCACCGGGGTCGCGGCCGGCGGGCGGGGCAGCCGCGGGTCCAACAGCGCTTCGGCGCGGAGCAGTTCGCAGTCCTCCTCGCGGGCGTCCTCGCGGTCCTCGTCGCGTTCCTCGACCTCGCGGCGTTCGGTGTCGGGGCGGCTCTCGCGGTCGCTGTCGCTGTCCGGCCGGGCCGGCACGCAGTCGGTGTCGGTGCGCTCCTCCGCGAAGTCGACCAACGCCTCGGGCCGCAACCGGCTGGGCGCGGGCCTGGTGCAGGTGCCGGACGTGCCGCGCCCCGATCCGCGTACGGCCGTGATGGAGAACCCGGAGGTGCCCGAGCGCAAGCGGTTCTGCTCGCGCTCCGACTGCGGGGCGCCGGTGGGCCGGGCCCGGGGCGACCGGCCGGGCCGCACCGAGGGGTTCTGCACCAAGTGCGGCCACCCGTACTCGTTCATGCCGAAGCTTGAGGCGGGCGACGTCGTCCACGGGCAGTACGAGGTCGCGGGCTGTCTGGCGCACGGCGGGCTCGGCTGGGTCTACCTCGCGGTGGACAAGGCGGTGTCGGACCGCTGGGTGGTGCTCAAGGGCCTGCTCGACACGGGTGACCAGGACGCCATGGCGGCGGCGATCTCGGAGCGGCGGTTCCTCGCGGAGATCGAGCACTCCAACATCGTCCGCATCTACAACTTCGTGGAGCACCTGGACCAGCGGACCGGTTCGCTCGACGGCTACATCGTCATGGAGTACGTCGGCGGCAAGTCACTCAAGGAGATCGCCAACGAGCGCCGCACGCCGGCCGGGAAGCGCGATCCGCTGCCGGTCGAGCAGGCGTGCGCGTTCGGCATCGAGGCCCTGGAGGCGCTGGGCCATCTGCACAGCCGCAACCTGCTGTACTGCGACTTCAAGGTCGACAACGCGATCCAGACCGAGGACCAGCTGAAGCTGATCGACATGGGCGCGGTCCGCCGGATGGACGACGAGGAGTCGGCGATCTACGGCACCGTCGGCTACCAGGCGCCCGAGGTCGCGGAACTGGGCCCGTCGGTCGCCTCCGACCTGTACACGGTGGCCCGCACGCTCGCGGTGCTCACCTTCGACTTCCAGGGGTACACGAACGTCTTCGTGGACTCGCTGCCGGATCCGGACAACATCGAGGTGTTCCGGAGCTACGAGTCGTTCTACCGGCTCCTGGTACGCGCCACCGACCCCGACCCGGCCCGCCGGTTCGCCTCGGCGGCGGAGATGGCCGAGCAGCTGACGGGCGTGCTGCGCGAGGTGGTCTCGCTCCAGACGGGACGCCCGCGCCCGGCGCTGTCCACGCTGTTCGGCGCGGAGCTGAGGGTCACCGACACGGAGCTGTTCGCGGACGGTTCGGGCGAGGTGTCGCGCCTGGGCGCACGGGCCGCCGCCGGGTCCGGGGGCCTCTTCGGCCGCCGCCGGAGCGGGGCGGGCGCCCCGGCGCCGGCCGCCGCGACACCGCCCGGGGGCGTACCGGGCGCGCTGCCCGCCGGGCCGCCTCCCGCCCCGCCCACGGGTGCCGCACCGGTGCCCTCGGCCGCCACCCACGCCCGTACGCCGGGCGGCGCGGGCACCGGCCCGGGCCCCCTGCCGTACGCGCCCGCCGCGAGCGTCCCCGCTCCGCGCAGCCCGGTCCCCTCCCCCGCCGCCGCACCGGTGCCGGCGGGTCCGGGGGCGCCCCGGCTGGCCGGGCTCGACGTGCGGGGGACCTCGCTCGCGCTGCCCGTGCCCCGGGTCGACGCGAGCGACCCGAACGCGGGGTTCCTGGCCGGGGTGATGGCGTCGGCGCCCGCCGAGCTGATCGCCGCGTTGCAGGCGGTGCCGGCCGCCTCCCTGGAGACCCGGCTGCGCGAGCTGCGCGCCTATCTGGAGATGGGCGACCTCGCCGCCGCCGCGAGGACCCTGGCCGCGCTGGAGGGGCAGCACGCCGACGACTGGCGCGTGGTCTGGTACCGGGGCCTCACCTCGCTGGTGACCGGCGACAAGGAGAACGCGGCGCTGTCGTTCGACGCGGTCTACGACGCGTTCCCCGGGGAGCCCGCGCCGAAGCTGGCCCTCGGCATCTGCGCGGAGGTCCTCGGGCAGCTGGACAACGCCGCCGAGTACTACCGGCTGGTGTGGCTGACCGACCCGAGCTTCGTGAGCGCCGCCTTCGGTCTGGCCCGGGTGCAGATCGCGGCCGGTGACCGGGGGGCGGCGGTCCGGACGCTGGAGTCGGTGCCGGAGGCGTCGATCCACTACACGGCCGCCCGGATCGCCGCCGTCCGGGCCCGGCTGCGCGAACGGGCCCCGCACGAGCCGCTGATGGCGGACCTGACGGCCGCTTCGGCCCAGGTGTCGGCGCTGTCGGGGCTGGGGCTCGACGCGGTCCGGCGGGAACGGCTCTCGACCGAGGTGCTGGGTACGGCGCTGGACTGGGTACTCTCCGGTAGCCCCTCGGGCCCGCCGGCCGGGACACCCGGCCCGGGGACGCTGCTCGGCAGCGAGCTGGACGAGCGCGGACTGCGGTTCGGCCTGGAGCGTGCGTACCGGATGCTCGCCCGGCTCGCGGAGCCCGGGGCCGAGAGGATCGAACTGGTGGAGCGGGCCAACCGTTTCCGCCCCCGAACGTGGGTGTGAACATGTCGCAGAACCACCAGGAGACGGCCTTGCCGAGGTGCCCCGGCTGCGAGGAGCCGCTGGAGCGGGGCGACCTGTTCTGCGGCGCCTGCGGGTACGACCTGTCGGCCGTGCCCGAGCCGCCCCGCGACCGCCCCACGGTCGCCATCCCCACCCCGGGAGCGGCGGCCGCCTCGGGGGTCCGTCACGACGGCCCGGGCGCTTCCGGCGACTTCGAGCTGGCCGCCCCGGGCGCGGCGCCCGATCCCCGTACGGCCCCGGAGCCTCCGCAGGCCCCCGTCCCCGCCCCGGCCCCGGCGGCCGGCGGCAAGGTGTGCGTGGCCTGCCGGGCCGGTCGGGTCGACGGCGACGGCTACTGCGAGAACTGCGGCCACGCGCAGCCGCGCGAGCGCGACCACATGGAGCAGGAGCTGGGTTCGGTCGCCGCGGTGAGTGACCGGGGGCTGCGCCACCACCGCAACGAGGACGCGTTCGCGGTGTCCACGACGGCCCTGCCGGACGGCTCGGCGGCCGTCGTGGCGATCGTCTGCGACGGGGTGTCGTCGGCCAGCCGGCCCGACGAGGCGTCGGCGGCGGCGGCGAGCGCGGCCAACGAGTCCCTGCTGGAGTCGCTGCCGCGCGGCACGCATCCGCAGCAGGCGATGCACGAGGCGATCGTGGCGGCCTCGGAGGCGGTCAACCGGCTGGCCCAGGAGCCCGGAGGCCCGGAGCGCGAACCGCACCGCCACCAGAACTCCCCGGCGTGCACCCTGGTCGGCGCGGTCATGGCGAGCGGCCTGCTCGTCGTCGGCTGGGTCGGCGACAGCCGCGTGTACTGGGTGCCCGAGGACCGCTCCACCGCCCCCGCCCGGCTCACCGAGGACGACTCGTGGGCCGCGCAGATGGTGGCGACGGGCCTGATGAACGAGGCGGAGGCGTACGCGGACGAGCGCGCCCACGCCATCACGGGCTGGCTCGGCGCCGACGCGTACGAACTGGAGCCGCACACGGCCTCGTTCAAGCCGGACCGGCCGGGCCTCGTGGTGGTCTGCACGGACGGCCTGTGGAACTACGCGGAGTCCGCCGCCGAGATGGCCGCCGCGGTGCCCGGGGACGCGTACGCCCACCCGCTGCACGGCGCGCAGGTCCTGGTCGGCCATGCCCTGGACGGCGGCGGCCACGACAACGTAACAGTGGCCCTGCTGCCGTTCGCCGTGTCACCGCAAGGGGGTGCCTGACACATGCCCGTGACGCCGCGGGGATTTGTCAGGCACCCCCTGGGGGCAGGCTCCGCCTGATGCCTGGGCGGTTTTCCGCCCTCCTACGCCTTTGTCCGTACCTCTGGCTTCATCCGACACGTGGAGCCTCAAGGAGCCGATCAGATGGCCAACTTCTCCAAGTCGAACGTGCCGCAGTTCTCCGTCGAGGTGTACCAGAACGAGTTCCTGCCCGAGGGCGGCCGGGAGGTCAACGGCATCATCACGGTCACCTCGACCGGCGGCGGCACCACCGGGGGCGTACCGCTGCCGGGTCGGGCCGCAGGGGCCGCGGTGGTGATCATGGTGGACTGCTCGGGTTCGATGGACTATCCGCCGACCAAGATGCGCAACGCCCGCGACGCGACGGCGGCGGCCGTGGACACCCTGCGCGACGGCACCTCGTTCGCCGTGGTCGCCGGGACGCACGTGGCCAAGGAGGTCTACCCCGGCAACGGCCGGCTGGCGGTCGCCGACGCGCGGACCCGGGCCGAGGCCAAGGGGGCGCTGCGCCGGCTGAGCGCGGGCGGCGGTACGGCGATCGGGACCTGGCTGCGGCTGGCGGACCGGCTGCTCGGCGCGGCGGACGTGGACATCCGGCACGGCATCCTGCTCACCGACGGGCGCAACGAGCACGAGGCGCCCGAGGACCTGCGCGCGGCGCTCGACGCCTGCGCGGGCCGGTTCACCTGTGACGCCCGCGGGGTCGGCACCGACTGGGAGGTGAAAGAAGTCACAGCCATCTCCTCGGCCCTCCTCGGCACCGCGGACATCGTCGCCGACCCGGCCGGGCTCGCGGCGGACTTCACGCGGATGATGGAGAACGCCATGGGCAAGGAGGTCGCGGACGTGGCGCTGCGGCTGTGGACCCCGGTCGGCGTGGAGATCCAGTTCGTGAAGCAGGTGGCGCCGACGGTCGCCGACCTGACCGGCCGCCGCACCGAGGCGGGCCCCCGCGCCGGGGACTACCCGACCGGTTCCTGGGGCGACGAGTCCCGCGACTACCACGTGTGCGTCCGGGTGCCGGAGGCCGGCATCGGGCAGGAGATGCTCGCCGCCCGGGTCTCGCTGATCCTTCCGGACCCGTCGGGCGGGGCGCCGCAGACCCTCTCGCAGGGGCTCGTCCGGGCGGTGTGGACGGACGACATGGTGGCCTCGACCTCCATCAATCCGCAGGTCGCGCACTACACGGGTCAGGCCGAACTGGCACAAGTCATCCAGCAGGGGCTCGATGCCCGCAAGTCGGGAGACTTCGACGGCGCCACGGCCAAACTCGGCCGGGCGGTGCAGTTGGCGTCGGCGTCCGGGAACGAGGACACTGCGAAACTGCTTTCGAAGGTGGTAGACGTCGTCGATGCGGCGACGGGTACTGTGCGACTGAAGGCGAAGGTCGCGGAAGCGGACGAGATGACTCTCGAAACGCGCTCCACGAAGACGGTTCGCGTCAAGAAATAACCACACATCCGCAACGAGCAGCCGCCCGCCGGTTCAAGTCCGCCGGGCGGCGGAGCACGCCACGTAACGGCCTGCGGGCCGGAGAAGGAGAGGGGGAAGCGCCGACATGCCGACCTGCCCGAACGGACACCAGTCGGGTTCCGAGGACTGGTGCGAGGTCTGCGGCCACCGCATGACCGGACCGGGCGCGCCTGCGGGTGCGGTCCCCCCGCCGCCTCCCCCGCCGCCCGCACACGGTTACGGCTACCCCCGGCCGCACGACCCGGACGCGACCGCCCAGGCCGAGCTGTGCCCGCAGTGCCGCACGCCCCGTGAGGCGATGGCGCCGTACTGCGAGGAGTGCCGCTGGAACTTCCTCACGAACACGGCGACCTCCTACACCCCGCTGGCACCCCGGCACAACCTCCCGGGTGACCCCGGTCCCGCCGGCGGCCGGCCGCCGGGCTTCCCGGCGCAGCAGCAGCCGGGCCCGCCGCCGCGCGACCCCTTCGACTACCAGGGCTCCCGCCCCTCTCAGGTGAACCGGTCCGCCGAGCCCCTCTCCACGGGCCCCGGCCAGTCCGGCCACCAGGGCGGCCCGGGGCAGCCGCCGTTCGGCCAGGGCCCGCAGGGCGGCCCGCCGCCGTTCGGCCAGGGCGGCCCCGGTCCGCAGGGCCCCGGCGGCCCTCAGGGCCCCGGTCAGGGACCCGGCGGTCCGCAGGGCCCCGGTCCGCAGGGCCCCGGTCCGCAGGGCCGGCAGGGTCCGCCGCCCCCGCCCCCCTACCAGCAGGGTCCGCAGGGCTCGCCGCCGCCGTTCCAGCAGCAGGGCGCGCCGCCCGCCTTCCAGCAGCAGACGGCGCCCCCGCCGGCCCCGCCGCGCACCGACGGCGACGACTGGCTGCTGTCCCCGCCCTCGCGCCCCGCGCCCCCGCAGGGCCCGGGCCCGCAGCCGTCGTTCCCGGGGCAGCAGGGGCCCGGCCCGCAGGGACCCGGCCCGCAGCACGGCGGCCCCGGACAGCACGGCCCCGGTCCGCAGGGCCCCGGCCCCGGTCCGCACGGCGACCACGGTCAGCAGCACGGTCCCGGGCCCGGCCGGCCCCCGCTGTCCAACAACTGGACCGCGTTCATCGCGCCCGACCGTGAGTACTTCCTGGCGATGATGCAGCGCAGCGGCCCCGAGGCGACCGGGCTCAACCTGCCCGCGTACTCCCCGGAGCAGCAGCTCGCGCTCACCGGCGGGCAGATCACGATCGGCCGCCGCCGGCACAGCACGGGCGAGTCCCCGGACATCGACCTGTCGGTGCCGCCGGAGGACCCGGGCGTCTCCCACCAGCACGCCGTGCTGGTGCAGCAGCCGGACGGCAGCTGGGCCGTGGTGGACCAGAACTCCACCAACGGCACGACGGTCAACGGCGCCGAGGAGCCGATCCAGCCCTACGTCCCCGTCCCGCTCCAGGACGGCGATCAGGTGCACGTCGGCGCGTGGACGACGATCACGGTCCGCCGGGACTGACGAACCGCGCGTGGAAGAGCGGCCGGTGAGGGGACGTCCCTTCACCGGCCGCTCTTCCATGCGGTAGTTCGGGCCACGAACGTCCGGTCCGGGCGCGGTCCGTACCGCTCACGCCTGTCATATTCTGTTCACATGCGAAAGGCCGACGAGGGGCAGATGGGGATCGCCACCGCATTGGTGCGCTCCGCATTCCTGGTGAATGCCGTGTACGCCGATTCCGGCCGCGACCACGGGATCACCGCCCAGCAGGGCCAGCTGCTCTGCGTGCTGATGGTGAAGCCGTACGGCATGCGCGAGCTGGGCACCGTGCTGGGCCTGGCGAAGTCCAGCCTCACCGGCCTGGTGGACCGGAGCGTGCAGCGCGGCCTGGTGCGCCGGGAGGCCGACCCGGAGGACGGGCGCGCGGTCCGGGTCGCCCCGACCGCGGCCGGGAGCGAGCTCGCCGAGGTGTTCTACGCGGAGACCTGCCGGCGCGTCGAGGCCCTGACGGAAGGGCTCGACGCGGCCGACCGCGAGCAGCTGACCGCACTCCTGGGCCGTCTGGTGCTGGAGAACAAGGTGCCGATGGTCTTCCGCGAGTCCTGCGAGAACGCCCCGGCGGCCGCCCCCGGCTGCTGAGTGAGGGACCGCCCTCGCCGCCGGGAGATCAGCGCACGACGCCGAAGAGCTCCGCGAAGCGCCCGGTGAACAGGTCCCTGCCCTTGTACGCGCTGACCCCCTCCGCCGGCAGCAGCACCGGCCCGCCCGGCGAGGGAACCTGTCCGACACCGCCGCCGGGCCCGAGCGGGAGCAACGCGGACGGGACCGGGGACGGCAGATAGACGGCCGCCGGCTCCTCGCCGCGCACCTGGGCGAGGATGTTGGCCGCGACCACCTCGGCGTGCTTCATCGCGTACCCGGCCATCTTGGCCTCGGCCAGGTCGGTGAGGTCGCCGAGGGCGTAGACGTGCCGGTGTCCCGTGACGTTGAGCCGTTCGCCCACCGGCACCCGGCCCTGCGCGTCGCGCTCGGCGATCCGGCCGTCGGCGAGGTAGTCGCCGTTGGAGCGCACGCCGTAGCAGCGGAACCAGAGGTCCGCCGCGATGCGCTCACCGCCGTCGGTGGTCACCGTGAACGGGTCGAGCCGCCCGGGGGCGGCCGGCGGCTCGCCGGTGAGCGCGGTGGAGAGCCGCAGCTCCACGCCGAGCGCGTCCAGCTGGCGCAGCAGCTCCTCGCGGACCTCGGGCAGGAAGCCCGGCAGCAGCTCATCGGCCGGGTCGATGATGACCACGTGCTTCTCGGGCCAGACCGCCTTGATCTCGCCGGAGAGTTCGAGGCCGACCGGTCCGGCGCCGGTGATCAGGACCCGCCCGGCCCCGGCCAGCTCCCGGTGCGCCTCCCTGATCCGGGCCAGCGCCTCGCCCGCCAGGTCGGTGTCGGTCTTGGCCGGGAACGGGTAGTCGGACCCGGAGGCGAGCACCAGGTAGTCGGCGTCGACGCGCTCGCCGCCGGCCAGGGTGACCCCGCCGGGGTCCACGGCGACGGCCCGCTCGCGGCGGACGGTGCCGCGCTTCAGCAGGGTGTCGTACGGGAAGAAGATGTTCTCTGCCCAGTCGGGCCTGACCAGTGCCCGCAGGGAGCCCGCCGCGTGGACGAATGCGTCCTTCGGGTCGATCAGCACCACATCGGTTTCCTCGTCGAGCGCCTTCGCGACGGCGGAGCCGCCGTATCCGCCGCCGATGACGACGACGGTGCGATTCCCTGTTCCGTTTGCCATGCCGACCCCAGCCGTTGAATGGAGATCCTATTTGGTTCGTTACACGAACCATAGTAGTTCGCGCAACGAACTGACAAGACGGAAAGGGCCCCGCAGGGAGAGGTTCCCCCGAGCCCGTCCCGCCGCGCCGCGCGTCTGCGACCATGGACGGGTGACTGAGATGCCGCGCGACACGGTGCAGGAGCTGACCTTCTACGAGCAGGTCGGCGGCGAGGAGACCTTCAGGCGCCTGGTCCACCGCTTCTACCAGGGCGTCGCCGAGGACCCGCTGCTGCGGCCGATGTACCCGGAGGAGGACCTCGGGCCGGCCGAGGAGCGGTTCGCGCTGTTCCTCATGCAGTACTGGGGCGGACCGCGCACCTACAGCGACCGGCGCGGGCACCCCCGGCTGCGGATGCGGCACGCGCCCTTCCGGGTGGACCGCGCCGCGCACGACGCCTGGCTGAGCCATATGCGCGTCGCGCTGGACGAGCTGGACCTCGCCCCCGAGCACGAGCGGCAGCTGTGGGACTACCTCACCTACGCCGCCGCCTCGATGGTGAACACCGACGGCTGACCTCCGGTCACGGACCGCCCACATCCGTGCGGAATGCGGTACTCCATGGCCGGATACCGGTCACGAATGCATCAAGTTGTACCCGTAAGCGGTTTCCACGGACACAGCCGTCTGAAAGCATCCTGAGCGACGCCGGGGGCGGGCGTGCGGTGAGTGGTGGTGACGAGGGGGCCAGGTGACGGGGTTCGTCTTTCTGCGGGTGAGGGCGCACCGGCTCCTCCTCGCGGCGGCCGTGCTGGCCGTGCTCCTGACCACCTCGGTCCTGGCCGCGCTCACCGCGTTCTCCGGTTCCGTCGGCGACGCCGCGCTGCGCCACACGCTCACCCACCGCTCCGCCGTGCCGGCCGCCCTGGTCGTCTCCGCACAGCTGGACCCGGACGAGCGGCAGGCGGCCGACGCGGCGACGCGCAAGGCCGCCCGGCAGACGTTCGACGGCCTGCCGGTGACCGTGCGGAAGCTGGAGGCGTCCGGTCCGTACGCGCTGCCGCGCAGCCTCCAGGCCCCGGCCGCCCGGCGCGGCGACCCCGACCTGACGCACTTCGCCTCGCTGGACCGCAGCCGCGTCCGCCTCACCGCCGGACGCATGCCCGCCGCCGGGACGGGGAAGAGCGGCGCCCCCGTCGAGGTGGCCCTGCCCGCGTCCGCCGCCGAGACGCTGTCGCTGAAGCCCGGCGCCCGGCTGAGGCTGACCGACCGGCTGGGCGGCAAGCCGGTGGACGTCGTGATCACCGGGCTCTACAAGGCCGCCGACCTGGCCGACCCGTACTGGCAGCTGGACGCGCTGAGCGGACGCGGCGTCCGCAAGGTGGCCTTCACCACGTACGGCCCCCTGCTCACCGACCCCGCCGTGCTCGGCTCGGGCCGGACGACCGCGGGCGAGGTGTCCTGGCTGGCGTCCGCCGACTTCCGCTCGGTCACCACGGACCGGATGGAGGCGCTGCGCGACGCGGCGGCCACCGGCCCGAAGAAGCTGCTGGCCGCCCCCGCGTTCAAGGGCGGAGGCACCGCGCGGACCTCGCTGCCCACCGTCCTCGAACAGATCGACCGCGCCCTGCTGGTCTCCCGCTCGACGCTGACGATCGTGGCCGTGCAACTGGTCCTGCTCGCCGGGTACGCCCTGCTCCTCGTGGCCCGGCTGCTCAGCAGCGAGCGCGCGGGCGAGACCGAACTCCTGCGGGCGCGCGGCGGTTCGCGGGCCCGGATCACCTGGCTCGCGTCCGCCGAGGCGCTGCTCCTCGCGCTGCCCGCGGCCGTCGTCGCCCCCCTGCTCTCCGGCCCGCTGACCCGGCTCCTGGCCGACCGCAGCGAGCTCTCCCGCATCGGGCTCCGCCTGGACACCGGCGTCACCGGCCAGGTGTGGCTGGTCGCCGCCGTCACCGCGCTGGCCTGCGCGCTCGCCGTCGTGGCGCCCGCCCTGGCCGCGGGCGGCGGGGTCCGCCGCACCACGCGCTCCGCCGCGCTGCCGGGTCCGGTGCGGGCGGGAGCCGACCTCGCTCTGCTGCTCGTCGCGGCGGTGGCGTACTGGCAGCTGGACCGGCAGACGAAGGGCTCGGGCGGCGGCGCGCTCAGCGGGGACCGCTCGGGCGGGCTCGGGGTCGACCCGCTGCTCGTGGCCGCGCCCGCACTGGCCCTGCTCGCCGGCACCGTACTGACGCTGCGCCTGCTGCCGCCCGCCGCCAGGCTCGCGGAGCGCCGCGCGTCCGGCGGGCGGGGGCTGACGACCGCGCTGGCGGGCTGGCAGTTCAGCCGCCGGCCGCTGCGGGGCGCCGGGCCCGTGCTGCTGCTGGTCCTCTCCGTGGCGATGGGCATGCTGGCGATCGGGCAGAGCGCGTCGTGGAACCGCTCGCAGAGCGACCAGGCCGACTTCAGGTCCGGCGCCTCGGTCCGCGTCACCGGCGCCATCAACGCGGACCCGGCGAAGGCGCCCGCGTACGGGCAGCTGCCGGGCGTACGCGAGGCCGCGCCCGCCTTCCGTACGACGGTGGGTCTCTCCGGCGAGCGCACGGCCGAGATCCTGGCCCTGGACACCGCGCACGCCGACGAGCGGATGCTGATGCGCGACGACCTGGGGGACGGCCCGGTGGCGGGGCTCTTCGACACCCTGGCCCCGCCGAAGGCCACCCGCGCCGGACTGCCGCTGCCGGAGCACAGCACCCGTCTCCTCCTCGACGTACGGATATCCGCCGGCAACGCCCCCGGGAACGTCTCCCCGTCCGGCATGGCCCCCCGGGTCTCCGTCCTCCTGGAGGACCGCTACGGCCTGCCCTACCAGGCCGTAGCCGGGTCCGTCCCGGTCGACGGGAAGGCGCACCCGCTCTCCGTCGCCGTGTCGGCCGCCGGCGGGTTCGCCCTCACCGGGATCGAGCTGAGCGGCAAGGAGCCCGTGGGCCGCGCGGAATCGCACCGGCTGGCCGTGACCGCGCTGCGCACCGCCGCCGCCGACGGCACCGAGCGTCCCGTCCCGGTCCCCGAGGGCTTCCGCTGGCAGGGCGAGCAGACCCAGGACTCCCTCCTCGCCGAGCCGAAGCCGGGCGTGCCGCTCACCCCCGCCGCATCGGCCGCCACCCCCCTCTCCGTCGGATACTCCACCGGATCGGTCACCGCCGAGGACGCGGCGTACTCGGGCGCCGCGGTCGGGGTACGGCTCACCGCCGCCCGCCCCGAGGCAAAGGGCCTGAACGCCGTGGCCACGGACGCGTACCTCAGGGCGACCGGGGCCGAGCCGGGCCAGAAGATCGACGTGACCCTGGCCGGCGAGACGGTCCGGGTCACGATCACCCGCGCCGTGCACCGGCTGCCCACCACCGGACCCGGCTCCTCCGCGGCACCGGCCGAGTCCCGGCGGGCCGGAGACGGCGGGGCGCTCCTGCTGGACCTGCGCGCCCTCGCCCAGGTCTTCGCCGACCGCCCGACCGCCCGGCTGACCGCCATGGAGTGGTGGCTGAGCACCGAGCCCGGCCGGTCGGCCGAGGTGGCCGCCGCGCTGCGCGCGCAGCCGGACACCGACCCCGCCCAGGTCCAGGTGCGCGACGAGATCGCCGACGAGCTGGTCACCGACCCGCTGGGGGCGGGCCCGCAGTCGGCGCTGCTCGCCGTCGCGGTGATCGCCGCCGCGCTGGCCGCGGTCGGCTTCGCGGTGGCCGCGGTCGGTTCGCAGCGGGAACGTTCCGCCGAGTTCGCCGTGCTGCGGGCGCTGGGCACCCCGCGCCGCCAGCTGGCCCGGATGACCGCCGCCGAGCAGGGCGTCCTGATCGCGATCGCGCTGCTGGTCGGGGCGCTGCTCGGGGCCCTGCTGACCCGGGCGGTCGTGCCGTTGATCGTGCTGACCGGGCAGGCGGCCCAGCCGGTGCCGCCGGTCCTGGTGCGGCTGCCGCCCGGACAGGTCGCCGCGCTGCTGGCCGGAGTCGCCGCGCTGCCCCTGCTCATCGTCGCCGTCCTGGCCCTCCGCCGCGCCGACCCCGCGACCTCGCTGCGCACCCAGGGGGACAACTGACATGAGTGCCCGCCCCGCGAATCCCTGCGCCCCCTGGGTACGCACCCGGCTGCGGACGGCCCCCGGCGCCGCCTGCGCGTTCGCGCTGCTCGTGCTGGTGACCGCGTTCCTCGCCGCCGCCTTCCCCCGCTCCGTCGACGCGTACGAGACGAAGGGCCTGCGCCACGACCTCGGCGCGGCGGCCCCGGCGCGCGGCGTGCTGGAGCTGAAGGGCCCCCAGCCCGGCCTGGAGCTGGGGGCGGCGGCGCGCGAGGCCGCGGTGCGCGGGGACACGATGGCCGCCGTCAACGGGCAGGTCGTGAAGCGGCTTCCCGCTCCGCTGCGCGCCGACACCGCCGAGTCGGCGTACGGGGTCCGCACCTCCACGCCGATCGCCGCCCGCGAACCGTGGCTCCCGCGGCCGTACGGCCTGGACCCGACGTTGACGTACGTCGCCCAGTCCGGTCTCTCCGACCACGCCACCCTGCGCACCGGCAGCTGGCCGGCCACGCCCGGCAAGGTGTCCCTGACCACCCGGGAGGTCGAGGCCGCCGTCACCGAGGAGACCGCGAAGGCGCTGCGGATCGAGGCGGGCGCCACCATCGCCGTCCCCACCCAGGGCGACGACACCCTGACCGTACGGATCACCGGCATCGTCGCCCCCGAGAACCCGCGGGGCTCCTACTGGTCGGTCGAGCCGCTGCTGCGGACGCCCTCGCTGGTGGCCAAGCCCAGCAAGGACACGCCCCGCTACTACTGGATCGCCGCCCTGCTGCTGCCGCCGGACGCCGCGCCCGCCCTCCTCTCCACCGCCGGACAACCCGAGCGGTACTGGCGGATCGCGCCGGACGTGTCGCGGCTCACCGCGCTCGACGCGCCGGAGCTGCGGACCTCCGTGGCCTCGCTGGAGGGCGGTCCGGGGCTGCTGGCCATGCGCGACGTGGCCGGGGCCACGGTGAACATGGCGACGGACCTGGACGAGGTCCTGACGGGGTACGACGGGATGCGGTCCGCGATCCAGCCGGTCGTCACCGTCGCCGCCGTCGGCATCGGCGCGGTCGCCGTCGTCGTCCTCCTGATGACGGGCGGTCTCCTGGCCGGCCGCAGACACGCCGAACTCGCCCTCCTGCGGGCCCGGGGCGGCTCCCTGCGGGGCATCGGGGGCCGGCTCCTCGCCGAGACCGCGATCACCGCCGTGCCCGCCGGGGCGCTGGGCCTGCTGCTCGCCGTGCTCACCGTGGGCGAGGCCCGGCTGTGGCCCGCCGCGGTCGGCGCCGGCGCGGTCGTCGCCCTGGTCTGCGTCGCGCTCCCGCTGCGCACGACCGTCCGGCACCGCACCCCGCAGACCCACGCCGGCCGGGACGACCTGGCGACCGCCCGCCCCTCCCGGCGGCGCACCGTCGCCGAACTCACCCTGCTCGTCCTGGCCGTCGGCGCCGTCGCCGCGCTGCGCCGGCGCGGCACGGACGCCGAGGGCGGCACCGACCTGCTGGTCAGCGCCGCGCCGGTGCTGGTCGCCCTGATCGCGGCGGTGGTACTGGTCCGGCTCTACCCACTGCCGCTGCGCCTGGCCCTGCGCTCCGTGTCCCGGCTGCGCGGCGCGGTCGGCTTCCTGTCGCTCGCCCGGGCCGGCCGCACCTCGGCCGCCGGCACCCTGCCGCTGCTCGCCCTGCTGGTCGCGCTCAGCACGGCCGCGTTCGGCGGTTCCGTGCTGGCGGGGGTCGCCGACGCCCGCGACGACGCCGTCGTCCGGGCCGTCGGCGCGGACGCCCGGGTCACCGGCGAGGCCGACGCCGCACCGCTGCCGGCCGGCCTGGTCCGCGCGGTGGAGAAGGCCGGGGGTGTACGCGGTTCGGTCCGGGTCCAGGTCGAGTACGGGGTGGACCTGCCGGCCACGGGCGACGGCGTCCAGGACGCCAGGAGCACGACCCTGATCGGCGTCGACCCCGCCGCGTACGCCGCGCTGGCCCGCTCCACCGGGCTCGGCCCGTTCTCCGCCGACCGGCTGCGGGCGAAGGGCGCGGCGGTCCGCGAGGGGACGCGGCCGGACGAGGACCGGGTCGTGCCGGCCCTCGTCTCGCCGTCCGTCGCCGCACGCCTCGGCGACCGGCCGCTCGGCCTCCGGTCACTGGCCGGGAACTTCAAGGTGAGGGCCGCCGCCACCCTCACGCGCACGCCCGCCGTGGACGGCAGCTCCTTCATCGTCGTGGACGCCGCCGCGCTCACCCGCCGGCAGACCACGGCCCTGCTGCTGACCGGATCCGGGCTGGACGCGAAGGAACTGCGCGCGGCGGCCCGGCAGTCGGACGAGACGGCATCCGTACGGCTGCGCTCCGAGGAGCGGGCCGCTTACGTCGACACCCCGATGCAGTCGGGGGCGGAGCGGATCTATCTGGCGGCGATCATCGCCGGCGCCGGATACGCCCTGCTCGCCGTCCTGCTGTCGCTGCTCCAGACCGCACCCGAGCGCACCACGCTGCTGGCCCGGCTGCGCACCATGGGCCTGACCTCCCGGCAGGGCGGCCGGCTCCTGGGCTTCGAGGCCCTGCCCCAGGCGCTGCTGGCGGCCGGCGGCGGGCTCCTCGTCGGCTGGGCGACCATCGCCCTGCTGGCCCCGGGGGTCGACCTCGTACGCCTGGCACTCGCGTCCGGCCCCGGCACCGGCCCGCTGGACACCGCGTCACTGCGCACCGACCCGTGGTCGCTGGTCCTCCCGGCGCTCGGCGTCATCGTGCTGACCGGGGCGGTGGCCGGTGCGCAGGCGTGGTGGGCCGGCCGCCGCGGATCGATCACCGAACTCAGGGCAGGAGACTCCCGATGACGACGCCGTCGACCGATTCCACGCTGGCGGAGCTCGAACAGCGGGCCACCGCCCGGCGCGACCGGCCCTCCTACGGGCACGACGCGCTGATCGCCTGCGACCGGCTGGTGCGCATCTTCACCACGGACGGGGTGGAGGTGCAGGCCCTCCAGGGACTCGATCTGCTGGTACAGGAGGGCGAGTTGCTGGCGCTGGTCGGCGCCTCCGGCAGCGGCAAGTCGACGCTGATGAACATCCTGGCGGGCCTGGACGAGCCGACGGCCGGGGCGGCGAAGGTGGCGGGCTGCGACCTGCTGTCCATGGGGCAGAAGGAACGCCTCCGCTACCGCCGGGACGTGGTCGGCTTCGTCTGGCAGCAGACCTCCCGCAACCTGCTGCCGTATCTCACGGCGATCCAGAACGTCACCCTGCCCATGCAGCTGCGCGGCCGGGGCCGGAGCCGCGAACGGGCCGCGCGGGCCGAGGCCCTGCTGAAGATGCTGGAGGTCGAGGACTGCCGCGACCGGCGCCCGCGGCAGATGTCGGGCGGCCAGCAGCAGCGGGTGGCCATCGCCGTCTCGCTCGCCAACTCCCCCTCGGTGCTGCTCGCCGACGAGCCGACGGGCGAACTCGACTCGGCGACCGGCGAGCAGGTCTTCGCCGCGTTCCGCCGCGCCAACGAGGAGCTGGGCACGACCATCGTGATCGTCACCCACGACCAGGCGGTCGCCAGTGAGGTACGGCGTACGGTCGCGATCCGCGACGGCCGCACGTCCTTCGAGGTGCTGCGCCGCACCGAGGTCGACGCGGCGACCGGCCAGGAGTCCCAGGTCGCCCGCGAGTACGCGATGCTCGACCGCGCCGGCCGGCTCCAGCTGCCCGCCGACTACACCGAGGCGCTGGGCATGGAGCACCGGGTGATGCTGGAGCTGGAGCAGGACCACATCGGGGTGTGGCCGGACGGCCCGAAGGGCGGGTGACCGGCCCCCGGAACGCCGCGTGACGGGCCGTGAGGATCCGCCCATGACGACGTTCGAAGGCGAGATCACCGCGCCGGTCGGCCTGTCCCTTCCCGCCGGCCGCCTCGCCCCGGCCGCGGTCGGCCGGACGCGGACCCCGCCGCACCGCGCCGACCTGCGCGGCTGGGGTGGGGCAGCGGTGCTCGAAACCTGTCCCCGCTGAGCCGGCTCTCAGCCGTTCACGGAGACCGCGAGATTCCCCAGACCGCCCGCCGCACCGGCCCGGCGCAGGGCGACGGAGCCGTACGGGGTGCGCAGGCGCAGCCAGCTGCCGGCCGTCAGGAGGGCGACCGGGAAGGCGGGGTCGTCGCGCAGGAAGCCGAGGGACTGCGCGGCGTGCACCGCGCGGAGCGGGAGTTCGGTGTCCGCGAGGGTGCGCGACCAGATGTCGTGGCCGATGCGGTCCCGCTCGGCGCGGGTGCGCCGGTCCTCGGGGAGGGCCTCGTCGCGGTCCCGGAATTCGGTGACGGCGGCGGTGAGCGCGGCGCGCAGGGCGACGGGCCCGGGCAGCCCGGGCCGCTCCCGCCAGCCGCCGCGCGGGGGGAGGACGCCGGCCCAGGGCGGGCCGGTGACCGGGGCGGGCAGGGCGGCGGCGTCCGGCCCGCCGTCCGGCAGGGCTTCCAGGAGGTCGCCGGCCGACACGGTGACGTCGACGTCGTGCGCGTCGGCGAGCCGGGCCGTGCGGATCGCCAGCACGTCGAAGGACGGGGGCCTGCCGAACACGGCGAGCGCGCCGCCGCCCGCCTGGAGGCGTACGGCGGCGGCGCGGTCGTAGTGGAGCAGCCGCCCGAGGAAGGCGCCGAGATCGGCGGCCTCCCTCGCGTCGGCGAACCGCAGCGACTGTACGGACACGGTCATACCGCGGCGGGCTCCTCGGCCAGATACTCCTGGAGGAACCGCTTCTCCTCCGGGGAGATGCGCCGGGGGCGCTCGGCGGCCAGGTCGTACGGCACGACGACGGTCGAGGCGCGTACGTACACCTGGTCCGGGTCCTTGATCTCGTAGGCGATCGTCAGGGACGCGGCGCCTATCTTCGTGACCCAGGACTCGACGGTCACCGGCCGGTGCCGGTGGACCAGGGGCCGCACGTAGTCGATCTCGTGCCGCGCCACGACGGAACCGCCCGCGAAGGACGGCGAACCGTCCCCCGGCGCCAGCCGGAACATGAAGTCGATGCGCGCCTCCTCCAGATAGCGGAGGAAGACCACGTTGTTGACGTGGCCGAAGGCGTCCATGTCCGACCAGCGCAGCGGGCAGCTGTAGATGTGACGAGCCAAGACGATCAGCCTCGCGTGAGCTTCTTGTACGTGGCGCGGTGCGGACGGGCCGCGTCGGCGCCGAGGCGGTCGATCTTGTTCTTCTCGTACGACTCGAAGTTGCCCTCGAACCAGTACCACTTGGAGTCGCCCTCGTACGCCAGGATGTGCGTGGCGACGCGGTCCAGGAACCAGCGGTCGTGGGAGATGACCACGGCCGCGCCCGGGAACTCCAGCAGGGCGTTCTCCAGCGAGGACAGGGTCTCGACGTCGAGGTCGTTGGTGGGCTCGTCGAGGAGCAGCAGGTTGCCGCCCTCCTTGAGCGTCAGCGCCAGGTTGAGGCGGTTGCGCTCACCACCGGAGAGGACCCCGGCCGGCTTCTGCTGGTCCGGGCCCTTGAAGCCGAACGCGGAGACGTACGCCCGCGAGGGCATCTCGACCTGGCCGACGTTGATGTAGTCCAGCTCGTCCGAGACGACGGCCCAGAGGGTCTTCTTCGGGTCGATGTTGGCGCGGGACTGGTCGACGTAGCTGATCTTGACGGTGTCGCCGACCTTGATGGAGCCGCTGTCCGGCGTCTCCAGGCCCTGGATCATCTTGAACAGCGTGGTCTTGCCGGCACCGTTCGGACCGATGACGCCGACGATGCCGTTGCGCGGCAGCGTGAACGACAGGTCGTCGATGAGGACCTTGTCGCCGAACGCCTTCGAGAGGTTCTCGACCTCGACCACGATGGACCCGAGGCGCGGCCCCGGCGGGATCTGGATCTCCTCGAAGTCCAGCTTCCGCATCTTGTCCGCCTCGGCGGCCATCTCCTCGTACCGGGCGAGACGGGCCTTGGACTTGGTCTGGCGCCCCTTGGCGTTGGACCGCACCCACTCCAGCTCTTCCTTGAGCCGCTTCTGGCGCTTCTCGTCCTTGCGGCCCTCGACCTTGAGGCGGGCGGCCTTCTTGTCGAGGTACGTGGAGTAGTTGCCCTCGTACGGGAGCGCGCGGCCGCGGTCCAGTTCGAGGATCCACTCGGCGACGTTGTTCAGGAAGTAGCGGTCGTGGGTGACGGCCACGACGGCGCCCGCGTACTTGGAGAGGTGCTGCTCCAGCCAGTTCACCGACTCGGCGTCGAGGTGGTTGGTGGGCTCGTCGAGGAGCAGCAGGTCGGGCGCCTCGATGAGGAGCTTGCAGAGCGCGACGCGGCGCTTCTCGCCACCGGAGAGGTTGACGACGGGCCAGTCGCCGGGCGGGCAGCCCAGGGCGTCCATGGCCTGCTCCAGCTGGGCGTCCAGGTCCCACGCGTTGGCGTGGTCCAGGTCCTCCTGGAGCTTGCCCATCTCGTCCATGAGCGCGTCGGAGTAGTCGGTCGCCATCAGCTCGGCGACCTCGTTGAACCGCTTGAGCTTGCCCATGATCTCGGCGGCGCCGTCCTGCACGTTCTCCAGGACCGTCTTGTTCTCGTCGAGCTCCGGCTCCTGCATGAGGATGCCGACGCTGAAGCCGGGCGACAGGAACGCGTCACCGTTGGACGGCTGCTCCAGGCCCGCCATGATCTTCAGCACCGTGGACTTACCGGCGCCGTTGGGCCCCACGACACCGATCTTCGCGCCGGGCAGGAAGTTCAGGGTGACGTCATCGAGGATCACCTTGTCGCCGTGCGCCTTGCGCGTCTTGCGCATGGTGTAGATGAACTCAGCCAAGAGAAACCGTCCGGCAATCGATGTGTGGGCAGATACACCCCATCTTGCCTGACGGCCGGCCCCGGACGGAAACCCGTATCGGCTGGCGGCCCTGACCTGGGCCCGCGCGTGCCGGGCGGCCGGCCTGTCACCGGCTGTCGCGCCCGGCCGTTCCCGGGCCGTCCGCGCACGGCCCACGGCGCACGGCCCGGGAACGGCTGCCGGGCCGTGCGCCGTCCTCGGCTAGCCGACCTGCTGCGGGGTCCAGTAGTGCGGCTCGATGGGAGCCCGCCTCACCACGATCCGGCCGGTGACGCCGGGATCGTCGACCAGCTTCCCCCAGGAGCCGGATCCGTCGCCGGGGGTGTGCTCGATGTCGGCCCACACGACGCTGCCGGGTCCGGCGGAGCCGATGGAGACGGTCCACTCGGCGTACCTGCCGGCACACTCGTTGGCCGCCACTCGGTAATTGTCATTCAGGCTCAGACAGGTGCGGGGGTCCGAGCCCACCGTGGAGACCTCCATCGTTCCGTTGGGGCGCACCCGGACCCGCCAGTTCGCCGAGGTGTTCGCGTTGTCCGTGCAGTCGCCCAGAGACACCGCACCCCTGTTCCCGCCCGGTTTGGGGTAGATAAGACACCTGCCGTCCTGGAGGGCCGCGAACCGGTAGACCCCGTCGACGAGCGGGGCGGCGTGGGCGGGTTGCGCGAGTACCGCGGTGGACGCGGCCGCGGCGGCCATGACAGCGATGACGCGTGAACGCATGGGATCGGACTCCTCGAACAGCCTGGGCCGCGCCGTTCACACGGCACGGGCCAGGTCGACGCACATACCGCCGGAGCCGGCGGCGGCACCGATCCTGGAGCACCGGCCGGCCCGGCGGCAGCCCGCGACGGCGGCTGTCACCCGCCTGGCTGAGCCGTGTCACCCGCCGGCGCCGCGCTCCGGACACGACACGGCCCCGGCCGGCCGAAGCCGTACCGGGGCCGTGATCAGGTCGGGGCGGTCGTGCGCCCGTCCTTCGTTACTTGCCCGCGGTCTGTCCCTTGCGGCCGCGGAGGAAGAAGACCGCGCCGCCGCCGAGGACGACCAGGGCGATGGCGATGCCCGCGATCATCGGGGTGGCGCTGGAGCTGCCGGTCTCGGCGAGGTTGGTGTCGTCGCCGCCCGTGTTGCCGCCGGCCGTGGCCGTGGTCGGGGTGGGCTCGCCACCACCGGTCTGGGTCTCCGTGCCACCGGCGCCGCCGGTGCCGCTGCTGGTGGTCTTGCAGTCCAGGACGCCCTTGAAGGTCTTGGAGAAGCCGCCCGGGCCGGTGACCGTGACGTCGTACGCCTGGTCCTCGGCGACGGGCACGGTGACGGTCACGGTCTTGCCGGCCTCGACGGTGTTCTCCTTGCCGTCGAGTTCGAAGGTGAACGCCTCATCGCCCTTGTTGCCGACGGTGATGTCCACGCCGCCCTTGGCGCAGTTCTTCTCGGCGGTGGCCGTCGGGATCGGGCCCTGCTTGGCCCAGGTGGCGCTGGCGGCCGCGGAGACCGTCGACTCGCTGGAGCCGGCCAGGATCTGGGTCTGACTCTTGGTGACGCCGGCGAAGGCGCGGCCGACCGGGACGGAGGTGGCGGCCTGGACGGTCAGCGCGGCGGTGCCCTCCTCGGAGCCGGCGGGCACGTCGAAGTAGAGCTGGTCGCCGTCGGACGCCGTGGTGACGGGCTTGCCCGCCTTGTCGGTGACCTTCACGCCGCTGGCGAGGTCCGCCGGCGGGGTCACCGTGGCCTGGCCGGCGTTGGTGCGGACGGTGACCGGGCCGACGCGCTCACCGGAGCGGCCGGAGACCGCGACCGGGTCGAGCGTCAGGGACGCCTTGGGCTCGGCGATGACGGTGGCGGACTTCTCCAGCCAGTCCGCGAGCTTCTCCGCCTGCTCGTCCTGGGCGGTCACGTCGACGTGGTCGGAGAACCGCCAGATGGCGACCTGCGTACCGGCCGCCGCGGTCTTCTCGGTGAGCGTGCCGGTGCCGGCCGCCTTGGCGAGCGCGGAGAGGTCGTTCACCTGCGGGAAGGAGTGCTGCAGGACCCAGAGGATCTTGCCGGCGTCCTTGTTGCCGCCGAGCGAGGTCTGGTCCCAGGGGGTCTCCAGGTACTTCGCCCGGTCCTGGGTGTGGTTGTGGATGTCGATGCAGTACGTCTTGAGCGTGCCGCCGCCGTCGACGTTCATCTCGAACAGACCCGCGGACACCGTGTCCTTCTTGCCGTCCGCGTGGACGTAGGCGGTGTCGTAGGTCTTCAGCCCGTCCAGGACGGCGGTGGCCCCGCCCTGGTGCGCGGGCACCTCGTCGGCCGTCGCGCTGCCCGCGCCGACGAGGGCTCCGGCCACGACCAGGCCGGACGCCATCGCGGAAGCGGCCAGCCTGGCTATGCGCCCGCGCCGTGCGGTCAGGGCCGTCGCCCTGGATGACGAAGCGATCGCTGAAGAAGCAGAAAACACTTATTTCCCCTCCGGGCGAGACCCTCGCGCCCGGTACGCGTGTGGGGATTGTCCCGCCTGCTACTCAAGTGCCTTGTGAGTACGGGGAGATCCTATGGAGCGGGCCAAGGACAGTCCCCCGTCGTACCGTCCGACAACCATTCCGAATCGGAATCGTTATCCCGGGTAACTCGCGCCCCGTTGCGACCACCCGCCTTGGCACACCCGGTCGTCAGGCGGTCACCAGATCGGAGTCGGGCTGCCGGGGCGCCGCACCGCCCTTCTGACGCATCGTCCGCCGCCGGGCCGCCGGCCGCTCCCGCACCGGCGCCCCCTCCGACGGCTCCGCTCCCACCGGTTCACCGCCCCCCTCCGGCTCCCCGCCCGCCCGTTCCGGCGACTCCCGCACCGCCCATGGATCGGGCCCCTCCGCGACCGGCGCCGGACCGTACCTCGACGTCAGCCCCGGCTCGCCCCTGACCACCCGGCGGAACGCGGCCGTGCCCCGGGTCAGATCGTGGCCCACCGCCACCGCCTCGATGTCCACGAAGGTCCGGCGCCGGCCCTCCAGTTCCTCCTCGCGCACCTTCAGCCTGCCGTGCACCACCAGCGGCTCCCCCACCGCGACCGAGCCCGTCAGATTCGCGGCCAGCGTGCGCCACGCCCACACGGTGTAGAAGCTCGTGTGCCCGTCGGCCCAGACCTCCTTCACCCGGTCCCACCGCCGGGGCGTCACCGCGAACCTGAAGCGGGCCATCCCGCCGCTCGCCGTCTCCCGGAACTCCACCGCCGTCGCCGCGTTGCCCACCAGCGTCACCAGGGTCTCGTTCATGACTCCGCCTCCCCTTCGCCCGGATCCCGTGGCCGCGCCGTGCGCGCGGTCACCGGTTCCATGCTGGAGGGGAGGCGGAAATCCCGCTGGGGGCTGTGGACTAACGGCCTGTTGTGGAAAACTCCGTCACCGCCACGTAGCGTTCCCGCACTTCGCGGTAGCGCATCAGCTCGGCCGCGACCGGGTCGAGCACCCGGGCCCGGCCGCAGGCCGCCGCCGCCTCGCGCAGCCGCCGTTCGGCCTCCTGTCCGTACCTCCGGGCAGGCCCCCGGGCCGCCGCCGCGCACGACCACTCGACGAGCGGGCCGCCCACGATGCCCCCGAGCATCACCAGGGCGGGCGTCAGCAGCCCCGGCTCCAGCACCCCGATGATCTGGCCGGCCAGCCACAGGCCGCCGAACACCTGCAGCAGCGTCATCGCGACCTGCGCCAGCACCGCCGCCGGCCACCACGCGGGACGCGGCGGCCTCCCGGCCGCGCGCCCGCTCCGGCCCTCGCCCGCACCCCGGCCCGACGGGCCCGCGGCCTCCGAGGCCGACGCGCACACCGCGGCGCCGCCCGCACCCCGCACGCCGCCCTCGGCACCCGCGCCCCCGCCCGCCACGCGCTCCGCCAGTTCGTCCAGCGCGTCCGGCAGCCCCTTCGCCCCGTGCACCGCGGCCTCCCGCACCGCCTGCGCCCAGGGCCCGGGCAGTCCGGCCGCAGCGTCCTCCGCGACTGTGCGCACGGCCTGCTCGACGCGCTGGCGCGCGGTGAGCCGTTCCTCGGGCGGGGCGGCGAGCGGGACGCGGTCCCGGCTGCCACCGGGCTGACGCGTGGCCTCGTACCAGCGCCACAGCCGCAGCCACGGCGTGCCGCAGGCCCGTCCGGCGTTGCGGCGCCACTCGCGTTCGGCCGCCTGGCCCGCCGCCGCCGCGCCCACCGCCTCCGCGAGCCGGTCCGTGAACTCCTCCCGGGCCCGCTCCCCCAGACCGGGCCGCCCCTCGGCGACGTACACCGGGCGGAGCCTGGCCGCCGCCGCGTCCACGTCGGCGGACAGGCGCCGCGTCGCCGCCGTGCGGTCCTGGACGAACCGGCCCAGCAGTTCGCGCAGTTCGCCGACGCCCTCGCCGGTGAGGGCGGACAGGGGCAGGACGGTCGCCCCGGGCTCGCCGTGCTCGCCGAGCGCCATGCCGTCCTCGTCCAGCAGCCGCCGCAGGTCGTCCAGGACCTGGTCGGCGGCCTCGCCCGGCAGCCGGTCGATCTGGTTGAGCACGACGAAGGTGACCTCGGCGTGGCCGGCGAGGGGCCGCAGGTAGCGCTCGTGCAGGGCGGCGTCCGCGTACTTCTCCGGGTCCACCACCCAGATCACCGCGTCCACCAGGGCAAGCACCCGGTCCACCTGGTCGCGGTGGCCCTTCGCCGCCGAGTCGTGGTCGGGCAGGTCGACCAGGACCAGGCCTTGGAGCGCCTCGTCGGCCGCCGCGCCCGGCGCCGGCCTGCGCCGGAGCCTGCCGGGCACGGCGAGGCGGTCCAGCAGCCCGGCGGCCCCGTCGGTCCAGGAGCAGGCGAGCGGGGAGGACGTGGTGGGGCGGCGCAGGCCGGTCTCGGAGAGCTGGGCGCCGGCGAGCGCGTTGAAGAGGGCCGACTTCCCGCTGCCGCTCGCCCCGGCGATGGCGACGACGGTGTGCCGGGAGGAGAGCCGCTGGCGGGCCGCCGCCTCGTCCAGCACCCGGCCCGCCTCGGCGAGCGCGGCCCGGTCCAGGCGTGCGCGGGAGAGGCCGACGAGCTCGCGCAGGGCGTCCAGGCGGGGCCGGAGCGGGCTGTCGGAGTCCACGTACGCCTCGACCTGCGGCCGTCCGTCGTCCTCTTCCCCGGGGGCCTCGTCCGGGGTCTGCTCCGCCTCCTTCCGGGCGGCCTGCGCGCGCCGGGCGATCAGCCCGTCGTCCCAGCCGGTGCCGGGGCGCGCCGCGTCGGACAGCTGCTCCCCGGCCCCGCCCTGCCCCGGATTCTCGTCAGTGACGGCAGTCATCGCTGCCACCTCTCCTTCTGCAGTAGGGACAGCGCGGCGATCAGTTCGGCCTGCGGTTCGGGGGCGATGTCGAGGGCGTCCAGGGGGGCGAGCCGCCGGTCGCGTTCACCGTTCAGCACGTGGTCGAGGCAGTTGGTGAGCAGCGCGCCGCCCTTGTCGCGCAGCCGCAGCGCGCCCTGCGCCCCGATGCGTTCGGCGAGCTGTTCGCCGGCGGTGCGGGCGCGGCGTCCGCCGAGCAGGGCGGCGGCCAGCAGGGTGGCGACGGTCTCCGGGTCCGGGGCGGTGCTGCGCTCCATCAGGCGCAGTTCCTCCTCGGCCAGTTCCTCCAGGATCCGGCGCCATCTGCGTACGGTCATGGCGATCCGGCCCCGGATGTCCTCGGCCGGCCCCCAGCCGCCCTCCTCGCGGCCCGCCGCCTCGAAGGCGAAGGCCGCCGCGGCGGGCTCCTTGCGCCAGACGGCGCGGATCTGCTCGTCGGCGGCGGCGACACCGCACTCCAGGAGCGCGGCCAGGCTCTCGACGAGCGCGTCGAGCACTTCCTCGGAGGTGCTGTACGTGGGGTAGCCGCGCCACCGGGTCCGGGCGTCGCCGGCGAGCGCGCCGCCGTTCTTCAGCCTGCGCCGGAGCCGGACGCCCTCCTTCCCGTACGCCTCCTCGACCACACCCGTCAGCCGTACGGCGGCGGCGTACTGCGCGGCGACGGCGCCGGCGAGCGCGGGCATGCGGACGTCCAGGGAGTCGATGACCCCGGCGGCGGTCCGGCCGACGGCCTGCTGGCGGGCGGCCGGGTCCTGGGCTCGGTGCGCGAGCCAGGCGCGCAGCG
Organism: Streptomyces sp. DT224; assembly: GCF_049844595.1. Classification (NCBI taxonomy): domain Bacteria; kingdom Bacillati; phylum Actinomycetota; class Actinomycetes; order Kitasatosporales; family Streptomycetaceae; genus Streptomyces; species Streptomyces sp. DT224. Next base: position 392,442 of record NZ_JBNCLI010000003.1, read on the forward strand.
GGGCGACCGCGGTGGTGGGCAGGAGTCCGCTGCCGCCGCCCGCCGACTCGGGCAGCTCGGGAATGGTGAACCGGGGCACCTCGCCGAGACCGGCCTTGGTGAGCAGGGCCCCGTACTGGCGGGAGACCTCGGCGATCACCTGGTGCGGGACGCGGTCGAGGACGGTGACGAGCGAGGCGTTGTACTCCTTGGCGGTGCGGAGCAGATGCCAGGGCACGGCGTCGGCGTACCGGGAGGCCGTCGTGACCATGACCCAGATGTCGGCGGCGCAGATGAGTTCGGCGGCCAGGACCCGGTTGCGGACGACGAGGGAGTCGATGTCGGGGGCGTCCAGCAGGGCGAGCCCGCGCGGCAGCCCGGCCGCGGTCTCGACGCGCAGCGCGGTGCCCTCCTCGGCGGCGTGGCCGTCGGGCCCTTCGAGGTCGTCGCACTGGCCGGGCTCGGCGTACTCCTCGGGCGGCAGCCAGACCCGGGTGAGCTGCGGCAGCACCCGTACACCCGCGAACCAGTGCTGGTCGTCCGGGTGGCAGACGAGGACGGGCGTGCGGGTGGTGGGCCGCAGCACCCCGGCCTCGCTGACCCGGCGGCCCACCAGCGAATTGACGAGCGTCGACTTGCCGGCGCCGGTCGATCCGCCGATGACGGCGAGCAGGGGCGCCTCGGGGTCCTTGAGCCGGGGCAGCAGGTAGTCGTCCAGCTGGGCGAGCAGCTCGGTCCGGGTCTGCCTGGCGCGGGGGGCCCCTGGGAGCGGGAGTGGAAGACGCACGGCGGCGACACTGTCGCGCAGGGCGGAGAGTGCGTCGATGAGCTGAGGCCGTACGTCCAAGGTCACCACATGCGAAGAATGCCCAATTTTGGCGCCTTTTTGAAGCGTATAGCCACCTCTGCGCGCCGGTTCCTCCGTCCGGACAGAGGGGATGAGTGGGACGCAGGCATAACGAGTGCACAACACCCGTGGCGTGGAGCGTCAAAAGCGGTGCGCGATCCGCACCTACCTGCGATTATCGTCTCGCTTCACCGAACCTCCACATCGTGCCACGCAGGTGAAGCAACGAGGTCGAGCCGATCGGAGCCCTATCCTTGTCCCGGCATGGTCACGGACCGCCCGGGCCCCGGGGCTCCCGACCACCGCAGCCACCACCCGGCCCCCGTAGCTCAGTGGATAGAGCAGGCGCCTTCTAAGCGCTTGGCCGCAGGTTCGAGTCCTGCCGGGGGCGCATACTTATGCGGGCCAGAGGCGGTTTTAAGCCCTCCGCAAGATCACTCGCGGAGGGCTTTTCGCTGCCCGGGAGCACGCTTTGCCCCGTATTGCGACGCCTACGCCGAAGGCGGACTGTTCGGTTTCCGCCTCTGACTCGACCATCGCACCTCACTGGCGGCACACGGCCCACACCATCTTGTCTCCGCAGTGGTGCGAGCGCACGCCCCAGCCGCCTGCGAGCGCCTCGAGAAGGGGCGGTCCGTGCCCCGACTCGGCGGAACTGCCAGGGTGTTGTGGCGTCGGCCACCTGTCGCCGCAGACGTCAGTGTCCTCGATCCGCAGTTCACTCCCCCGTCCAGGCGGACGTCGAGGCGGGCTCATGACTGCGCACCCGGCCATGCAGGCGGCGTTCGCGGTCGACTCGGCGATAAGGAGGGGGACCGCGGTGATGAGGCCGCCGTCCCGAGGACCGTCCGGAGACTGGTGCACAGCGCGCCTGCCCCCGGCGGGACGGCAGACGCGCGGGTGCCGCGACGCATAGTGGTGCGGAGAGCCGGGACGCTCAAGATGTCGGCTTGCGCGCCTGATCGAGGGGGCCATGGCCCCGGCTTCCTGGTTCACATGACCGAGAGCGACGCGCCCCATCTTCGGACCTGGAAAGCCTCGCTCGAACTCCCCTCCAAGGCGCCGGACGACCGTCCGGCCCACGCCGGCGACGGTCGGAGGCGGCTTGCCACCCGGCTCCCCGAACGCGGCGACCCGGCAGCCGCGCTCACCCCCTGAGCCGAGGTCGACCCACTGCGCCCTTCCGGCGCCCGACGCACGTCCGATCCACTCATGGGCAAGACCCTCACGACCGAGACGGCCGGAATGATGCTTACACCCACCACCTGCGCAGCAGGAGGGGCTGCACGCCACACGCCACAGCCAGAACCCACAGAAGCGACAGAGCTGCGGGCAGGGGCGAGGAATCACATGAGCGCCGGATTGACTCCGTGACACAATTATCGTGTCATGGAGTCATGCTGTACGAAACACCTTCCCTGGACGCTGACGACCGCCGCACCCTCGACGAGATCGAGAGCATGCGCCGCTCCCTGCGCCACATGCTCCGGGCCACCCCGCGCTGGACCCGCCAGCTGCGCCGCAACCTCACCGCCCGGGCGATCGTCGGATCGAACACCATCGAGGGGTACGCGGCGACGGTCGACGACGTGGAAGCCCTCATGTCGGGTGAGGAACCTCTGGAGACCGGGGAGAAGACCCGTGCCGAGCTGGAGGGCTACCAGCGCGGCATGACCTACATCCAGGCCCTCGCCGACGCCGGAGGCGACTTCCGCTACGACGCCGGCCTGCTCAACGGCCTGCACTTCATGCTCCAGGGCCACCACCTCGACAAACGCCCTGGCCGCTGGCGCGACGGGCCCGTCTACGTCACCAGCCCCGACGACCCCCTGGTCCCTGCCTACACCGCACCGGACCAGGCGGACGTCCCCGCTCTGATGTCGGAGTTCATCGACTGGCTCAACGGGGGCGACCTCGACGCACCCGTCCACGTCCGCGCCTCCATGGCCCACCTCAACCTCGTCAAGATCCATCCGTGGAAGGACGGCAACGGGCGCATGTCCCGCGCTCTGTCCACTCTGGTGTTCTCCCGCGAGGCCCTGATGCCGCCCGAGTTCTCCTCCATCGAGGAATGGCTCGGCCGGGGACAGAACACGTACGCCTACTACCAGATCCTGGAGGAGGTGGGCGGAACGCACTGGAGCCCCGAACGGGACACCCGCCCCTGGGTCCGGTTCTGCCTGACCGCCCACCATCGTCAGGCCCAACAGGCCCAGCGCCGCTTCGACGTCATGTCGCGAGCCTGGACCCGCCTGGTCGAAGGCGTCGAGGCCGCGGGTTTGGACGAGCGGGTGGTCTATGCCCTTCTGCCCGCCTTCTCGGACGCGAAGGTGCGACGCACCGTCTACCAGCAAGACGCCGACCTCAGCGACCAGCAAGCCATCCGCGACATCCGGGAGCTCGTGGCCCGTGGTTGGCTCGTCCCCCACGGCAAGGCCCGCGCCCGCTATTACGCCCCCGGGCCCCTCATGGACCCAGTCCGGGACGAGGTCCGCCAGTCCATGGAGCCCTATACGGACCCCTACCGGCGGGAGCGGTGACCCTCACCACTTCACGGACGAAGCAGCCGCCCGTCTCCCGTCCAGCAGCTCCGCTCGGAACCGTCGGCCAGCGCGAACGCCTGGACCGCCGAAACCAGCTGATGACGCGTCACTGCACAATACGAGGCAAGGGCAAAGCGGTAGATGGATCCTCAGACCAGGCGCCTTCTAAGCGCTTGGCCGCAGGTTCGAGTCCTGCCGGGGGTGCATCGGCCCAGCCGCCCGCGCCGGACCTCCCCCAAGGGGGGTCCCTTCTGCTCGCGGAGCACAGCACGCCAGCGCGGTCCGTGTAGTGACGGCGTAAACACCGCCGGGGTCCCGGGGGGAGCGGACCGCTCCCCCCGGCTCCCCCCGTCAGTCCATCTCCCCCTCCCCCGTGTCGCCCCCGCCGTCCCGCTCGCCGCCCTTCAGCCGGTCCGCGCGGGTGATCGCGTCGGCCAGCTTCGTCACCGAGGCGTCCTCGGTCGCCGTGGCCAGCTTCTCGGCCCGTTCGGCGAGTTCGCCGAGGCCCGGGGCGCCGGGCAGGCCGGTGCCGCGCAGGTGCTCCGCGAAGTAGGCGGCGACCGCCGTCACCTGGAGGCGGGTGCTCCGGCCGTCCCAGAGCCTGCCGGTGATCGCCCCGGTCGCCACGGAGCCGGTCTTCTCGTGCGGCTCGCGGGTCTTCGGGTCGAGCCAGCGCACGGTGGCGGTGGCGACATGACCGGAGGCGCCGTCGCGCAGCTGCACGGCGTACAGGGCGGTGACAGTGTGGCCGGGCCCGACCTCACCGCCGTCCACGGTGTCGTCGCGGAAGTCGTCGTCGGCGACCTTGCGGTCCTCGTAGCCGATCAGCTTGAACTTCTCGACGGTCTTCGAGTCGAAGGCGACCTGCGCCTTGGCGTCCCGGGCGGTCAGTTCGAGGTGGGCGGGGAGCTGGTCCACGAAGACCTTGCGGGCCTGCTCCTCGTCGGCGATGTACGTGGTGTGGCCGTCGCCCTTGTTCGTCAGCTCCTCCATGAACGCGTCGCCGTAGTCGCTGCCGACGCCCACCCCGAACAGGGTGATGCCGTACTCGCGGCGGGCCGAGTCGATCCGTTCGAGGATGTCGTCCGCCTCGGTGTCGCCGGTGTTGGCCAGCGCGTCGGAGAGCAGAACGACACGGTTGTTGACGCCCTTGCGGCGGCCCTCCACCGCTTCCTCGTACCCGCGCTCGATGCCCGCCCCGACATTGGTGGAGGCGCCGGGTTCCAGCGAGTCGACCGCGTCGCGGATCCTGCTCCGGTGGCCGCTCAGCCGGGTCATCGGCAGGACGGTCTCCGCCTCGTCGCTGAAGGTCACCAGGCTGATCGAGTCGTCGTCGCGCAGCTCGTCCGTGAGGATGCCCAGCGAGGTCTTGACCAGGCCGAGCCGGTCGGGCGAGTTCATCGAGCCGGAGACGTCGACCACGAAGGTGAGGGCGGCCGGGGGCCGTTCGTCGGTGCTGGGCGCGGCCTTGGTGGCCAGGCCGACCCGGACCAGCGACCAGTCGCCGTCCTCGCCGGCGGCCCTGGCTCCGTCGACGGAGACCGAGAAGCCGTTGCCCTCGGGGCGGTGGTAGCCCTGGCGGAAGCTGTTGACGAACTCCTCGGGCCGCACGGTCTCCGGTCCGGGCAGCCGGCCGTCGGCGAGGGTGCGGCGGGCGTAGCCGTACGAGGCGGTGTCGACGTCCAGCGCGAAGGTGGAGAGGTAGTCGGGCGGTGCGGTCTCCTTGAGCCGGTCCGCCTCGCCTCCCCCCTCCTTCGCCCCACCCGTGTAGGCGGGCGCGGGCGCCCCCGCGCGCCGTTCGTCGGACGTCGCCTTGCCGCCCCCGTCGTCCGTCCCCGAGCAGCCGGTGAGCAGCACGCCCGCCGCGAGCAACAGCCCTACTGCGCCCCGGTACTTCCCCGTGCGGTGTTCCATCCCCGTACCCCCTGTGTCGTCACGTCAGCACTTGTGAATGTGACGCGCGAGCGGGCGGTCCGGACCGGACGAAAGCGTTGCGGAACGATCTCGATGCGGCAACGACGAGCGCGCAGCCGGCGGAATGTCAAGGTCAGGACACGATGTCCTTACGGCTGAACCCACGGAACGCGAAAGCGAACAGGATCAGGGCATACGTCACCGATACGGCCGCGCCCTTCGCCATGCCGCCCCACTCGATCGTGGGCTGGAGCGCGTCCGCCCAGGCGAACTGCCAGTGGGCGGGCAGGAAGTCGCGCCAGGAGCCGAGCGCGGTCACGGCGTCGAGCACATTGCCGACGATGGTCAGCCCGACCGCCCCGCCCACCGCGCCGAGCGGGGCGTCCGTCCTGGTCGACAGCCAGAACGCGAGCCCCGCGGTCACGAGTTGGGACACGAAGACGAACGCGACGACCAGCGCGAGGCGCACCACCGCGTCCCCGGCCGGCAGCGTTCCCCCGGTCGGCAGATGGAGGGGCCCCCAGCCGTAGGCCGCCGCCCCCGCCGCGAGCGCGACGAGCGGCAGCAGCACCATCGCGGCGAGGCTGAAGCCCAGCGCGACGACGAGCTTGCTCCACAGCAGCCTGGCCCGGGGCACGGGCGCGGCCAGCAGATAGCGCAGCGAGGACCAGCTCGCCTCGGAGGCCACGGTGTCGCCGCAGAACAGCGCGACCGGGACGACGAGCAGGAAGCCCGCCGAGACGAACAGGCAGGTCGCGGCGAAGTTCGCGGCGGACGCGGTCGCCGTGTCCATCAGCGTGATCCGGTCGCCGCCGCCGGGCCCGCCGTCCGGGGTGCCGCCGATCGCGAACGCGATGATCAGGACGAACGGCAGCGCGGCCAGCACCCCGCCCATGAGCAGGGTCCGGCGCCGCCGCAGCTGCCGGACCGCCTCGACGCGCAGCGGGAGGGTGTGGCGGGCCCGGTAGCCGGGCGCCTCGGGGGCCTCGGTGAGGCCGGCTGCGGTGCTCATGCGGAGCCTCCGGAGATCAGGGTGAGGAAGGCGTCCTCCAGGCGGCGGTGCGGGCCGACGCCGGTCAGCGGCACGTCGAGGCGGACCAGCTCGGCGATCAGCTGCGGCGAGGTCGCCCCGTCGAGGCCGACCAGCAGCCCGTGCCCGTCGTCGGTGCGGACGGCGGAGCCGATGCCCGGAAGGGCGGCGACCTTCTCCACGAGGGGTTCGGTGAGCGGGTCGGCGGCGGTGATCAGGAGCATGTCGCCGGAGCCGGTGATCTCGGCGACGGGGCCCGCCTGGACGAGCCTGCCCCGGTCCATGACGACCAGATGCGTGCAGGACTGCTCGACCTCGGACAGGAGGTGGCTGGAGACGATCACGGTGCGGCCGCCGGCCGCATACCGGATCATCACGTCCCGCATCTCGCGGATCTGCGGCGGGTCCAGCCCGTTGGTCGGCTCGTCCAGGATCAGCAGGTCCGGCATGCCGAGCATGGCCTGGGCGATGGCGAGCCGCTGCCGCATGCCCTGGGAGTACGTGCGCACAGCGCGGGCCAGGGCGTCACCGAGCCCGGCGATCTCCAGGGCCTCGTCGATGCGCGCGTCCTCGTCGGGGCGGCCGGTGGCCTTCCAGTACAGCTCCAGGTTGGCCCGTCCGGACAGGTGCGGCAGGAAGCCCGCGCCCTCCACGAAACAGCCGACCCGGGACAGCACGGTCGCGCCGGGGCGGATGGCCCGCCCGAAGACGCGGATCTCTCCGTCGTCGGGGGTGATGAGCCCCATGAGCATGCGCAGGGTGGTGGTCTTCCCGGCGCCGTTGGGGCCCAGCAGGCCGAGCACCTGTCCCTTCTCGACGCGGAAGGAGAGGTCGCGCACGGCGTACCTGTCGGCGGACTTGGCGTACTTCTTCGACAGGCCGGTGATCTGGAGCGGTACGTCGGTGAGCGCGGGATCGGGTGCCGGCGTCGCGGTTCGGCGCCGTGCGGTGAGCAGCAGGACGGCCGCGATCACCAGGGCGGCGGCCGGCAGCCCCCAGGTCCACCAGGGCAGTGCGGCCGAGGCGGTTTTCAGACCGGGTGCGGTGGGAAGCGTGAGGGGCCCGTCGAGGGAGACGGTGTACGTGGCCGGCTCGGCCGGGGACGCGTAGCCGAGGTCGGTCGCGGCGAGGACGAGGCGGAGGCGGTGGCCCGCGTCGAGTTCGTGGTCGACGGCGGGCAGGGTCAGCTCCAGCGGCTTGCCCTGCTGCGAGGGCGTGATCCGGTACGGGGCGACGAGTTGGGCGGGCAGCACCTGCCGCTTCCCGTCCGGCGACACGTCGTACACCTTGCCGAACAGGACCGCGTCACCGTGGTCGGCCTTCACCGTCACCCGGACCGTGGGGGCGCCGGTGACGCGGCGGGGGGCGGGCAGCGGGGCGGAGTCGAAGCGGGCGTACTGGCCGGGGAAGTCGAGGGCGAGGCCACCGACGCCGAGGGTCGAGAGCTGGGCGAGTGAGCCGCCGACGCCGGGTACGGCGGAGATCGACGGCGGGTTGGCCCCCGCGGGGTTGCCGATCTTCTGGGTGCGTCCGTGCAGTTCGACGGCCTCGGGGCCGCTGTGCAGACCCGGGTAGGTGTCGCCGCTCGCGCCGCGGGTGAGGGCGGCGCCGTCCGTGGACTCGATGCCGCCGGTCCGGGTGACGCGGAAGGCGGGGCCGGTGTCGGCGCCCTCTTCCCCCTTCAGGTAGCGGTCGAACCAGGTGGTGATCCTCTTCTGTACCCGGCCGGTCTCCATGTCACCCCCGTCGTGCCCGCCGGCCGCCCAGTCGACGGAGACGGGAGCCCCGTTGGCGGCGATGGCCTTCGCCATGGCGTCGGCCTGGCCGAGCGGGAACAGGGAGTCGGTCTGGCCCTGCACGATGAGCGCGGGGGCCTCGATACGGGCGGCGACGGCGCTCGGAGAGCGCTTCGTCAGCAGGGCGCGCGCGGCGGCGTCCGGCTTGCCGCTGACGGCGACCCGCTCGTACAGGTCGCACAGCTCCTTCTCGAAGTTGCCGCAGCCGCCGCCGGAGTTGACGAAGATCCCGGCCCAGAGTTTCTTGAACACCCCGTCCGGGAAGAGCGCGTCGGCGAGGTTCCAGTAGGTGATCTGCGGGGCGATCGCGTCGACGCGGTGGTCGTAGCCGGCGGCGAGCAGGGAGACCGCGCCGCCGTAGGACGCCCCGGTGATGCCGACGCGCGGGTCGCCCTCGGCGTCGAGCCGTACCTCGGGGCGGCCGGCGAGCCAGTCGATCAGCCGGGACACGTCCTTGACCTCGCGGTCGGGCGCGTTCAGCCCGATCTCGCCGCCCGACCTGCCGAAGCCGCGCGCGGACCAGGTGAGGACGGCGTATCCGTCGCGGGCCAGCTGCTCGGCCTGCGCCCGGGTCTCCGCCTTGCTGCCGCCGAATCCGTGGCCGACGAGCACGGCGGGCCGGCGCCCACCGCCCCCCGCCGTGAAGTACGACGTGTCCAGGGACACCCCGTCGGCGCGCATCATCCGGTCCTGGCGGTGCACGGCCGGGCCGCTGTCGCCGGCCACCGCCGTCCAGGTGCCCGCACCGGCGAGCACGAGGAGCGCGGCGCCGGCCGCCGCCCACCGGCCTCGGGTGCGGGGCAGCAGGCGCCGCCACCGGGACGTGCGCGCGTCGGGGGAGTCCATGCACCGAGCCTATGCGGCCCGCCACCCCGCCCCACCTGCCTCCGGGCGGAACTCCCGGGCATCCTCAAGGCGTACGGGACCCGTCCCCGTACTGCGTACGCGGTACGCGCCGGAGGCCCGCGCCCCGGCGGGCGGTGATTCACAGCGTGGGCAGCGGGGTGCCCTGGGGCAGCGGATACGGCGTCTCGGCGGGGAGCAGCGCGGTCGCGGCCTCCGTCTCGCCCGCCCTCGCCAGCGCGTGGATCTCCTGGGCGAGCGGGGTGACATCGCGGATCGAGACCGTCCACTCGTCCGCGTACCGCCGTGACGCCTCCCCCGCGAGGCCGAGTTGCAGCGAGCGGTGCGCGAGCCGGTTCAGGTGCAGGTCGCGCTCGGGGTCCCACTGGACGCGGGCGGGGGCCCGACGCAGGTCGCGCTGCCAGGTGGCGTGGTCCGGATGCACGCCCCGTTCGTAGTGGGAGAGTTCGGCGTGGCCGAGGGCCCAGTCGAAGCCCTCGCGGGTGATCTCGACGGCGAGGACGGTCTCCTGGCCCTCCTTCGTTCCCCAGCCGCAGCGGTACATCATCCACAGGAAGCTCGGCTTTATCCACGTCATGCGGTCGCGTTTCCAGGCGGCCGGGAACCGCCCGTCCCGGGCGGCGGGCAGCCCGAGCGACGGCGTGTACGCCTGGTAGACGGTCACGGTGCCGGCGGTGTGGAGCGCGCGGATCTGGTGCTGTGGCGGCGTGGATGCGGTCATACGAGCATCACAGCACCGTGCGGCGGGGGACGGCGAACGGGTTTCTACCGCGCGGCGTGCATCACGCGGACGCCGGACCACACGATGACGTGGTCCCCGGTCGAGGCCTTCGCGCCGGAGGTGTCGTTGCCGTAGTACTTCCACCGCCAGGTGCCCGACTTGGCGGCCGTCACGGTGGTATTGAGCGATCCCGTCGAGCCGGACGTCACCTTCTTGACCGTCGTGTACGAGGACGCGCCGTCCGCCTTGAACTGCAGGCTGACCGTGCGGCCCGCGTACCCCTGGTAGGTGTGCGTGTCCCAGTTCGCCCGGGTGACCTTGCCGGTCACGGTGATGGTCCTGCCCTTCACGACGGACTCGGGCGCGGCGTTGACGGTGACGCGGGTGGCGCGCTGGACCTGGACCGGGATGTTCATGTCGTCGATATCGCTGCCGCCACCGACAAGGATCGCTATCCGAGCAGCGGTCCGCCAGGTGCCCGCGTCCTCGTTCCCGAAGTCGAGGTTCCGCGGGTCGATGTACACCCACTCCTCGAAGTCGCAGATCCCCTTCGCCTTGTCCACGACGTGGCAGTCGCTGGTGATGATGGCGCTCTGGAGGGTTTCGGTGTTGTCGAGCTTCCCCCGGTAGGGGAACACCGTCGGCCCGTACTCGTACTTGAGGGTCGTCGTCATCCGGAAGGTCGCATGCACCTCGACCTCTTCCTGGACTCCGATCACGATCGGCTTCCCGGCGTTGAGCGAGACCCGAGAGAAGGAGACACCGCCCTCCGCCGCGCCTGCCGGCACCGCCGCTACCCCCACAAAGAGGGCCGCCGCCCCAGCGGCCACCACTGCGTTCCACATCGTCTTCGTCATGAACTCGCTCTCCTCCAGGAAACCGGACCGCCAGTGGGACCGGAGAGGGCGGCGCGCGGTTGTACGCCGCACGGCAACGATCCGGTCACGCGCTCGGAGCCGTACAACTGCACCTGAACGCCATGACATTCGTCATGCGGAGGTCAGTACACGCGGCTCTGCCGGGGAGGGGGCCCCGATCGGCAGTCTGTAGGTGTCGAGAGCGGGAGCCACGAAGGCGCCGCCGCAACGGGAGGAACCGACATGAGCAGCCCGGCCGCCACACTCAGCGCCCCCACCGTCGACACCCCGGCCGGCGCCACCCCGATCGCACCCCGCAAGGCCCTCGTGGACAGCCTGAAGCCGCTGCTGGTGGACGTCGCACTGCCGCTCGCCGCGTACTACGCGCTGAAGGGGGCGGGGTTCTCCACCTTCGCCGCGCTGGCCTGGAGCAGTGTGGTTCCGGCGGTCCGCACCGTGTGGGGCGCGGTGCGCGAGCGCCGGCTCAACGGCCTCGCGGCGCTGATGGTCTCGGTCAACGTGGTCTCGCTCCTGCTCGGTCTGGTGGCCGGTGACCCGCGGCTGATGCTCCTCAAGGACAGCGGGGTGAGCAGCATCATCGGGCTGGCGTTCCTGGTGACGGCGCTGCGCGGCCGGCCGATGCTGTCGGCGGGCCTGCGGCCGTGGCTGACCCGGGGCGAGGCCGCCAAGACGGCCGCCTGGGAACGGCTCTCCGCCGGTTCGCCGGCGTTCCGCAAGGCCGAGACCCGGTTCTCGGCAGTGTGGGGCGGGGCGCTGCTCGCCGAGTGCGCGGTGCGGGCCGTGGGCGCGTACACCGTGCCGGTCGAGACGATGGTGTGGGCCGGGACGGTGCTCATGGTCGTCTCGATGGTGCTGGCCTTCCTCGTCTCGGGCCGCTTCGGGGTCGTCCCCATGGAGCACATGATCGCGGCCGAGGCCGCCGCCTCCTCGGACCGCTGACCGCCCGTCAGGACTCCGCAGGGCCGCTCCGGGGGAGTGGCCCTGCGGTCGTTCGCGCGTTTCTCCGGGTGACGGCCGCCACTTCATCGGGGCCACCGCCACCCGCCGGATCTATTTCCGGGAGGGGCGCGAGAAGATCAGGTAGAGGATGAATCCCATCGGAAGGTGCACTTCCAGCGTCGCTGCCGGAGAGAGAACCACCGATAACTCGATCAGATCGAACATTTCCGGACCTCCGCCTCAGGATGTCTCCATGACACCGCTGGGGAGAGGCAGGTGCGCAGGGCTCACAAGGGGGCTCACAACTCGCCTGCAGAGCCCATAGACCCTGGTGCGTCGGTATCCTTCGAGAGAAGGGAGGCGATATGACGGAAAGCCGGGTGGACGAACGACAGGGAAATGCACTTCTCGAACGCGTCGTGGCCGAATCGGGCGCCAGCCATAAACGGCTCGCCCACCGGGTGAACGAACTCGCCTCTTTCGAGGGGCAGGCCGTCCGGTACACGCACACGTCCGTCGCGAACTGGTGCCGGCGCGGCATGATCCCGAAATGGCCGACCCCGCGACTGCTCTGCCGGTGTTTATCCGAACTACTGGGCAGGCCGGTGACGCTGGCGGACATCGGGATGCAGAGCGCGGAGCGTGACGCGGGGCGGCTCGGTCTGGAGTTCGCCCGGAGTCAGGGCGACGCAGTGACCGAAGCATCAGCCTATTGGAGCGCAGTGAACCGCCGTCAGTTCCTCACCAGCCAGACGTTCGCCATTTCGGCGTTCGCCACCCCGTTCACCCGCTGGCTCATCGATCCGACGGAGCCCACCCGCGCGCGGGACACCGGACCGACAGTCGGCCGGGAACACATCGACGAGCTCAGGGCGGCGGCCGACAGCGCCCGGTTGTGGGACTCCCGTTTCGGCGGGGCGAACAGGAAGTCCACGTCTCTCACGGAGTACTTGTACGGGCGCGTGGCGCCGCTGCTCCGCGGCAGCTACTCGCAGGACGTGGGGCGTGATCTGTTCCGGGTCACCGCGGAGATGGCGCGGCTGGCGGGCTGGACGGCGTTCGACGCGGGCCAGCACAGCATCGCCCAGCGCCACTTCATCCAAGCGCTGAGGCTGGCGCGGGCCGGTGGCGATGCCGATCTCGGCTCGTACATCCTGACCACCATGGCCATGCAGTCGCTGATGCGCGGGTTCACCTCGGAAGCCATCGACATGGCTCAGGGCGCGTACCAGCGCGGGCGGACCCTCGATCCGCGGGTGGCCGGCTTCGCCAAGCTGATCGAAGCCAGGTCACACGCCCGCGCGGGCGACGAGAGGGCGACGAGCGCCTGCATCGCGCAGTCGGAGCGGCTGGCCGAGAGGGGCGCGGGCAGCGAGGGTCCGGCCTGGATCGGGTTCTTCACCCAGCAGCGGATCGTCACCGACGCGACCGAGGCGTTCCGGGACCTGGGCAACCACCGCGCCACCTTCGCCTGGAACGCCCAGGCGCCCATGCCGTCGGACGCCTTCGTCCGGTCGCGCAGCGTCCGGCTCTCGGTGCTCGCCTCGGCGCACGCCCAGAACGGGGATCTGGCGCAGAGCCTGCGCATGGGCCGCGAGTCGTTGACCCTCTTCACCCGGCTGGGGAGCCTGCGCGGGATGGAGTACTTGCGCGTCTACGGCAGGTCGCTGGAGCCGTGGCGCAGGGCCCCGCAGGTGGTCGCCTATCTGTCGGACGTCCGGAAGGCGACGCGGTCACTGGCCGCGGCCTGACCCGGCGGCGCCCCGGAATCCGGTTGACCTCGGCGTTTACCGTTTTCGTATGACTACTTCGCTGAGCCTGGCCGAGGTCACCGCCGACAACGTCGATGACGCCATCGGGCTGCGGGTGCGGCCCGACCAGGAGCACCTGGTGGCGCCGGTCGTGAAGTCCCTCGCCGAGGCGTACGCGCATCGGGAGGCCGCCTGGCCCCGGCTCGTCCTCGACGGGGACCGGCTCGTCGGCTTCCTCATGGCCTTCCTGGACATCGACTTCGCGGGTGACGGCACCGGGCGGGACATCCGCTCGGGGCTGTGGCGCCTCAACATCGCGGCGGGCGAACAGGGGCGCGGCTACGGGCGGTTCGCGGTCGAGTCCGTCGCCGACGAGATCCGCCGGCGTGGCGGCACGCGCATGTACGTCACCTGGCACCCGGGCGACGACGGTCCCGAGGGCTTCTACCTCGGGCTCGGCTTCCGGCCCACGGGCGAGACGAGCGGGGGCCAGACGGTCGGGGTGCTGGAGCTGGGCTGAGTACGGGCCGGGGCCCCGGCCCGTATCGCGGGTTCAGTGATTCCTGGGGAAGCCCAGGTCCACGCCTGCCGGGGCGTCGGCCGGGTCGGGCCAGCGGGTCGTGGTGACCTTGCCTCGGGTGTAGAAGTGCACGCCGTCGTTCCCGTAGATGTGGTGGTCGCCGAAGAGGGAGTCCTTCCAGCCGCCGAAGGAGTGGTAGCCGACCGGCACCGGGATCGGCACGTTGACGCCCACCATGCCGGCCTCGATCTCCAGCTGGAAGCGGCGGGCCGCGCCGCCGTCGCGGGTGAAGATCGCGGTGCCGTTGCCGTACGGCGAGGCGTTCATGAGGGCGACGCCCTCCTCGTACGTCTCCACGCGCAGCACGCACAGGACCGGGCCGAAGATCTCGTCCCGGTACGCGTCGGAGTCGGTGGAGACGTGGTCGAGGAGCGAGAGGCCGATCCAGTGGCCGTCCTCGAAGCCGTCGACGGTGAATCCGGTGCCGTCGAGGACCACTTCGGCGCCCTGGGCCGCCGCGCCGGTGACGTAGGAGGCGACCTTGTCGCGGTGGGCGGCGGTGATGAGCGGGCCCATCTCGGACGCGGGGTCCGTGCCGGGGCCGATCCTGATCCGGGCGGCCCGCTCCTTGATCCGGGCGACCAGCTCGTCGCCGACGGCGCCCACGGCGACGACGGCGGAGATCGCCATGCAGCGCTCCCCCGCCGAGCCGTACGCGGCCGAGACGGCGGCGTCGGCGGCGGCGTCCAGGTCCGCGTCGGGCAGCACCAGCATGTGGTTCTTCGCGCCGCCGAGCGCCTGCACGCGCTTGCCGTTGGCCGAGGCGGTGGCGTGGATGTGGCGGGCGACGGGCGTCGAGCCGACGAAGGAGACGGCGGCGACGTCCGGGTGGTTCAGGAGGGCGTCGACCGCGACCCGGTCCCCGTGCAGCACGTTGAGCACGCCGTCCGGAAGCCCGGCCTCGGCGGCCAGCTCGGCCAGCAGGTTGGCGGCTGACGGGTCCTTCTCGCTGGGCTTGAGCACGAAGGTGTTGCCGCAGGCGACGGCCAGCGGGAACATCCACATCGGCACCATGGCCGGGAAGTTGAACGGTGTGATCCCCGCGACGACACCCAGCGGCTGACGGATCGAGGACACGTCGACCCGGTTGGAGACCTGGGTGGACAGCTCGCCCTTGAGCTGCGTCGTGATCCCGCAGGCCAGCTCGACGATCTCCAGGCCGCGCGCCACCTCGCCCAGCGCGTCGGAGTGCACCTTGCCGTGCTCGGCGGTGATCAGCGCGGCGATCTGGTCGCGGTGGGCGTCCAGCAGCGCGCGGTAGCGGAAGAGGACCGCCGTGCGGGCGGACAGCGAGGAGTCGCGCCAGGTCCGGTACGCGTCCTTCGCGGCGGCCACCGCCGTATCGGCCTCGTCGGGCGAGGCGAACGCGACCCGGGTGGTGACGGCGCCGGTGGCGGGGTCGGTGACCTCGCCGTAGTTGCCCGAGGTGCCCTCGACGGTCTTGCCACCGATCCAGTGGTTCACGGTCTTCATGCTGTGGCTCCTTCAGAGGTGACGGCGTCGGCCGGCGCTGTGTCTTTCGTACTCTTTCCGTGCTTCGACCGCCGCGGGGCGGGTGGCCGCCTCGGCCACGGGAACATCCCACCACGCCTGCGCCTCCGGGGGCCCCTGTCCGGCGCCGGGTGTTTCCGTCTCGACGTGTACGCAGACGGGCCGGTCGGCGGCGCGGGCCTCGGCGAGGGCCGCCCGCAGTTCGGCCACCGTCCCGGCGCGCAGCACCCGCATGCCGAGCGAGGCGGCGTTGGCGGCGAGGTCCACGGGGAGCGGGGGGCCGGTGAAGTCCCCGTCCGCCGACCGGTGGCGGTAGTCCGTGCCGAAGCGTTCGCCGCCCGTCGCCTCGGAGAGGCCGCCGATCGAGGCGTAGCCGTGGTTCTGGAGGACGACCAGCTTGACCGGCAGGCCCTCCTGGACGGCGGTGACGATCTCGGTGGGGTTCATGAGGTAGGTGCCGTCGCCGACGAGCGCCCAGACGGGCCGGTCCGGGGCCGCCATCCGGACGCCGATCGCGGCCGGGATCTCGTAGCCCATGCAGGAGTAGCCGTATTCCACGTGGTACTGGCGCGGGGAGCGGGTCCGCCAGAGCTTGTGCAGGTCGCCGGGGAGCGAACCGGCCGCGTTGACGAGGATGTCCTCGTCGGTGACCAGCTCGTCCAGGAGGCCGAGGACCTGGGTCTGCGTGGGGCGGGCCCCCGGGTCGGGCGTGGCGTACGCGGCGTCGACGCGCCGCTCCCAGCGGGCCTTGGCCTCGGTGTACTCGGTCACGTAGGCGGGGTCCGCACGGTGTCCGGCCAGGGCGGCGGTGAGGGCTTCGAGGGCGGTGCGGGCGTCGGCGACGAGCGGGAGCGCGGCGAGCTTGTGGGCGTCGAAGCCGGTGAGGTTGACGTTGAGGAAGCGGACGCCGGGGTCCGCGAAGAGGGTCGCGGACGCGGTGGTGAAGTCGGTGTACCGGGTGCCGATTCCGATGACGAGGTCGGCGGCGCGGGCGAGGTCGTCGGCGGTGGCGGTCCCGGTGTGGCCGATGCCGCCGACGTCGGCGGGGTGGTCGTGGCGCAGTGAACCCTTGCCTGCCTGGGTGGAGGCGACGGGGATGCCGGTGGCGGCGGCGAACGCGGCGAGGGCGTCCTCGGCGGCGCTGTGGTGCACCCCGCCGCCCGCGATGATCAGGGGGCGGCGGGCGGCGCGCACGGCCCGTACGGCCCGGTCGAGTTCGTACGGGTCGGGGGCGGGGCGGCGTACGTGCCAGACGCGCTCCGCGAAGAACTCCGCCGGCCAGTCGTACGCCTCGGTCTGGACGTCCTGCGGCAGCGCGAGGGTGACCGCGCCGGTCTCCGCCGGGTCGGCGAGGACCCGCATGGCGTGCAGCGCGGCCGGGATCAGGGCCTCGGGGCGGGTGACCCGGTCGAAGTAGCGGGAGACGGGGCGCAGGCAGTCGTTGACGGAGACGTCGCCCGCGTACGCCACTTCCAGCTGCTGGAGCACGGGGTCGGCGGGGCGGGTCGCGAAGGTGTCGCCGGGCAGCAGCAGGACGGGGAGGTGGTTGACGGTGGCGAGGGCGGCGCCGGTGACGAGGTTGGTGGCGCCGGGGCCGATGGACGTGGTGACGGCCTGGGCGGACAGCCTGCCCGACTGGCGGGCGTAGCCCACGGCCGCGTGGACCATGGCCTGTTCGTTGCGGCCCTGGAGGTACGGCATCGCGGGGCCGGTCTCCAGGAGCGCCTGGCCGACGCCGGCGACGTTGCCGTGGCCGAAGATGCCCCAGGTGGCGGCGATCAGCCGGTGGCGCTCGCCGTCGCGTTCGGCGTACTGGCTCGCGAGGAAGGCGACGAGTGCCTGGGCGGTGGTGAGGCGGCGGGTGGCCTCCCCGGCCGGTCCGGCCGTGCCGGGCGTCGCGGTCATGCGTGGTCCTCCGGTCCGTGGAGCGGCAGCCGGGGGTCGACCGGCTGGGACGGCCAGGTGTCGCGGACCCAGGTGTGGTCGGGGTGGTCGCGGATCAGCCACTCCCGCTTCTCGCCGGGGCCCGCCATGACGTTGAGGTAGTACAGGGTGCGGCCGGGCTGGGCGATGGACGGGCCGTGCCAGCCGTCCGGGATGAGGACCGCGTCGCCGCTGCGGACCTCGGCCAGCACGTCCGTGCCGCCGGGGCGGGACGGGGAGACCCGGTGGTAGCCGAGGCCGCCGTCCTCGACCTCGAAGTAGTAGATCTCCTCCAGGACGGATTCCTCGCCCGGGTGGTGCTCGTCGTGTTTGTGCGGCGGGTAGGACGACCAGTTGCCGCCGGGGGTGAGGACTTCCACGGCGATCAGCCGGTCGCAGTCGAAGGCGTCGGCGGCGGCGAAGTTGTTGACCTGGCGGGAGCAGCTGCCGGCGCCGCGCAGTTCCACGCGTACCTCCGGCGCGGGGCCGTAGCGAGCGGGGAGTCGTCGCTCGCACTTCGCTCCTGCCAGGGCGAAGCGGCCGCCTGCGCCGGAGGCGATCTGTGCGTGGGCATCGCGTGGTACATAGGCGAAATCGGAAACGCCGCTGAACACGCTCCTACGGCCCAGCAGTTCAAAGATCTCATCTGAGATGTGCACCGTACAGCTGCCGGTCAACGGCAGGACGATCCACTCACTCTCCCCGGTGACGAGTGTGTGAACTCCTCCCGGCTCCAGCTCCAGGACGCGCAGCCCCGACCGCTCCCAGCCGGCCTGGTCCGGGCCGATGTCCAGGGCGTACGGGCCGTGCGCGGTGGAGCCCGCCGGGAGGTGGTACGCCGGTTCACCTCGCATGGTCACGCCCCTTCGCCGTGTACGGTGACCGCGCCCTCGGCGAGGGCGGCCTCGACCTCGTGCGGGAACGGCATGGCGGAGGAGCAGGCGAGGCGGGCGGCGACGATGGCGCCCGCGGCGTTGGCGTAGCGCATGGTGTGCGCGAGGTCCCAGCCGCTGAGCAGCCCGTGGCAGAGGGCGCCGCCGAACGCGTCCCCCGCGCCGAGGCCGTTGACCACGTCGACGGGGAGCGGCGGCACATCGGCGACGGTCCCGTCGCGGTGGACCGCGAGGACGCCGGCGGGGCCCTGTTTGACGACGGCCAGCTCGACGCCGGCCTCGATGAGGGCGCGGGCCGCCGCGTACGGTTCGCGCTCGCCAGTGGCGATCTCGCACTCGTCCAGATTGCCGACGGCGACCGTCGCGTACGCCAGGGCCTCGCGGTAACGGGCGGACGCGCTCGGCCCGGATGCGTCCGGCGGCCAGAACATCGGGCGCCAGTCGAGGTCGAAGACGGTGATGCCGGAGCGGTCGCGGGCGCGGAGGGCGGTGAGCGTCGCCGTACGGCTCGGCTCGGCGCACAGGCCGGTGCCGGTCATCCAGAACACCCGGGCGGCCCGGACCGCTCCGAGATCCAGCTCGCAGGCACGGATCTCCAGGTCGGGGGCCTTGGGCTGCCGATAGAAGTACAGCGGGAAGTCGTCGGGCGGGAAGACCTCGCAGAAGGTGACCGGGGTCGGGTAGGCGGCGACGGGCGTCACCCACCGGTCGTCGACCCCGAACTCCCGCAACTGCTCGCGCAGATAGCCGCCGAAGGGGTCATCGCCGGTCCGGGTCACCACGGCGGTGCGCCGGCCGAGGCGGGCGGCGGCGACGGCCACGTTGGACGGGGAGCCGCCGAGGAACTTCCCGAAGGTGTCGACCCGGGCCAGCGGCACCCCCGTCCGCAGCGGGTAGAGGTCCACCCCGATCCGCCCCATGGTGATCACGTCGTACGGCTGCTCAGGCATGCGACATCCCTCCGGCTGGGCGCCTGTACCTGGATCATCTCCGCTTGGATCACCGTCAATCATCTGTACGGACGTACGGACGTACCCCTGACACGCGTCCCCGCGTGGTGAGGCTCGGGCATGACGTCCTCCCCGTCCTCCGCTTCGCCCCGCATCCGCAGCGGCTGCGCCGCCGCGCTCCTGGGGCCCCGGCCATCCCCGGCAGGGGCCGTTACGGCGCTTCCTGGACGAGGTCTCCGCCGCGGGCCACGAGTGGATCGGGGCGGGTCCGTGCGGTTGTCCCCGACCGATCCGGCCCGCCTCGCGGACGAGACCCGCAGCCGGGGCCCTCCGTCTCGGCGGGCACCGACTTCACCGGATTGCACCACGGACCGGACCTCTGGGACCGGACCTGGGCCATGTCGCCGGTATCGCGGCACTCAGCCGGACGAGGGGCGCCGTCCGCCTCGTGGTCATGCCCTCCTTCCGACGCGACGGCAAGGCGGGCGAGATGCTGGAGGACCGGGTCCTCACCGCCGGTCAGCGGCGCCACCTCACCCCGGTCGCCCGCCGCACCCGCGCCTGCCTGGCTCGCACGGGCCCTGGCCCTTCCGGGACCCGCCCGGCCCGGGCAGTGACGTGAGGCCCTTCCGGGCTGTTGTCCTCGGTGAGACCGGGCCCCCGGGCCCGCCCCCCGCACTCACCGAGGAGCGATCATCATGTCCCGCACCCCCTTGTCCCCGCAGTCCCCGCGCCGGGCCGCCGGCGCCTCGGCCCTGGCCACCGGCCTCCTGGCCGCCCTCGCGCTCGCCGCCGCCGTGGCCGCGGCTCCAGGGGCCGCCGCCGACGCCGAGAACGTGCCGCCGGCCGGCTCCAGCCCCGTGTGCGCCTTCTACGACGGGGACGGGCTCACCGTCTTCGGCGACCGGGGCGACCGCGCCTTCCAGGTGCAGTGCATGCTGGCCAACCGGCGCTACCTGCCGTGGGACGCGGTGGACGGGACGTTCGGCCTGCGCACCCTGGACGCCGTCCGGCGCTTCCAGGCCGACCACCCGCCCCTGCTCAGCACCGGCCTGGTCGACGCGGACACCTGGGCCGCGCTCTGGCGGGGCGACGTCCCGGTCGACGCCGGGGCGTGACAACGGCGGGGCGTGACGACGGCGGGGCGAGGGGCCGACCGGGCGCAGTCACCCGTACCGGCTCTCCGCCCCGCCGCCCTCTCCAGCTCACGCCCCGCTGGGCACCCGCTCCGTCTCGGCGTCCCGCTTCGGTAGGGACGCCGGCGCCTCCGGCCGCCCCGGCTCGCCCTCGCTCAGGCCGAACCGCTGGTGGAACCTCCGCAGCGGACCCGGGGCCCACCAGCTCGCCCGGCCCATCAGCTTCATGACCGTCGGGACGAGGAGGCTGCGGACCACCATCGCGTCCATGAGCACCGCGAGCGCGATGCCGAGGCCGAGCATCTTGGTGTTGGTCACCCGCGAGGTGCCGATGGCGACCATCACGACGGCCAGGATCACGGCCGCCGCGGTGATCAGCCCGCCGGTGCGCCGCAGTCCGAAGGAGACCGGTACCTCGAACCCCTGATCCCCGACGACACGACGGCCGGGCCCCACTCGCGTCATACCCCCTAGGGGTATAAACTGGGGATCGTGGAGGCGCACCGGCGTGCGCCCCTCCGCCCCGTGTGCCCGTCGAAGAGGAGAACACCATGACCGCCGAGACCCAGCTCCCCCAGGCGACCAGCTCCTGCTGCTCGCCCAGCGGTTCCTGCCACGACAGCGCGGGCGCCGACGCCGGGCAGTCCGGCGTGACCACCGTCTACCAGGTGACCGGCATGACCTGCGGCCACTGCGAGGGCGCCGTCTCCGAGGAGGTCTCCGCCATCGAGGGTGTCACCTCCGTGAAGGCCGTGGCGTCCACCGGGCAGGTGACGGTGGTCTCGCAGGGCCCCCTGGACGACGAGGCCGTACGCGCCGCCGTCGACGAGGCCGGTTACGAGCTCACCGGCCGCGCCTGACCGCCCCGGGAACCACCCACCCCCATCCCGTCCCGGCCGGGCCGCACCGACCAGCAGATTCTGGTGGGGTCCGGCCCGGCCGGCGTTCCAGGAGCTCGGACATGCACAGCGCATCGGACACCCACAGCGCGACGGAGGCCGGCGCCCCGGAGGCGGAGCCCTCCCGGGCCGAGTTCATGATCGGCGGGATGACCTGCGCCTCGTGCGCGGCCCGCGTCGAGAAGAAGCTCAACCGGATGGACGGCGTCACGGCCACCGTGAACTACGCCACGGAGAAGGCCCGCGTCAGCTATGACGGTGCCGCCGTCTCCGTCAACGATCTCGTCGCCACGGTGGAGAGGACCGGCTATACGGCGAAGCCGCTGCCCGGGGCCGTCGCGCAGGCTCCCGAACCCGCCGCCACAGAAACCCCGCGGGCCCCGCAGTCCCCCGAGCCCGCACCCCACGCACCCCGACCGGAACCGGAACCGGAAGCCCCGCCCGACCCCGACGCCACCCCCGACCCCGCCCTCACCGCCCTCCGTCAGCGGCTGGTCGTCTCCGCCGTGCTCGCCGCCCCCGTGGTCGCCCTGGCGATGATCCCCGCCCTCCAGTTCGACTTCTGGCAGTGGCTCTCGCTCACCCTCGCCGCGCCCGTCGTGGTCTGGGGCGGGCTGCCCTTCCACCGGGCCACGTGGACCAACCTGAGGCACGGCGCGGCCACCATGGACACCCTCGTGTCCGTCGGGACTCTCGCCGCCTTCGGCTGGTCGCTGTGGGCGCTGTTCCTGGGGGACGCCGGGATGCCCGGCATGCGGCACGGCTTCGACCTGACGGCCTCCCGGGCCGACGCCTCGGCCACCCTCTACCTGGAGGTCGCGGCGGGCGTCGTCACCTTCATCCTGCTGGGCCGCTATCTGGAGGCGAAGTCGAAGCGGAGGGCCGGGGCCGCGCTGCGGGCCCTGATGCACCTCGGCGCCAAGGACGTGACGGTCCTGCGTGACGGCACCGAAGTCCGCGTGCCCGTCGGCCGGCTCCTCGTGGGCGACCGGTTCCTGGTCCGGCCGGGCGAGAAGATCGCGACGGACGGCACCGTGGTCGAGGGTTCCTCGGCCGTGGACGCGTCCATGCTCACCGGCGAGTCCGTCCCCGTGGACGTGGGCGCGGGCGACGCGGTGACCGGTGCGACCCTCAACGCGGGCGGCCGCCTCGTGGTCGAGGCGACCCGCGTCGGCGCGGACACCCAGCTGGCCCGGATGGCGAAGCTGGTCGAGGACGCGCAGAACGGCAAGGCCGAGGTGCAGCGCCTCGCGGACCGGATCTCGGCGGTGTTCGTCCCGGTCGTCCTGCTCATCGCCCTCGCCACGCTCGTCGGATGGCTGCTGGCCACCGACGACGTGACGGCCGCGTTCACGGCGGCGGTCGCGGTCCTGATCATCGCCTGCCCGTGCGCGCTGGGCCTGGCCACACCCACCGCGCTCATGGTCGGCACCGGACGCGGCGCCCAGCTCGGCATCCTGATCAAGGGCCCCGAAGTCCTGGAGTCCACCCGCCGCGTCGACACGATCGTCCTGGACAAGACCGGCACCGCCACCACCGGCCGGATGACCCTCCAGACCGTCCACACCACCCCCGGAACCACCGAATCCGACGCCCTCCGCCTCGCCGGCGCCCTGGAACACGCCTCCGAACACCCCATCGCCCAGGCCGTGGCGACCGGAGCCGCCGAACGCACCGGCGCCGCTCTCCCCACCCCGGAGGAATTCACCAACGTCCCCGGCCTCGGCGTACAGGGCGTGGTTGAGGGTCACACCGTCCTCGTCGGGCGCCCCCGGCTGCTCACCGAGGCCGGATTCACCCTCCCCGACGCCCTGGCCGCCGCCGTCGCGGACGCCGCCGCTCAAGGGCGTACGGCCATCGCGGTCGGCTGGGACGGCGAGGCGCGCGCGGTCCTGGAAGTCGCCGACGCGATCAAGGACACCAGTGCGGAGGCCGTCGCAGCGCTCCGGAATCTCGGCCTCACACCGATCCTGCTGACCGGCGACAACCGCTCCGTGGCGGAGTCCGTGGCCCGGGAAGCCGGGATCGAGGAGGTCCGCGCCGAGGTGCTGCCGGAGGAGAAGGCGCACGTCATCCGGGGTCTCCAGGAGCGGGGACGGGTCGTCGCCATGGTCGGCGACGGGGTCAACGACGCCGCCGCGCTGGCCCAGGCCGACCTGGGCCTGGCCATGGGCACGGGCACCGACGCGGCCATCGAGGCGAGCGACCTGACCCTGGTTCGTGGAGATCTCAAGGTGACAGCAGACGCCATCCGCCTCTCCCGGCGCACCCTCACCACCATCAGGGGCAACCTCTTCTGGGCATTCGGCTACAACGTGGCCGCCCTACCCCTTGCGGCATTTGGGCTGCTCAACCCTATGATTGCCGGAGCGGCGATGGCCTTCTCATCGGTCTTCGTCGTGACGAACAGCCTGCGCCTGCGCTCCTTCACGTAATATCCACAATGAGATCCAGATCACATCGGTTTCAGGGTAACCATTCGATGGGTTCGTAAGTCTTAGAGTGCGATGCCAAGGATGTCTTGGGGGACGTCCTGCGGAGCATCTTGGGGGATGCTCCGGGCAAGAGTGGGCCGGGGCACGTACACCGGGGAGCTTTGAGCGGCCCTCCCGTCGGTACGTACCCCGGCAGACCACAGCGCGGTGAGCAGGACAAGCAGTACCGAGGCACAGCCCAGGAGCTACGGCTCCCACTGAACGCCCGGCCGGATCCCGTGGGGGGAATCCGCTCCGGGACATGGGAAGCGCCTCGCCGTCGGCCCGTGGGGGGATCGATGGCGAGGCGCTTCTCTCTTGCGCGGGAGCGCTCCCGGACCGGCGCACACGCCGGCGTACGCACCCAGCCAGCTCCTGTACGCCCCCTCCCGTACGCCCCCCCGGAACGCCACACGCCCCCGCCCGCCGCGTCGCTCGGGGCGAGGACGCGGCAGACAGGGGCGCGGGGATCCGGCGTCAGTCAGGGCCGGGTGATGCGGGAGGGGGCGTTCAGCGGCCCTCGACCGGGACGAAGTCGCGCAGGACCTCGCCGGTGTAGATCTGGCGCGGGCGGCCGATGCGGGAGCCGGGCTCCTTGATCATCTCGTGCCACTGGGCGATCCAGCCGGGGAGCCGGCCGAGCGCGAAGAGCACGGTGAACATCTCGGTCGGGAAGCCCATCGCGCGGTAGATGAGGCCCGTGTAGAAGTCCACGTTCGGGTAGAGGTTGCGCGAGACGAAGTACTCGTCGGAGAGCGCGTGCTCCTCCAGCTTGAGCGCGATGTCGAGCAGCTCGTCGGACTTGCCGAGGGCGGAGAGCACATCGTGCGCGGCGGCCTTGATGATCTTGGCGCGCGGGTCGAAGGACTTGTACACCCGGTGGCCGAAGCCCATCAGGCGGACGCCGTCCTCCTTGTTCTTCACCTTGCGGATGAAGGAGTCGACGTCGCCGCCGTTGGCCTGGATGCCTTCCAGCATCTCCAGCACGGACTGGTTGGCGCCGCCGTGCAGGGGGCCCCACAGCGCCGAGATGCCGGCGGAGATCGAGGCGAACATGTTCGCCTGCGAGGAGCCGACCAGGCGCACGGTGGAGGTCGAGCAGTTCTGCTCGTGGTCCGCGTGCAGGATGAGCAGCTTGTCGAGCGCCGAGACGACGACCGGGTCCAGCTCGTACTCCTGGGCCGGCACCGAGAAGGTCATGCGCAGGAAGTTCTCGACGTAGCCGAGGTCGTTGCGCGGGTAGACGAACGGGTGACCGATCGACTTCTTGTACGCGTACGCGGCGATGGTCGGGAGCTTGGCGAGCAGCCGGATGGTCGAGAGGTGGCGCTGCTCCTCGTCGAACGGGTTGTGGCTGTCCTGGTAGAACGTGGACAGCGCGCTGACGACCGAGGACAGCATGGCCATCGGGTGGGCGTCGCGCGGGAAGCCGTCGAAGAACCGCTTGACGTCCTCGTGCAGCAGCGTGTGCTGGGTGATCTCGTTCTTGAAGGTCGACAGCTCGTCGACCTTGGGGAGCTCACCGTTGATCAGCGTGTACGCGACCTCGAGGAAGGTCGAACGCTCCGCGAGCTGCTCGATCGGGTAGCCGCGGTAGCGCAGGATGCCCTGCTCGCCGTCGAGGTAGGTGATGGCCGATTTATAGGCAGCGGTGTTGCCGTATCCGCTGTCCAGCGTCACCAGGCCGGTGTTCGCCCGGAGCTTCCCGATGTCGAAGCCCTTGTCGCCGACGGTGCTGTCGATCACCGGGTAGGTGTACTCGCCATCGCCGTACCGCAGTACCACAGCGTTGTTGGTGTGCTCGCTCACGTCATCCCTCACCGACGTAGTGCCTCTTCTTCGAGGTTCCCTGACTGTCTCCACCCTCCCCCATTTGGCTCAGGAGAGTGCACTCGGGGTCGTCCATTGGACCTACTCGCGGCACTGAGTGCCGCGAACTTAGCCATCCTGCCCCCTTGACTGCGGTTCCGGAAGACCTCCGTGATGTTTCCCACCGTTTTGATCGATCATTTTTACCGACGATCCTCCGTCGCCGCCTCCGCGGAGCCGGTGATCCAGCGCCGTACAGCGCCTGCCTGCGGAAACCGTGCGGACCGCCTGGCCGATCGCCTGCCGTGAGCCGACCAGGACGACGAGCTTCTTGGCCCGGGTCACGGCGGTGTAGAGCAGGTTCCGCTGGAGCATCATCCAGGCGCTCTTCGTCACCGGAATGACGACGGCGGGGTACTCGCTGCCCTGCGAACGGTGGATCGTCATGGCGTACGCGTGGGCCAGCTCGTCCAGCTCGTCGAAGTCGTAGCCGATCTCCTCGTCCTCGTCGGTCAGGACCGTCAGCCGCTGTTCGTCCAGGTCAAGGCCGGTGACGACGCCCACCGTGCCGTTGAAGACCCCGTTCTCCCCCTTGTCATAGTTGTTACGGATCTGAGTGACCTTGTCCCCGACGCGGAAGACCCGGCCGCCGAACCGCTTCTCGGGCACGCCCGGCCGGCCCGGGGTGATCGCCTGCTGGAGCAGACCGTTGAGATGCCCGGCCCCGGCCGGGCCCCGGTGCATGGGGGCGAGCACCTGCACGTCCCGGCGCGGGTTGAGCCCGAACTTGGCCGGAATACGCCGGGCCGCGACGTCCACCGCGAGCACCCCGGCGTCCTCCGTCTCGTCCTCCACGAAGAGGAAGAAGTCGCTGAGCCCCTGAGTGAGGGGCAGTACGCCGGAATTGATGCGGTGCGCGTTGGTGACGACGCCCGACTGCTGGGCCTGGCGGAAAATCGTGGTCAGCCGGACCGCCGGCACCGGGCCGCCCTCGGCGAGGAGGTCCCGCAGCACCTCCCCCGCCCCCACCGAGGGCAGCTGGTCCACATCGCCGACGAGCAACAGGTGGGCACCCGGTGCCACGGCCTTCACCAGCTTGTTGGCGAGCAGCAGGTCGAGCATCGACGCCTCGTCCACGACGACCAGATCGGCGTCGAGCGGGCGGTCCTTGTCGTACGCCGCGTCGCCCCCCGGCTTCAGTTCCAGCAGCCGGTGCACGGTGGAGGCTTCGGCCCCGGTCAGCTCGGACAGCCGCTTGGCGGCCCGCCCGGTCGGCGCGGCCAGCACCACTTTCGCCTTCTTGGCCCGGGCCAGCTCCACGATGGACCGGACCGTGAACGACTTGCCGCAGCCGGGGCCGCCGGTGAGCACGGCGACCTTCCGGGTCAGCGCGAGCCGCACGGCGTCCTCCTGCTCGGGCGCCAGCGTGGCCCCGGTCCGGCCCGCGAGCCACTTCAGTGCCTTGTCCCAGTCCACGTCCGCGAAGGCGGGCATCCGTTCCTCCGGCGTCCGCAGCAGCCGTCGCACCTGGGCGGCGAGCGAGATCTCCGCCCGGTGGAACGGCACCAGATACACCGCCGTGACCGGCTCGCCGCCCTCGGGCGACGGCACCTTCTCCCGTACGACGCCCTCCGGCTCCTCGGCCAGCTCCGCCAGGCACTCGATGACGAGCCCGGTGTCCACCTGGAGCAACTTCACCCCGTCCGCGATCAGCCGCTCCTCGGGCAGGAAGCAGTGGCCCTGGTCGGTGGACTGCGACAGCGCGTACTGCAAGCCCGCCTTGACGCGTTCCGGGCTGTCGTGCGGGATGCCCACGGCCTGGGCGATCCTGTCGGCGGTCAGGAAGCCGATGCCCCAGACGTCGGCGGCCAGCCGGTAGGGCTGGTTCCTCACGACGGAGATCGAGGCGTCCTCGTACTTCTTGTAGATCCGCACGGCGATGGACGTCGAGACGCCGACGCCCTGGAGGAAGACCATGACCTCCTTGATCGCCTTCTGCTCCTCCCAGGCGGCGGCGATCATCTTCGTCCGCTTGGGGCCGAGCCCGGGAACCTCGATGAGCCGCTTGGGCTCCCGCTCGATGATGTCGAGGGTGTCGACCCCGAAGTGGGTGGTGATCCGGTCCGCCATGACCGGCCCGATGCCCTTGATCAGCCCGGAGCCGAGGTAGCGGCGGATGCCCTGGATCGTGGCGGGGAGGACGGTCCGGTAGTTCTCCACGTGGAACTGCTTGCCGTACTGCGAGTGGGACCCCCAACGCCCCTCCATCCGCAAGGACTCCCCGGGCTGCGCCCCGAGCAGCGCCCCGACGACGGTGAGCAGGTCGTTGGCCCCGCGCCCGGTGTCGACGCGGGCGACGGTGTAGCCGTTCTCCTCGTTGGAGTACGTGATCCGTTCGAGGACGCCTTCGAGGACGGCCAGGTTGGGGGTGTGGGGCGTGGTGGTGGCCATGGGGCGACGGTATCGGGCGGGTGCGACAGCGCGGTCCCCGCACGACAGGCGTTCTACTGGTACCATAAGCGGTACCAGTTAGGGTGCAGTGAAAGAGGTCCGCGATGTCGATAACGGCCAGTGAAGCCCGGAAGCACCTGTTCCCGCTGATCGAGCAGGTCAACGCGGACCACGCCCCCGTGCACATCACCTCACGCAAGGGCAACGCGGTCCTCATGTCCGAAGAGGACTTCAGCTCCTGGCAGGAGACGATCTACTTGCTGCGCTCCCCCGCCAACGCGCGCCGGCTTCTCGACTCCATCGCGGAAGCCGAGACGGGCGGGACGGAGTACCACGAACTGGCGGATGTGCCCGACGACAGCGAGGACCACGCGTGAAGCTCGCGTTCACCACGCGCGGTTGGGACGACTACACCTTCTGGTCGGAGAGCGACCGTCGCATGACACGTCGCATCAACAGGCTCATCACCGAAGCTCTGCGCGATCCCTTCGACGGCATCGGGAAACCCGAACCTCTGCGTGGCGACCTGAGCGGCTACTGGTCAAGGCGCATCGATGACGAGCACCGGCTGGTCTACAGAGCAACCGAGTCGGAACTCGTCATCGTGCAAGCCCGGTACCACTACACCTGACCTCGCGGCGCGGTCAGGAGGCCACCGCGGTCAGCGTACGGCTGTGCTTCGGGGTCTCGATCTCGTCGACGAGCGCGACCGCCAGGTCCGCGTAGGAGAGGAAGTCGGCGTCCGGCAACAATGCGTTGCCGCCCGTCCGGTAGCGGCCGGTGCGGTCGGCCTCGTCGTCCAGGAAGACCGCCGGCGGGGCGAGCACCACCCAGTCGACGGGGGTCTCGGCGGCGCGCAGCACGTCCAGTTCCGCCGCGTGGCCGAGCGAGAAGGTCCGGGCGTCCTCCGGGAATCCGGGGGTGTCGTGGAGCATCACGCCCGGCGCCGCCTCCAACGTCGTGCCGATCCCGACCAGCACCAGCCGGGGCACGCCCGCCCGCTCCAGCCCGCCCAGCAGCGCGTGGGCCGCGCTCACGAAGAACTCGGCGGACGGCATGTCCCTCGGCGCCGCCGCCCCGATCGCCGCGTCATGCCCCTCCGCCACGGCCGCCACGCTCTCCGCGTCGGTCACGTCCCCGGCGACCACGTCCACCCCGGGTCCGCCGAGCCCCGCATACGCGGCGGGGTCCCGCACCACGGCCGTGACCCGGTGCCCCCGCTCCACGGCCTCCGCGACCGCCCGCCGCCCCGCGCGTCCACCGGCTCCGAACACAACGATCCTGCTCATGGGTCGCCCCCTTGGCCAGGGCCCGCGTCCTCCGTGGGCCGTTGCCGCGACGCTAGACCGGCACCCCATGGTTTCCGCAACGATAGTTACGTACGCTCGACGGCGTGAGCCAACCCCTTGACGCCGAGATGTTCACCGCCTGCGACCACACCGAATCGCCGTTCCGGCTGGGCGGCAAGTGGACGGCGAAGATCGTCCGGTGCCTGGAGGACGGCCCCCGCCGCTTCTCCGAGCTGGCGGCCCCCCTGCGCGGCATCACCCCGAAGGTCCTCACCGAGACCCTCCGCTCCATGGAACGGGACGGCCTGGTCACCCGTACCGTCGGCGACGGCATCCCGCCCCGCGTCGACTACGCGCTCTCCCCGCTCGGCCGATCGCTCCTCGCCCCCATGGCCGCCTGCTGCGCCTGGGCCGCCGCGCATCTCCCGGAGGTGGAGGGCGCCCGTGAGGCGTACGAGCAGGTGGCCGGCTCAGCCGTCCGCTGAGCGCGCCGCCGCCCCCGTCATGCGCGAGCCCCTGCTCTCCGCGACGCGCCGTACGTCCCGCAGGGACTCGGTCAGGCGGCTCGCCAGGAAGTGGAGTTCCGGGCCCGTCACCTTCTGGTCGGCCAGGAGGTCGGCCGCGTGGCCCAGCAGTTCGTCGGCCATGCCGAGTTGGACGCTCTCGATGTTGTCGGCCAGCCGCGAGACGTAGCCGTTGCCGTCCCCGAGGACGTAACAGGGCTTGCCGCCCTGGCTCTCCCAGGGCAGCAGCCTGATCGTCTGCGCCTCGTTTTCCTTCACGTCTGCCTGCTTCCTTCCGGGGGCCTGCGTTCTGTAGCGAACCCATCACAGAGTGGGGTTACGCGTCGCTACGCTGCCAGGGGGTCGGGGATGACAGCGGGCACGTCAAGACGAGGAGTTGAGCCGCATGGATATGAGGCGGGTGCCGCGTTCACCACGGCAGAAGTACGGCGCGGAGCTGCGGCTGCAACGCGTCGCGGCGAACCTGACTCAGGAGGCGCTGAGCGAGATGGTGGTCTGCTCGCCCACGCTGATCAGCCACTGGGAGGCGGGCCGGCGGCTGCCGGGCCCGGAGGACGCGGCGAGGATCGACCGGGCGTTGGACACGGGCGGGTTCTTCGTGCGGTGGCTTGAGGACCTGGACTCGAAGTTCGTCCAGTACTTCGCGCACGTGGCCGAGCTGGAGCGGCAGGCCACCGAGGTGCGCCTGTACGGGTTGTCGCTCATCCCCGGGCTCCTCCAGACCGGCCCGTACGCCCGTGCCGTCTTCGAGGCGTACAGAACCAACTACCAGCCGGACGAGATTGACACGTTCGTCGTCAACCGCCTGGAGCGCGGCCGGATGCTCGCGGAGTCGGCGCGTCCGGTGGTCTGGGCACTTCTCGACGAAGCGGCTCTCCGACGGCGTGTCGGTGGCCCGCAGATCATGGCGGAGCAATTGCGGAAGATCGCGGACATGGCGGCCTCCGGACGGCTGCGTCTGCACGTGCTGCCCTTTGCTGTAGGGGCCCACGCGCTCATGGAGAGCGCGCTCTACATGCTCGACTTCGATGACGGCCCTCCCCTCGCTTATGTAGAGGGACTTCAGACGGGCAATCTGATGGATGATCCGGCGTTGGTGGCCGCCTGCCAGGAGTCCTACACTCTCGCCCTGGGTGACGCGGCGCCCCAACGGGCTTCGATCGATCTCATCCGGGCCATCGCAGAGGAGCACGAAAATGCACAGCCACAACCGCCCCTACGCTGACTCCCGTTCCTTGTCCGGATGGTTCAAGTCCAGCTACAGCGGTGGCAACAACGGAGACTGCCTCGAAGCCGCGCGCGGCCACGCCTCCGTCCCCGTCCGCGACAGCAAGGCCGTTACCGGGCCCGCCATCGTGTTCTCCGCCGACGGCTGGGCCTCCTTCGTCACCGCGGTCAAGGGCCGCCGACTCGGATGAGCGGCAGCCGACGACGGCTGCCAGAAGTCCGGCCGGGCGCTTCGCGGAGATGGTGATCCGCTTTCCGGAAGTCGGCGGGAGAGGGAGTGCCCGGCGCGATCCTGATCAATGACGGGATGGGACCGGCTCGCCATCAGAGTCCAGCGGCAGCTTGGAGTTACTCGCGGCGAGGCGGGACATCGGCAGGTCCCGGGATCGCCGGATCGGGGAGAAGAGCAGGACCAGTGCGGCGAGCGGGACCCCCGCCGTCGTGATGGCCATGGCGGTGCGGAGGCCGAGTGCGGTTCCGAGTGCACCGCCGAGCAGTGCTCCGATGGGGATCGTTCCGTAGCTGAGGAATGCGGTGCTCGCGGTGAGGCGACCGAGGAGATCGGGCGAGCAGTAGCGCTGCTGGAAGCTCGCCTTGATGATGTTGCCGGCGACCACGCCGGCGACGACGCTGAAGCCACCTGCCACAAAGAGCAGGATCCCGGCTCCGCCGATGGTCAGCGGGATGAGCAGACCGAGTGTGGGAAGTCCCAGTTCGAACAGCAGTGTCGCGCGGGCCGTGCCGATCCGGTGAGCGACCCGGCGTGCGGCGAATGCCCCGGCTACACCTCCGGCACTGGTCGCCGCGATGAGTACGCCGACCGTCCCCGGGGCCAGGCCGACGCTCCGAACCAGAAATGCCACCTGGATCGACTGGTACCCCATAAGAGCCAGGTTCGAGGCGGCTCCGAAGAGCGTGAACGTGCGGAACCAGGGGTCGTAGGCGATCAGCCGCATCCCTTCGCGGACTTCACTGACCAGTGAAGTGGGGCGATCCTCGGTTCTGATAACGCGTGGTTCGCGATGCCGGATGGCTGCGAGACACAGGAGGGAGACGAAGAAGGTGGCGGCGTGGGCGAACATCCCGTTCACCGCACCTGCCAGCTGCGCGATCAGACCGCCGGAGCCGAGCCCGGCAATTTGCGCGGCAGAGGCGCTGCCGTGCAGTTTGGCGTTGCCCTCGGGCTGGTCATCAGGTTCCAGAATGCTGGGGAGATAGGCGGTGTAGGCGGTCTGGAAGAACACCGCTGCCGTGCCCGTCAGCAGGGCGACGGCCAGGAGGAGTCCGATACTCAGCCGGCCGGACCATGCGGCGACCGGGACGCCGGCGAAGAGTACGAGGGAGACCGCGGCGGCGGCCAGCATGATCGGTCTGCGGCGCAGCCGGTCCACCCAGACACCGACCGGGAGACCGATGATCAGCCAAGGGGCCCAGGCTGCGGCGCTCAGCAGGCCGACCTCGAACGTGCTGGCGTGCAAGGTGGAGACGGCGACCAGCGGCATCGCCACCCCGGTGACGGACGCACCGAACTTGCCGGCGGTCTCGCCGCACCACAGCAGGCGGAAATCGCGGTGCCGACGCAGGAGGCCACCGCGTATGCCGCAGCTCATGCGGAGCCACGCTCCTTGCGGGGGAAGGACTGGAGCTGCACGACGACAGGGAGCGCGTCCGGAGCGGGTTCGACGTCCGGAGCGGGGGAATGGCGCGCGATGACAGCCATCAGCTCCGCGTTGAGTGCCTCCAACTGCTTCGGAGTCATCCGCAGGTCACTCCAGTCCGAGACAGTGCCGGCGCTCCGCCACCTGTCGTCCCAGTCCTCGCCGATGTAGTTCACGACCCGGCTGAAGTGCTGCTGCAGCAGTTCGTGCACATAGACCGACAGCGTCCCCCGAGTGTCGGGATCGTCGCGGAAATCGGCGGTGTTCAGCTCGTTCGAGACATCGACCTGCCTCCACCAACGCTCGCGTTTCGTGCCCCGCCCGGTTTCCTCCACGATGAAGCCGTGCTCGGCGAGGTGGCGCAAGTGCCAACTGATGGTGCCGGTGTTCTCCCCGAGGCGTTCGGCCAGCCTGGTGGCGGTAGCAGGCCCGTCCAGGCCGAGCAGTTCGTAGATGCTCATCCGCAGTGGATGGGCCAGCCCCCGCAGGCTGCGCGCGTCGAGGCGCCGAGTGGGTTTGGCGGGCTGCGACGTGCTTTCGAGTTCGTCGGACATGTCACCAGCCTAAATAGCAGAGGTTCCTCTGCACAGGACTCTCTGCAGAGAAACCTCTGCAGAGAGCGCCACGTGGAGCCTCGGCCAACCTGGAGGCGCAGGTCACCGAGCAGGGGCGGTTGGTCCTGCCTGTCATGTTCCGAGAGCAGCGCCGCTCAGCCGACTGCCCGGCACGAAGCGGGCGTCACGCGACTACGCCGTATCCCTGCCCTCGCCACAGCTCTCATGCAGGAATCCAGGAATCTACGCAGCGAGCCGCATACCCGGCGCACCGGCGAATACCCTTGATCCGCTACAGCCTATTTGCGAAAGCGCATGCGCCTCCCAGAAAGAAGGAGGAATCAAAGAAAGAGGGGATTGATGCGCGGCATCTCTTACGTGCCCAGGACAATCGCCGTGGCAGCCGTAGCCTTCTTCGCCTCAGCGACAGTGGCTCTCCCAGTTGAAGCCGCTCCAAATCCCCACCCGATCGATTGGCGGGTGTATGCGACTTTTGGGTCGAACATGAAGCTGGACATCGATTCGACGCTCGACCATGGAACCTGCAAGCCCCAAGGGAGCAAGGTTACTTGCAAGCCGCAAAGTCGCACCTTCCGTAACGTCAACGCCGGCGGTATGAAGGTTGTCTTCGCGGAGCGCGTCGACTCCCGTTCGAAAGACCATCGCCCTGTCGGCGTCATCACGGCCTACTGTTGCGACTGTGGCTGCTGAGACCGGAAAGAACGACATGCTGACCGCCTATTCGGACTACCTCGGCGAGTTCAAAGGCGAGGTGGAAGCGCAGCTGGCCGGCGGCCCGGATGAGGGCGGGCTCTCCCTGCGGGAGATCAGCTTCCACGAGGATGCCGAAGGCGTATGGGTCGTGGCCCTGGTCAGCGGCTCGCGCGCACAGGGGGCGTTCGAGCGTAAACGCCTGATCCTTCCGGTGAGTGGACCGGACAAGGACGGATGGCTGGCCGCCACCGTCTTCACCTCGGCCCTTGTCGAAGACTTCGACAAGGGCGAGATGCTTCCGTAAACCTCTGCGGTGCATTCCCGGGACCCGCACCGCACAGGCGGGCCCCGGGGCGGACCGGGTTCAGCAGGCGTGTTCCGCGTAGCGGGACGCCACCTCCGCCAGGACCTCCGCGCCGTCGCGCGCCCACAGCGCCTCGTTGAAGATCTCCACCTCGACCGGGCCGTCGAAGCCCGTGGCCTCCACCGCCTCGCGGAAGAAGCGGAAGTCGACGCTGCCGTCGCCGAGTTGGCCCCGGCCGAGCAGGACGCCCGCCGGGAGCGGGGTGATCCAGTCCGCGAGCTGGAAGGAGTGGATGCGGCCCGTCGCGCCGGCCCGCGCGATCTGGGCGGGGGCCTGGTCGTCCCACCAGAGGTGGTACGTGTCCACGACCACGCCCACCCGGTCGGCCGGGAAGCGCTCGGCGAGGTCCAGGGCCTGGGAGAGGGTCGAGACCACGCAGCGGTCCGAGGCGAACATGGGGTGCAGGGGCTCGATGGCCAGGCGCACCCCGCGTTCGGCGGCGTACGGGGCCAGCTCGGCCAGGGCGTCCGCGATGCGTTCGCGGG
Organism: Streptomyces sp. DT224; assembly: GCF_049844595.1. NCBI lineage: Bacteria > Bacillati > Actinomycetota > Actinomycetes > Kitasatosporales > Streptomycetaceae > Streptomyces > Streptomyces sp. DT224. The sequence continues at coordinate 427,125 of NZ_JBNCLI010000003.1, forward strand.
CGCCGTACAGGTCCTTGCTGCCCTCCGGGAGGCCGCCCGAGACGAGGACCAGGGTGTCCGTGCCCACGCCCGCCGCCTCGTCGAGGGCGGCGCGGTTGTCGTCCAGGGCGCGGGCGCGCCCGGCCGGGTCCGGGGCGGTGAGGAAGCCGCCCCGGCACAGGCTGGTGACGGTCAGGCCGTGGTCGGACAGCAACCGGGCCGTCGCCTCGACCCCGTACGCCTGCACCGGGGCCCGCCAGAGGCCGACCTTGTCGATGCCCGCCTTCGCGCAGCCCTCGGCCAGCTCCGGCAGCGACCACTGCTTGATGGTCTCCTGGTTGATGGAGAGACGGCCGTCGCTCATCGGGTGCCTCCCTGCACGGTCAGCAGCGCGCGCATCCTCGACTCCGCGAGCTCCGGGTCCGGGAACAGGCCGAGCCGGTCGGCGAGTTCGTACGCCTTCGCCAGGTGCGGGAGCGAGCGGGCCGACTGGAGGCCGCCCACCATCGTGAAGTGGTCCTGGTGGCCGGCCAGCCAGGCCAGGAACACCACGCCCGTCTTGTAGAAGCGCGTCGGCGCCTGGAAGAGGTGCCGGGACAACTCGACCGTGGGGTCGAGCAGTTCGCGGAAGCCCTTCGTGTCGCCCGTGTCCAGCACCCGTACCGCGTGCGCGGCCAGCGGGCCCAGCGGGTCGAAGATGCCGAGCAGCGCGTGGCTGAAGCCCCGGTCGTCGCCCGCGATCAGCTCCGGGTAGTTGAAGTCGTCGCCGGTGTAGCAGCGGACGCCGCTCGGCAGCCGGCGGCGCACGTCGATCTCGCGGTCCGCGTCGAGCAGCGACATCTTGATGCCGTCGACCTTGTCCGGGTGTTCCGCGATGACCTGGAGGAAGGTGTCGGTGGCCAGGTCCAGGTCGGTGGAGCCCCAGTAGCCCTCCAGCGCCGGGTCGAACATCGGGCCCAGCCAGTGCAGGACGACCGGTTCGGTGGCCTGGCGCAGCAGATGGGCGTACGTGTCCAGGTAGTCCTGGGGGCCCTTCGCGGCGGCGGCGAGCGCCCGGGAGGCCATCAGGATGGCCTGGGCGCCGCTCTCCTCGACGACGGCGAGCTGTTCCTCGTACGCGGAACGCACCTCGGCGAGCGTCGCCGGGCCCGGCGGCAGCTGGTCCGTGCCGACGCCGCAGGCGATGCGGCCGCCGACCGCCTTGGCCTCGGCGGCCGAGCGGCGGATCAGCTCCTCGGCGCCCGCCCAGTCCAGGCCCATGCCGCGCTGCGCGGTGTCCATGGCCTCGGCCACGCCCAGGCCGTGCGACCAGAGGTGGCGGCGGAAGGCGAGGGTGGCGTCCCAGTCGACGGCGGCCGGGGAGTCCGGCGTGACGTCGGCGTACGGGTCGGCCACCACGTGCGCGGCGGAGAAGACCGTACGGGAGGCGAGCGGCGTCCCCGTGGGGGCGAGGTCGAGCGGGGTGGCCCGGGGTTCGTAGGGGCCCTGCGGGAGATGGATGGTCACGGTGACGGCTCCTCGGGGCGGAGAGGGGGGCGGCTGGTCACAGCGAGAGCTCCGGGACGTCCAGGCGGCGGCCCTCCGCGTGGGACTTCAGGCCCAGCTCCGCGAGCTGCACGCCGCGGGCGCCCGCCATCAGGTCCCAGGTGTAGGGCTCGTCCAGCACGATGTGGCGGAGGAACAGCTCCCACTGGGCCTTGAAGCCGTTGTCGAACACCGCGTTGTCCGGGACCTCCTGCCACTGGTCGCGGAAGGACTCGGTGACCGGCAGGTCCGGGTTCCAGACCGGCTTCGGGGTGGCCGAGCGGTGCTGGACGCGGCAGTTGCGCAGGCCCGCGACGGCGGAGCCGTGGGTGCCGTCCACCTGGAACTCGACCAGCTCGTCGCGGTTGACCCGGACCGCCCAGGAGGAGTTGATCTGGGCGACGGCGCCGCCCTCCAGCTGGAAGATGCCGTAGGCGGCGTCGTCGGCGGTCGCCGCGTACGGCTCGCCGCGCTCGTCCCGGCGCTCCGGGATGTGGGTCTGGACGTGCGCCTGGACCGTGGTGACCCGGCCGAACAGCTCGTGGAGCACGTACTCCCAGTGCGGGAACATGTCCACGACGATGCCGCCGCCGTCCTCCGCGCGGTAGTTCCAGGAGGGGCGCTGGGCTTCCTGCCAGTCGCCCTCGAAGACCCAGTAGCCGAACTCGCCGCGCACGGACAGGATCTCGCCGAAGAAGCCGCCGTCGATGAGGCGCTTCAGCTTCAGCAGGCCCGGCAGGAAGATCTTGTCCTGGACGACGCCGTGCTTGATGCCGGCCTCCTGGGCCAGGCGGGCCAGGTCGAGCGCGCCCTCGACGTCCGTGGCCGTGGGCTTCTCGGTGTAGATGTGCTTGCCGGCGGCGACGGCCTTCTTGATCGCCTCGACGCGGGCCTGGGTGACCTGGGCGTCGAAGTAGATGTCGACGGTGTCGTCCGCGAGGACCGCGTCCAGGTCGGTCGACCACTCGGTCAGACCGTGGCGGGCGGCCAGCTCCTCCAGGGCGTGGGCGCGGCGGCCGACGAGGATCGGTTCGGGCCACAGCACGTCGCCGTCGCCGAGGTCGAGGCCGCCCTGCTCGCGGATCGCGAGGATCGAGCGCACCAGGTGCTGCCGGTATCCCATGCGTCCCGTCACGCCGTTCATGGCGATGCGCACTGTCCTGCGTGTCACGAAAATTCCCTCCGTACAGCCGTAGCAAGCGCTTTCTATGCGGGATGACGCTAGCCTGCCGACAGCGGCCCGGACAAGAGGGGGCCCGTCAATCGGTCACCGGCCACGGAGGAAAGCGATGACAGTCACCCTGGCGGACGTGGCGGCCCGCGCCCGGGTGTCCCCGGCCACCGTCTCCCGTGTGCTGAACGGCAATTACCCGGTGGCGGCGTCCACCCGGGAACGGGTCCTGCGCGCGGTGGACGACCTGGACTACGTGCTGAACGGGCAGGCCAGCGCCCTGGCGGCGGCCACCTCGGACCTGGTCGGCGTCCTCGTCAACGACATCGCCGACCCGTTCTTCGGGATCATGGCGGGCGCCGCGCAGAACGAGATCGGCGGGCCCGGCGACGGGTCCGGCCGGGCGGGCGGCGAGAAACTGGCGGTCGTCTGCAACACCGGCGGCTCCCCCGCCCGCGAGCTGACCTACCTCACCCTGCTCCAGCGCCAGCGCGCCGCCGCCGTCATCCTCACCGGGGGCGCGGTGGAGGACCCGGAGCACCAGACGGCGATGGCCGCGAAGCTCGCCAAGCTCGCGGAGGCGGGGACCCGGGTCGTGCTCTGCGGACGGCCCCCGCTGCCGGACGGGGCGTCCGTGGTGGCCGCGCTGGCCTTCGACAACCAGGGCGGCGCCCGGCGCCTGACGAGTCACCTGCTCTCGCTGGGCCACCGCCGGATCGGCTATGTCGCGGGCCCGCTGGAACGGACCACCACCCGCCACCGCCTGGCCGGCCACCGGGAGGCGATGCGGGCGGCGGGGGCGGCCGGGGACGAGGACCGGCTGACCGTCCACGGCTCGTACGCCCGGGGCTCCGGCTACGACGCCACCGTCGAACTCCTGCGCCGCGAACCGGAGATCACCGCCGTCGTCGCCGCGAACGACACCGTGGCGCTCGGCGCGGCGGCGGCGGTCCGCGACCGGGGGCTGCGTATCCCCGAGGACATCTCGGTCGCCGGCTTCGACGACCTGCCGTTCTCCGTGGACGTGGTCCCGGCCCTGACGACCGTACGGCTGCCGCTCTTCGAGGCCGGGGCGCGGGCGGGCCGGCTGGCCTTGGGCAAGGAGGACCCGCCGCCGGGCGGCATCGCGCTGATCCCGGCCGAGCTGATGGTGCGCGGCTCGACGGCGGCACCCCGGGGGTGAGTCCGGGCCGGGGGCTGGGTACACGTGAGGGCGCCCGCCCTCGTGGAACGACGGAAGGAACACGCACGTGAAGCTCGCTTTCTCCACCCTCGGGGTGCCGGGGCTGCCCATGCCCGAGGTCGTCCGGCTGGCCGCCGGCAACGGCTACCAGGGGGTCGAACTGCGCGCCCACCCCGAAGAGCCGGTGCACCTCGGACTCGGGCAGGCCGAACGGTCCGCCGTGCGCGCGGAGTTCGAGCGCGGCGGGGTCGAGATCCTGACCGTGGCCGGGTACGCGAAGGTCGCCGCCGAGGGGTACGACCAGCCGGTCCTGGACGAGCTGGCCGCGCTGACCGAACTGGCCCGGGACCTGGGCGCGTCGTACGTCCGGGTGTTCCCCGGCGCCGGTGACGGGGACCCGGAGGAGGCGGACGCGGCCGCCGCGCGCAGGCTCGGGGCGGCCGCTCCGTACGCCGCCGACCTGGGCGTGAGCATCCTGCTGGAGACCCACGACTCACACCGGGCGGGGGTCGATGTGGCCCGGGTGGTGGGGAAGGTGGGGCACAAGAGCGTCGGCGCGCTGTGGGACGTCATGCACACCTGGCTGGCGGGCGAGGAGCCGGTGGCCAGCCACGCGGTGCTGGCCCCGCACCTCGGCTACGTACAGGTGAAGGACATCGCCTCGACCGACGACACCACGCCGCTGGCCCTGGGCGCGGGGGTGCTGCCGCTGCGGGCGTGCCTGGACACCGTGGACCCGGACGGCTGGGTGTGCTGGGAGTACGAGAAGCGGTGGTACCCGGGGGCGGCGGAGCTGCCGGGGCTGCTGGGCGCGGGGCGCGAGCATCTGCTGCGGCTGGGCGCGCCGAAGCAGTAGCCCGGGGCGGGCGGCGGCGCACAACGAGACCCAACGACCGGAAGGGACGCGCTCAAAAACGGCCCGCACCCTTGACCGGAAGTTATTTTCTGGATATCCGTGCTCCTTGGAAGTTTCTTTCACCCCCTCGTCACCGAGAACGGCCGAAGGAGCTCACGTGCACCACCGCACCTCCAGACGCACCCTCCTCACCGCCACCGCCGCCACCGCCGTCGCGGCGGCAGCCGGCATGGCGACCGCCCCGGGGGCCGCCGCCTCCCAGGGCACCGGCGCCGCACACAGCAGTCACACCTCCGCCGCCACGACCCGGCGGCTGAAGCGGCTCATCTCCGGGATGAGCCTGGAGGAGAAGGTCGGCCAGCTCTTCGTCATGCGGGTCTACGGGCACTCGGCCACCGACCCGGACCAGGCCGACATCGACGCCAACCTCGCCGAGATCGGGGTGCGTACGGCCGCCGAGATGATCGCCAAGTACCACGTCGGCGGGATCATCTACTTCGCCTGGGCCCACAACACCCGCGACCCGCACCAGATCGCCGAGCTCTCCAACGGCATCCAGCGCGCGGGCCTCGCGGGCCCGTCCCGCATCCCGCTGCTGATCTCCACCGACCAGGAGCACGGCATCGTCTGCCGCGTCGGCGAGCCGGCCACGCTGATGCCGGGCGCGATGGCGCTGGGCGCGGGCGGTTCGCGCTCCGACGCCCGCAGGGCCGGGCAGATCGCGGGCGCCGAGCTGGCGGCGATCGGCATCAACCAGAACTACGCGCCGGATGCCGACGTCAACGTGAACCCGGCCAACCCGGTCATCGGCGTCCGCTCCTTCGGCTCGGACCCGCAGTCCGTGGCCGGGATGGTCGCCGCGCAGGTGAAGGGGTACCAGAGCGCCGGGATCGCCTCCACGGCCAAGCACTTCCCGGGCCACGGCGACACGAGCACCGACAGCCACACGGGCCTGCCGGTCATCGGCCACACCCGGGAGCAGTGGGCGGAGCTGGACGCGCCCCCGTTCCGGGCGGCCATCGCGGCGGGCATCGACTCGATCATGACCGCGCACATCGTGGTGCCCGCGCTCGATCCGGCCGAGGACCCGGCGACCCTCTCGAAGCCGATCCTCACCGGCATCCTGCGCGAGGAGCTGGGCTACGACGGGGTCGTGGTCACCGACTCGCTCGGCATGCAGGGCGTGCGCACGAAGTACGGGGACGAGCGGGTGCCGGTGCTCGCGCTCCAGGCGGGCGTGGACCAGCTGCTGAACCCGCCGAGCCTGGACGTCTCGTGGAACGCGCTGCTGGCGGCCGTGAAGAGCGGCGAGGTCAGCGAGGCCCGGCTCGACGAATCGATCCTGCGCATCCTGCGCCTCAAGACGAAGCTGGGGCTGTTCGACCAGCCGTTCGTCTCCGGGCACGGGGTGGACCGTACGGTCGGCACCCGGGCGCACCTGGCCGCCGCCGACCGGATCGCCGAGCACACGACGACCCTGCTGGCCAACGAGGGCCGGCTGCTGCCGCTGTCGCGCCGCTCGCACCGGAACCTGCTGGTGGTGGGCGCCGACCCGGCGTCCCCCTCGGGCACCACGGGCCCGCCGACGACGACGCTGGCCGAGGCGTTCGGCGAGCTGGGCTTCGCCGCGACCGCGCTGTCCACCGGGACCGCGCCGAGCAAGGCGGCCATCGACGCGGCGGTGGCCGCGGCGCGGGGCAAGGACGCGGTGGTGGTGGGGACGTACAACGTCTCGGCGACCAGTTCGCAGCGCACCCTGGTCAGCGCGCTGGCCGCGACGGGCGTCCCGGTGATCACGATCGCCATCCGCAACCCGTACGACATCGCGCAGCTGGCGGGCACGGGGCACCGGGCGCACCTGGCCGCGTACTCCTGGACCGACGTGGAACTGCGCGCGGCGGCCCGGGTGATCGCGGGCCGGGTCCGGCCGGAGGGCAAGCTGCCGGTGCCGGTGCAGCGGGCGGACGACCCGTCGAAGGTGCTGTACCCGGTGGGGTACGGACTGACGTACTAGGCGTCCTGTCCACGAAGGCTGTGGACGGTGATGCAGGTCTCGGTTTGGCGACCTGGACCGAATGAGGGTCTTCCGGGTCCGGTGTGGATCGTGACATCTGCACCGGCCCGGAAGGCCCTCCCTCATGCCCAGCCGCGCATGGCCGGCCTCGCAGGCGGCGAGATCTGTTCGCCCGGTGGTCAGGCATCGGCCGCACGTGAAAGCGGCCTTCGTCCGAACAGGTGCTCCAACCAGGCACAACGACGCTGCCCAAGGCTGTCGGCCGGGCAGATGGCGGGGACTGACACGCTTACCTGACTCTCATGAACGCAGATCATGGGAACCGGCCTTCGGTGTACGGACAGTCAAGGGGCGTGGACATACAACTGAGGCCGCGCATCAGAGCCGGCGACCACGAGGCGTTCGGAGAACTGTTCGACACGTGCTCCCGCTCCGTCTACAACCACGCGTACCGGCTGACGGGTGACTGGGCGCTCGCCGAGGACATCGTCTCGCTGACCTTCCTGGAGGCGTGGCGGCTACGCGGAACGGTGGAGGAGGAAGGCGGATCGCTGCGGCCGTGGCTGCTCGGAGTCGCGACCAACGTCACCCGCAACACCCGTCGCGCCGCGCGCCGGCACTCGGCGGCCCTGGCGCGGCTGCCGCGCGAGCAGAGCGTGCGGGACTTCGCGGACGAGGTCGTGGGACGGATCGATGACGCCGAGCAGCTCACCCTCGTGCGGACGGCCCTCGACGCCCTGCGCACGCCGGAGCGCGAGGTGCTGGCCCTCTGCGTCTGGGCGGGCCTGGGCTACGCGGCGGCCGCGCTGGCGCTCGGCGTGCCGGTGGGAACGGTCAGGTCCCGGCTGTCGAGGGCCCGCACGAAACTCGCGCTCGCCCTGGAACCGGACGGCGCGCGCGGACAGGCAAGAGATGACCGCACCACTGCGGTCAAGCCCAGGCCCGTTCAGGAGGGAAACCGATGAACCACGTTCCCCAGCTCCCCGAGAGGGAGCTCCCCCCGGGTCGCCACCACGTTCTGAAGGAGCATCTGATGCGTGAGATCCGTGAGGACGCAGCCACTGGCACCGAGCCCCGAGCGGGCCGTGCGCGGTGGCTGCGCCCGGCAATCGCCGTGCCCGCGGTCGCTGTCCTGGCTGCTGCGGTGGCCTTCACAGGGGTGCAGGTGACCAGCCCTGACGCGGAAGGCACGAGAGCGGAGCCGACGCAGGTCGTGCAACTCCTCGATGGCATCGCGCTCGCCGCCGAGAAGTCGGAGGCGCCGGGGGCGATTCGCGACGACCAGTACGTGTACGTCGACAGCAAGGTGGCGTACGCCTCCATGGCGGCGGACGGCAGTACCGCGCCGAAGCTCGACCCGGTGCACCGGCGCCAGGCGTGGAAGTCGGTGGACGGTGCCCGCAGCGGGCTGGTCCGGGAGAAGCTGTCATACCTGCCCGGCAAGGGCGAGACGAAGCTGGAACGCGACACGCCCGGTGTCGCGAGCAACACCAACTACCGTCACCTCCAGACCCTGCCGACCGACCCCGCCAAGATGCTCGACTGGCTCCACAAGGCGAGCAGCGGCGGCAAGAGCGCGGAGCAGAACGCGTTCGCACTGGTCGGTACCCTCTCGCGCGAATCGCTCATGCCGCCCGAGGTGGCTGCCGCGCTCTACCGGGCCACCGCGAGGATCCCGGGAGTCGTCGTCGTCCAGGACGCGGTGGACGCGGCCGGGCGGCACGGAGTCGCGATCGGGCGCGAGGACGCCGGAACCATGGAACAGCTCATCTTCGACAAGAAGACCAAGGCGTTCCTGGGGGAGCGCGAAGTCGCGGTGCGAGATGCCGGCCACGTGAAGAAGGGTGATCTGCTCGGTGTGAGCGCGGTCATGCACCGCACGGTGGTCGACGGGCTCGGTCAGCAGCCGTAGGAATCCTCGAAGTGAACGGTCCCGCCGCCTGTCGGCGGGACCGTTCTCAGGGAGCAGTTGAGGTCACGGGCGCCGGACGCCGAGGCGGTGGTCGGTCGTCAGCTCCTTGTTGTCGAGGCGCGCGTCGAACTTCGCGAGCGGCTTCGCCTTGGACTCGTCCTGCTGGACGGCGGCCGGTGCGACGCCCGCCCAGCGCAGGATCGCGGCGGTGGCCGTGGCGTTCTCCGACGGCGCGAGGCCCGCGACGTTCGACCCGTGGTTCCCGCCGGGCGCGGTGAACACATAGCTGTCACGGGCGCCCGCCCCGAGCCGGAAGCGCTCGGCGCCCCACGGGTCGTTCTCGCCGTAGACGTACAGCATGTGCGTGGCGTGGTGCTTGACCCAGGTGTCGACGTCGCGCATCACGGACGGCTGGAACTTCATGGGGATGGAGCGCGGTACGAAGGTGCGCGGCGGCTGGTAGCCGTAGCGGCTCAGCTCGCCGAGCCAGGGCTGCTCGATGTCGGGTGACCCGAGCTGGGTGCCCGCCTGGTAGTAGTACGGGGTGTAGGTGGCCAGGCCCTGGTCGGTGTAGGCGGAGAAGCCGGAGATCTCGTCGACCGAGTCCCAGATCTCCTGGTCGGTCGCCTTCTTCGCGTCGGCCGGGAGGCTGTCGCAGTCGGCCAGCAGGCTGTACTGCCAGAAAGCCCACACGTAGTCCATGACGACGGCCTCGTACGCCTTGTCCAGGGAGCCGACGGTGTCGAAGGTGTAGCCGTTGCCGGCGGCGTACCGCGCGTACTTCTCCTCCAGCGGGGCGCGGCGGATCAGGGCCTCGCGCTGGACGCCGCCGAGCTTGTCGCGGCACTCCTCGGTGCCGACCTCCGCGAAGAACCGGTCGTACGCCGAGTCCTCCTTGTTCACCACGTCGTTGGGGGCGACATAGGCGACGACGCCGTCCATGTCCTTCGGGTAGAAGCGCTCGTAGTACGTGGCGGTCATGCCGCCCTTGGAGCCTCCGGTGGTCAGCCAGTTCTCGGAGTAGATCCGCTTGAGCGCGGTGAAGACGCGGTGCTCGTCGCTGGCCGCCTGCCAGATGTCGAGCTTGGACCAGTCGGCGGGCGAGGGGCGCGACGGGGTGAAGAACCGGTACTCCAGCGAGACCTGGTTGCCGTCGATGATCCGGGTGGGCTCGGAGCGGCTGGGGTTGGTCGAGACGTTGTAGCCGCCGGTGTAGAAGACCGTGGGGCGGGAGGTGTCCTTGTGCAGCAGGGTGATCCGCTGCTGGAACGTTCCCTTGGACGGGTGGCGGTGGTCGACCGGCTGGGTGTAGTTCAGGACGAAGTAGCGGTAGCCCGCGTAGGGCTTCTCCTCGATGAGACTCATGCCCGGGATGGCCAGGATGCGGTCCTTGATGTCCGTGCTCGTTCCGCTGTCGCTCACGGCGGTGCGGAGCGAGGCCGGTCCGGCGGCGGTGGCCGCCCCGGCCGAGGCACCCGTCGCGCTCACCGTGCCGATGAGCACCGCGAGCGACAGGATTCCTCTGAGCGCCTTGCGCATGCGTGTCCTCCCCTGAGCCGTCTCCGGAGTCCCGCGAGACGCCTCTTGGTCCACAGCTGACGCGGTGAACCTAGCGGGGCAACACGCGTACCACCAGACCTCCTTGCCGGGGCCCGGGAGGCGTCACCCGCTCAGCAGAGGATCCAGCTCGTGCGGGCGCCCTTGCCCCCGACCGAGCCGGAGACCCGCACGCACCGGTTCAGGGCGTGCACGGTCACCGGGCCCGCCCGCCGGGTGTAGCGGCCGCTGTCCGTGACGGGGAGGCCGCCGCGCGGCTGGATGGTCACGGACATGGGGCGGCGCTTGCCGGGTCTGGCGGCGACGGCGGTGACGCAGGCATAGGCACGCGATGTGTAGACGCGGAGCTCACCCGTCGCGAACTTCACCGTCTTCTTCGGGCGGCCCGCGCACACCGAGGCGGCGTCCGCGCTCCCCGCGACCGCCCCGCCGGTCACCAGTGCGAAGGCGGTGGCCAGGGCGAGGACCACCGTATGACGGCGGAGCCCGCGCCGCACGCCCCGGGCATGTCCTTCGGTCCCTCTGGTCACAGCAGCCCCATCGCCTCATCGAACATCCGCGCCTCTACCCGACACCTGGGCGCATATGCCTGTACTTGCGTACGACGCGGGAGGCCATCCGGAGGTTGCATCCGGCGGGCCCGGCACCCGCGCGGGCCGCAGCGGCCCACCATGGAGCCGGACAGGACAGACCACCACGAAAGGCAGGAACCGCCATGACCCGAACCCGCTCCGTCCGGCGCACCGCCGGCCGTAAGCTGCTCGCCTCGACGCTCCTCGCCGCCGCCGTCGCCGTGCCCGCCGCCGCCACGGCCGCCCCGCGCGAGGCGTCCGCCGGGGCGACGGTCCGGGACGAGACGTCGACCCGGGAATCGCGGCTGGTGGACGACTTCTACCGCGCGTACACCGACGCGGTGGCCGCCGAGGACGGCGGGGACCTCGCCACCGCGCTGCGCGGCTTCTACCTCACCCCCGGGCTGCGCGCCCGCCTCGCCGACTGGGAGGCGGCGAACCACGCGGACGGCGTGCTCCTCGCCCAGGACGTCCCGGTGGACCACCAGGTCACCCCGGGCCACAGCGGCGCCGGACACACCTGGTCCACGGTCCGGCTCACCTGGGGTACGCCCGAGGACCCCGCGTACACCTACCTGACCGTGCGCTCCGACCTGGAGACCGGGAAGATCTCGGGGATCCGCGACGGCGCGTAGCCTCACACCCCGGCCGGCTCGTCCTCCCCTATGAACGTGCGCCACAGCACCGCGTAATGCCCGTCGCGGGCGAGGAGTTCGTCGTGGGTGCCGTCCTCGACGACCCGGCCGTGGTCCATCACCACGACCCGGTCCGCGCGGGCGGCGGTGGTCAGGCGGTGGGCGACGACGAGCGTGGTGCGGCGGCCCGCGAGGCGGTCGGTCGCCTGGTTGACCTGCGCCTCGCTGGCCAGGTCGAGCGAGGCGGTCGCCTCGTCCAGGAGCAGGATGTCCGGGTCGACCAGCTCGGCGCGGGCGAGCGCGATCAGCTGGCGCTGTCCGGCCGAGAGGTTGCGGCCCCGCTCGGCGACCTCGTGGAGGTAGCCGCCGTCCAGCGTGGCGATCATGTCGTGCGCGCCGACGGCCCTGGCGGCCGCCTCCACCTCCGCGTCGGTGGCGTCCGGCCGCCCGTAGGCGATGGCGTCCCGCACGGTCCCGGCGAAGAGGTACGCCTCCTGGGGTACGACTCCGAGCCGGCGCCGGTACGCGGTGAGACCGAGGCCGCGCAGGTCGGCGCCGTCCACCGTGATCCGGCCCTCCGTCGGGTCGTAGTACCGGGCGACCAGCTTGACCAGGGTCGACTTCCCGGCCCCGGTCTCCCCGACGAACGCGACGGTCTGCCCGGCCGGGATGCGCAGGTCGACGCCCCGCAGGGCCGTCTCCTCGTCCCCGTAGGCGAACGACACGTCCTCGAAGGCGATCTCGCCGCGCAGTGCGCGGACGTGCCGTGCCTCGTCGCGGTCGGTGGTGGAGGCGGGCTCGCGCAGGAGTTCCTGGATGCGGCCGAGGGAGACGGCGGCCTGCTGATAGCCGTCGAAGACCTGGGAGAGCTGCTGGACGGGCGCGAAGAACAGGTCGATGTAGAGCAGGTAGGCGACCAGCGCGCCCGCGGTGAGCGTGCCGTTGTCGACCCGGCCGGCGCCGACGATCAGCACCGCCGCAGCGGCCACCGACGACAGCAGCTGGACGAACGGGAAGTAGACGGAGATCAGCCACTGCCCGCGCACCCGCGCCTCGCGGTACTCGCCGCTGCGGGCGGCGAACGCGTCGGCCCCGTCCCGCTCGCGCCGGAACGCCTGCACGATGCGGAGGCCGGCGACGGACTCCTGGAGGTCGGCGTTCACGACGCTGATCCGCTCCCGGGCCAGCTCGTACGCCTTGACGCTCTTGCGGCGGAAGAAGACGGTCCCGACGACGAGGACGGGCAGGGTCGCGAAGACGACCAGGGCCAGCTCCACATCGAGGACCAGCAGCGCGACCATGATGCCGAGGAAGGTGACGACGGAGACGAAGGCGGTGACCAGGCCGGTCTGGAGGAACGTGGACAGCGCGTCCACGTCCGTCGTCATCCGGGTCATGATGCGGCCGGTCAGCTCGCGCTCGTAGTAGTCGAGCCCCAGGCGCTGGAGCTGGGCGAAGATCTTCAGCCGCAGCGCGTACAGCACCCGCTCGCCGGTGCGTCCGGTCATCCGGGTCTCGCCGATCTGGGCCGCCCACTGCACGAGGACGACGACCAGGGCGAAGGCGGACGCCGTCCAGACCGCGCCCAGCGCGAGCTGGGTGACCCCGTCGTCGATGCCGTTCCGGATCAGTACCGGGAGCAGCAGTCCGGCCCCGGCGTCCACGGCGACCAGGCCGAGGCTGACCAGCAGCGGCAGCCCGAAGCCGCGCAGCAGCCGGCGCAGCCCGTAGGAGTCCTCGGGGTGCACGGCACGGGCCTCGTCCACGTCCGGGGTGTCGTTCGCCGGGGGCAGGGCGTCCACCTGGGCGAGCAGCTCGGGCGTGGCGGGCGTGCCCGCCGTGTCGGTCCCCCGGTCCTCCTCCCTGCGCACCCACAGCTCGGGCGTGATGCCGCGCTCGGCGTCGAACGCGGCGTCGATCTCCTCCTGGAGCGCGCGGTCCCGCACGGGGTCCTCGACGGCTTCCGGGACGCCGGCCGGGCGGTGGCCGGGCGAGGGGGTCCCCAGCTCGTCCGGGTCGGTGAGCAGGCGCCGGTAGAGGGCGCAGCGGCGCTCCAGCTCCTCGTGGGTGCCGAGGTCGGCGAGGCGGCCGTCGTCGAGGACGGCGATCCGGTCCGCGAGGTTGAGGGTGGAGCGGCGGTGGGCGATGAGCAGCGTCGTGCGGCCGGCCATCACCTGGCGCAGGGCCTCGTGGATCTCGTGCTCGACGCGGGCGTCCACGGCGGAGGTGGCGTCGTCGAGGACCAGGAGGCGGGGGTCGGTGAGGATGGCGCGGGCGAGGGCGATGCGCTGGCGCTGGCCGCCGGAGAGGGTGAGCCCGTGCTCGCCGACCTTGGTGTCGTAGCCGTTCGGCAGCTCGGCGATGAAGCGGTGGGCCTGGGCGGAGCGGGCGGCCCGTTCGATCTGCTCGTCGGTGGCGCCGGGCAGGCCGTACGCGATATTGGCGCGGACGGTGTCGGAGAACAGGAAGCTGTCCTCCGGGACGAGTCCGATCGCGGCGCGCAGCGAGTCGAGGGTGAGCTCCCGCACGTCGTGGCCGCCGACGAGGACCGCGCCGTGCGTCACGTCGTAGAAGCGCGGCAGGAGCAGCGAGACGGTGGACTTGCCGCTGCCGGAGGCGCCGACGACGGCGACGGTCTCGCCGGGTTCGACGGTCAGCGAGAAGCCGTCGAGGACCGGGCGGCGGGTTTCGTCGTAGCCGAACCGGACGTCCTCGAACTCGACGCTCGCCGGCGCGTCGGCGGGCAGCTCCTTGGTGCCGTCCTCGAGGGAGGGCTCGGTGTCGATGAGCTCCAGGACGCGTTCGACGCCGGCGCGGGCCTGCTGGCCGACGGTGAGGACCATGGCGAGCATCCGGACCGGGCCGACGAGCTGCGCGAGGTACGTGGAGAACGCGACGAACGTGCCGAGGGTGATCTCGCCCCGGGTGGCCAGCCAGCCGCCGAGGGCCAGCATCGCGACCTGGCCGAGGGCGGGCACGGCCTGGAGGGCGGGGGTGTAGCGGGAGTTCAGCCGGATGGTGCGCAGCCGGCCCGCGAACAGCCTGCGGCCGACCTCGCGCAGCTTGCCGGTCTCCTGCTCCTCCTGCCCGAAGCCCTTGACGACGCGGACGCCGGAGACGGCTCCGTCCACGACACCGGCGACGGCGGCCGCCTGCGACTGGGCGTACCAGGTGGCGGGGAAGAGGCGGGCGCGGGAGCGGCGGGCGATGTACCAGAGGGCGGGGGCGACGGCGACGGCGACGAGCGTCAGCAGCGGCGACAGCCAGGCCATGATGACCAGGGAGATCAGGAACAGGAGCACGTTCCCGATGGTCATCGGGAGCATGAAGAGCAGGCTCTGGATGAGCTGGAGGTCGCTGGTGGCGCGTCCGACGACCTGTCCGGTGGACAGCTCGTCCTGGCGCCTGCCGTCGAGCCGGGTGATCGTCCCGTACATGCCGGTCCGCAGGTCGTGCTGGACGTCGAGGGCGAGCCGGCCGCCGTAGTAGCGGCGGATGTAGGTGGAGGCGTAGACGAGGACGGCCGCCACGATCAGCAGGCCGGTCCAGACGGCGAGGGAGCGGGTGTGGCCGACGACCACGTCGTCGATGATCACCTTGGTGATCAGGGGGACGAGGGCCATCACGGCCATGCCCGCGAGCGAGGAGCCGAGCGCCAGCAGGACGTTGCGCCGGTAGCGCCAGGCGTAACCGCTCAGTCTCCGCGCCCAGCCGCCCCGCTGCCCGCTTTCCGTCTCCCGTGCGTCCGCCACCCGGTGCCTCCCGTCCGACCTGATCCGACGGAAGGCACCAACGCGGTGTGCTGCGGATTTCATCCCTCCGCAACAAATACGGGACCTGGGACCTAGGTCTCCCTCGGCGGCCGGCCGCCGGCAGGGGGTCCGCCCTCGTGGTCGGCCTGGGCGTTCAGTCGGCGGTGCCGGACTCCCCGCCCCGGGCCGCTTCCGTCTTCCCGGCCCGGCCGGGCGGTTGCCGGGAGGACTCGCTCGCCGTGGCGCTCGGGGACGCCGGTGCCGGCGTGGTCGTCGCTTCGCCCGGTGTGGCGGATGTGGTGGGGGAGGCCTTCGAGGGGGTGGGTGCCGTGCTCCGGGAGGGCGCCGCCGTGGGGGTCGTCCCGTCCGGGCCGGTGCCGGGAGTGGACGCGCGGGTCGCGTCGGGCGAGGCGGTGGAGGCGCCGGGTGCGGGCGGGTCGGCGCTACGGGTCCCGGCCGCGGCATGCGGGCGGCCGGTGGACTGCGGCGTCGCCGGCGGGGCGCTCGTCGTGCCGCGCGCGCCCCCGTCGTCGGGGGCGTGAGCGCCGGCGGTGGGAGCGGTGGAGGCGCGGGGCGCGTCCGGGCCGGCGTCGTACGGGGCGGAGCTGCCCGTGACGGCGAGGACGACCGCGGCGACGGCGGCGAGCGCGACGCCGCCGCCGGCCATGGCGGTGCGCCCTCGTGGACCGCGGGCGTGGCCGTCCCCGGCGGGCGGCGGGTCCGCGTGCGCGGGTCCTGCCGTCGCGGTCGGCTGCGGCTCGCTGCCGGGAGGCGGGGCGGGGACCGGCGGGGCGGCCGTCGCGGGCGGCGTGCCGGCCAGTGCCGTCAGGGCGCGGGCGCAGTCGCGGGCCGTCGGGCGGGCCTCGTCGTCCTTGGCCGTCATCCGGCCGAGCAGGGCGCGGAACTCCTCCGGCGCGTCGAGCGGCAGGGCGGGTGGGCGGTGCAGCCGTGCGATCGCGGCCTCGACGGGGCCGCCGCCGTACTCCAGCCTGCCGGTGAGGCATTCGAGGAGCACCAGGCCGAGGGCGTAGATGTCGGCGGGCCGCCCCACGGTCCGGCCGAGTACCTGCTCCGGGGACAGGTAGGCGGCGGTGCCCACGAGTGTGTCGGGTGCTGTCCGGGTCGTGGCGTCCAGGGGCCTCGATATGCCGAAGTCGGCCAGGTACGGACGGCGTGCGGTGTCCAGGAGGATGTTGGACGGCTTGACGTCGCGGTGGACGATGCCGGCCTCGTGTGCGTGAGCCAGCGCCCGGGCGAGGTCGGCTCCGAGTGCGGCGGCGGCGCCGGCGGACAGCGGGCCCTGCGCGATGTGGTTCTTCAGCGTGGTGCCTTCGATCAGCTGCATGACCAGGAAGGCGCGTCCGTCGTGGTGCCCGGCGTCGAAGGCCGTGACCAGGCCGGGGTGGTGCAGCCGGGCCAGGATCTCCGCTTCGCCCCGCCAGCTCTCCTCCGCGTCGAGGGAGGTGTCGGGCCGGAACACCTTGACGGCCACGGCTCGTCTCATCCTCAGGTCGAAGCCCCGGTAGACGTCCGCCGCACCGCCCGAACCGAGAGACTCGTCAAGGCGGTACCGGCCGCTGAGCACCTCGGCGTGAAGCCGGGAAGCGGTGGCCTGAGCAGATTCGCGAAGCCTCATTCCCTCTCCTACTGCGTTGGAGGGCTTACGCCAGTCGGTGATCCGGACCCGACGCTCCTTGAGACGCCGCGTACCCGGAAGAGCCGCGTGCAGCCCTGCCCATCGCCGTCCGCCGGCGACCCGGCCCGAGCACGGTGTGCGGCTCTCGCGTCTCCCCCGCCCCGGCCCGGGCCCGGCAGGAGGCGGGCCCGGGCCGGGGCGAGGGGCCCCTGGTGCCGCCCGCTACCGCGGCCTGGCGGTGAGCATCCGGCCGGCGGGCGCCTCCGGGACCGGCGGGACGGCTTCCTGCGGGGCGGCCGGGACGGAGACGACCCTGCGGTGCATGATGCGCGGGTTGAGGTCCTTGTGGACGACCCGGGCGACGGCCTGAATGGTGTTGATGCCGTCGTTCATCGTCTTGTTGTCCTGGGTGAGCACGGTCAGTCCGTAGTCGTGGCCGTTGCCCGTGAAGGCGCCGATGCTGTGGACCCGCCAGCCGTGCGTGGAGCGCGACAGCCAGCCGTTCTTCACCTGGACGGTGGTCCCGGTCACGGCGCCGGCCGGGGTGCCCCAGCGCTGCGAGGAGACGACCTTCTTCATCAGCCCCAGCTCGTAGGAGCGGGCGCTGTCGGTGAGCACGGAGTTCTTCGAGGTGAGCAGGGTCAGCAGCCGCTGCTCGTCCTGGGCGGTGATCTGGGTCAGACCCCAGTAGCCGCCGGAACCGGGCACGGTGTGGGTCATCCCGGCCGCCTTGAGGAAGGCGTTGACCTTGCTGACGCCGAGCTGCTTCCACAGGCTGGTGGTCGCGTCGTTGTCGGACTTGGTGATCATCTTGGTGCTGAGGTCGATCTCGCGCTGGGTCAGGTAGCGGTTGTGCTTGGCGTTGTCCCACAGGAGCGTGGCCAGCACGGTCGCCTTCACGACGCTCGCGGAGTCGTACGTGCTCGTCGCGCGCAGCGTGCACGTGGTGGCGGTGGACCGGTCGTAGAGCGCCAGCGCGACGGTGGACTTGCGGCCCTTGAGCGCGGCGGTGATGTCCTTGGTCAGCTGGGCGGCGAGCCCGGCCCGCTTGGAGGTGCAGCTCACCTGCGCGGTCGCGGCGGACGCCGGCGCCGCGGCGAGTGCGACGGGCGCGAGGACCCCGGCGGCGACGGCGGCGCAGAGCGCGGCGCGGGCGCGCCCGGTGGTACGGGACATGGTCATGGTGCGTTCCCCCTGGAAGGTTCCTGCGGGCGGCCCCCCGGCACGCCCGCAGGAGATGACTCGCGGGGAGCCGGAAGGTTGTACGCCCCCGCGACGCGGGGTTCGCCGCCGGTCCGGGGCGGGTAGTCATGAGAGCCCGCCGGTGGATCAAGGGAGGGCACATGGCCGACGGTCAGCTCACGGACGCCTATCGCTGCGGACAGCTGTACGCGGCACTCGCGGCGCTCGAACGGCTCGGCTCATCGAACGGAAAGGTCGCGCTGGACGACAAGGACGTCCGGTCGAAGGCGGCGGAGAACCCGCGAGGCACATTGCCCAACTACTTGAAGCAGGCGGTCGCTTACCTCATGGCGGCCCAGCACCGCCGCAAGGGGGCCGAGGCGGCGACCGTCTTCCGGGCGATTCCCGATCTGCTGCCGCGCACGAAGGAGCTGCCGGGAAGCCTGAGCTACGCGCAGCGCGACGACTTCTATATGGGGTGGTGCGCGCAGGTGAAGGCGCTGGAGGCCGCAGCGGGCTGAGCCCGGACGGGGCCCGGGGCCGTCACGGCTCCGGGCGGCCCCTACAGGTGCGTCGGCTCGAACATCTTCAGCAGGGCCGGGAGTACGACCACCGAGGGCCCCGGCCGTCCGAACGCCTCGGCCAGGTCGGCGGCGAGCGTTTCGGGGCTCGTACGGACGGCGGGGACGCCGAAGGACTCGGCGAGGGCCGTGAAGTCCGGGCGGGCCAGCTCCGTACCGGTGGTCTCGCCGAAGGCACCGGTCAGGTACTCGCGCAGGATGCCGTAGCCGCCGTCGTCCACGATCAGCCAGGTCACCGGCAGGCCGTACTGCCGGGCGGTGGCCAGTTCCGCGACCGAGTACATCGCGCCGCCGTCGCCGGAGACCGCGAGGACCGGCCGCGTCGGGTCCGCCACCGCCGCGCCGAGCGCCGCCGGGAACGCGTAGCCGAGGCCGCCCGCGCCCTGGGCGGAGTGCATGGTGTTGGGGCGGCGGGCGTCGAACGCGGCCCAGGCCCAGTAGCCGAGGATCGTCATGTCCCAGAAGCTGGGCGAGGCGTCGGGCAGGGCGGTCCGGATCGCCGCGAGAAGGCCCTGTTCCAGGTCCCGGCCCTGGCCGGCGATCCGGTCCCGGACCCGGGCGAGGACCGCGGCGGCCCGGTCGGCGGCGGCCGGGTCCTCGCGCGGGGTGACCGCGTCGATGAGGCCGGCGAGCGCGTCGCGGGCGTCCGCGTGGATGCCGAGCGCGGGGAGGTTGGCCTCCAGCTTGCCGGCGTCCGCCTCGATCTGGATCACCCGGCCGCGCGGGGCGAACGTGTAGTAGTTCGAGGAGAGTTCGCCGAGTCCGGAGCCGACGACGAGCAGGACGTCGGCGTCCTCCAGGAAGTCGGTGACGTGCCGGTCCTCCACCCACGACCGGAGCGAGAGCGGGTGGTCCCAGGGGAAGGCGCCCTTCCCGCCGTACGTCGTGACGACCGGGGCGTCGAGCTTCTCGGCCAGCGCCCGCAGCTTCCCGGAGGCGTCCGACCGTACGACTCCGCCGCCCGCGACGATCGCCGGGCGCTCGGCCCGGGACAGCAGATCGGCGGCGACCGCGATCAGTTCGGGGCGGGCGTGGAGTTCGCGCGGGGTGGCGTCGGGGGCCACGACGACGGGCAGCGCCGTCGCGGCGTCCAGCACGTCCTGCGGGATCTCGACCCAGACGGGGCCGTGCGGGGCCGTCAGCGCGGACTCCCAGGCGGCGGCGATCGCGGACGGGATCTGGGAGGCGGCGCGCACGGTGTGGACGGACTTCACCACGTCCCGGAAGGACGCCTGCTGGTCGCGCAGCTCGTGCAGATGTCCGTGGCGCCCGCCGCCCAGCCCGCGCACCGGGATCTGGCTGGAGACCGCGAGCACCGGCGCGGAGGCGGCCGCCGCCTCCTGGAGCGCGGCGAGCGAGGTCAGCGCGCCGGGCCCGGTCGACAGGAAGAGCGGGGCGACCTCGCCCGTGATCCGCCCGTAGGCGTCGGCCGCGAAGCCCGCGTTGTTCTCGACGCGCAGTCCCACGTACTCCAGCGACGAGCGGCGCAGCGCGTCGAACAGCGCCAGCGCGTGCTGTCCGGGCAGCCCGAAGACCGTGGTCGCGCCGAGCCCGCGCAGCGTCTCGACGACGAGGTCGCCGCCGGTGCGCCCGGGGATGGGGTCTCCCCTGCTCGAACGAAGCTGAGAGCTTGGGGAAGGATTCAGCGCGGCCTCGATCTGCGCCGGGGTGAGCGCGGGCCGCTCGTCGTGGTCGTGACTCACTGCTGGCGGGCCTCCGCGATCTGGCGGGTCATGATCGTCGTCAGCTCGTACGCGGTGTGCGAGGCGGCGACGGAGGTGATCTCCGCGTGATCGTACGCGGGGGCGACCTCGACCAGGTCGGCGGAGACCAGGTGGCAGGAGGACAGGCCGCGCACGATCTCCAGGAGCTCGCGGGAGGTGAGGCCGCCGGCCTCGGGCGTGCCGGTGCCGGGGGCGTGCGCCGGGTCCAGCACGTCGATGTCGATGGAGATGTACAGCGGCCGGTCGCCGATGCGCTGGCGCAGCTGGTCGGCGACCTCGTCCACGCCGCGCCGCATCACGTCGGCCGAGGTGACGATCCCGAAGCCCATCTTGGCGTCGTCGGTCAGGTCCTGCTTGCCGTAGAGCGGGCCGCGGGTGCCGACGTGGGAGAGCGCCGAGGTGTCGAGGATGCCTTCCTCGACGGCCCGGCGGAACGGTGTGCCGTGGGTGTAGGCGGCGCCGAAGTAGGTGTCCCAGGTGTCGAGGTGGGCGTCGAAGTGGAGCAGCGCGACCGGGCCGTGCTTCTTGGCGACGGACCGCAGCAGCGGCAGCGCGATGGTGTGGTCGCCGCCGAGCGTCATCAGCCGGGCGCCCGTGGACAGCAGCTCGTCGGCCGCCGCCTCGACGGTCTCCACGGCCTCCTCGATGTCGAACGGGTTGGCCGCGATGTCCCCCGCGTCGGCGACCTGCGCCAGGGCGAACGGCGAGGCGTCCTGCGCCGGGTTGTACGGGCGCAGCAGGCGCGACGCCTCACGGATCGCGTTGCCGCCGAAGCGGGCGCCGGGCCGGTAGGAGACACCCGAGTCGAACGGCACCCCGACGACGGCCACGTCCGCCGCGCCGACCTCGTCCAGGCGGGGCAGCCGGGCGAACGTCGCGGGCCCGGCGTACCGGGGGATGCGCGAGGAGTCGATGGGGCCGCGCGGCGCGTCGTTGCTGCTCATGGTGGGTGGTGCCCTTTCCATCGGGTGCGGGTGCCGGGGTCTTCCGGCACGTGTGCCGAAGCGACGCTAGGCGGCCGCGGGCCCGGACTGAAGTGTACGTTTCGTCCACTCACCCACCGGAACGGATGAATCGCCCACGCCCGCCCCGCGCCCCCTGATCCGGCCACCCTGAGGTGTCCCCCGCGGCACCTCATGGCTTATGTTGCAGTGGCAAAGGGGGGTCGCATGGCACGGGATTACGACAGTCAGCTGCTGGAGTCGGTGGGAGTACGCCGCCGGCGGATGCGCGACGCGCTCCTGTTCGGCACCGGCCGTGCGCGGCGGACGGCCGACGAGCGCCTGGGCAAGGTGTTCGCGGGCATCGCGATCACCGCCGTGCTGTGCGCGGGCTGCGTCGGCTGGTCCTTCCTCCAGCACACCCTGGACAAGCAGAAGGCCGAGCAGGAGAAGCAGCAGCGGCAGTACCAGCAGTACAACCGCTGACCGGTTGGCCCCGACATTCCTGGACGACGCGATGATTGGTTTTCGTCAGTGAGTACGGCAACGGCTTCTCGAGCGGAAATGAGCCGGGTGACCCTGGTCGGCGAGCGGCGCCGCGCCGATCTCGTCCTGCCGTCCGACACCCCTGTCGGGCAGCTGCTTCCGGACATCCTCCGGCTGCTGGACGACCGGGCCGCGTCCCGCCCGCTGACCAGGCAGCTGCTCACCGCCGACGGCTCGGCGCTGCCGCACGACGCCACCCTGGCCTCGGCGGGCATCGGTGACGGGGCCGTGCTCCGGCTGGTCCGCATCCACGCGGCCCCGCCGGCCCCGGTGGTCCACGACGTCACGGACCAGGTGGCCGACAGCCTGGACCTCCAGACCTGGCGCTGGCGTCCGGCCGCCCGCCGTGCCGGCGCGGGCGCGGCGACCGTGGTCTTCGCGGTGGTCGCCGCGCTGCTCGCCCGCCGCGAGTTCGCGCTGGGCGCCCTGGCCGGGGCGCTGGCGGGCGTCACGGCCCTGCTGGTGGTGGCCGGCGCGCTGGTCGCCCGGCTCGGCCGGGGCAACCGCTCGCTGGCGACCGCGCTGCTCCTCGTCTCGGCCGGGCTGGGCGTCCTCACGGCGTGGACGGCCGCCGACGCCCACGACTGGTCCGGTGCGCTGCGACTGGCGGCCGTGGCCGGGGCGGTCGCGCTGTCGCTGGTGCTGCTGGGGCTGCTGTCGCCGCTCGGCCGGGGCGGGCTGATCGGCGCGCTGGCCACGGCCGTGGTGACGGGGGTCTGGGAGGTCGTCGCCGCCGTGGCGGAGGACCAGGCCCGGCTCGGCGCCGTGATGGCCGTGTTCTCCGTAGTCCTGCTCGGCCTGCTCCCCCGGCTCGCCCTGATGGCGTCGGGCCTCACGGGGCTGGACGACCGCCGCTCGGGCGGCGCCTCGGTCAGCCGCCACGACGTGGGCAACGCGCTGGCCGCCACGCACCGGGGCCTGGCCCTGGCGACGCTCGTCACGGCGGCGTCGGCCGCCGCCGGGGGCTGGCTCCTGGCCACGGCGGACCGGCCGACGGTGTGGACGGTCCTGCTGCCGTGCCTGGTGGCGGTGGTTCTGCTGTCCCGGGCGCGGGCGTTCCCGCTGGTGGCGGAGGTGGTGGCGCTGTTCGCCGCCGCCGCGGTCGTGGCGGTGCGGCTGGTGGTGCTGTGGCTGGACCACTCCGGGGGCGCGGGGCCCGTCGCGGTCCTGTGCGCGGCCGCGCTGCTGCCCCTGCTCGCGCTGGTGGCGGAGCCGCCGGAGCACGTACGGGTACGGCTGCGGCGGACGGCCGACCTCGTCGAGTCCATCGGCGTCGTGGGGCTCTTCCCGCTCGCCGTCGGGGTGTTCGGGGTCTACGGGCAGCTGCTGAACAAGTTCTGACGACTCCGAGACCACTGAAGCGGGCGCTCCCGGCGGGGCATCGAAGCGGCGAAGAAGGGCAGACATGCCGAACGCGGACCACAACTGGCAGGGCGACCTCCTGCGCGACCTGAAAGGGCCGGGCCCGGCCGGGGCCGGCGACACCGGGACCCCGTCGGCCCCGGAGACCACCCCGCGCCCCGCGGTCCCGCCCGCGCGGCCGGAGCCCGAGGCGCACCCCGGGCCCGCCCCCGCCGCCCGTGCCTGGCCCGGGACGCCGGCGCCTGCGCCCACCCCCGACTCGCTCCCCGTCCTCGACCGGGCGATGGCCGCCGTGGCGCGGCGGCCGGTGCGCGGTGAGGCCGTCGTCGTACGGGCCGCGCGCGCCGTGCGCCGGATCGTCTCCGGGTCCGCCGCCCGGGAGGTCGCCGCGCTCACCCGTACCGCCGAGGTGCTCCAGCAGCCGGTGACGACGGGGCGGCAGATCGCGGTCACGTCCATCCGGGGCGGCTCCGGCAAGACGACGGTGACCGCGCTGCTCGGCACCACGTACGCGCACTACCGGCACGACCCGGTCCTTTTCGTGGAGGCCGACCCGGCGCTGGGGTCGCTGCCGTTGCGACTGGGCGCCGAGGCGCTGCGGTGGACCACGGCCGACCTGGCGGACATCGCCGCACCGCAGATGTCGCTGCTCGACGTCACCGGCTATCTCGTCCAGCTCCCGGACAACGCCTGGCTGCTGCCCGGCAGCCAGGGCCGGATCGGGGCCATGGTCGACACCGTCACGTACGAACGGGTGATGGTCGCCCTGCGCCGCTACTTCGGGGTGACCGTGGTGGACTGCGAGACGCTGCCCGCCGAGGTCGCCCGGGTCGCCCTGTCCGCCGCGCAGGCCCGGGTGCTCGCGGCCCCCGCCACGCTCGACGGCGTGACCAGCACGTACGCCGTGCTGCAATGGCTCCGGGCACTCCCCCCGCACGTCATCGAAGGGACCGTCGTCGCGCTCTCCGTGACGACCCCGCGCCTCGGCATCGACGTCGACGCGGCGGCCGAACGCCTCGCGACGACGGGCGCCCGCGTCCACGTCCTGCCGTACGACCGGCACCTGGCGGCCGGCGGACCGCTGCGCACCGGACTGCTCTCCCGCCCGGCCCGGCTGGCCGCCACCCGCCTCGCCGCCGAGGTCTTCGAGCTGTCCCAGAAGCGCCGGTGACCCCGGTGCCGAGGGCCTGTCCCGCCCCTCCCGTCTGCCGCACGGCACCGTGCCCGTACCCGTACGCCCACCCGGCCGAGATCCCCGGACGGAGCCGATGAGCACCCGCCTGATCCACCGCCCCGCCCGCACCACGCGCCCGCCGGCCCCTTCCGAGCCGCGCACCATCGAGGCGCCGCCCAACCTGCCCGAGGGCAAGTCCGGGAACATCGCGATGTCGCTGCTCCCGGTCGCCGGGGTCATGTCGTCCGTGGTGATGATGACGGTGGTCCGCAACAGCCAGTTCGCCGGGCTGGGCGCGATCATCCTCGTCGTCACGGTCATCGGCTCGGTGGTGCTGCTGCTCTCCCAGCGCGGCAAGGCGCAGCGGACCCGGCGCACCCAGCGCGAGGCGTATCTCGCCTATGTGGAGGACCTGCGCGAGGAGTTGTCGGCCGAGGAGCGGGCCCGGCGCGAGCAGGCGGACGTGCTGAACCCGTCCCCGTACGCCCTCTACGACATCGTGCGCGACCCGGCCCGGCTCTGGGAGCGGCGCAGGGCCGACGACGACTTCCTGCGGATACGGGCCGGCACGGGCGAGATGCCGCTGCGGGACCTCCGGATCGGCGAGCAGGGCTCGTCCGTCCTCACTCCGCCCGACCTCTTCATGCTCAACGAGGCGTCGGCCGTGGTGAAGCGGTTCCGCAACGGCACCGAACTCCCCCTGACCGTCCCGCTGGACCGGGCCGGGAACGTCAGCGTGGTCGGCCCCCGCGAGGACGGCCTGCGGGTCGTGCGCGCCCTGCTCGTCCAGGCGGCGGCCCTGCACGCGCCGGACGACGTGGCGATCGCGGTCGCCGCCTCCGGTGAGCGGATGGCCGACTGGGAGTGGGCCAAGTGGCTGCCGCACCTGCTCGACCCCGAGCAGTCCGACGGCCCGGTCGCCGCCCGCCGCATCGCGCCCTCCGCCGCTCAGCTGGCCCGCCTCCTCGGGCCCGAGCTGCGCCGCCGCGCCTCGTACGCCGCCGAGGTGCGCCGGGGGCTGGCCGGGCGGGACGCGCTCGCGATGAACTCCCGGCTGCTCGTGGTGGTCGACGGGCACGGCGAGGACGCCGTGGACCTGCCGCGCCCCGACGACGCGGTCGGGCTGCGCGAGATGGGCGTGACCGTGGTGCACCTGCTCGGCCGGCGGGTCCAGGAGCCGGACCACGTCAACGTGCGCCTCACCGTGGACGGCACCGACGTGGTGGTGGAGGACCTGCGTGGGGCGGAGACCGTCGAGTCCCACGGCACGGTGGACGAGGTCGGGGTGGACTTCGCGGAGGGCCTGGCCCGGATGATCGCCCCGCTGCGGCAGTCCGCCGAGTCCCTCGCCGACGCGCCGCTGGCCGGTCCCGTCGAGTTCGCCGCGATGCTCGGCATCAGGGACGTGGCGGCGCTGGACCTGGACCGGCTGTGGGCGCCGCGCGGCGAACGGGCCTTCCTGCGGGTGCCGATCGGGATCAGCGACGCGCACGAGTCGGTGCTCCTGGACCTCAAGGAGTCCTCCGAGCTGGGCATGGGCCCGCACGGGCTGTGCGTGGGCGCGACGGGCTCCGGCAAGTCGGAGCTGCTGCGCACCCTGGTCCTCGGTCTCGCGGCCACCCATCCGCCGGAGGATCTGGCGCTCGTCCTGGTCGACTACAAGGGCGGCGCCACGTTCGCCCCGTTCGCGGACCTGCCGCACGTGGCGGGGGTCATCACGAACCTGGAGAACCAGGCGGGCCTGGTCGAGCGCGTCCACTCCTCGCTCGCCGGCGAGGTCAAGCGCCGCCAGCAGGCCCTGAAGGACGCGGGCAACGTCGCGGACATCGGGGACTACGCGGCGCTGCGCGCGCGGAAGCGGCCGGACCTGGAGCCGCTGCCGCACCTGTTCGTGGTGATCGACGAGTTCGGCGAACTGCTCACCGCCAAGCCGGACTTCATTGACCTGTTCCTGTCCATCGGCCGGATCGGCCGCTCCATCGGCGTGCACCTGCTGCTGTCCAGCCAGCGCATCGAGAGCGGCAAGCTCAAGGGTCTGGAGACCTACCTCTCCTACCGGCTCGGGCTGCGCACCTTCTCCGCGGACGAGTCGCGGATGGTCCTGGACACCACGGACGCCTTCCACCTTCCGCCGCTGCCCGGCTTCGGCTTCCTCAAGGTGGACACCAGCCACTACACGCGCTTCAAGGCGGGTTACGTCTCCGGCGCGTACCGGGGGCCCGTCCGGACCGCCGACGAGGAGGAGACCGGGCCGCTCGCCCTCCCGTACGAGGCGTACAACTCCCTCTCCGGGCCGGACAGCACCCCGCAGGACCGCGAGCCGTCGGCCCGCCGCCGCGAGACCGGGCCGACCGAACTCGCGGTCATGGTCGACCAGCTGACCGGCGCCGCGCCCGGGGTACGGAGCATCTGGCTGCCCCCGCTGCCGCCGGCGATCACCCTCGATGCCGTCGCCGGACCGGTGGACGCCGGACCGCGCGGCATGCGGCTGACCGGGGTGCGCCCGGACGCGGGCCGGCCGGGCACCCGGCAGCGCGGCCCGCTCCTGGTGCCGCTCGGGCTCCTGGACGACCCGGCCAAGCAGTGGCAGGGGCAGTGGCTCCTGGACCTCACGGTGGCAGGCGGGCACGCGGCCGTCATCGGCGGCCCCCAGTCCGGCAAGACGACGCTGCTGCGCACCCTGGTCCTCTCGCTGGCCCTCACGCACACCCCGCAGGAGGTCGGCGTCTACGGCCTCGACCTGGTCGGCGGCGGCCTCCAGGCCCTCGCCGGGCTGCCGCACGTCGGCGGCGTCGCCGGCCGGGCCGACAGGGAGCGGGCCGCGCGCACGGTCGAGGAGGTGCGCGCGATGCTCACCCTGCGCGAGGAGCTGTTCCGCGAGCACGGCATCGACTCGGTCGAGCAGCTGCGCGCCCTGCACGGGGCGGGCCGACTGCCGCAGCTGGCGTCCGCCGAGATCGTCCTCGTCATCGACGGGTTCGGCGCGCTGCGCGACGACTTCGACGAGCTGGACGACGCCGTCGCGGACATCCTCAAGCGGGGCGGCGGCTACGGCATCCACGTCGTCGCCGGGATGCTCCGGTGGAACGACGTGCGCATCGCGATCCAGTCCAACTTCGGCACCCGCGTGGAGCTGCGGCTCAACGACCCGGGTGAGTCGAGCGTCGACCGCAAGCTGGCCGAGACCCTCTCCCCCGACGAGCCGGGCCGCGTCCTCACCGACGGCAAGCTCTTCGCCCAGGTCGCCCTGCCTCGCACGGACGGGGTCGCGGAGACGGCGGAGCTGGGCGCGGT
Organism: Streptomyces sp. DT224; assembly: GCF_049844595.1. Taxonomy (NCBI): domain Bacteria; kingdom Bacillati; phylum Actinomycetota; class Actinomycetes; order Kitasatosporales; family Streptomycetaceae; genus Streptomyces; species Streptomyces sp. DT224. The sequence continues at coordinate 454,720 of NZ_JBNCLI010000003.1, forward strand.
CCTGGAGCGCGCCGCGCGCACGGTCCGGGCCACCTGGCACGGCGAGGTCGCCCAGCCGGTACGGGTGCTGCCGCACCTGCTCGAACCGCACCTGCTGCCCGGCCGGGCGGCGGAGCCGGAGCGGGTGCCGCTGGGCCTGGACCAGTCGGCCCTGGCGCCCGTGCTGCTGGACCTGTTCGGCCACGACCAGCACCTGCTGGTGCTCGGGGACAGCGAGTGCGGCAAGTCGAATTTGCTGCGTGCGGTCGCCCAGGGTCTCACCGACCGCTACGGCGAGGACGACCTCGTCTTCGCGGTGATGGACCCCCGGCGCTCGCTGCGCGGGGTGGTCCCGGAGGAGCTGAACGGCGGTTACGCGTACAACTCCAAGCTCTGCATGGGCCTTTCGGCCGCCATCGCCTCCGAACTGGAGAAGCGGCTGCCGGACGAGAACGCCCGGCTGGAGGACCTGGAGCCGGGCAGCTGGGGCCAGGGCCCGCGCATCGTGGTCCTGGTGGACGACTACGACGTGCTGACGACGGCGGGCCAGTCGCCGCTGGCCGCGTTCCTCCCGTACATCCCGTCCGCCGTGGACATCGGCCTGCACTTCGTCCTGTCGCGGCGCGTGGCGGGGGCGGCGCGGGGAATGTACGAGCCGGTGGTGCAGAGCCTGCGGGAGTCGGGGGCCTCGGCGCTGGTGATGTCCGGCGACCGCAGCGAGGGCCAGCTCTTCCCCGGCGTGTACGCGGCCCAACAGGCGCCGGGCCGGGGAGTTTTCATCCAGCGGGGTCGCCCGAACCGGCTGACGCAGACGGTGTACGTACCGCGCTGACATGCCGCTTCGCAAAGCAGGGCCGACGGGAGCACCGGGTCACTTGCCCGGTGACCGTGACGATATGGCCGATTGCAGATTGCAGTAGCGACGCGCGGGTTGATAGACATAATGCTGGGACGGATACATCCGTTCGGGGTTTCGACGCATAGGGGGAAGCCGATGAAGTTCGACATGGGGTCCACGGTCCTGTCGACGCTGCTCAAGCACTCGCAGGGCTCCAGCACCGATCTGGGCACGCTGATCCGGCAGTTGATCGCCGCGGCGGAGCCGCTGGAGGGCAAGTTCAACGGCGCGGGCAAGATCGCGTTCGACGACTTCAAGAACCGCTCCGACGAGATCACGGCGGCGCTCAACGCCTCGCTCTCCGGCATCCTGGGCGGCCAGCAGGGCATGGACGCGGCCTTCGGCTCGGGCGAGCAGGAGCAGGGCGAGAACGCGCGCACGCAGATGGCTTCGGCCAACTTCGACGCGGCCCGCTTCGGCGGCCGCTGATCCGGCGCGACCGGCACTTTCGACGTATCCGTACATCCTGACGGGGAGACAAGAGTTATGGCGGGACACGGCGGCAACACGGACCGGCGCTCGTACGACACCGGAGCATCGACCGAGGTGCAGGGCAACCTCCAGACGGTGATCGCCCAGCTCGAACTGGTCATCACGGCCCGCGACGGCCAGGTCAAGGCCGCGATGAGCGACTTCGCGGCGGACGGCGTGGCAGACGAGTACCACGGCAAGGAACTCCGCTGGCAGGCGACCTCCCAGGAGGTCAAGAACATCATCCACCTCCTGCGCTCCACGCTGGAGAAGAACGACGGCACCGCCCACCAGACCCTGGCCCGTGCGAAGGCGGCGGTCGACAACATCGGCTGACGCTACGACTCCGGGGGGGGCGGCCGGTGACGGCTTGGGACATCAGACCGCAGGGCGTACAGGGGCAGTTGAGGCTCGTCGGCGGCCACGCCGGCGAACTGGCGAAGGCACAGGACGCGATGCTGGCGGCCCTGGAGAAGGCGGCCCGGGCGGCGGGCACGGCGGTGCCCGGCACGATGGCCCGCGAGACACCGCTGCAAGGACCGGTCGCTCCGGGGCAGCCGCACCTCACGGCACCGACGCTGGGGCCGGTCGCCGCCGCCCTGGGCGAGTACCTGAGCGGCCGGCAGCCGCAGCTGGCCGCGATGGCGGAGCGCATCGAGGCGGCGGTCCTGGGCGCGGTCACGGCGACGAGCGAATACGTCGAGGGTGACCTGGACAACGCCAAGCGGGCCCAGGACGCGGCCAGGGCCCTCCGCCTCGACGTGCTGAAGGACATCGGGGAGGGCAGGTGAGCGCCGACGAGCCGATACCCCTCGAAGGCATCCCGGTCTTCACCGGCGACCTGGCCCTGCTCGACGTCCAGGTGTCCGCGCTGACCAAGGGCGGCGAGGCCATCGAGACATCCGCCGGCGATGTGCACAGCAGCTTCGGCGGCCTCCAGGCGTTCTACCGGGCGCCCGAGGCGGACCAGCTGTTCGCCACGACCCGGCCGGTGGCGGACCGCGGGATCTCCCTCAGGTCGGATCTGGCCACGATCACCTCCGCGCTGAGCACGTACTCCCAGGACGCCGAACCGCTGATCGAGAAGCTGAAGCAGCTCAAGCGGGACGCCGGGGCCTTCCGGGTGAAGATCGCCGCGGACGACAAGTGGCGCGAGGACGGCGACCTCGTCGACGAGAACAACCGGCGGCGCGACGAGATCGCGGAGACCTGGGCGGCCTTCCAGGCGGTGGAACGGGCCTGCTACAACAAGATCGTCGCCCTGGTGGACGGCGCGCCCCTGAAGGCCGACGACGGTTCGGGCAAGGCCCACACCTACGGCTACGACGCCGAGGCGCTGAAGCACGCGGAGGGTCTGCCCTGGGGTGACCCGGTCCAGGAGTCCAAGCCCCGGTGGCAGCTCCACGAACACGCCTGGGACTTCGCCAAGGGCTTCTTCGTCGACGGCGTCTGGGGCACGATCAAGGGCCTGGGCACCCTGGTCGGCACCGACGGCTGGGACTCCGCCAAGCAGGCGTGGTCGGGCCTGGGGAAGCTCGCCACGGGCCTGGCGATCTCCGGCACACCGCTGGCCGGCCTGTACTGGGGCCTGCCGGACGACAAACTCCCCTCCTCCCTGCGTGAGTCCCGCACCGCGATGAAGGAGACCGGCAAGGCGCTGCTGGCCTGGGACCAATGGAGCGAGAACCCGTCCCGGGCGCTGGGCGCGCTGTCGTTCAACGTCGTCACGACGGTGTTCACCGGCGGTACGGGCGGCGCGGCCTCCGGCGCCGGAAAGGCGGCCGTCGCGGCGAAGGCCCTGTCCACGGCGGGCAAGGTGGGCCGGGTCGTGGACCCGATGACGTACGTCTTCAAGGGCGCGGGCATGGGCCTGACGAATCGGCGACGGCCTGGCGGCGCTCAAGGGCCTGGGGCAGCTCGACATACCCACCCTCCCCGAGGGCGCGCTCACGCTCCCGGAGGGTGCGTTCAAGCTCCCCGACGGCACCCTGCACCTGCCGGAGGGCGCGGCGGTCCCGGAGGGCGCGTTCGAGGTCCCGGCCGACTCCTACAAGCTTCCGGACGGCGCGGAGATCCCCCCGGGAGCGCTGGACCTGGGCGACGGCGTGGTCCGCCTCCCGGAGGGCGTACAGCCCCCCGCGGGCTCCCTCCGCATCCCCGAGGGTGCGCTCAAACTCCCCGAGGGCACGACGGCCCTGCCGGAGAACGTGCTCAGGGGCACGGACGAGGCCGGCAACACGGTCTACCTGGACGGCCACGGCAACCTCCTGCGCGAGGACGGCACCCTCCTCCAACACCACTCGGCGGCCCACCAGGAGGGCTGGGGGGCGCGGGCGTCGGTCCCGGAGGAGGCGCTGGTCACTGCCCACGTCGGGGAGCACGTGCCGGACGGCCATGCGCCCGGCCCCGGGCCGGGTTCCCACCCGAGTCACCATGTCTCCACCGGCAGCCACATCGATGGCACCGCTGGGCTCGGTGACGAGCAGACCGGCAGCCATGGTGCCGAACGCCGCAGCCACGGTGATGGCCACGGCGGAGGAGGGGGACAGAGCACCGGCGGCCACGACGGATCGACCGGTCCTGGTGGCTGGCACGGGTCGGCAGACGATTCCGGCCCGTTCGTGCGAGGCGGCGAGACCGAGCAAAGGATTCGTGACCGGTTGCGCCGCTCGACAGTCAAACCCGGCGATCTCGAAAACGCCCTGATCAACTTGTCACGAGACCCCGCCGGAGGGGAGATCGCCGATATCATCGCTTCGGGAAAGCTCAAGGACGCCAAGAACTTCGGCCAAGTAGTATCCACTCTGAGCCACGTCAGCAAGATGCCCGGGAGTATCGAACAAATCCGCCTGGCCAACCGTCTTTACGAGAGCGGTGTGCACGATATCTCGTTCGAGATAAAAGGTGGAATTGAAATAGCGCCCGGCCGGACAACAGGAAAAGGCACGGACTTGGATGTGATGGCCCGAGACGCGAACGGACGCATTCACGGGTACCAGTTCAAGGATGTCCAGAACCCGAAGAAGGTCATCCAAAAGGTATTTGACAACATGCAACAACTAAAATTGTCCGGCGCCGATTTCAAGACCTTCGTTGTCGACGCCAAGGGAACGTTGGCCGAGCACGAAGCCCTTCGAACGCAGCAGCGCCTCGCCGAAGCATACGGAAAATTCGATGTCCAGTTCATCATCAGACTGGAGGACGGGGTCCTGACCATCCCTCCGAGCGGGACGTTCACGCCGGAGGGAACACTGTGATCACCAGCACTCCCGTAGCCCGCTGGACATGGGGACGCGACAGTCGCCCCGGGGAGGAAATCGCCGCATGTTTCCATGACCTGACCACCGCGTGGTCCGTCCTGGTCGGGCACCGACTGGTAACTGGAAATCCCCACATCTCCGTATCCGTCTCCGAAGCCGGCCGATCGAACAGTTACCTGTTCAAGGAGAGTTTTGAGATAGGAGCACTCCGTTCCGACACCGGACAAAGGCTCACCACGCGGGTCAAGGAATACCTGCCCCCAGGGGAGATCGGGTCTGTTTACGCCAGCCTGCAGTGCCCCGGCGTGGTCGTCGACGGCGTCCATGAAATTCACGAAGAGAAGTTGTTCCTGGTCGGAAGCTCGGCTTTCCTCGACTACGTGAGCACCGAGCTCGCGACGTTCTCCGATGCATGGATGCCGTACGACCTCAAAGGTCGCGCGCAGCCGAGTAGCCATGCGGCCAACGCCGGCCGATTGTCGGCCGCCCTGCAAAGCCTGTCCGAAGAACTGAGCTCGGAGACCGACCCGGACGACCCGACCTACTTCGGCCGTCCGACCGAGACGGGGGTCGAAAACTTCCTCCAGGAGGACGGAAGACCGACCGATGTGTGGTCCAGCTTCGAAATCCCCTACCGTTACAGCGACTTCACCCACGCTCCCGGCTTCGGTCGCATCGGCTACCAGCGCACAGCGGAAGGCGAAGTCGCATACGTACCCGTGCTCGGTGAACACGGACTGCTGGGATACCTCTGGGCCTCCGACGCCGAGCACGCGGCGAGTTTCGAGCCGCGAGACGTCGGTGACGACGAGACGTACCGTACCGGCCTCCGTTGGCTGGACCACCTGCGCGCGGCCCACGACCAGGGGCTCGCACCCTCCGAAGCCCTGCGGCAACTCACCGCCCGCCTCGCGGAGGGGCACCACACCCCCGGCCACATGCGCCTCGATGCCCTCCGGGAACTGGCCGCCCGTCGCCCGTAGGGCCCCGCCCCCGCGTGCTCAGCATCACCCTGGACAGCCCCATGACCGCCGGGTAACTTTTAACCATGGCTGAGCAAGCGCTTAGCCATGCCCCAGATGACGTAGAAGACGTAGAAGTCGCAGCCACCAGGGAGGCACCCCGTGCGCCGTACGGTATTCAACGAGGACCACGAGGCGTTCCGGGAGACCATCCGGGCCTTCATCGCGGCCGAGGTCGTGCCCGTGTACGAGGAGTGGTTCGCCGCCGGGCAGGCGCCGCGCGAGTTCTACAAGCAGCTCGGTGAGCTGGGCGTCTTCGGGATCAACGTCGACGAGGAGTACGACGGCGCGGGCATCGACTCGCACAAGTACGAGGCGATCATCTACGAGGAGACCACCCGGGCCGGCGTCTCCTTCGGCGGCTCCGGCGTGCACACGCTGCTCGGGCTGCCGTACATCAAGATGCTCGCCACCGACGAGCAGAAGAAGCGCTGGCTGCCGAAGTTCGTCTCCGGCGAGGAGATGTGGGCCCTCGCGATGACCGAGCCGGGCACCGGGTCGGACGTGGCGGGCATGAAGACCACGGCGAAGCTCTCCGAGGACGGCACGCACTACGTCCTCAACGGCGCCAAGACGTTCATCACCGGTGGCGTCCACGCCGACCGCGTCATCGTCTGCGCCCGCACCTCCGCGCCGCGCGAGGACGACCGCCGCTTCGGCATCTCGCTGTTCGCCGTGGACACCAAGTCCGAGGGCTACTCCGTCGGCCGCAAGCTCGACAAGCTGGGCCTGAAGGTCTCCGACACCGCCGAGCTGGCGTTCGTGGACGTCAAGGTGCCGGCCGAGGACCTGCTCGGCGAGGAGAACAAGGGCTTCGGCTACCTCGGCACCAACCTGGCCTCCGAGCGCTGGGGCATCGCCTTCGCCGCGTACGCCCAGGCCGCCGCCGCCGTGCGGTTCGCCAAGGAGTACGTCCAGGAGCGCACCGTCTTCGGCAAGACCGTCGCCTCGTTCCAGAACACCAAGTTCGAGCTGGCCGCCTGCCAGGCCGAGGTGGACGCGGCCCAGGCCGTCGCCGACCGCGCGCTGGAGGCGCTGGACGCCGGTGAGCTGACCGCCGCCGAGGCCGCCTCCGCGAAGCTGTTCTGCACCGAGGTCGCCCACCGCGTGATCGACCGCTGCCTCCAGCTGCACGGCGGCTACGGCTTCATGAACGAGTACCCGATCGCCCGCCTGTACGCGGACAACCGCGTCAACCGCATCTACGGCGGCACCAGCGAGGTCATGAAGTCGATCATCGCCAAGTCCATGGGCCTGTAGGGACCGCGTCCACACATCCATGAGCACCGCACTCGATTCCCTGCTCGATCTGCTCGACCTGGAGCGGATCGAGCAGGACATCTTCCGGGGCGCCAGCCGCTCGGCGGTCGTGCCCCGGGTCTTCGGCGGACAGGTCGCGGCCCAGGCGCTCGTCGCCGCGGGCCGCACCGTCCCCGCCGACCTTCCCCAAGCTCTCGGCTCCGCTCGAGCAGGGGAGGCCCCACTCGCCCACTCGCTGCACGCGTACTTCCTGCGCATGGGCGACCCGGGCGCGCCGATCGTCTACACCGTGGACCGCATCCGCGACGGCCGCTCCTTCACCACCCGGAGGGTCGTCGCCGTCCAGCACGGACAGCCGATCTTCCACCTCTCCGCGTCCTTCCAGACGTACGAGGAGGGCCTGGAGCACCAGGCGGCCATGCCGTCCGCGCCGGACCCGGAGACGCTGCCCACGGCCGCCGAGATGCTGCCCCGCTACGCCGGCCGGTTCAGCGAACCGGGCATGGTGGACCGGCTGATCGAGGCGCGGGCCGCCGTCGATCTGCGGTACGTGGACGCGCCGCCGTTCGGCACGGTCGGCGTACCCCGGGAGCCCCGGTCGCAGGTGTGGTTCCGTACGCACGGCAAGCTGGCCGACGATCCGCTGCTGCACGTCTGCATGGCGACGTACGTCTCCGACATGACGCTGCTCGACTCCGTGCTCCTCGCCCACGGGCGCGGCGGCTGGGCGGTCGGGGACGTCGTCGGCGCCAGCCTGGACCACGCGATGTGGTTCCACCGGCCGTTCCGGGCCGACGAGTGGCTGCTGTACGACCAGGAGTCGCCGTCCTCGTCCGGCGGGCGCGGCCTCGGCCAGGCCCGCATCTACACCCAGGACGGCCGCCTCGCGATCACCGTCATCCAGGAGGGTGTGGTCCGGGTTCCCCGGTGACCGGCCCCCGGCCGCGCGTCGGACATGAGCGGGCCGCGCGCGGACATACTCACCGGCATGACTGACGCGAAAAGCAGTGGCGGGGGGTCCACGTTCACGGTCGTCGTCGCGGCGCTGGCCAATCTCGGCATCGCCGTGGCGAAGGCGGTCGCCGGGCTGATCAGCGGGTCGAGCGCGATGCTCTCCGAGGCGGCCCACTCCGTCGCCGACACCGTCACCGAGGTCCTGCTGCTCACCGCGCTCAAACGCAGCGAGAAGCCCGCCGACGAGGACCACCCGCTGGGGTACGGCCCCGAGCGGTACATCTGGGCGCTGCTGGCCTCCGTCGCGACCTTCGTCGGCGGCGCGGTCTTCTCGATCTACGACGGGGTGCACACCCTGCTCGCGGGCGAGGACCTGGGTTCCCCGCTGATCTCGTACCTCGTGCTCGTCGTCGCCTTCCTGCTGGAGGGCTTCTCGCTGCGGACCGGGCTCAAGCAGGTCCGCCAGGAGGCCGAGGAGCTGGGCGCGCCCGCCCGGCACTACTTCCGGCGCACCCCGGACACCGCCGTCAAGGCCGTCGTGATGGAGGACTCGGCGGCCCTGCTCGGCCTGCTGCTCGCGGCGGGCGGGCTGCTCGGCGGCCAGCTGACCGGGTCCGGGGTGTGGGACGGCATCGCCTCGCTGCTGATCGGGGCGCTGCTGGTGTACGTGGCGTGGGTGCTCGGCCGGTCCAACGTCCAGCTGCTGATCGGGCGGCCGGTGTCGCGGCCCATGCGGGACGGCATCCGGGAGGAGCTGCTCGGCGTGGACCACCTCATCTCCGTACTGGAGCTGACCACGCTCATCCAGGGACCGGACGAGATCCTGGTCGCCGCGAAGGTCGACTTCCGGGACACCGTCAGCGCCGAAGAGGTCGAAACGGCGTGCGAGCAGGCCGAGCGCCGGCTGCGGCAGCGGTACGCGTCCATCAAACGGGTGTACCTGGACCCCACCTCGGGGCGTGAGGCGCGCCGCCGGGCGCGGGCGGCGGAGGAGGAGGGGCCCTGAAGCCTCAGAGCAGCCCCGCCGCGTCCAGCAGGTAGTCCGTCATCGGGTCGTAGAAGCGCGGGTCCAGGACGTGGTCGTCCAGCGGGACCGCCACCTGGAGGGTGCCCTCGGACTCGCCGAGGAACAGCGCGGGGTCGTTGCAGTCCGCGTACCCGATGGCGTCCAGGCCGCGCTGCGCGGCGCATCCGGCCCAGCCGTGGTCGGCGACGACCAGGTCGGGCAGCGGGCGGCCCTCGCGTTCCAGGCCGTCGAGGACAGCGGCCATCGGGGCCGGGGAGTGGGTGTGCCAGAGCGTCGCGCCGCGCTCCTGGACGGCGACGTCGGCGAACTGGAAGACCATGCCCTCGTCGGCCATGAGGCCGCCCGGGATGCGTACGATCTCGCAGCCTGCCGCCCGCAGCGCCTGCGCGGTCTGGCGGTGGACGTCGAGCAGGCCGCCGGGGTGGCCGGTGGCGAAGAGGACCCGCTCGGCGCCCTCGACGGCCTTGCGGAGCCGGGCGGCGGCCCGCTCCAGCGCGTCCACCGTCAGCTCGGGGTCGATGGTGTCCTGCCCGAACCGGTGCTCCGGATCGTCGTTGACCCCGCACCGCTCGGCCATCACGGCCAGCACGTCCTGCTCGTCGCGCCACCGGTCGCCCAGCTCCAGGCCCAGCCAGTAGTGCCGGTCCCCGTTGGCCAGGCTGCGGTAGTGGGCCAGGTTGTTGTCGCGCGGGGTGGCGACGTCCCCCGCGATGCGCGTACGGACGAGGTGTTCGACGAGGGCGGCGCGGCTGGGTATCGGCATGGGGCCATTGTGCCGTGACGCGTGCCCGGCGTCCCGGGCGTCCGGGGGCCGGTCAGTCCCCGGTGGCCTCCTGCCGCTCCCCCGCCGCCGCGAACGCGCCCCGGGCCAGCCGGTGCAGCAGCGCGGCGGTCTCCGCGCGCCCCGGCAGCGCACCGGGGCTCGGGGTCTGTCCGGAGGCCCCCCGCGGCGTCGTGGCGCCTGGCACCGCCGCCTCCGGCGTTGTCGTCGGTCGCCGACGCTCCGCGTCGGCTCCCTCCTCCGCCTTGGATTCGACGGCACCGGACGCCACTCCTTCTCCCGCGCTGGGCCTCCGGACAGACCCCAGGTGCGGGGTCGAGTTCAGCAGGCCGAAGACGGCGTGGACGGCGGCGCGGGCCTCGTGTTCGGGCAGGTCCGGGTAGAGGTCGCGGACGACAGCGACCCAGACCTCGACGTACTGCCGCTGGAGCCGGCGCACCCGCTTGCGGTCGGTGTCCCGCAGGCGGTCCAGCTCCCGGTCGTGCAGGGTGATCAGGGGGCGGTCGTCGAGGGCGAAGTCGATGTGGCCCTCGATGAGCGCGTCCAGCAGGGCCTCGGGCGACCCGTCGCCGGAGGCGGCGTCCTCGGAGACCCGGAGCTCGCCGCCGGCCAGCAGCCGTTCGCTGATGCCGACGAGGAGTTCGGCGAGCATCGCGTCCTTGCCGGGGAAGTGCCGGTAGAGGCCGGGACCGCTGATGCCGACGGCGGCCCCTATCTCGTCGACGCCGACACCGTGGAAACCGCGCTCGGCGAAGAGCCGGGCGGCCTCCCGGAGGATCTGCTCGCGGCGGGTGGGGGCCGCGACGCGGGCGGCGGCATGGGTGCTCATGAGCAGCCATTCTAGACAGGCGGGTTAGCGCTCGTTAACCTGTGATCACGTTAACGCTCATTAACACGGCGGCGTTGGCGACCGATCGGAACGGCGCGGTACGGGCAAGGGGGCTCGACACGATGCAGCAGGCACCGGTGCTGACGAGCGCGGCGGATCCCGCCTCGGCGGCCTGGCAGGCCAACGAGGCGGCGCACCACGCGCTCGCCGACGAGCTGCGCAAGCGGCTCGCCACGGCCAGGCTCGGCGGAGGTGAGAGGGCCCGCGCCCGGCATGTGGCGCGCGGCAAGCTGCTGCCCAGGGAGCGGGTGGACACCCTGCTCGACCCGGGCTCGCCCTTCCTGGAGCTGGCCCCGCTGGCGGCCGAGGGGCTCTACGGAGGCGCCGCCCCGGCAGCCGGGGTGATCGCCGGCATCGGCCGGGTCAGCGGCCGGGAGTGCGTGGTCGTCGCCAACGACGCGACGGTCAAGGGCGGCACGTACTACCCGATGACCGTGAAGAAGCACCTGCGGGCCCAGGAGGTGGCGCTGGAGAACCGTCTCCCCTGCCTCTACCTGGTGGACTCGGGCGGCGCCTTCCTGCCGATGCAGGACGAGGTCTTCCCGGACCGCGAGCACTTCGGCCGGATCTTCTACAACCAGGCCCGGATGTCGGGCGCCGGCGTCCCGCAGATCGCGGCGGTCCTCGGCTCCTGCACGGCGGGCGGGGCGTACGTCCCGGCGATGAGCGACGAGGCCGTCATCGTCCGGAACCAGGGCACGATCTTCCTGGGCGGCCCGCCGCTGGTGAAGGCCGCCACCGGCGAGGTGGTCACGGCCGAGGAGCTGGGCGGCGGCGAGGTGCACTCCCGTACGTCGGGCGTCACCGACCACCTCGCCGAGGACGACGCGCACGCGCTGCGGATCGTGCGGAACATCGTGGCGACGCTGCCGGACCGGGGCGCGCTGCCCTGGTCGGTGCGGCCGGTCGAGGAGCCGAAGGTGGACCCGGCCGGGCTCTACGGCGCGGTCCCGGTCGACTCGCGTACGCCGTACGACGTGCGCGAGGTGATCGCCCGGGTGGTCGACGGCTCGCGGTTCGCCGAGTTCAAGGCGGAGTACGGCACCACGCTGATCACCGGCTTCGCGCACATCCACGGCCACCCGGTCGGGATCGTCGCCAACAACGGCATCCTGTTCTCCGAGTCCGCGCAGAAGGGCGCGCACTTCATCGAGCTGTGCGACCAGCGCGGCATCCCGCTGGTCTTCCTGCAGAACATCTCGGGCTTCATGGTCGGCCGCGACTACGAGGCCGGCGGCATCGCCAAGCACGGCGCGAAGATGGTCACCGCCGTCGCCTGCACCCGGGTGCCGAAGCTGACCGTGGTCGTCGGCGGGTCCTACGGCGCGGGCAACTACTCCATGTGCGGCCGGGCCTACAGCCCCCGGTTCCTGTGGATGTGGCCCAACGCCAAGATCTCCGTCATGGGCGGCGAGCAGGCCGCGTCCGTCCTCGCCACGGTCAAGCGCGACCAGCTGGGCGACGAGTGGAGCGCCGAGGACGAGGAAGCCTTCAAGGCCCCGATCCGCGAGCAGTACGAGACCCAGGGCAACGCGTACTACGCCACCGCCCGGCTCTGGGACGACGGGGTGATCGACCCGCTGGAGACCCGGCAGGTGCTGGGGCTCGCCCTGACCGCGTGCGCCAACGCGCCCTTGGGCGACGCCGGCTTCGGCGTCTTCCGGATGTGAGGAAGAGATGACGATGTTCGACACCGTCCTCGTCGCCAACCGCGGCGAGATCGCGGTCCGGGTCATCCGGACCCTGCGCGAGCTGGGCGTCCGCTCGGTCGCCGTCTTCAGCGACGCGGACGCCGACGCGCGGCACGTACGGGAAGCCGATACGGCGGTACGGATCGGCCCCGCGCCCGCCTCCGAGAGCTATCTGAGCGCCGACCGCCTCCTGGAGGCCGCCCGCCGCACCGGCGCGCAGGCGGTCCACCCCGGCTACGGCTTCCTCGCGGAGAACGCGGCGTTCGCCCGGGCCTGCACGGAGGCGGGGCTCGTCTTCATCGGGCCGCCCGCCGCCGCGATCTCGCTGATGGGCGACAAGATCCGGGCCAAGGAGACGGTCGCCGCGGCGGGCGTCCCCGTCGTCCCCGGCTCCTCCGGGAGCGGGCTGAGCGACGCCGAGCTGGCCCAGGCGGCGGCCGGGATCGGCATGCCCGTGCTGCTGAAGCCCTCGGCGGGCGGCGGCGGCAAGGGCATGCGGCTGGTCCGGGACGCGGCGCTGCTCGCGGACGAGATCGCGGCGGCCCGGCGCGAGGCCCGCGCCTCCTTCGGCGACGACACACTCCTGGTGGAGCGGTGGATCGACCGGCCGCGCCACATCGAGATCCAGGTCCTGGCCGACGCGCACGGCACCGTGGTGCACCTGGGCGAGCGCGAGTGCTCGCTCCAGCGCCGCCACCAGAAGATCATCGAGGAGGCCCCCTCCGTCCTGCTGGACGAGGCGACCCGGGCCGCGATGGGCGAGGCGGCCGTCCAGGCGGCCCGCTCCTGCGGATACGTCGGCGCGGGCACGGTGGAGTTCATCGTCCCGGGCGGCGACCCGTCCTCGTACTACTTCATGGAGATGAACACCCGCCTCCAGGTCGAGCACCCGGTGACCGAGCTGATCACCGGGCTCGACCTGGTGGAGTGGCAGCTGCGCGTCGCCGCCGGGGAGCCACTGCCGTACGGGCAGGACGCCATCACGCTCACCGGGCACGCCGTGGAGGCCCGGGTCTGCGCCGAGGACCCGGCCCGCGGCTTCCTGCCCTCCGGCGGCACCGTGCTCGCGCTGCACGAGCCGCAGGGCGGCGGGGTCCGCACCGACTCGGGGCTCGCCGAGGGCGGCGAGGTCGGCAGCCTGTACGACCCCATGCTGTCCAAGGTCATCGCGTACGGCCCCGACCGGGCGACCGCCCTGCGCCGGCTGCGGGTGGCCCTCGCGGACACCGTCGTCCTCGGCGTCCCGGTCAACGCGGGCTTCCTGCGCCGGCTGCTGGCCCACCCGGCCGTGGTGGCGGGCGAGCTGGACACGGGCCTGGTGGAGCGCGAGGTGGCCGCGCTGGTCCCGGAGGGCGTGCCGGAGGAGGTGTACGCGGCGGCCGCGCTCCTGCGGCAGCACACCGCGTCCGCCGCCGCCCGCCCCGCTCCCGGCGCCTGGGCCGACCCGTTCTCGGCCGGGAACGGCTGGCGGCTCGGCGGCTCCCCGGCCCGGACGGTGCTCGACTTCCACATCCCGGGCCACGATCCGGTCCAGGTGGGCCTGCGGCCGTGCGGCGGCGGGGACACGGAGCTGACGTTCGGCCATGTCGGCGAGGGCGCGAGCCCGCCCGCCCCGGAATCGGGCTCCTGCGGACCGCTGGGACCGCTGCCCGGTACGGCGGAGAAGGCCAGGACACTGTCGGCCGGTGACGGCCGGATCGCGTTCGAACTCGCCGGGGTGACCCACGTGTTCGCGTACGCGGTCTCCGCGGAGGGGCACTGGCTCGGCCGGGACGGCGACAGCTGGCACGTCCGGGACCACGACCCGGTCGAGGCGTCGCTGACCGGCGCCGCCCGTTCCGGCGCGGACACGCTCGCCGCGCCCATGCCCGGGACGGTGACCGTGGTGAAGGTGGCCGTCGGGGACGAGGTCGCCGCCGGACAGAGCCTGCTGGTGGTGGAGGCGATGAAGATGGAGCACGTCATCTCCGCGCCGCACGCCGGCACCGTGACCGAACTCGACGTGACCGCCGGGTCCACGGTGGCCATGGACCAGGTGCTCGCCGTGGTCGTGCCGGCCGCCGGTGCCGGGGAGGACGCATGACCGCCACCGCCCGCGCCCTGCCGATGACCGTGCCCGCCGAAGGGCTGCCCGCCCGGGTCCGCATCCACGAGGTCGGCGCCCGTGACGGCCTGCAGAACGAGAAGGAGGTCGTCCCGACCGAGGTGAAGGCGGAGTTCATCCGCCGGCTCGCGGTCGCCGGGCTGACCACCATCGAGGCCACCAGCTTCGTGCACCCCAAGTGGGTGCCCCAGCTCGCCGACGCCGAGCAGCTGTTCCCGATGCTCGGCGACATCGCGGACGTCGGCGACGTGGCGCTGCCGGTCCTCGTGCCGAACGAGCGGGGGCTCGACCGGGCCCTGGCACTCGGGGCTCGCGGGATCGCGGTGTTCGGCTCCGCGACGGAGACCTTCGCCGCGCGCAACCTCAACCGCACGGTGGACGAGTCGCTGGCGATGTTCGCGCCGGTGGTGGCCCGGGCCAAGGCGGAGGCGGTGCATGTGCGCGGCTATCTGTCGATGTGCTTCGGCGACCCCTGGGAGGGGGCCGTGCCGGTCGCCCAGGTCGTCCGGGTCGCGAAGGCGCTGATGGACCTCGGCTGCGACGAGCTGTCACTCGGCGACACCATCGGCGTCGCCACCCCCGGCCACGTGACCGCGCTGCTGACCGGGCTGAACGAGGCCGGGGTGGCCACCGACGTAATCGGGGTGCACTTCCACGACACGTACGGGCAGGCCCTGTCCAACACCCTCGCCGCGCTCCGGCACGGCGTGTCCACGGTGGACGCGTCGGCCGGCGGCCTCGGCGGCTGCCCGTACGCGAAGAGCGCGACCGGAAACCTCGCCACCGAGGATCTCGTGTGGATGCTCGACGGCCTCGGTATCGAAACCGGGGTCGACCTCGACGAGCTCACCGCCACCAGCGTGTGGCTCGCCGGCCACCTGGGCCGACCCAGCCCTTCCCGCACCGTCCGCGCCCTGTCCCACAAGGAGCAGTGATTCCCCGATGTCCCTGGACCACCGGCTGACCGCCGAGCACGAGGAACTCCGACGCACCGTCGAGGAGTTCGCCCATGACGTCGTCGCCCCGAAGATCGGCGACTTCTACGAGCGGCACGAGTTCCCGTACGAGATCGTGCGCGAGATGGGGCGGATGGGCCTGTTCGGGCTGCCGTTCCCGGAGGAGTACGGCGGGATGGGCGGCGACTACCTCGCGCTCGGCATCGCCCTGGAGGAGCTGGCCCGCGTCGACTCCTCGGTCGCGATCACACTGGAGGCGGGCGTCTCGCTGGGCGCGATGCCGGTCTACCGCTTCGGCACGGAGGAGCAGAAGCGGCGGTGGCTGCCGAGGCTCTGCTCGGGCGAGGCGCTGGGCGCGTTCGGCCTGACCGAGCCGGACGGCGGTTCGGACGCGGGCGGCACCCGGACGACTGCCGTGCGCGACGAGGCCGCGGGCGAGTGGGTGATCAACGGCTCCAAGTGCTTCATCACCAACTCCGGTACGGACATCACGGAGTTGGTGACGGTCACGGCGGTGACCGGCCGCAAGGAGAACGGCGCCCCGCTGATCTCCTCGATCATCGTCCCCTCCGGCACCCCCGGCTTCACGGTGGCCGCCCCCTACTCCAAGGTCGGCTGGAACGCCTCGGACACCCGTGAGCTGTCCTTCGCCGACGTGCGCGTGCCGCTGGAGAACCTGCTCGGCGAGGAGGGCCGCGGCTACGCGCAGTTCCTGCGCATCCTGGACGAGGGCCGCATCGCCATCGCGGCGCTCTCGACGGGCCTGGCGCAGGGCTGCGTGGACGAGTCGGTGAAGTACGCCGCCGAGCGGCACGCCTTCGGGAAGCCGATCGGCGCCAACCAGGCCATCCAGTTCAAGATCGCGGACATGGAGATGCGGGCGCACATGGCCCGCATCGGCTGGCGGGACGCGGCGTCCCGGCTGCTGGCCGAGGAGCCGTTCAAGAAGGAGGCGGCCATCGCCAAGCTGTACTCCTCGACGGTGGCCGTGGACAACGCCCGCGAGGCGACCCAGATCCACGGCGGCTACGGCTTCATGAACGAGTACCCGGTGGCCCGCATGTGGCGCGACTCCAAGATCCTGGAGATCGGCGAGGGCACCAGCGAGGTCCAGCGCATGCTGATCGCCCGCGAGCTGGGGCTGCAGGCCTGACCGCGTGGCACCGCTGCTCGTACCGGCCGGGGCCCCGCTGGACACATCCTGAGGTTAGGCTAACCTTCCCTCGAACGTGTCACCGGCCGGTCCCCGGCTCGTACGAAAGCGGATTCCGTCATGCGCACTGCCCGAGCGTCCCGTCCCACCCGCCGCGGCCTGCTGGCCATGGGCGGCGCCGTCGGTCTCGGCGCCGCGCTCGCGGCCTGCGGCGGCGGCGACTCGAAGGACTCGGCCGGCTCGGGCTCCAAGAGCGCCGGCTCCGGGCCGTGGAAGTTCAAGGACGACCGGGGCCGGGTCGCCGAGGCGAAGTCCGTCCCGAAGAACATCGTCGCCTTCACCGGCGTCGCCGCCGCCCTCCACGACTACGGCGTCGAGGTCAAGGCGGTCTTCGGGCCGACCAGGGCCAAGGACGGCAAGCCGGACGTGCAGGCCGGCGACCTGGACATCGGCAAGGTCGAGATCCTGGGCAACGTCTGGGGCGAGTTCAACGTCGAGAAGTACGCCGAGCTCGGCCCGGAGCTGCTGGTGACGGCGATGTGGGAGAAGGACGCCCTCTGGTACGTGCCGGACCAGTCCAAGGACAAGATCCTGAAGCTGGCCCCGAGCGTCGCCCTGTGGGCCGCCGAGACCACCATCCCGAAGGCGATCCAGCGCCATGAGGACCTGGCGGCCTCACTCGGCGCCGATGTGAGGTCCGCGAAGGTCACCGCCGCGAAGACGCGGTTCGAGAAGGCGGCGGCCCGGCTGCGCGCCGCCGCGAAGTCGAAGCCGGAGATCAAAGTCATGGTCGGCTCGGCCAGCCAGGACCTGTTCTACGTCTCGCTCGCCAAGATGTCCGCCGACACCCTGTACTTCCAGGAGCTGGGCGTGAGGTTCGTGGAGCCGAAGGTGAACGCGGCCGGCTTCTTCGAGGAGCTGAGCTGGGAGAACGTCGACAAGTACGGCGCCGACGTGATCATGATGGACAACCGCTCCTCGGCCCTCCAGCCCGAGGCGCTGACCTCCAAGCCGACCTGGGCGCAGCTGCCGGCGGTCAAGGCGGGCCAGGTCATCCCGCGTACCACCGAGCCGATCTACAGCTACGACAAGTGCGCGCCGATCCTGGAGGACCTGGCGAAGGCCATCGAGAACGCCAGGAAGGTCGCCTGACGCGACCGTTCACCGCCCCGCCGGCCGGAGACCCGGCCGGCGGGGCGGTGCCGTCTCACTTGCCGCCGGTCTCCGAAGCGGGCCACGGGACCTGGGGCGAGCGGTAGTAGTCGATGCCCTGGGCGGTGAACCGCTCCCCGAGCGCCGCCAGCCGCAGCTTGTACGTGTCCCAGTCGTGCGTCGACGCCGGTGACCAGGCCAGCTCGGCGGCGCCGGGCAGCCTCGGGAAGGCCATCGCGTCGATGTCGTCGCTGTCGGTCAGGGTCTCGGCCCAGATCGGCGCCTCCACCCCGAGCACGGAGCTCTCCGGGGCGCCGGCGAGATACGTCCCCGGGTCCCAGTCGTAACTGCGCTGGACCTCGACCGTGCCGGCCCACTTGAGGCCCAGCACGGTCTCATCGGTGTACTTCATGTCGAGGTACACGCGGTCCGCCGGCGACAGCACCAGCTTCGTGCCGTTCTTCGCGGCGTCCGCCACCTGCTGCCGGTCGGCGGCGCTGGTCTTGTCGTAGCCCCAGTACTGGGCGACGGCGCCCTTCACCGGGTGGGCGCCGGTCAGCTGGTGCCAGCCCATCACGGTCTTGCCGTACTTCCCGACGATCGCCTGGGCCCGGTCCATGATCTCCACGTAGTCCTCGCGGGTGGTGGAGTGCGCCTCGTCGCCGCCGATGTGGAAATAGCGGCCGGGCGTGAGCGCGGCCACCTCGCCGATGACGTCGTCGATGAAGTCGTACGTGACGTCCTTGCCGGCGCACAGCGTGCTGAAGCCGACCTTGATGCCGGTGTAGAGCGGCGGCGCGACGCCGTCGCAGTTCAGCTCGGCGTACGAGGCGAGCGCGGCGTTGGTGTGGCTCGGCATGTCGATCTCGGGGATCACCTCCAGATAGCGGGAGGCGGCGTACCGCACGATCTCCTTGTACTGCTCCTTGGTGTAGTAACCGCCGGGCCCGCCGCCGACCTCGGTGGAGCCGCCGTACGTGGCCAGCCTCGGCCAGGAGTCGACGGCGATGCGCCAGCCCTGGTCGTCGGAGAGGTGGATGTGGAAGGTGTTGATCTTGTACTGGGCGACCTGGTCGATGTAGCGCTTGACCTCGTCCACCGAGAAGAAGTGGCGCGCGACGTCGAGCATCGCGCCCCGGTAGGCGTAGCGCGGGGTGTCGGTGATGGAGCCGCCGGCGACCCGCCAGGGGCCCTTCTGGCGGGTGTCGCGCTCCACTCGGGCCGGAAGCAGCTGGCGCAGCGTCTGGACGCCGTGGAAGAGCCCGGCGGGCTGCCTGGCGGTGATGGTGACGTTGTGGCGCCCGGAGGTGAGCGTGTAGCCCTCGGCGCCCAGCTCCCCGGCGCGGGGGTCGAGCCTGAGCCGGATGCCGTCGGCGCCGTCCTTGGCGGTGACCGGCAGCGCGAACCCGGTGGAGGGGCGCAGCAGGCCCGCCAGGTAGTCGCCGGTCCTCCGGACCTCGCCGGAGGCGCCGAGGGCCCGGATCCTGGTGGAGCCGTTGAGCAGGTAGGGCTCGCCGCCGGGTCTGACCGAGGCGGGGGCGGGCACCACCTGGCCGAGCGGCCTGGGCGCCCACGCCAGCGCCGTCGTGCCCGCGGCGGACGCCTGTGGGACGGCGCACGCGCTGGAGACACCGGCCGCCGCGACGAGAAGCAGCGAGCCGAGGAGCCGGGGAAGAGTACGGGGAAGAGCACTGCGGCCTACCGTGTGCAGTCTCACAAGCCGGGTCCCTTTCTGGGGGTCACTCTGCTGGGTCTCCTGACCTTTCTCCGTCGCCATGCGTACCGCGCGTCTCACGGGTGGTCAAGGTGTAGACCACTTACCGGCGTTGGTCACCCAGGCGCCCTGATGGGCTTTTGCACGCAATGTGCGCATTCACCCCTTCGGCTCCGACCAGCGCCGCCCCACCCCTCCCCCGCACCTGCGGGCCGCCCGCACGAAATCCACCCAAGCCAGAAAAACGGGGCCACTACCGCCTTCCCCTGCCCGATATCGGGCAGGATTGTTGCGCTCGGCCCCCTTCCGCCGCAGTATCGACGGGTGCTCGAACGCCTCTCGTCGTACGACGACCTCATTGACCACGTGGTGCGCAGCACCACGCTGCCCCGCGGCGAAGCCGCCCGGGTGATCCTCGACGTGCTGGCGTACTTCGACGAGACGACCGAGGTGTTCGTCCGCCGCCGCCACCGCGAACTGCAGGCCGGCGGCCTGGTGAACACGGAGATCTTCGAGCGGATCGCGGCCGAACTGCCGCACCGCGCGGTCGCGCCGCCGGAGCTCTCGCTCCGTCAGCTGCGCCGCATCGTCTACGGCTGAGACCGCCTCACGGCCGGGCACCCCTTACTTGTTCGTCGATGGAGGGCAGAACGCTCTATGTGCGGAATCGTCGGTTACATCGGAAAGCGTGACGTGGCACCGCTGCTGCTGGAGGGCCTGCAGCGGCTCGAGTACCGGGGGTACGACTCCGCCGGGATCGTGATCACCGGGAAGCCCGCGGCCGGGAAGCCCGCCACGCTGAAGTCGGTCAAGGCCAAGGGCCGGGTCCGCGAGCTGGAGTCCCGGGTCCCCAAGCGCTTCGCCGGCACGACCGGCATCGCCCACACCCGCTGGGCGACCCACGGCGCCCCCAGCGACGAGAACGCCCACCCGCACCTGGACGCCGAGGGCAAGGTCGCCGTCGTCCACAACGGGATCATCGACAACGCCGCCGAGCTGCGCGCCCGGCTGACCGCCGAGGGCGTCGTCTTCCTCTCCGAGACCGACACCGAGGTGCTGGTCCACCTGATCGCCCGCTCGGACGCCGGGACCCTGGAGGAGAAGGTCCGCGAGGCCCTGCGCTCCGTCGAGGGCACCTACGGCATCGCCGTCCTGCACGCCGACTTCAACGACCGCATCGTGGTCGCCCGCAACGGCTCCCCGGTCGTCCTCGGCATCGGCGAGAAGGAGATGTTCGTCGCCTCCGACGTCGCCGCCCTGGTCGCCCACACCCGCCAGGTCGTCACCCTGGACGACGGCGAGATGGCCACCCTGAAGGCCGACGACTTCCGTACGTACACCACGGAGGGCTCGACCACGACGGCCACGCCGACCACCGTGGAGTGGGAGGCCGAGTCGTACGACATGGGCGGCCACGACACGTACATGCACAAGGAGATCTCGGAGCAGGCGGACGCCGTCGACCGGGTGCTGCGCGGCCGGATCGACGACCGGTTCTCCACGGTGCACCTGGGCGGCCTCAACCTGGACGCCCGCGAGGCGCGCGGGGTCCGCCGGATCAAGATCCTGGGCTGCGGCACCTCGTACCACGCGGGCCAGATCGGCGCCCAGCTGATCGAGGAGCTGGCCCGCATCCCCGCGGACGCCGAGCCCGCCTCCGAGTTCCGCTACCGCAACCCGGTCGTGGACCCCGACACGCTGTACGTCGCGGTCTCGCAGTCCGGTGAGACCTACGACGTGCTGGCCGCCGTCCAGGAGCTGAAGCGCAAGGGCGCCCGGGTCCTCGGTGTGGTCAACGTGGTGGGCTCGGCGATCGCCCGCGAGGCGGACGGCGGCACGTACGTGCACGCGGGCCCCGAGGTGTGCGTGGTCTCCACCAAGTGCTTCACCAACACCGTGGTCGCCTTCGCGCTGCTCGCCCTGCACCTGGGCCGCATCCGGGACCTGTCGGTCGCCGACGGCAAGCGGATCATCGAGGGCCTGCGCAGGCTGCCCGCCCAGATCAGCGAGATCCTGGAGGGCGAGGACGAGATCAAGAAGCTGGCCGCCGAGTACGCGGACGCGAAGTCGATGATGTTCATCGGCCGGGTGCGCGGCTACCCCGTGGCCCGCGAGGCCTCGCTGAAGCTCAAGGAGGTCTCGTACATCCACGCCGAGGCGTACCCCGCCTCCGAGCTGAAGCACGGCCCGCTCGCTCTGATCGAGCCCGCGATGCCGACCGTGGCGATCGTGCCGGACGACGACCTGCTGGAGAAGAACCGCGCCGCCATGGAGGAGATCAAGGCCCGCAGCGGCCGCATCCTCGCCGTGGCCCACCAGGTCCAGGAGAAGGCCGACCACACCATCGTCGTGCCGAAGAACGAGAACGAGCTGGACCCGATCCTCATGGGCATCCCGCTCCAGCTCTTCGCGTACCACACGGCACTGGCCATGGGCCGGGACATCGACAAGCCCCGCAACCTGGCCAAGTCGGTCACCGTCGAGTAGTCACGTCGCGTAGGCGGACGGCCCCGCGGTCGGTGACCGCGGGGCCGTCCGCCTACGGACCGGAATCAGCCCGGGAGCGGCCGGGAAAGACCCATGGGGCGTTTTCCACAGGCGAGTTGGCGCCACGGCGGCCGCGGGCTACGGGATGACCACGACCGGGCGCTGGGCGCGGCGGGCCAGCCGGCCGGCCACCGAGCCGAAGATCTTGCCCACCAGGCCATGGGTGGAGCCCACCACGATGGCGTCCGCCGAGTACTCCCGGCCGACCTCCTCCAGCTCGTGGCAGATGTCCCCGCCGCGCTCCACGAGCACCCAGGGCACCTCGGCGAGGTAGTCCGCGCAGGCGAGCTCCAGGCCCAGGACCTCGGTGCGGTGGTCCGGCACGTCGACGAAGACGGGGGGCTCGCAGCCCGCCCAGACCGTGGTCGGCAGCCGGTTGGCGACATGGACGATGATCAGACCGGAGCCCGTCCTGCGGGACATTCCGATCGCATAGGCGAGGGCCCGCTCGCTGGACGTCGAGCCGTCGAAGCCGACGACGACCCCATGCCGGAAGGCGGGATCGCACGGACGGCGCGCTTGTTCGGCCGCCAGCGGGTCCGACAAGGGGTCGGCTACCTGCTTGCGGTCCGCGGGTTCGGGGATTTCGTGACCGGCCATCGGTGTCTCGGCGAAGAGAGTCCTCGTGAGGAGAGCGACGTGGGAAGGTGCGTCAGCGGGCGGTGTCGTGGTGTCCGGGAATCATCTTCCCAACCCCTTACCCCCAAGGGTACGGCCCCACTCCTCCATTGCCCGCCCCGCGCACGGCGGCGTGCGGCGTTTTCCGGAGCATGCCCGAGACCGGGCCCCGATGGCAATGCCGGTTGCCCTCTACACAGACGTACCGGCCACCGCCCCGGCCCCGTGCGGCGCCCGGCGGAACCGCCCCGGAGGGGCTCGCGAGGACGGTCCGGGGGCGTCGCCCGCCAGGAGCGGAACCCACCCTTCCGGGGGAGTCGGCCGGCTCGCGGGGTCCGTCCGGAACCCATCGCACGATCCGCTCCCGGGGCGGCCGTCAGAGCGGTATTCGGCTGCCCGCCCGGACCGGCCCCCGGCCGGGCGCGCCGGCCCGCCGGCCCCTGCGAGGGGGCGCGCGGAGGCGGACGAGCGCCCTGGGTTGTGCGCCGGTAGAACGACTGATTCCCGCACACGCGACCGTACATTTTCAGCCAACTTCAGGGACCGGTCGATTCCTTGTCGAAATGGCCGATCAACCCCCTTGCCACCAGGCAGGAAGAGACCGACCGGTACGCTTCCGCCCAATGGGGACGGGCCATGAACGCCGGACGCACTTCCCTGTACGAGCCGCGGGTGAAACGCTTCGTGATCGAACGCTTCCCGCCAGGTTGCCTTGTCGACAATGAGCCGGTTGGTGAACTTGTCACGACGGCACCACGGGACGCAGTAGATTCGATCTTGGGCGTCGAAGGCCGGGGACTCGTGCACGACCGAGGGGACATGTGCAGGTGCGACAGGCCCGTAAGGACCAGGAAGACGCGAACACCGAGGGGGGCTTAGCGTCATGAGCCAGGACTCCGCCACCGCAACGGAGGCTGTAAGGAAGCTGGGCGGAAGACGACGCCGGGAAGTCGTCGCCGTCCTGCTCTTCAGCGGTGGCCCCATCTTCGAGAGCTCCATCCCGCTGTCGGTGTTCGGAATCGACCGCCAGGACGCGGGAGTTCCGCGCTACCGGTTGCTCGTGTGCGGCGGCGAAGAGGGACCGCTGCGCACCACCGGCGGACTCGAACTGACCGCGCCCTACGGGCTGGAGGCGATCAGCAGGGCCGGCACCGTCGTGGTGCCCGCCTGGCGCTCGATCACCTCTCCGCCGCCCGTGGAGGCGCTGGACGCGCTGCGCCGCGCCCATGAGGAGGGCGCCCGCATCGTCGGCCTGTGCACGGGGGCCTTCGTGCTCGCCGCCGCCGGGCTGCTGGACGGCCGCCCGGCCACCACCCACTGGATGTACGCACCGACGCTGGCCAAGCGCTATCCGTCGGTGCACGTCGACCCACGCGAACTGTTCGTGGACGACGGGGACGTGCTGACCTCCGCCGGGACGGCGGCCGGCATCGACCTGTGTCTGCACATAGTCCGCTCGGACCACGGCACGGAGGCCGCCGGGGCACTCGCCCGCCGGCTCGTCGTGCCGCCCCGGCGCAGTGGCGGTCAGGAGCGCTACCTCGACAGGTCTTTACCCGAAGAGATCGGCTCCGACCCGCTCGCCGAGGTCGTCGCCTGGGCGCTGGAGCATCTGCACGAGCAGTTCGACGTGGAGACGCTGGCCGCGCGTGCCTACATGAGCCGGCGGACCTTCGACCGGAGGTTCCGCTCGCTGACGGGCAGCGCGCCGCTCCAGTGGCTGATCACCCAGCGGGTGCTGCAGGCGCAGCGCCTCCTCGAGACGTCGGACTACTCGGTGGACGAGGTCGCGGGCCGCTGCGGCTTCCGCTCGCCGGTCGCGCTGCGCGGGCACTTCCGCCGCCAGCTCGGCTCCTCCCCCGCCGCGTACCGGGCCGCCTACCGGGCCCGCCGTCCGCAGGGCGCGGTGCCGGAGCCGGTCGTGGTGACGGAGGTGGCGGTACCCGTCCAGGGCGCCTCCCAGAGCCGCCGTACCGCCGTTCCCGGTCCGTCCGGCGCCGCACCCGTGGCGCTGGACGCGAAGGCGGGCACCGACGTCTTCGCCGGGGGACGCCCGGCCCTGCCCGGGCAGCGGAGCGCCCCGTAGGGTGGGGCCCATGAACGACCGCATGGTGTGGATCGACTGCGAGATGACCGGGCTCTCGTTGGCGGAGGACGCACTCATCGAGGTGGCCGCGCTGGTCACCGACTCGGAGCTGAACGTGCTCGGCGAAGGGGTGGACATCGTGATCCGCCCGCCGGACGCGGCGCTGGAGACCATGCCCGAGGTGGTGCGGCAGATGCACACCGCCTCGGGCCTCCTCGACGAGCTGGCCGGCGGCACCACGCTGGCCGACGCCGAGGAGCAGGTCCTCGCCTACGTGCGCGAGCACGTGAAGGAGCCCGGCAAGGCGCCCCTGTGCGGGAACTCGGTCGGCACCGACCGCGGCTTCCTGTCCCGGGACATGCCCCTCCTCGAGGGCTACCTCCACTACCGGATCGTGGACGTCTCCTCCATCAAGGAGCTGTCCCGCCGCTGGTACCCGAGGGCGTACTTCAACAGCCCGGAGAAGAACGGCAACCACCGGGCGCTCGCCGACATCCGCGACTCGATCACGGAGCTGCGGTACTACCGCGAGGCGGTCTTCGTCCCGCAGCCCGGCCCGGACTCCGAGCAGGCGAAGGCGGCGGCCGCACGGGTCTCGCAGCCCCGCGCCTGAAGGCGCTGGTCACGGCCCTCCCGGGGGCCGCGACCCCCCGCCGGGAAATGAGTGCGCGAGCACCCTCCCGGACCCTGTACACTTTTTCTCGGCCGGTCGGAAACGCCCGGGCGTGGTGGGTATAGCTCAGATGGTAGAGCACCTGGTTGTGGTCCAGGATGTCGCGGGTTCGAGTCCCGTTACTCACCCTCTCAGGGAAGCCCCTGATCTGCGGAAGCGCGGGTCAGGGGCTTCTTTTCGTGCCCGGGTCGGGCGTGGCGCTCCAGCCGCTCCGCCGAGGCGACGAACGCCGACCAGGCGGCCGGGGTGAAGGTTAGGGCCGGAAGGGTCGGGGCCTTGGAGTCGCGCAGACGCGCTCCCGGGGCGGGGCCGGGGAGCAGCGCCACCTCGACGCAGTCGGGACCCGCCGAGTCGCAGTAGCTGGACCTGGTCCAGTGCAGGGGCATGGTTCGTTCCTCCGCTCGTCGCGCGGCGTCGCTCACACGGCGCCGTAGCCGTCCGGCCGGGTGATCGGAAGCGCCGAGACCCCCAGGTCCCGGCGCATCGCCTGCCGGACCTCGTACAGGCCCTCCGAGGCGCGCTCCAGCCGTTCCCTGACGTCCTCCAGGGACTCGTCGGCCGCCTCCCCACGCTCGTGCCGGCCGAGCAGGGCGTGGATGCGGTGCAGCTGGTGCACGACACCTCCCGCGACGGTCAGCACGTCGTCGCTGATCACCATCTGCGCCTCGGCGTAGACGTCGCGCAGGCCCTGGCGGGTCTCCTCGCGCTCCCGGCCCTGTCCGGGGCGCGCCTCCCCGGCGGCGAGGGCGAAGTAGTCCTTGGACAGGACGGAGTGGAACTGGCGCAGGCGCTGGTTGAACACCGCGTAGGAGGCCCGCCGTGCGGCCAGGGCCTCGCGGCGTTCGTCCGCCAGCAACTCCTCCCGCCGCAGCCGCTCCGCACGGTCGAGCTCCACCGTCTTGGCCCGCAGGGCGCCGCGGTGCGCCATCACGCCGGACACCAGGGTGCCCGCCACCCCCACCACGGCGACGATCAGAGCGGTCAGAGAAGGGTCCACGCCTCCGAAGCTACGCGAAGTGCGCGCCGGGCAGACCGGGTTGCGGCACTTCGGCCTCACGAGGAGTCGCGGACCACCAGCTCGGTCGGCAGCACGATCTGCGCCCGGTCGGCGTTCTCGCCGGCGATCATGTCGAGCAGAACACTTGTCATCGCGCGGCCCATCTCCTCGATCGGCTGGCGCACGCTGGTGAGGGCCGGGTCCATGTGGCGGGCCACGGCCGAGTCGTCGAAGCCGATGAGGGCGACGTCGTCCGGGATGCGGCGGCCGGCCTCGCGCAGGACCTGGCGGGCGCCGGCGGCCATCACGTCGGACGCGGCGAAGACCGCGTCCACGTCGGGGCGGCGGGCGAGCAGGTCGCGCATCGCCTGGGCGCCGCCCTCCTCGGTGAAGTCGGCGGGGGCGATCAGCCGCTCGTCGGGCTCCAGGCCCGCGTCGTGAACGGCCTGGCGGTAGCCGTCCAGGCGGCTCTGGGAGGCGTAGACGTCGAGCCGGCCGGTGATCGTGGCGATGGAGCGGCGGCCACGCGAGGCAAGGTGCTCCACGGCGCCCCGGGCGCCCTCGAAGTTGTCCGAGTCGACGGAGGACAGGGACTCGGCGGCGGATCTGCGGCCGTTCATCACGGCGGGCATGCCGAGCTGTTCCAGCAGGTCGGGCAGCGGGTCGTCGGCGTGCACGGAGACCAGCAGCACGCCGTCCACGCGGTGCGCGGTGAGGTACTGCGCGAGCCGGCGGCGCTCGCGGTCGCTGCCGACGAGGGTGAGCAGCAGCTGCATCTCCGTATCGGCGAGGGCGGCGCCGACCCCGCGCACGATGTCGGAGAAGTACGGCTCCGCGAAGAAGCGGCTCTCCGACTCGGGCACGACGAGCGCGACGGCGTCCGTACGGTTGCCGGCCAGCGCGCGGGCCGCGCGGTTGGGTACGTAACCCAGCTCGGCGACGGCGGCCTCGACCGCCTCCCTGGTGTGAGCGCTGACCCGGGGCGATCCGTTGATGACGCGCGAGGCCGTGCCCCGCCCGACTCCCGCCCGCGCCGCGACCTCTTCGAGCGTGGGCCGGCCCCCGCTCCGTACTCGCGCTGCCGTCATGGCTGCCTCCCGTTCGCGGTCAATTTCTCACAGTCGGATAACCAAACCAAGTCCTGGTGTTGGTTCCCTTGACACTCTGCGGGACCGGTCGGCCGCTCCCCCGCTCCCGCTATGGGAGCGCTCCCACTCTACGCGCGTGGTCAAGCGGAACGCACAGGCCGGGCGGGCGAATGGCCGAGACCCGGCACGGGTGCCGGGTCTCGGGGGAGGCAGCGGTACGGACAGGGCGTACCGGCGGGGATCAGGCCAGGTCCTCCAGCGGCGGGAGGGCGTGGCGGCGGATCACGTCGGCGTACCAGTGGGCGCTGGCCTTCGGGATGCGGCGCTGGGTGGCGTAGTCCACGTACACCGCGCCGAACCGCTTCGAATAGCCGTACGCCCACTCGAAGTTGTCCATCAGGGACCAGAGGAAGTAGCCGCGTACGTCCGCGCCGTCGGCGACCGCGCGCTGGACGGCGTCGAGGTGGCCGTGCAGGTAGGCGATGCGCTCGGGGTCCTGGACCCGGCCCTCGGGCGAGACGTAGTCGTCGAAGGCGGCGCCGTTCTCGGTGACCATCAGCGGGATGCCGGGGTGGTCGCGGGTGACGTCCATGAGCAGGTTGTAGAGCCCGTTGGGATCGATCGACCAGTTCATGGCGGTGGTCGGCTTGCCGTCGGCGAGGTGGAAGGCGACGTGCTCCGAGCCGGGCCACGGGGAGTAGTCGCTCGCGCCGTGGCCGTCGTTGCGGGTGTCGCCGGAGCCCTCGGCGGGCGTGGAGACCAGGGTCGGCGTGTAGTAGTTGATGCCGAGGACGTCGACCGGGCGCGCGATGGCCTCCAGGTCGCCGTCCTGCACCAGCTTCGACCAGTCCACCACGTGCGCGGTGTCCGCGAGCAGGTCCTCCGGGTAGGCGCCGTGCAGCATCGGGCCGGTGAAGACCCGGTTGCCGACCGCGTCGATGCGGCGGGCGGCGTCCACGTCCTCGGGGCTCTGGGTCAGCGGGCGGACCTGGTGGAGATTGAGGGTGACCGAGGTCTGCGCGGTAGCGGGGAGTTGACCGCGCAGAACCTCGATCGCCCGGCCATGGGCGAGGTTGAGGTGGTGGGCCGCCCGCAGGGCGGAGGCGGCCTCGGTACGGCCGGGGGCGTGCACCCCGGAACCGTAGCCGAGGAAGGCCGAGCACCACGGCTCGTTGAAGGTGGTCCACGTGCCGACGCGGTCGCCGAGGGCGCCGGCCATGATCGCCGCGTAGTCCGCGAACCGCTCGGCGGTCGCGCGCTCCGGCCAGCCGCCCGCGTCCTCCAGCTCCTGGGGCAGGTCCCAGTGGTAGAGGGTGGCGACGGGCTTGATGCCGGCCTCCAGCAGCTCGTCGACCAGCTTGCGGTAGAAGTCGAGCCCGCGCTCGACGGCGGGGCCGCGGCCGGTGGGCTGGACGCGGGACCAGGAGATGGAGAAGCGGTACGCCTTCAGCCCCAGCTGCTTCATCAGCGCCACGTCGTCGCGGTAGCGGTGGTAGTGGTCGGCGGCGATGTCACCGGTGTCGCCGTTGCGCACCTTGCCGGGGGTGCGGCTGAAGGTGTCCCAGATGGACGGCGTGCGCCCGTCCTCGGCGGCGGCACCCTCGACCTGGTAGGCGGCGGTGGCCGCTCCCCAGACGAAGCCCGTCGGGAACGTGGTGGTGGCCTCGGGCACCGGCTTCGGGGCGATGTCAGGTCGTACGGCAGTCATGCGGGAGCGCTCCCAGGGGTGTGAAGGACAGGGGCGTTGACGGGGTGGGGCTACGGGGCCGTACGGTCCGCGGGGCGGGCGGGGACCGTACGGCTCCGTGACGGAGGAGCGGCGAGCGGGTGGTCAGCCCTTGACGGCGCCGGACATGATGCCGCCGACGATCTGCTTGCCGAAGATCACGAACACCACGAGCAGCGGCAGGGTGCTGATCAGCGCGCCGGCCATCACGATGCTCGTGTCGGGGGTGTACGAGGCGCTGAGCTGGCCGAGCGCCACCTGCAGGGTGGGGTTCTCCTGGCTCAGGGCGAGGTAGGGCCAGAAGAAGTCGTTCCACGCCTGGACGAAGGTGAGCATGCCGAGCACCATCATCGCGGGGCGGGCCACCGGCAGGACCACGCTCAGCACGATGCGGAAGTTGTTCGCGCCGTCGATCTTGGCGGCCTCGATCAGCTCGTAGGGCATCGCCTCGCTCAGGTACTGGCGCATGAAGAACACACCGAAGGCGCTGACCAGGGTCGGGAAGATGACCGCTTCCAGGTCCCCGCCCCAGCCGATGTCCGACATCATCATGAACAGCGGGACGACGCTGAGCTGCGGCGGGATCGTCAGGGTCAGGATGACCCCGGTCATCAGGACGTTCCGGCCGCGGAAGCGCATCTTGGCGAAGGCGTAGCCGGCCAGGGTGCAGAAGAAGAGCGTCGCCAGGGTGATGCAGCCGGACACGATGACGCTGTTGACGATCGCCTTGCCCAGGTGGGCCTGGTTCCACGCGGCGTCGAGGTTGTGGAAGAGGCGGTCGCCCGGCAGGAACGGCGGGGTGGTGGCCAGCACTTCGTCCTGGGTGTGGGACGCGGCCACGAGGGTCCAGTACAGCGGGAGCAGCGAGCCGATGCCGACGACGGCCAGGGCGATGTAGGCGAACGGGCCGCCCTTCAGCTGCTGTCCGGCACCGGGCTTGAAGCGGCTCGCACGCTTCGGTGCGCGGTGGGCGGAACGCGCCGGGAGGCCGGGCTCCGAGACTTTGGTGGGGCTGGTCATGGTCATTGGATTCTGCTCCCGGTCAGACCGCGGATTTGCGTACGAAGCGGCCGATGAGCCAGTTGACCGCGGCGATGATCAGCAGGAGGGCGAGCATCGCCCAGGCCACTGCGGCGGCCGGACCGAGGTGCCCGAGGTTCCAGCCGTAGTTGTAGAGGTAGACGCTGAGGGTCTCGTACTGATTCTCGTTGCCGCCGGTCTGGCCGAGGGTGCCGCCTTCGAGCAGCAGGGGCTCACCGAACAGCTGCATCGATCCGATGGTCGAGATGACGATCGTGAAGAGGATCGTGGGCCGCAGCGACGGGATGGTCACCTTGCGGAACTGCTGCCAGCGCGAGGCGCCGTCCAGCGAGGCCGCCTCGTACAGGTCCGACGGCACGGCCTGCATCGCGGCCAGGTAGATCAGGGTGTTGTAGCCGGTCCAGCGCCAGATCACGATGACCGAGATGGCGATCTTGGACGTCCAGTGGCCGTTGGCCCAGTTGGTGTCGCCGAGGCCGACGAAGTGCAGCGCCCAGTTGAGCAGACCGCCGTCGGCCCGGAAGACCAGGGCGAAGACGAGGGCCGCGGAGGCCACGGAGGTGGCGTACGGGGTCAGGATGATGGTGCGCCAGAAGGTGCTGGCCCGCAGCTTGTAGTTGAGCAGGTGGGCCAGGCCGAGCGCCACGAGCAGCTGCGGGACCGTCGACATCACACCGATCAGGAAGGTGTTGCTGACGGCCGTCCAGAACTCGGCGTCGTGCAGGATCTTGTCGAAGTTCTCCCAGCCGACCCACTCCATCTGGTCCATGCCGGTCATCTCGACCCGGTGCAGGGCGATCCAGCCGGTGTAGATCAGCGGGTAGAGCCCGAAGGCGCCGAAGACGAGGAAGAACGGGGCTATGTAGGCATACGGCGACGCCTTGTCGTCGAACCGCCAGAGCCGGCTGCGCCAGTTCTGCCGGCGGGCGTTCACCGGTTTGTGCTGGGAGCCGCGGGGTGGCGGCGCGTATGCGTCCCGGGCGGGAGTCGAGGTGGCCACGAGCGGGAGTCCTTCCCTGGATTTGCTTGAGTTACCCGGGTACGGGGATGGCTGGGCCGTTACGCCGCACCCCTCAGGAACACGCGGGTGCGGGCGGCCCGGAGAGGGCCGCCCGCGCCGGGCGGGTCCGGCGGATCAGGCCGGACACGCCCTGGCGAACGTCAGCCGATGACCTTGTCGATCGACTTGGTCGCGGCCTCCCACGCGTCGTCGGGCTTGGTGCCGCGCTGCTCCATGTTGTTGATCTGGGTCGAGATGGTGTCCTTGATGGCCGCGTCCTTCGGGCCGAGGATCGTCTCGGGGATCGACTTGGCCTCATCGGCGTAGATCTGGCCGATCGGGGCGTCGTTGAAGTACGGCAGGGTGGCGTTCTTCACGTCCGGCAGGTCGTACGCGCCCTTGTTGGACGGGAAGGAGCCGATCGCCTTGAAGACGGCGGCCTGCTGCTCGGGGGCGGTCAGCCACTTGACGAGCTTGGTGGCCTCGTCGACGTTCTTGCCGGCCTTCGGGACACCGAGGAAGGAGCCGCCCCAGTTGGCCGCGGTGGTGCCGGGGGCGGTGGTGATGTCCCACTTGCCCTTGTTCGCGTCACCGGCGTTCACGGAGATCTGACCGGCCATCCAGGCGGGGCAGGCCACGGTGGCCATGGTGCTCTTGCGGAGCGCGGCCTTCCACGGGTCGCTGAACTGGGCGAGGCCCTGGGTCAGCTTCTTGTCCGCGGCCTCGGCGGCCAGGTTCCAGCCCTGCTGGACGCTGGGGCTCTCCTTGTAGATCGGCTTGCCGCTCTCGTCGTAGTACTGCTTCGCGTTGGAGCTGACGACGGCGTTGAACATGGCGCTGGCGGAGTCCATGAAGTACGTGCCCGCGGGCGCCTTCTTCTTGTACTCCTCACCGAGCTTGAGGTAGTCCTCCCAGCCACCGGCTATCTTGGCGGCGACCTCCTTGCGGTCGGTCGGCAGACCGGCCTTCTTGAACAGCTCGGTGTTGTAGCAGAGCGACATCGGGCCGATGTCGGTACCCGCGCCGATCACCTTGCCGTCGGCCGTGGTGGCCTGCTTCTCCTTCCACGACACGAACTCGTTGACGTCGATGACCTTGCTCAGGTCGGCGAACTGGTCCGCCTTGGTGTCGACGAGCTCCTTGATGCGGCCGACCTCGAGACCCTGGACGTCGGCGAGGCCGCTGCCCGAGTTCAGCTGCTGGAGCAGCTTGGGGTAGTAGACCTTCTCATCGGCGGTGGTGTCTTCCTTCACCGTGATGTTCGGGTGCAGCTCGTGGTACTTGGCGAAAAGACCGGCTTCCTTGTAACCGAACTGGCCGTAGTCGGCGACGGTCAGCGTGATCTTCCCGTTCTCGCCGGAGGACTCGTTCGAGTCGGAATCGTCGCTGCTGCAGCCGGTCAGCAGCAGCGCCGAAGCGGTCAGGCCCGTGGTGGCCAGGACCGCGACTCTGCGGCTCCGGCCGGCGACGGTGCGGGTGATACGCATTCCACTACTCCTTGTTCCAGGGTGGGACTGGTTCACTGCGTGGCATACGCGCTGGTGAGTGCGGGTGCCGAATGGTTTTGGGGGGAGTACACGGGCAGTGCCGTTCACGCGAGAAATCCTCGTGTGATGTGGGAGCGCTCCCATGCGTCGATGTCGGAAGATTGCTGCCTACGGGGGGTGGGTGTCAAGAGTTGAAGACGCTTCCGTTGCGCGAGCGTGTCCTGCAAGTCACGAGACCGTGTCCGGCCGAGGGCTTGCCAAAGCGGTCCGGCGCGTTGCGGCGCGCGACGGGTTTTCGAATTCCCGCAGGTAGAGGCCGGGTTGACAGTGGATCTTGATCGGGCCCCCCGGCAAAACCAGCCGGTGCGCCGGTTTTCCGGCATCCCCCGGAAACGCACCTCCACGGACCCGGCGGTCCCGGAGAGGCCCGCCGGGAAGTGAACGGGGCGCGGCACGGAGGGGGCGCCGATGCGGACTCACGCGTTCTTTGCCCGAAGCCGGGGTCCGAATGGTGGCCGGAGGGCGGCCTCCGGCCCGGACCGCGCCGGAGGCGCCGGTGGGTGGCTCCCCGCGGGGTCGGTGACCCGCCCGGGGCGGCCCGCGCCGGACCGACCGGGAGCGGTGCTCCGCCCGGACGCGTCGGGGGGGGGCGCGGGTGGTGCGCATCGGGACGCGGGGCGGGGAAGTGGGGCGCCGAAGCCGCAGGAGCGGGCATGCCGAGTGTCCCGTGCGCTGTTAATTTGCGGCTTATGTACCCAATGACCACTCGCGCTCACCGGGGCGGTGAGGCCGGATGGGAGTCGTGCGCGACCACCCCGAACTAGCCCTCTTCCTCTGCCTCGCCCTCGGGTACTTCGTGGGCAAGCTGCGCGTCGGCCCGATCACGCTCGGCGGCATCTGCGGCACGCTGATCGTCTCGCTGCTGATCGGCACCCGGCACGTCACCGTGAACGACGACGTCAAGACGGTGTTCTTCGCGCTGTTCATCTTCTCGCTCGGCTACCTCGCCGGACCGCAGTTCTTCGCCAACCTGAACCGGCACAGCCTCCGCTTCCTCGTCCTCTGCCTGATCGAGCTGGTCTGTGTGCTCGGCATCGCCTTCGGGCTCGCCAAGGCCTTCGACCTCGATGTGGGGACCGCCTCGGGCATCCTGGCCGGCGCGGCGACGGAGTCCGCCGTGGTCGGTACGGCCACCGAGGCCATCGGCAAGCTCGACGGGCTGACGTCCTCCCAGATCACCCAGTACCAGGGACACGTCGCCACCGCGTACACCGTCTGCTATCTCTTCGGCCTGGTCACGATCGTGCTGTACACCAGCCAGATCATGCCGATGCTGTTGCGCATCAACCTCGCGGACGCCTCGCGCGAGCTGTGGGAGAAGATGCGCGGCGGCACCCGCGGGCTGGAGTCGGACGAACGCGAGGCACTGCCCGGCACGGTCGGCCGTACGTATCTGGTGACCCTGGCCGACGGGCTGAGGATCGGCGAGCTGAACGCCGTCCGGTCCGGCCGCGTCACCGTCGAGGGCGTCAAGCGGGGCAGCGTGCTCCTGGAACCGTCCCCCGAACTGAAGCTGACGCTGAGCGACCTGGTCCAGGTGGTCGGCCGACGCTCCCGGATCATCGAGGCCGGCCGCGAGATCGGCCCGGAGACACCCTCCGTGCCCGGTCTCGACGTCCCGCTGGCGACCCGGCAGGTCGCGGTGACCGAGAAGGCCACGGCGGGCTCCTCCATCGCCCGGTTGGAGCATGACCACCCCGAATTCCTCCGGGACGGCGTGTACGTCACCGACGTGCTGCGCAACGACCAGCACCTGCCCGCCTCCGCCGAGACCACCGTGCAGCGCGGTGACGTCCTGACCCTGGTCGGTGCGCGCTCCGGCCTGGACAAGCTGGTCGCGAGAATCGGCGCGGTCGTGAAGAACGACGCCACGGACTTCATCTACCTGGGTCTCGGCATCGTGGCGGGCTCGCTGCTGGGCCAGATCGTCGTGCGCTTCGGTGACATCCCGATGTCGCTCGGCACCGGCGGCGGCTGCCTGGTCTCGGGGCTGCTCTTCGGCTGGTTCCGCTCCCGGAAGCAGACCTTCGGAGCCTTTCCCCCGCAGGCCGCCAACACGCTCAAGGACCTGGGGCTCGCCGTCTTCATCGCCTGCACCGGTCTGACCGCGGGACCGCAGGCGTGGCCGCTGCTGAAGGAGTACGGCGCGCTGCTGCCCTTCGCGGGGATCGCCATGGTGCTCATCCCGGCGTCGATCTCGCTGATCGTCGGCCTGAAGCTGCTCCGCATCGAGAAGCCCATGCTGATCGGTGCCATCGCCGGCCAGCAGTGCTCGACCCCCGCGATCACCTCCATCACCCAGGTGGCGCAGAGCTCTGTACCGCTGCTCGGCTACACGATCACGTACGCGCTCTCGAACTTCCTGCTGCCCCTCACCGGGCCCATCCTGGTCGGCGTTCTGGGGGCCGGATGACCGACTTCCTGAACCGGAACATCTTCACGCCCCATCCCGAGCTGCTGGTGTTCCTGGTCGTCGCGCTGGGCTTCCTGCTCGGCAGGATCCGCTACAGGTCGATCGCGCTCGGCGCGGTGACCGGCTGCCTGATCGCCGGTCTGGTGCTGGGCGCCCGGCTCGGGGTGCAGATCAACGGCACGGTGAAGGACCTGTTCTTCATCATGTTCCTGTTCGCGCTGGGCTACCGCGTCGGTCCGCAGTTCTTCCGCGGGCTGCGCAAGGACGGGCTGCCGCAGGTCGTCAACGCGGTCGTGGTCTGTGTGAGCGGACTGCTGATCTCCTGGCTCTTCGCCGTGGTCCTCGGCTACGGTCCCGGCCTCGGCGCCGGCATGATGAGCGGGGCGCTCACCCAGTCGGCGGCCATCGGTGTGGCCCAGGACGCCATCGGAACCCTGCCCGGCCTCTCCTCCGCGCAGGTGAAGTCGGAGCAGAACCTCGTCGCGGTCGGTTACGCGGTCACCTATCCGCTCGGCACGATCCTGTGCGCGATGCTGCTGGCCAACGTGCTTCCCCGGCTCTACCGCCGGGACCTGGCGAAGGAGAGCGCTGAGCTCGCCGCCGAGCTCGACGCCCCGGACGAGGACCCGGACGCCGGCCGGGGCTACTACGAGACGGTGCTGCGCGCGTACCGCGTCGAACGTCCCGACCTCGCCGGCCGCAGCATCGCCGTGTGGGGCGCCGTCATCGTCCTCCTCAACCACTGACCAGCGGGAGCCAGCCATGCCCAAGGACACCCTCGGCCGCGCGCAGATCAAGGCGTACGCCCAGCTCAGCCCGTTCGAGCTGAAGGACAAGTTCATCAGCATCGCCCAGTCGGAACAGGGCGACAAGCCCGGCCAGAAGGGGAAGTCGACCCGCGTCATGCTGAACGCCGGCCGCGGCAACCCGAACTGGGTGGC
The DNA here is from genome assembly GCF_049844595.1 of Streptomyces sp. DT224. Lineage (NCBI taxonomy): Bacteria > Bacillati > Actinomycetota > Actinomycetes > Kitasatosporales > Streptomycetaceae > Streptomyces > Streptomyces sp. DT224. The sequence continues at coordinate 490,708 of NZ_JBNCLI010000003.1, forward strand.
GACCGGCCCCCGGGAGGCGTACCACGCGCTGGGCTACTTCGCGATCGAGGAGTCCCGGCGGGTCTGGACGGCCGACAACCTGGGCGGGATGCCGGAGGAGGCCGGCTGCGCCGAGCGCTTCGCGCGCTTCGCGCGTACGCATCCGGGGCTGCCCGGCGTCGAATTGCTGAAGGCGTGCGTCGACCTGGCGGTCAAACGGTTCGGCTTCGTGCCCGACGCCTTCGTCCACGAGTTGGCGGACTCCTCGATCGGCGACAACTACCCGGTCCCCGGGCGCATCCTGCCGCACGTCGAGCAGATCGTGCGCGGGTACATGTCCGACGAGATGTTCGACCACCGGCCGCCGGAGGGGCAGCACCTCAGCCTGTTCGCGACCGAGGGCGGCACCGCCGCGATGTGCTACATCTTCGACTCCCTGCTGAAGAACGGCATCCTGCGCAAGGGCGACCGGATCGCCCTCATGGTGCCGGTGTTCACCCCGTACCTGGAGATCCCCGAGCTGGACACGTACGGCTTCGATGTCGTGCACGTCGAGGCGAACCTGTTCACCGAGACCGGGGTGCGGCAGTGGCGCTACCCGCCGGAGGAGGTCGCCAAGCTGGCCGACCCCTCGGTCCGGATGGTCTGCTGCGTCAACCCCAGCAACCCGCCCTCGCTCGCCCTCTCCACGCGCGTCGCGGAGCAGATCGCACAGATCGTGGCCGAGCGGAACCCGAATCTGATCATCGTGACGGACGACGTCTACGGGACCTTCGTCGAGGGCTTCCGCTCGCTCGCCGCCGAACTGCCGCGCAACTCCCTGCTGGTGTACTCCTACTCCAAGCACTACGGCGCCACCGGCTGGCGGCTCGGTGTCATCGGGCTGCACGACGACAACGTCATCGACGACATGCTCGCCGCCCGGAGCGCCGAGGAGAAGGCGCGGCTGGACAGGCGGTACCGGTCGCTCACCCTCGAACCGGAGCGGATGCGGTTCATCGACCGGCTGGTCGCGGACTCCCGGCAGGTGGCGCTCAACCACACGGCCGGCCTCTCGCTGCCGCAGCAGGTGATGATGACCCTGTTCTCGTTGTTCGACATGCTCGACGAGGGTCAGGAGTACAAGGCCCGCATCCGCGGCATCGTGCGGCAGCGCCTCGAACTGCTGCTTGAGGGCGCGCACATGAAGATCTCCGAGGACCCGAAGCGGGCCGCGTACTACATCGAGCTGGACCTGCTGGCGGAGGCGCAACGCACGCTGGGCAAGGAGTTCGCCGACTACCTGGAGGCGAACTACGAGCCTGTGGACCCGCTGTTCCGGCTGGCCGGGCAAACCTCCGTGGTGCTGCTGAACGGTGGGGGCTTCGAGGGCCCGCAGTGGTCGGTCCGAGTCTCCCTGGCCAACCTGGACGACCTGGACTATCTGAAGATCGGGCACCATCTGCGGGTCATCTTCGACGAGTACGCGCAGGAGTGGCGGGATTCCTCGGGGGCGGCCACCGCGTGAGGGCGAGCGCCCCGGTCACGCCCCGCGCAACCGGGACAGCGTCGCTTCCAACTCCTCCTGGGCCGCGCGCGCCGCCGCCTCCGGGTCGCCCGCGACGATGGCCGTGACCAGGGCGTGGTGGCCCGTGTGGCCGTGCCGGGGGTCCTGGCGGCGCAGGCCCAGGAGGTCCACGAGGTCGATGAGGCCCTGGCGGAGGGCCGGGACGAACTCGGCGAACAGGTCGGTGAGGACCGGGTTGTGCGCGGCGGCCACGACCGCCCGGTGCACCGCGATGTCCGCGTCCACGAAGTCCGCGTCGTCGACGCCCGCGCCCGCCTCCAGCCGGGCGGTGAGCGCCGCGTCGAGGGCGGTCAGGTCCTCGTCGGTGCGGCGGCGGGCGGCGAGGCGGGCGGCCTGGACCTCGATGAGCATGCGGACCTCGTAGACGTCGGTGACCGACGCCCTGCGCAGCCGTACCGGCCAGTCCTCCGTGACGTGGTCGGCGACGACGAAGACACCGGCGCCCTGCCGGGACTGGAGGAGGCCGAGCGTCGCGAGCGTACGGACCGCCTCGCGGACCGTGGAGCGGCCCACTCCCAGCTCGCGGGCGAGGGTGGTCTCGCCCGGGAGCTTCGTGCCGACCGGCCAGTGCCCCCCGGTGATCTGCGCGCGCAGATGGCTGGTCGCCTGTTCTACGAGAGGGCTGGGGCGGAGGGGGCCGAGCGGGGACACGTCGTTCACCTGTCAGGTTGTCTGAGGGGTTGCGTTTTGGTTACTGTACCGCCCATGACGTACCGCGGTCTCCTCCTTCTCGGCTGCCGCGGCGGGGCCTGAAGCGATCGGCACCCCGCCGCGGGGTGCCGTGCTGGGCCGGTCGCATCCGGCGATGCGAGAAGAGACACCGTTCATGCCCGAGTCCATGTCCGCGGCCACGTCCGACGCCCGGTCCCCGATGCACAGCTTCCCCACCATCTGCACGCCGCGCGGCCCGGTCCCCCAGGCGGCGCCCCACTGGAACCGGCAACGCTCCAGCTCCATGCCGTCGCACCGCTACCGCTCCGCGTACGACCGGGTCGCGGTCCCGCTGACCGGGCGGAGCTGGCCGCAGGCCCGTATCGAGCGCGCCCCGCTGTGGGTCCCGGTCGACCTGCGGGACGGCAACCAGGCGCTGGCGGAACCGATGGACACCCCGCGCAAGCGGCGGATGTTCGACCTGCTGGTCGCGATGGGGTTCAAGGAGATCGAGGTCGGCTACCCGTCCGCGAGCCGCACCGACTTCGACTTCGTACGCCACCTGGCGACCAGCGGGGCCGTCCCGGACGATGTCACCGTGGTCGTCTTCACCCCCGCCAGGGCCGACCTGATCGACCGCACCTTCGAGTCCGTGGCCGGCCTGGCCCGTGTCGTCGTCCACCTCTACATCGCGACCGCCCCCGTCTGGCGCGAGGTGGTCCTGGGCCGCGACCGGGCCGAGGTGCACGGCGTGGTGCTGGACGCGGCCCGGCAGATGGACCGGCTGGCCCGGGCCAGGCCCGGCGCGGACATCCGGTTCCAGTTCTCGCCCGAGGTCTTCAACCTGACCGAGCCCGACTACGTCCTGGAGATCTGCGACAGCCTCACCGAATTGTGGGACGCCTCGCCGGACCGGCCGGTCGTCCACAACCTGCCGGCCACCGTGGAGATCGCCACGCCCAACGTGTACGCGGACCAGATCGAGTACATGCACCGCCACCTGGCCCGGCGCGACGCGGTGATCCTCTCCGTGCACCCGCACAACGACCGGGGCACGGGCGTGGCCTGCGCGGAGCTGGCGGTGCTGGCGGGCGCCCAGCGGGTGGAGGGCTGCCTGTTCGGCAACGGGGAGCGCACCGGCAACGTCGACCTGGTCAACCTGGCGCTGAACCTGCACGCCCAGGGCGTCGACCCGATGATCGACTTCTCGGACGTCGACGAGATCCGCCGCACGGTCGAGCACTGCAACCGGCTGCCGGTGCCGCCGCGCCATCCGTACGGCGGGGACCTGGTGTACACCGCGTTCTCGGGCACCCACCAGGACGCCATCAGCAAGGGCTTCGCCCGCCGCGCGGACAGCGTCTCGGAGCTGTGGGAGGTGCCGTACCTGCCGATCGACCCGGCCGATGTGGGGCGTACGTACGAGGCCGTCATCCGGGTCAACTCGCAGTCGGGCAAGGGCGGCATCGCCCATCTGCTGCGCACCGGCCACGGTGTGGACCTGCCGGCCGGGATGCGGGCGGAGTTCTCCCGTACCGTCCAGGAGGCGACCGACGACAGCGGTGCGGAGGCCACCGGGAAGGACCTGTGGAACCTGTTCGAGGCGGCGTACCTGGTGCCCGGGCGGGACGGCGGGGTCGCCCTCACCTCCTGGTCGGCGCAGACCGGCCCGGCCGGTGAGCACCGCTTCGTCTGCACCCTGCGCGTGGACGACCGGGTGGGCGACTACGAGGGGACGGGCACCGGCCCGGTCACCGCGTTCGCGGACGCGCTGGCGGCGGCCGGGGTGGCGGCGGACGTCCTGGAGCTGGTGGAGCAGGAGCCCTCGGGGCCGGCCGGGACCCGGACGGCCACGGCGTACGCGCGCTGCCGGGCGGGCGGCGAGGAGCGCTGGGGCGCGGGGCGGGACGCCTCGGGCGTGGCCGCGTCCGTGGCGGCGGTGCTGTCGGCGGTGAACCGGGCGCGGGGGTAGCGGCTCCGGTAACTGGGGTGCGTCCCCGGCCTGGAGGAAAAGGGGTGCGCCCCGGCCGGGAGGAAGGGGGGTGCTCTTCCCGGCCGGGGGCAGTGGGGCGCACACCCCGGCCGGGGGTGGGGGAAGGGGGCCGGGCCGGGGTGCGCGGGGGAAGGGATGGTCCTGCGTGCGGTCCTCGCAGGCACCCGCGTGGTCCTACTGGTAGGCGCCGAACGCCTTGGTGAAGGCGAGCGGTTCCTGTGCGATCGAGCTGCACGAGGCGTCGGCGGTGGGCTTGGCGCCGCCCGCGCACTCCTTGTCCCGGGTGCCCGACCACATCGCGAGCCGGGCGAGGCCCTTCTCCTTGGCGAAGGCCACCAGCTGGGTGGCGTCCTCGACCTCGAAGACCTCGGTGCTGACGTCGTTCACCCCGATCATCGGGGTGACGGCGACGGCCTTCCACGCCTCGGCGTCGGAGAGCCCGAGCACGCCCTTGATCTGGGCCTGGGTGGCGCTGGCCGCCTGGACGGCGTACGTGCCCATGTCGCCGCTGTAGGAGGCGCCGTAGTCCATCGCCATGATGTTGACGGCTCCGACGTCCACGCCGCTCTTCTTCGCGTCGGCGAGCAGGTCGACGCCGGGCTGGGTCAGGCCCTCGGGCATCACCGGCAGCGTGAAGGAGACGTCCAGGCCGGGGTGCGCCTTCTGGAGCTGCGCAATGGCCTGCGAGCGGCGGGTGTTGGCGGCGGTGTCGGGGAGCGCGCCGCCCTCGATGTCGAAGTCGACCTTGGTCAGCTTGTACGTGTCGACGACCTTGCCGTACGCGGCGGCGAGGTCGGCGGCCGAGGAGCAGCGCAGGGCCAGTTCGGAACCGGCGGCCCCGCCGAAGGAGACCCGGACGTCGCCGCCGGCCGCGCGCAGGGCGCCGATCTGGGAGGCGACGTGGTCGTCACCGAGGCCGGTGACCCCGCCCCAGAGCGGTGCGCAGCTGCCGCCGGAGGTGATGAAGGCGAGGTTGAACTGCTTGACGCCGGTCTTGTTCGCGGTGCCGACCAGGTCGTACGCGGGGTAGAGCGAGGTGTCCACGTACGGGGCGAAGCGGGCGCCGGTCGCGGTGGAGCCGCCGTCGTCGGTCTTCGTGGGGGTGGGTGCCGGCGTGGGGGTCGCCGTCGCGGTGGGCTTCTCGGTGGGGGTGGCCGTGGGGGACGGGGGCGCGGGCTCGGTGGGCCGGCCGCTGGGCTCGGGGGTGGCGCCGGTGTCGACAGAGCACTTCGAGCCGTCGATGAGGCAGCCGGTGGGGTCGGCTGCCGTGCCGTCGGACGCCGCGACGAAGCCGACGGTGACGGACTGCCCGGCGGCCAGCCGCTTGTTCCAGCCGGCGGGGCGGACGGTGACGTGGTTCCCGCTGACGGTGTGGTCGCCGTTCCACAGCGAGCTGAGCTTCGTGCCCGCCGGGAGGTCGAATTCCAGTGTCCAGCCGGTCTTGGCCGAGCCGGTGTCGTTGGTGACGACGTACTGGCCGGTGTAGCCACCGGTCCAGCCGCTGGTACGGGTGTACGCGGCGCCGACCGACGACGCCTGTGCCGTGCCGTTGAGGGCGAACACCGTCCCGCCGATCACCGCGGCCGCGACGACCGAGCCGATCACCTTGGTCCTGGTGCCCATCGTGCGCCGGTGCGTACTGGTGCCCATCGCGTGCCTGCCTCGTCGTACGGAAGTGGGGGATGCGGGAGCACGCTAGCGGCTGCGGAACGGGCGAATGGGGCGATCCGGGCGGGGGCCGAGGTTCTTAGGACTGCCTTAAGGAGCGCATCGGCCGCGCTAAAGGTTGGCGCGGCGCGCGGCGCGCGGGCGCCGCTGCCGGCCCACCCGGTGGCCCCGCCCGCCGCCCCGCGGGCGCTGTCCGTCGAGCCCGATCCAGACCCGGACCTCCGTACCGCCCAGCACCGAGCGGCCGATGCGCACGTCGCCGCCGGTGGACTCGGCGACCCGCCGCACGATGTCGAGCCCGAGTCCGGTCGAGCCCACCGCGTCCCGGGCCCCGCCGCGCGCCAGGGCCGCTTCGGGGTCGGCGATCCCGCCGCCCGCGTCCGAGACCAGCACGATCACCGCGTCACCGCTGTGGTGCACGTCGACCGCGAAGGCGGTGCCCTCCGGGGTGTGCCGGAAGACGTTGCCGAGCAACGCGTCGAGCGCGGCCGCCAGTTCGGGCCGGGCGACCGGGATGCGTACGGTGCGGTCCACTCCGGCGAGGCGCACCTCGCGGCCCTCGTCCTCGGCCAGGGCGGACCAGAAGGCCATCCGCTCGCGGATCACTTCGGAGGCGTCGCAGCCGGCGACGGGCCCGGCCGGCTGGGTGTGGGGGCGCTGCTCGCGGGCGGTCCGGATGATCGTGTCCACCTCGCGCTCCAGCTGTTCGACGGCCGCCCGGGTCTGCTCGGCCGCGGGGCCCTCGCCGAGCGAGGCGGTGTTCAGCCGGAGGACGGTGAGCGGGGTGCGCAGCCGGTGCGAGAGGTCGGCGGCCCGTTCGCGTTCGTTGGCGAGGAGCTGGACGACCTGGTCGGCCATGGAGTTGAACGCGACGGCGGCGGAGCGCAGTTCGTCGGGGCCCTCCTCGGGGACGCGGGTGCCCAGCCGCCCCTCCCCCAGGTCGTGGGCGGCGCCCGCGAGGCGTCGCGCCGGCTCGACCATGCGGATGCCGAGGCGGTCGGCCACGGCGACCGAGCCGACGATCAGCGCGACGCCGACGCCCGCCAGCATCAGCCAGGCGGTGGTGACGCCATGGGACACCGCGGCCTCGGGGACGAAGACCTCGACCACCGCGATGTCCCTGGGCCCCACCGCGGTCGGCTGGAGCAGCGCGGAGCCGCCGGTGACCCCGATGATCGTGGCGCGGCCCGAGAGGCGTACGGTCTCCAGCTCCTCGGGGGTGGCGCGGCCCCTGCCGATGTCGGCCGCGACGCCGTCGGGTTCGCCGGAGGCCGGGATGTGGACGGCCATCCGGCCGGCGGCGCCCGGTTCGGTGGTGAGGACGGCCTTCTCCAGCTGGGTCCGGTCCGTGGTGATGGACAGCGTGGGGCCGATCGTCGCGGCCTGCCGTTCGGCGTCGGAGAACGCGCGGTCGCGGGCCATCTCCTTGACGACGAGCCCCAGGGGCACGGCGAAGGCGATGACGACCATGGCGGTGACGGCCAGGCAGACCTTGACCAGCGCCCATCTCATGCCGGCCGCTCCGGTGCCGGGGGCTGGAGCTTCACGCCGACTCCGCGCAGGGTGTGCAGGTAGCGCGGCCGGGCCGCGGTCTCGCCCAGCTTGCGGCGCAGCCAGGAGAGGTGGACGTCGATGGTCTGGTCGTCGCCGTAGGACTGCTGCCAGACCTCGGCGAGGAGTTCCCGGCGGGGGACGACGACGCCGGGGCGCCCGGCCAGGAAGGCCAGCAGGTCGAACTCGCGGCGGGTGAGGTCGAGCGCGGTGCCGTCGAGTTCGGCCTGCCGGCGCAGCGGGTCGACGCAGAGCCCGCCGACCTGGATGACGCGCGGGGGCGGCGCCTCGCCCCCGGCGGCCCGGGCCCGGCGGAGCACGGCGGCCATCCGGGCCGACAGGTGCTCCACGGAGAAGGGTTTGGTGAGGTAGTCGTCGGCGCCGTCGTTGAGGAGCCGGACGATCTCGCTCTCGTCGTCCCGGGCGGTCGCGATGATGACGGGCACGTCGGTGATGCCGCGCAGCATCTTCAGGGCCTCGGAGCCGTCGAGATCGGGCAGCCCGAGATCGAGAATGACCACGTCGAACCGGAAGTGCGCGACTTCGCGCAGCGCTTCGAGCGCGGTGCCGACGCTCCGTACGGTGTGACCGGCCTCCGTCAGGTGCCGGATGAGGGCGGAACGTACGAACTGGTCGTCCTCGACCACGAGCACACTGGGCATGGGCGGCACCGTACGCCATCCGATCTGCCCGGGTGTCATGTCCACCTGGTTCGTGGTGCAGGATGTTGATGATGCAACGAGGTCTGGTACACGCGCTGGCGTGGTCGCTCGCCACCGGCGCGGCGGTCACGGTCTCCTGGTGGGGCGTCCACGCCGTGCTCGCGGGCACGGTGTACGACCCGCCGCGCGCGGTGCCGGTCGCGGCGCCGACCGCGGAGAGCCTGACCTCCTCGACGCACCGCCCCGCCCCCTCGGCCTCGCCGTCCCCCACGCCCCGGACCACCGCCCCGAAGCCGCCCGCGCCCCCCTCCCGCAAGCCGTCCCCGTCGCACACCCCGGCTCCCAACACCCCGCGTCCGGCGTCGGGGACGACCGCCGCGGCCGGGAAGGCGCGGAGTTACGCGACCGACGGCGGCCGGGTCGTCCTCGAGATCGGGACCGCCTCCGCGGAGCTGGTGTCGGCGACGCCGGAACCGGGCTGGTCGATGCGGGTGTGGTCCAACACGACGTGGATCCGGGTCGACTTCACCCGGGACGACGGCACGACGGTCTCCGTCTTCTGCACCTGGCACGACCACGCGCCCCAGGTGGACATCGTCGGCTCGTAGCGCGTACGGGAAAGAAGTCGCCGTACGCGGAGACTCACCTGAACGCGTCCGGGGGCGGCGGCGGTGACGGGCGGGCCTCCGCGTCGCGCACCGGGGCCGCGCCGCCGGTGAAGTCCGCGAGCGTGCGCCCGTGTTCGACGCGCCCGGGGTGCGGGTCCGTCGCCACGCGACGGGTCAGTTGGGCGAGCTCCGGCGCCGTGTCGGAGGCGAGCAGGACGGCGTTGCCGAAACGGCGGCCCCGCCAGACCGTGGGGTCGGCGGCGAGCGCGAGTGCGGGGAAGACCGTGGCGGCGGTGGCGATCTGGGCGCGCAGGTGGGCCAGCGGCGGCCCGTCCGCGAGGTTGGCGACGTAACTCCCGCCGGGCTTCAGGACCCTGCGCACCTCGGCGAGGAACTCGGTGGTGGTCAGGTGCGCCGGGGTGCGGGCGCCGCTGAAGACGTCCGCGATGACGAGGTCGGCCCAGCCGTCCTGGATCTTCCCGAGCCCGGCGCGGGCGTCGGTGGACCTGACCCGGATCCTGGCCTGCGGGTCCAGCGGCAGTTCGCGGCGGACCAGCTGCACGAGCGCCGCGTCGACCTCGATGACCTGCTGGGTGGACCGGGGCCGGGTGGCGGCGATGTACCGGGCGAGCGTGAAGGCCCCGCCGCCCAGGTGCACCACGTGCAGCGGCTGCCCGGCGGGGGCGACGAGGTCCGCGATGTGGCCGATGCGGCGCTGGTACTCGAAGGAGAGGTACGTGGGGTCGTCCAGGTCGACGTGCGACTGCGGCGCCCCGTCGATCGTCAGCGTCCAGGCACGCCGGCGCTCCCGGTCGGGCACGAGTTCGGCGAGTCCGCCGTCCACGGGCTCGGAGACGTTGCCCACGGGGGCCCCGCGACCCGCGCGCCCCTTGCGGTCGGCCGCTCCTCGACGTGCCACTGCTTCTCGCCCCTGCCCACTGCTCACCGTGTCCGGGACGGGCCGATCCGCGCAGCCCGCCGTCCGGCCATTATCGGTGCGACGGCGGCGGCCGGCTCAGCGGCAGTTGTCGGCCGCCTCGATCAGCCGGGCCGCCTGGTCGAGCGCGACGCGCAGCACGGCCGGGTCGGTGACCGGGGTGTCCGCGGCGGGCGGCAGCAGCCAGCCGCTGCCGGAGACCGGCGGCTCGGCGGGGATGCGCAGCCCCCGGCCGTCGGTCCGCGTACAGGCGCTGCCCGGTACGTCCCAGCCCTGCGCGGTGCCCGGCGGCACCAGGAACCCGAGGGTGTCGCAGGCGCCGTCGTGGATGACCGGTCCCACGACGTCCGGCGCCGCACCCCGGCGCAGGATGTCCACGGCCTCCAGGCCCTGCCGGGCGGGCACGGTCACCAGATCACAGGGTTCACCGGCGGCCGCCGTACCGCCGTCCGCCAGGTCGGTGTGCAACAAGGGACCTCTCCTCTCATCGCCGGGGCCGGAGCCGCGCTCCGTACTCCCTCTCCGTGAGGACCAACGCGCCGACCGCGTCAAGGGCTACGGTGCGACACCGCCGCAAAGGGTGGCAGTTCATGGCGGATCGCGGCCGGGATGCCCGTTTCATCCGGAAACAGTGTGTGTGCGCCCCGTCACGGACGGTACGTTCTTGCTCCGCCGGGACACCGGAAACAGCGCCCGGCTCGCACCGAGAGGGCCATGCCATGGTGTCGACACGGGCAGTTCCCAACCTCGCCTTCCGGCGGCTGCGCGGCCCGCGCTCCGCCGGGGAGTTCGCTGCCGCGGTACGCAGGTCCGCTCGCGAGATCGGCGAGCAGGTCGCGTGCGACGCCCGGTACATCGGACGCGTGGAGTCCGGCGAGATCCGCTGTCCCAACTACGCGTACGAGCGGGTCTTCCTGCACATGTTCCCCGGGACGACCCTGGAGGACCTCGGCTTCTCGCCCCGCGCTTCCGTACGCGGGCGGGCGGCCAGGCCCGCCGCGGACGTCCCGCCCCCGACTGCCCCGCCGCCGGAGCCCGGCGGCGACGACGAGGAGAGCGACGTGCTGCGTCGCGTGTTCATGACGAGCGGCACCACCGCGGTGGCGGCCGTCTCCCTGGGGCTGGGCCTCGGCGGCCCGGCCGCCGCCCTGCCCCTGCAACGCCGGGTCGGCGACACGGAGGTGAGCGCCGTCGAGCGGGCGGTGCGGCAGATCCGGGTGCTGGACGACCGCCACGGCGGCGACTGGCTCTACCGGCGCGCCTCGCAGCCCCTGCGGACGGCGTACGCGCTGCTCGACGCGGGCACCGTGAGCCGGCGCTCCACGGCGGACCGGCTGCACTCCGGCGCCGGTGAGCTGGCCATCTCCGTGGGCTGGCTGGCCCATGACTCGGGCCGCTTCGAGGACGCCCGTTCGCATTACGCGGAGGCGCTGGCCACCGCGCGGGTCGCCGGTGACCCGGCGCTGGAGGCGCACGCGTTCTGCAACGTGTCGTTCCTCGCCCGCGACACGGGGCGGCCGCGTGAGGCGGTGCGGGCTGCGGAGGCCGGGCAGCGGGCCGCCGAGCCGCTGGGCTCGCCCCGGCTGCGGGCGCTGCTGGCGCTGCGGGAGGCGGGGGGCCGGGCGGGGCTCGGGGACCGCACGGGCTGCGAGCGGGCGCTCGGCCGGGCGCACTCCGCGTTCTCCCGGGGGGCGTCGGAGGCGGACCCGGAGTGGATGAGCTTCTTCCGCGAGGCGGAGCTGGAGATGCTGGAGGCCCAGTGCTGGGCCGCGCTCGGCGACTGGTCCCGGGCCGCGGGCCACGCGGAGCGGGCGGTGCGGCTCCAGGACCCCCGCTTCACCCGCAACCTCGCGCTGTACCGCGCCGAGCTCACCTGGGACCTGGCCCGCGGGGGCCGCCCCGAGGAGGCGGCGTCGGCCGGCCACGCGGTCCTGGACCTCCTGGAGGACGTCCGGTCGTCGCGCATCCGGGCGATACTGGCCGACACGGTGGGGGCCCTGGGGCCCCGCTCCGAAGCGCCTGCGGAGGTCCGGGACTTCCTGGACCGTTACGCGCCCAGCGCGTCCGGCGTATGAGGGCGGAGCCGCTCAGCCCGGCCGACCCAGAGCCCGTCCGGCGTCTGACGGGCTGAAATCCGCGCCCCGCACCCCGCAGGGGGCGGCTCACCGCTCAAGGTGCCCCGTGTCGTTCCACTTCTGGATCGCCGGGGCGCCGTACGCCCAGCCCAGGACGGACAGCGACGTCGGGGCCAGCCAGATGCGCGCGCCGAAGGAGATGTCCTCGCCCAGCCACCGCGCGCCGAGCGCCCGCAGGATGTGGCCGTGGGCGAAGACCAGGACGTCCCGGTCGGCGGACCGCGCCCACTCCACGATCTCGTCGGCCCGGGCGGCCACCTCGGCGGTGCTCTCGCCCTCCGGCACCCCGTCACGCCAGATGAACCAGTCCGGACGGCCCGCCTTGATCTCGGCCGGCGTCATCCCCTCGTACGCCCCGTAGTCCCACTCCATCAGCGCGTCCCACGGCTCGGCGCGGTCGCCGAAGCCCGCGAGCTCGCAGGTCTCGGCGGCCCGGACGAGCGGGCTGGTGCGCACCTCCAGGCCGCGCAGGTCCGTCCACGGCGCCCGGTGCAGCCGCTCGCCGAGCAGCTTGGCCCCCTCGCGTCCGGCGTCGAGCAGCGGAATGTCCGTCCTGCCGGTGTGCCTGCCGTTGAGGGACCATTCCGTCTGCCCGTGCCGGGCGAGCAGGATGCGCGGTGCCATAAGAGGGTTCTCCCTGAAAATGCTGGGACCGCAGAGCCGTGCCCACGCGAAGGCGTGGGACCCGGAACGCGGAATCCGAGACCTTGTCCCCATCATCCCGTACGTGCCGTCGAGGCAACCGGGAGGGCCGCGGCGGCGTCCCACTGAGCGCAGAGGAAACAGAGCACCTGGGGGGCGCCGACCGCACCCCCGGGGGAATCGCGCCCGACGCGCACCGTACGGTTGAACGCCCGCAGTCGGCCGCATGAAAACGTGATGGAGAAGTTCCGGATGCCGCACGCCACCACCGCGCCCGCTCCGCGCCACCGGCCCCGCTGGTGGACCGAGCTGCCGCTCCTGGCCCTGGTGTACGCGGCGTACTCCGGCGGCCGCCTCCTCGTACGCGGTGACGTGTCCACGGCCGTCGACCACGGCCTGAGCATCCTGCGCCTGGAGAAGGCGCTGTACCTGAACGCGGAGCACCCGCTCAACCGCCTCTTCACGGCCCACGCCTCCATAGGCGTGCCTTCGGACTTCGCGTACGCCTCCCTGCACTACGTGGTCACCCCGGCCGTCCTGATCTGGATGTTCCGGCGCCACTCGGCCGCGTACCGCCGGGCCCGCACCTGGCTGATGACCTCCACGATGCTCGGCCTGATCGGTTTCACGCTGATGCCGACGTGCCCGCCGCGGCTGCTGGACGCGAAGCACGGGTTCGTGGACACGATGGCGCAGTACAGCTCGTACGGCTGGTGGGGTACGGAGGCGAGCGCGCCGCGCGGCATGGGCGGGATGACCAACCAGTACGCGGCGATGCCCAGCCTGCACGTCGGCTGGGCGCTGTGGTGCGGCATCCTGCTGTGGCGGCACGCCAAGCACCCGGCGCTGCGCGCCGCGGGCGTCGCGTACCCGCTGGTCACCACGTTCGTCGTGATGGGCACCGCCAACCACTACCTGCTCGACGCGGTCGCCGGCTGCGCCGTGATGGGCGTCGGGGCGCTGCTGGCCCGGCCCGTGATGCGCCTCGCCGACCGGGTCAGGGCGGCGGTCCTGCCCCGCTTCTCGCGGGCTTCCGCGGCGACGGGGTCCCCGGATGTCAGTGCCGGGTGCGAGACTTCGGCGGGTGAGCGAATCCCCGGCCAGCGGACCTCCTCCGCAGAACCATCCGACGCGGCAGCAGCGGCCGGCCCGCCTGCCCGGGCCGACGGCGCCGACCTGGCCGGACGGTCCCCCGACGGGGACCCTGCGGCAGCGACTCGCTGAGCTGAGAGGCCCGGCGGTCGCCCCGCGCCCGCTGGACGCCCGCGCGCTCGCGGCCCTCGCCGCCAACCCGGGCTGCAAGCGCCGCGCCCTGCTCGACGGGGCCGGGGTCGACAAGGGCGCGCTCGCCTCCGCGCTGGGCTCACCGGCCCCGTTCGGCCAGTCCCAGTTCGCCTTCATGCGGGGCAACGCCTTCGAGGCCCGGGTCAAGGCCGACGGCGGCACGGAGCTGATGCGCCTGCTCCACGAGCGGCTCGGCGGCTCCGGTGAACCGCCGCGCGAGGTCGCGACGCCCGATCTGGCCGCCGCCGGGCCCGAGGGCCGCGCGGCCAGGACCGCGCTCGCGCTGCGGGAGGCGACGGCGGCGGGCGGCTGGGCGCTGCTCGGCCATCCGATGCTGGCCCTGGAGGTGGCGGGCTCCCCCGCCTATCTGGAGCCGGACGCGGTCGTGGTGCACCCGGACGGCACCTGGACCGTGGTCGAGATCAAGTCGTTCCCCATGATCGACGGCTCGGCGGACGCCGCGAAGGTGGGCGCGGCGGCCCGCCAGTCCGCGGTGTACGTGCTGGCGCTCGAACGGGTCGCGGAGGTCACGGACGGGTCCCGGGTGGGGCACCGGGTGCTGCTGGTGTGCCCGAAGGACTTCTCGAACCTGCCGGCCGCCTCCGTCGTGGACGTACGCAAGCAGCGCGCCGTCACCCGCCGCCAGCTGACCCGGCTCACCCGCGTCGAGGAGATCGCGGCGGCCCTCCCCGAGGGCGCCTCCTTCGACCCGGAGCGCTCCCCCGAGGACCTGGAGTCGGCGGTCGAGTCGGTCGCCGCGGCCTACGCGCCGGAGTGCCTGTCCGCCTGCGAGCTGGCGTTCCACTGCCGGGCCCGGGCGCGCGCGGAGGGGGCCGTGGAGGCGCTGGGGCGCGGGGTGCGGTCCGAACTGGGCGGCCTGACGACGGTCGCCGGGGTGCTGGCGGCGGCCGCGGGCAAGGAGGGCGATCCGGCCGATCCGGCGGTCGCCGCCCTGCGCCGCGCGGCGGCCCTGCGCGCCGAGGCACTGGAGGGGCAAGCCGTATGTCGCTGATCACCACGCTGGCCCGGCTGGAGGCCGTGGAGAGCGGCCGGGCGCGGCCGACGGCCACCGTGCGCCACCGCCGGCTGGCCGGCCGGCCGCTCGTGCTGGTGCCGCTGACCACGGCGGGCGAGGCGGGCGCCCCGCTCGGCGCGCTCGTCGGCACGGACCGGGAGGCGCCCCGGCTGCTGGCCGTCGCCCAGCCGCGCGACCGGGACCTGCGGTTCGCGTTCCTCGCCGAGCTGGCCGAGTCGGTCCTGCCGCACATCGAGGCGTACGCGGACGTCGTCGAGCCCGCCGAGCGCAACGAGACGGATCCGGCGACCGGGAAGCGGGTCAAGGTCGAGACGGAGCTGTGCGTGGACGCGGCGCAGATCGTCGTCCCGAGCCGGGCGGGCATCGAGTTCGTCCGGCTGCTCGGCCGCTCCATGCGCTTCCGGCGGACCGCCGAGGACGACCCGGACACGCCGTATCCGGCGCCCGCCCGGGTCCCGCTGCTCGGCCGCTGGCTGACGCACTACGGGGAGCGGGCCCGGGTCCCCGGCTCGTCCCTGCTGCTGGCCTGCACCGATCTCCTGAACCGGCACTGGGCGACCGGCCAGTCGAGCCTGGAGGACCAGCATCTGGGGGCCCTGCTCGCCTGGATCGACCCGCCCGCCGGCGAGTCCGGTGCGGAGGCGGCACTCCGGGCCGAGCTGGCCCGGGACGCGGCGGGGCAGCTGCTGTGCCCGCCGGCCGGCCCGGCGACCGACCCGGACTTCGACAACCGGCTGCTGGCCCCGGCGATCGAGAAGTACGACCGGGCGCGCGCCTCGTTCGCGGCGGCCGAGGACGGGCTCGCGGCCGATGCCCGGCTGGCCGAGCTGTCCGGGGCCGAGCGCGAGATCCGGGCACTGCTCGCCGGGGTGCTGCTGCCGACCTGGGACGCGGTGTGGCGGGGCCTGGACCTGCTGCGGGAGCTGCCCGAGGGATCCAGGACCGAGGACCGCTGGACCCGGGACCGCTGGTCGTTCACCGCCCACCGCGACCGGGTGCGCTCCGGGGAGCCGCCCCAGCCGCGCCGGGACGACGCGGTCACGGCCGCCCGCAAGCTGGCCGCCCGGGAGACGGCGCAGGCGCAGCTGGAGGCCCAGGAGGCGCTGGACGATCCGCTCGTCCTGGCGGGCCGGCGGCTCGCCGGGGAGGCGTTCATCGGTGAGGTGAGCGCGGTGGAGATGGCGTACAGCGAGTCGAAGCGGCCCTCGCCGCGCCCGCTGGTCACGGTCCGCACCGAGGAGCGGCCGCAGCTGGGCGCGGGGGTGAAGGTCTACCGCTCGCTGGACGGCAAGCCGCAGACCGCCGAGTTCGTGGCGTACGGCCCGGCGGCCGACGAGGACGGCGAGGGCGGCGCGCTCTCGCTGGTGCTGCGGATCACGGACCGGATGGGGCGCGGCAGGGAGCCGGCCCCGGGGTCGGTCCCGGAGCCGGGCGACCGGATCGCCTGGACCTTGTTCGAGCACGACCAGCGCGGCGGGCCGCAGCTGCCGGACGCGGAGGAGACGCCGTGGACCCACGGCGGTCCGCCGGGCGGCCTCGAAGCGGCCGAGCTGCCTGATCCCGTGACCCCGGAGGACCTCCTGTGACGGCCGTATTCGACCCGGGCGCGGCGGCGGGCCTGGCCACCGCGAGGATCCTGGACGACACGCTGAACGGCACGGCCCGGGGGGTCGTCGTGGACTCCCCGCCGGGTGCCGGCAAGTCGACGCTGGTGGTGCGCGCGGCGCTGGAGCTGGCCGCGGCGGGCCGTCCGCTGATGGTGGTCGCCCAGACGAACGCCCAGGTGGACGACCTGGTGGTGCGGCTCGCGGAGAAGGACCCCGGGCTGCCGGTGGGCCGGCTGCACAGCAGCGACTCCGATCCGTACGACAAGGTGCTCGACGGCCTGGCGCATGTGCGCACGTCGGCGAAGGCGGCGGATCTGGCCGGGCTCGACGTGGTCATCTCGACGGCGGCGAAGTGGGCCCACGTGAAGAACGTGGAGCCCTGGGGGCACGCGATCGTGGACGAGGCGTACCAGATGCGCTCGGACGCGCTGCTCGCCGTGGCCGGGCTCTTCGAGCGGGCGCTGTTCGTGGGCGACCCGGGCCAGCTGGACCCGTTCTCGATCGTCGGCGCCGACCAGTGGGCGGGGCTGAGCTACGACCCCTCGGCCAGCGCGGTGAGCACGCTGCTCGCGCACAATCCGGAGCTGCCGCAGCACCGGCTTCCGGTCTCCTGGCGGCTCCCGGCGTCGGCGGCGCCCCTGGTGTCGGACGCGTTCTACCCGTACACCCCGTTCCGCAGCGGCACGGACCACGGGGACCGGCGGCTGTCCTTCGGGGTGGCGTCGGACGGGTCGGCGGCGGACCGGGTGCTGGACGAGGCGGCGGAGTCGGGCTGGGGGCTGCTCGAACTGCCGGCCCGGCACACCCCGCGCACCGACCCGGAGGCGGTGCGGGCGGTCGCCCTGGTGGTGCGGCGGCTGCTGGACCGGGGCGGCGCGGCCACCAGCGAGCGGGCGCCGGACCCGGCCCCGGTGACGGCGGACCGGGTGGCGGTCGGCACGGCCCACCGCGACCAGGCGGCGGCGGTGCGCGCGGCGCTCGCGGAGCTGGGCGTGACGGGGGTCGCGGTGGACACGGCGAACCGGCTCCAGGGCCGCGAGTTCGACGTGACGGTGGTGCTGCACCCGCTGTCGGGACGGCCGGACGCCACCGCGTTCCACCTGGAGACGGGCCGCCTGTGCGTCCTGGCGTCCCGGCACCGGCACGCGTGTGTCGTGGTCTGCCGGGAGGGCGTCGCGGACCTGCTGGACGAGCATCCGTCGACGGAGCCGGTGCAGCTGGGCGTCACGGTGAAGTTCCCGGACGGCTGGGAGGCGAACCACGCGGTGCTGGCGCATCTGGCGGAACACCGGGTGCGCTGGAGTTGTTGAGTGCGCCGGGGGCGGGGCCGGGCAGGCGCACGCCCCGGTGTCAGGACGTAGGCGCCCTTGCGACCGACTGGACAATGAAGGGTGGCCGTCCGTGCCGCCCCAGGAGGAAGACCACATGGCACAACCCGAGCAAGGCGAGCAGCGGCGGCTGCGCCCCGCACCCCTGCTCTTCGAGCCGGCGGCGGCCCTCGCGGACCCGGAGCACTTCTTCGACCTGGAGTCGATGGACGATCCGAAGGAGCTGCTGGGCCGGGCGACGGAGCTGGCGCTGGCGTTCCGTGCCGCGACCGACCGCGCGGTGGAGTTCCAGGCGATAGCGGCGGCCCAGCTGGCCGACCCGCGCCGGTTCGACCGGCTCACGACCGCGGACATCGCGCGGCGCGCGGAGTGGACCGAGGACTACGCGAAGAAGATGGTCGAGTTCGGCCGCACCCTGCTGAACACCCCGCAGCCGTAGGTACGGGCCCCCGGGTACCACCACCGGCATATGCCCGGGCGAACCATACTCCCCGCGCTGTTGCCCTGTCCCGGTTTCCGGCAACTCTCGGAATCCGGTCGATCACTGCGGGTAGACCTGTGCACATGACCGCATGGCTGCCCGACGAAACGACCCTGCACCACGGCGACGGACCCTGCCTCCGCGCCGACGAGGCCGACCTCTTCTCCGCGCTGCGCGAGCCCGCGCGGAACCAGACGGCCCAGATCACGGCGGCCGGTGCCGCGTGGCTGGCCGGGGCGACGGCGTACCCGCGCAGCGCCCTGGCCCAGTGGGAGTCGCGCCCGACGGCGCCCGGGGTCCTGCCGTGCGGCACGGCGTTCGACGTGGTGAACGTACCCACGCTGTTCGGGCGCCGGATGCTGGAACACCTGTGGGCGGACGGCCCGGGCTCCGGTCCGGTCGCCTCGCACCGGGGCCGGATGCTGCTCTTCGCGTCCCCGGGCACCGCCCAGCGGCTGCCGTCACTGCTCGACTGGGAGGAGTGGGGCGGCGGCCCGCAGAGCCGGAACGGCGGCGGTACGAAGGTGCCCCCGCTGCTCTGCCACGGCACCGGGGACGCGGTGACGGTCCCGCCTCTGACCTGCGGCGAGACGTACACGGGGCCCCGCTGGCTGGTGGCCCCGGACACCCGGACCCCGTGGCTTCCAGGGCCGGACGTGCTGCTGTGGGCGTGCGTCCGGGTGGCCCGTTCGGCGCCCGCCCCGACGCCCCGGATTTCGATTTTTCCTCTCACCGATCCGAGTGCTAAGGTCTACGACGTCAGCAGGCGCCGCTAGCTCAGTTGGTTAGAGCAGCTGACTCTTAATCAGCGGGTCCGGGGTTCGAGTCCCTGGCGGCGCACCGACGGAAGAAGCCCCTCGCGGAAGCGGGGGGCTTCTTCGTCGTCCGGTGCCGGCCCGGTCAGGACCCGGTGGTGATGCGGACCGTGTACGCGCCCGAGGGCGTGCGGTCGGCGACCTCGACCGTGGCGTGCGCGTCGGGCACGGAGTACGTCTCGCCGACGCGCAGCGGCGCGTCCGCGAGCGGCGGGTAGACCGAGCGTTCCCAGCAGGCGTCGCTGTCCGGATGCGTGTCGAGCACCTCGACCGGGCCACCGCCGGACGGGGTCTCGTTGCGCACCCGGTAGAGCAGGACGCCCTCGGCGCAGGTCGAGAGGTCGTTGCCGGTGGAGCCGCGCGCCTCGACGGCCACCGCGCTGCCCTCGCCGGTCCTGATCACGGCGAGCCGGGTGCCGAGCGAGGCGCCGGGCACGGGCACGTCGGCCATCGGTTCGAGGGTGACGACGCGGTCGCTCTGGACGCAGACCACCTGCCGGTCGTCCAGCCAGCCCAGCTTCCATTTGTGCCAGCCGAAGAGGTCCGGCGCCAGGCCGAACTGGCTGCCCATGACATCCCAGTCACCGACGTGGGTGTCCCAGTCGCCCTTGCCGTCGGCGGGCCGGTGGTAGAGGTCGGGGAGGTCGAAGACGTGTCCGGTCTCGTGAGCCAGCACGTTGTGGTCCGGCGGGTGCTGCTCGAAGACGGTGACGACGCGCCTGATGTCCGTACCGTCGGCGTGCAGCGGCCGGTCGAAGTTGACGACCTTGGTGGCGTCCGAGTCGACACCGGGGGCGTCCGGGTCCGCGACGAGGTAGACGATGTCGTATCGCGAGAAGTCGATCCGCTCGTCGGCCACGCGGATCGCGTCGCGCAGATAGGCGCTGCGCCGGTCGCTGGCCCAGTCGCGCTGTATGCCGTACCAGGTCGAGGGCTTCGGCATCCGGATCCACTCCCGCTGCGGGTGCGGGCGCAGCGTGAACTTCCCGTACGAGGCGCGCCGGAAGAACTGCGTGGTGGCGGGGAAGTAGTCCGAGGCGAGTTCGGCGGGGGTGGTGGCCGGCTCGGCGTCCGGGAACGAGAGGAAGACCATCACCGCGTCCAGGGCGTGGTCGGGGCGCGGGTAGGCGCCGTTCCAGCGGTCGACGCCGAGGGAGTGGTGCGCGGGCGTCCGGGGCAGCGCGCAGGGGGTGGCGTCCCCGGTGGCGGCGGCAGCGGGCCCGGCGACGAGGGAGGTGGCGGCGAGCGCCAGCAGCGAGACCAGCCCGGCGGCCAGCCCGCGCGGACTCGGCCTTTCCACCCCTGAGGGCCCGGGCTGACGCGGCACATCTACCTCCGGTACGGGGGAGCGGACACCTGGGGCCTGTCCGGCGGACCATGACCGGGGCCGCGACGCCTAGCAGGGGCGCGGACCCAGGAACCCTTCCGTCCACCTTGTGCGGTTATGGCCGTTTCGTCACGTTGGACTCCCCCAGTCGTGTCGGCCGCTCCCCCACCCGCACCCTTCACGGAAAGTCACAATCGATCACCGGTGCAGGGCAAGTGAGCAGAGGTGCGCAGAAACAATCAGTCAGGGACAAACCGGATCGATGTCCGTGTGGGCCGTGCGAGTCGCGAACGGGGTGCCCGAGGGCCGGGGCGCTGGATCGGGCCCGGGCCCGCCCTCTATGCTTCACCTCGCTTTCCTGCGCGGTTTCCGCCTCTGACGACGGCACTCCACGCGGCGGGCCAGTCCGGTCAGAGGTGTCCGGGACAGAACTGCAGGGCGGAGCGAACGGTGAGCGCAACCCCCGGAGGGCCGGACCCCGAGGCGCCCTCCGCACAGCGACCCGGCATCACGCTGAGTCACGGAGCGTGCCCGCCCGCCGCGCCCGGCACCGAGGCGCACGACTACCGGGCCGCGTTCCGCGCCGCGACCCTGCCGATGGCCGTGGTCGACCACGAGGGCCTGATCGTCACCGCCAACGAGGCGCTCGGCGCGCTCGCGGGCACCGGGGCGGCGGCGCTCACCGCGCAGTCGGCGGCCGACCTGGTCGACCTCCCGGCGGACGCCCGCGCCTGGCACGCGTACCGCGAGGTGCTGCACGGCCGGCGCTCCCGCTTCCGCTGCACCCGCCGCCTCAAGCACCCCGACGGGCGCTCGCTGTGGGCCGAGATCACCGTCGTTCCGCTGCCCGACGCCCGGCCGGCACGCCGCGACGGCGCGCCCGGTCAGGTGCTGCTCTCCGTCGCGGACGTCAGCGACCGGCGCGAGCTCCAGAAACGGCTGCGCCACCTCCAGATGCACGACCCGGTGACCCGGCTGCCCAACCGGGCGCTGTTCTTCGAGCGGCTGTCGGCGGCCCTGCGCACCCCGCCGCACGAGGACGGCGCCGGTTCCCGCGTCGGGCTCTGCTACCTGGACCTGGACGGGTTCAAGGCGGTCAACGACACCCTGGGGCACCGCATCGGCGACCGGCTGCTCGCGGCCGTCGCCGCCCGGCTCACCGACTGCGCCGAGCAGGAAGGGGCCTATCCGGCCGGCGCCCCGCTGGTGGCCCGGCTCGGCGGCGACGAGTTCGCGGTCCTGGTCGAGGAGTCCACCGGCACCGAGCAGCTCACCGGCCTCGCGCGCACGGTGCTGGGCGCCCTCCAGCAGCCGTTCGACCTGGGCGGGCAGCGGCTCTCCGTGTCGGCGTCGATCGGCGTGGTGGAGCGGCCCGTCGCGGGCACGTCCGCCACCGGGCTCATGCAGGCCGCCGACACCACGCTGTACTGGGCGAAGGCGGACGGCAAGGCCCGCTGGACCCTGTTCGACCCGGAGCGCAACGCCCACCGGATGACCCGGCAGGCGCTCTCGTCCACGCTCCGCCCGGCCGTGGAGCGCGGCGAGTTCACCATCGAGTACCAGCCGCTGGTCGGCCTGGCCGACGGGGTGGTGCGCGGGGTCGAGGCGCTGGTGCGCTGGAACCACCCGCAGTTCGGCATGCTCTCGCCGAATCGGTTCGTCGCGATCGCCGAGGAGGACGGCTCGATCGTGCAGCTCGGCCGCTGGGTGCTGCGCTCGGCCTGCCGGCAGGCCCGGCGCTGGCAGCTGGACCATCCGGCGCGGCCGCCGCTGTTCATCAGCGTCAACGTCGCGGTCCGCCAGGTCTGGGACTCCGACCTGGTCACCGATGTCGCCGAGATCCTGGCGGAGACCGGACTCGACCCGGCGCTGCTCCAGCTGGAGCTGACCGAGTCCGCGGTGATGGGCTCGGCGGGCCGCCCGCTGCGGGCCCTCCAGGCGCTCAGCGACATGGGCGTGCGCATCGCCATCGACGACTTCGGCACCGGCTACTCGAACCTCGCCTACCTGAGCCGCCTCCCGGTGTCCGTGCTCAAGCTGGACGGCGCGTTCGTGCGCGGTTTCCGCTACGAGGACGGCACGCATCCCAGCCCCGCCGACGAGACGATCGTCGAGGCGATGGTGGAGCTGGCGCACCGGCTGGGCCTGTCCGTCACCGCGGAGTGCGTGGAGACCGCCGGCCAGGCCGAGCGGCTGCGCCGGATCGGCTGCGACACCGGACAGGGCTGGCTCTACTCGCGCGCGGTGGCCCCGGAGCGCATCGCCGAACTGATCGGAACCCGCGCCCCGGGGGTGTAGCGCTTACGCCTCGGGCATGCCGTACGCGTCGGCGATCAGGCCGTAGCTGCGCAGCCGGGCCTCGCCGCTGTGGGCGTTGGCGGTGATCATCAGCTCGTCGGCGCCGGTGCGCTTGGCCAGGTCGTCCAGGCCGGAGCGGACCTCGTCGGCGGTGCCGTGCACGATGTTGACCAGCCAGTTGTCCACGAACTCGCGCTCCATCGGGGAGAAGGCGTACGCCTCCGCCTCCTCGGGCGTGGGGACGAGACCGGGCCGCCCGGACCGCAGCCGGAGCATCGACAGCGCGCCGGTCAGCACCTGGCGCCGCGCCTCGCGCTCGTCGTCGGCGGCCAGTGCGGCCACACCGATCAGGGCGTACGGGGCATCGAGCACCGTGGACGGCTTGAAGGAGTCCCGGTACAGCTCAAGGGCCGGCACGGTGTTCTGGGCCGAGAAGTGGTGCGCGAAGGCGAACGGCAGCCCGAGCACCCCGGCGAGCCGGGCGCTGAAGCCGGAGGAGCCGAGCAGCCAGACGGGCGGGCGCGCCGGGGACTGGACGCCGCCCTCGGCGGTGGCCTGGACGGGTCCGGGGACCGCGTGGATGCGGGCGTAGGGGTGGCCGTCGGGGAAGTCGTCGTCCAGGAACCGGGTCAGCTCCATGAGCTGCTGCGGGAAGTCGTCCGCGCCCTCGTTGAGCCGGTCCGTGCGCCGGAGCGCCGCCGCCGTGGCGCCGTCCGTGCCGGGGGCGCGGCCGAGGCCCAGGTCGACGCGGCCGGGGGCCATCGCCTCCAGGGTGCCGAACTGCTCGGCGATGACGAGCGGGGCGTGGTTGGGCAGCATGACGCCGCCCGAGCCGAGCCGGATGCGCTCGGTGCGGGCGGCGGTGTGGGCCAGGATCACGGCCGGGGACGAGGAGGCGACGCCGGGCATCGAGTGGTGCTCGGCGACCCAGTAGCGGTGGAAGCCCCGGCGCTCGGCCAGCTGGGCGATCTCCACGCCGGTGCGCAGGGCCTGGCCCGCCGTGCGGCCCTTGCCGACGGTCACCAGGTCCAGCACGGACAGCGGCACGGGGGCGGTGCCCCGGGCCGTGCCCCGGATCTCGTCGCCCTGGATCTCGTCGCCTCGAATCTCGTCCACGTCTGGCCTCTCCGGTGGTGCGCTTCACTGCCTCGTCTGTCCGGAGAGCACGAACAGGAGGATGGCTCCGCTTATTCCCGGGCGCACCCCTGCCGCCTCTTCTACACGCTCTTCTTCCCGTGCGCGTACGCCCTCCCGCTCCCCCGGCTCACCGGGGCCGGCGGCTGCTCGCGGTGGGCGAAGAGCGTGCCGAGCCTCGGCGCCCAGGCGGGGCGGTCGGCCAGCCGCAGGGCCTCCCGGGCCGCCACCTGGTTCGCGGTGAGGACGGGCTTTCCGAGCGCCTCCTCCAGCTCGGGGAGGTGGGAGACGGTGTGCAGGGCCGTGTCGGGGATCAGGACGGCCTCGGCCTCGGGGCGGTCGGCGGCCCTGGCCAGTCCGAGCACCTGCTCCGCGCTCCAGGCGGCGGCCTCGGCGGCCTCGGTCACGCCCGCCGCGTGGACGCCGGTCACCTCCGTGCCGGTCTCCCGGAGGAACGCGGCGAACCGCTCGGCGACCGCCTCCGGGTAGGTCGCGGCGACCGCGACGCGCTCGGCGCCCAGCTTCCGTACCGCGTGCACGAAGCCGATCGAGGTACTGGAGGCGGGCACCCCCGCCGCCCGGGCGAGGGCCGCGGCCTGGTCGTGGGCGCCCTGCCACCCGTACAGGAAGCTGCCGCCGTCGCAGGCCCAGACGATGGACTGGACCCCGGAGCGCTGCAGCTCCTCGATGCCCGCGGCGAGCCGGCCGGGGGTGCCCAGCGCGCTCAGGGCCTCCTCGCGGTAGGCGGCGTCCGGGCTCTCG
Organism: Streptomyces sp. DT224; assembly: GCF_049844595.1. Taxonomy (NCBI): domain Bacteria; kingdom Bacillati; phylum Actinomycetota; class Actinomycetes; order Kitasatosporales; family Streptomycetaceae; genus Streptomyces; species Streptomyces sp. DT224. Next base: position 515,173 of record NZ_JBNCLI010000003.1, read on the forward strand.
GTGTGGTGGACGACGAGTCTGATGGTGCTGTCGAGAAGGATCTCCATGCGCGGGTAGTCGTCCTCGGCGAAGTGGCCCGGGTAGAGGAATCCGACGGTCGTCATGTCCACCCTTTCTCTGCGCCTGCGTCTGTGCCGCACACGATCGCGGCGGCACTGACCGGTTTCCCCGCTCCTGTTCCAGTATTCCGCCATCCGGCCCGGTTATCGCCCCGGGCGGCCCGCGCGTGCATGAACGGCGGCCGGACGGGCACCCGTCGCGGTACGGAGCCGGGGCACGGGACATCCCGCGCAAACCCCGCCATCCGGCCTGCGCGTGGACACGGGAAGGTCACCCTCCGGCCACCGTTCGATTACATGCGTCTTCTTCCTGAATAGAAGCCCCGGATCGGGCAGGCGCCAAGCCTGTCCGGACCGTTCGACTGCTTCAGGAGATTGCGACCATGGCTGACTTCCCGAACCTGTCCCGCCGGGGATTTCTCAACCGATCGGCAGCGGTGGGCGGTCTGCTCGTCGTCCCCGGCCTGCTCGCCGCGTGCAGCAAGACCGGCGAGGGCTCCGCCGACGGCGAAGGCGCGCTGGAGAAGCTCCGCAAGCAGGGTTTCGTACGGGTCGCCTACGCGGACGAGGCGCCGTACGGCTACATGGAGGGCAAGGAACTCAAGGGCGAGGCGCCCACGTTGCACCGCGAGATCTTCAAGGCGCTCGGTGTCGACGAGCTGAAGCCCACCCTCTCCGAGTGGGACAGCCTGATCCCCGGCCTGCAGGCCGGCAAGTACGACGTGGTCAGCGCCGGTATGGCGATCACCCCGGAGCGCTGCGCCAACGCCCTCTTCTCCGAGCCGGAGTTCATCTCGCCGACCGCGATGATGGTGAAGAAGGGCAACCCGAAGAAGGTCACCGACCTCGCCTCCGCGAAGGCCGCCGGGATCACCATCGGCGTGATGGCGGGCGCGGTGGAGGGTTCGTACGCCAAGGGCGCCGGCATCCCCGAGGGCAGGATCAAGACGCTCCAGAAGCCGCAGGACGGCGCGGACGCGGTCAAGGGCGGCCGGGTCGACGCGTTCCTGCTGACCGGGATCTCGCTGCGCTGGCTCGCCAAGACCAACGAGGGCACCGAGGTCACCGAGGCGTTCCTGCCCGAGCTGGAGGGCGCGAAGCAGTACAGCCCCGGCGGCGCGGTGTTCCGCAAGGGCAACGAGGAGCTGCGTGACGCGTTCAACCGCGAGCTGAAGAAGATCGTCGCCGACAAGTCGCGCTATGTGGAGCTGCTGCGCGACTACGGCTTCGGCGCGACCGAACTGCCGCCGGCCACCTTGAAGACGGCCGATCTGTGCAAGGGCTGACGGGGACGGTGCCCACCGCATGAATGATTTCTTCTCGGCCTTCGCCGACGATCTGCCGCAGCTGCGGTCCGGCCTGTGGGTGACCCTGGAGGCCACGGTGTTCGGCGCCCTGGCGGCGCTGCTCCTGTCGTTCGTCCTGGGCCTGATGTCGCTCAGCCGGCTCATGCTGTCGCGCGGGGTCTCCCGCGTGGTGGTGGAGTTCTTCCGCGGCACCTCGCTGTACGTGCAGCTGTTCTGGCTGTACTACGCGATGCCGCAGCTGACCGGGTACGAACTGACGCCGGTCGTCTGCGGGGTGCTCGCGTTCGGCCTCAACTACGGGGCGTACGGCGCCGAAGTGGTGCGCGGCGCGGTCAACTCCGTACCGCGCGGGCAGTACGAGGCGGCGCTCGCGCTGAACATGTCGCCGCTGCACCGGATGCGCAAGGTGATCCTGCCGCAGGCGTGGGTGCAGATGATCCCGTCGTTCACCAACCTGCTGATCCAGCTGCTGAAGGCGACCCCGCTGCTGTGGCTGATCTCGGCGGCGGACCTGATGACCGCCATCGAGAAGCTGCGCAGCCGTACGGGCGAGACGCTCACCGCCTACGCGACGCTGCTGGTCTGCTACTTCGTCCTGGCCTACGCGCTGACCCTGCTGATGAACCTGCTGGAGCGGTCCGCCAAGCGGCGGCTCGGTCTCGCGGCGGGCGGGAAGAGCCTGCTGAAGTCCCGTAGCGCCGTGTCCGCCGCCCAGGCCGGAGGTGCCAGGTGAACCACGACTTCGACTGGGGCGCCGTCGGCGACGCGTTCCCCCTGCTGCTGGACGGGTTCTGGACCACCCTGCTGGCCACGGTGTTCGGCACCCTGGTCGCCGCCGTCCTCGGGCTGGCCATCGCGGTCGCCGGCCGGGCCCCGAGCCGGCTGGTGACCGTTCCGGTGAAGGCGGTGATGGAGTTCGTCCGCTCCACCCCGCTGATCGTCCAGCTGGTGGGAGCGGCCGCGCTGTTCACCTCCGTGGAGCCGTTGACCGTCGGCATCGTCGTCCTGGGCGTCCACTACGCCACGTACACCTCCGAGGTGTACCGCGCCGGGATCGACGCCGTGCCGAAGGGGCAGTGGGAGGCGTGCCGGGCGCTGTCGCTGTCGCCCCGGCGGACCTGGCAGGCGGTGATCCTGCCGCAGGCCGTGCGCAACGTGGTGCCCGCGCTGGGCAACTACGCGATCTCGATGTTCAAGGAAACCCCCTTCCTCGCCGTGATCACCGTGCACGAGATGGTCTTCCAGGCACGCGACTACGGAACCAAGCACTTCGTCTACACCGAGGTGTTCACGCTCGCCGGCCTGATCTTCCTGGTCGCGAGCTACCCCACGTCCCTCCTGATGAGGAAGCTGGAGAAGCGCCTTGGCCACTGAACCCCTCCCCCTGCAGAAGAACGCGGCCACGGCCCCCGAGGACGTCGTGCCCGTCGCCGTGTCCAAGGACGACGGGCACCCGCTCGTCCGCTTCGACAAGGTCGTCAAGCGCTACGGGGACCACACGGTCCTGGACGAGCTGGACTTCACGGTCGAGCGCGGCGAGCACGTCACCCTGATCGGGCCCAGCGGCTCGGGCAAGACGACGATCCTGCGCCTCCTGATGACGCTGGAGCGGGTCAGCGACGGCGTGATCTGGATCAACGGCGAGCCGCTGACGCACCTCCGGGCGCCGGACGGCTCGCTGAAGCCGGCGTCCGAGAAGCACCTGCGCGCGGCCCGCCGGAAGATCGGCATGGTCTTCCAGCAGTTCAACCTGTTCCCCAACATGAAGGTGCTCCAGAACATCACCGAGGCGCCCGTCAACGTCCTCGGGATGGACCGGGACAAGGCGGAGGCCCGGGCCCGGGAGCTGCTGGACCTCGTCGGGCTGTCCGGCAAGGTCGACGCGCACCCCTCGCAGCTGTCCGGCGGGCAGCAGCAGCGGGTCGCGATCGCCCGGGCGCTGGCGATGGAGCCGGAGATCCTGCTCCTGGACGAGGTGACCTCCGCGCTCGACCCGGAGCTGGTGGCGGGGGTGCTGGAGCTGCTGACGGACATCGCCAGGAACACCGACATCACGATGGTCTGCGTGACCCACGAGATGAGTTTCGCCCGGGACGTCTCGGAGAAGGTGCTGATGTTCGACGCCGGACGGGTCGTGGAGTCCGGTTCGCCGGAGAAAATCTTCTCCGATCCCTCGCACGAACGCACGCGCGAATTCCTCAACGCAGTGCTGTGACCTCGGCATCCGTCGCGCGCGCATGACAGCGGCATATGCCATACGGGTGCGCCCCTGCTGACAGCTCCGGGGCGCACCCACGAGTCCGCCGCACACCGCCCCGATCGGGCCCCCGGCCGCTATCGTGGGGGCGAGGCCGACGGCCCACCGACCGGCCTCCGGTCCCGACTGGCAGGGGGAATCCGTGGTGCTGAAGCCCGAACCGACCGCGCCGTTCCACTCGGTGCAGTACGCCCTTCGCGTGCTCGAAACGGTCTCGAAGCACGGCAGCGGGGTCACGGAAGCCCAGCTCTCCCGCGAGACGGGGCTGCCCACCGGCCACCTCACCCCCCTGCTGCTGACGCTGCGCCGCGAGGGTTACGTGGAGCAGATCACCGACGGGGCGTACGTCATCGGCGCCTCGCTGCTGCTCCTGGGCTCGGGCGCCGCCCGCCGCCAGGCCCTGGAGTCCAGGCTCCAGCAGACCCTGACCCAGCTCCGCGACTCGGTGGGCGCGGCGGTCTACATCAGCCGGTACATCGACGGCGAGATCCGCGTCACCCAGTACGCCGACAGCCCGCTCACCCCGGCGGTCAACGAGTGGGTGGACTTCAGGTCGGCGGCGCACGCCTCGGCGATCGGCAAGTGCCTGCTGACCCAGCTCGACCAGAACGGCCGGCGCGACCACATCGCCCGGCACAAGACGCCCCGGCTGACCTCGCGGACGATCACCAGCGAGAAGGTCCTCCTCTCCAAGCTGGACAGCCAGCCGGCCGCGGTCCCGGTGCTCGACCTCCAGGAGTACGCGGTGGGCACGGTGTGCGCGGCGGTGCCGCTGACCGCCGGGTCGTCGGCGGGCTGCCTGGCGCTGTCGATGCCGGTGAAGGACGCGCACCGGCTGCGCGCGGCGGCGGACACGCTGAACCGGCGCGCGGCCCCGATGCTGCTGTCGCTGGCCCTGTAGACCGGCCGGCGGGGCCGCGGGGCGGGCTGTCACCAGCACCCCTGTGGACCAGGTATTATTTTCACGTCAGCAGGCGCCGCTAGCTCAGTTGGTTAGAGCAGCTGACTCTTAATCAGCGGGTCCGGGGTTCGAGTCCCTGGCGGCGCACAGACAACGCACGAGGCGGTTTCCGTATCCACGGAGACCGCCTCGTGCGTTTCGTGCTGCCGTTTTGCGCTGCCCGCAGCCATGTACGAACGTTTTACACAGACGTACTAGACAGCTGTTTTAAACAGCCGTATATTCCTTGGCATGACGAACCCCACGAGCACCACCGCCGCCTCCGGCGCACTCGCCGGACGTCGGGAGTGGACCGCCTTCCTGGTCCTGCTCCTCCCCCTCCTCCTCGTCTCGATGGACGTCTCCGTCCTCTTCTTCGCGATCCCGTCCATCGACCGGGACCTCGCCCCCAGCGCCACCCAGCAGCTGTGGATCTTCGACGTGTACGCCTTCGCCCTGGCCGGCCTCCTCATCACGATGGGCTCCCTCGGCGACCGCATCGGGCGCCGGAAGCTGCTGATGATCGGGGCGCTCGCCTTCGGCGCCGCCTCGGTCTGCGCGGCCTACGCGAACAGCCCGGAGATGCTGATCGCGGCCCGGGCGGTCCTCGGGATCGGCGGGGCGACGCTGATGCCCTCCACGATCGGGCTCGTGCGCAACATGTTCCGGAACGAGCAGCAGCGGGCGAAGGCGATCGGCATCTGGTCGGGCGCCATGGCCGGCGGCGTCGCGCTCGGCTCGGTGCTCAGCGGGGTGATGCTGCAGCACTTCTGGTGGGGCTCGGTCTTCCTGATCAACGTGCCCGCGATGGTGCTGCTGCTGGTGCTCGTGCCGCTGCTGGTCCCGGAGTTCAAGGACCCGAACCCGGGCCGCTTCGACTTCCTGAGCGTTCCGCTGTCCATGGGTACGGTCCTGCCGGTGGTCTACGGCATCAAGGAGAGCGCCGCCCACGGGTTCGACGCCGAGCGGGCCCTCGTCATCGCCGCCGGGCTGGCCGTCGGCTGGTTCTTCGTCCACCGGCAGCGCACCCGCTCCGACGCGATGATCAGCCGGGAGCTGTTCCGGGGCCGGGGCTTCGGCACCGGGATCGGGCTCAACGCGCTGGCCGCCTTCGCGATGATGGGCTCGGCCTTCTTCACCACCCAGTACCTTCAGTCGGTGCTCGGCATGAGCACGATGGAGGCGGCGCTGTGGAGCCTGGCCCCGTCCCTGGCGGTGGGTGCGGCGGCCCCCGGGGCGACCGCGCTCGCCCAGCGGGTCCAGCGGGCCTACGTGGTCTGCGGCGGGTTCACCGTCGGCGCGGCGGGCTTCGGCCTCTTCACGCTGGCCGGGACCGACTCGCTGGCCCTGCTGCTGATCGGGTCGGCCGTGATGAGCAGCGGCATCGTCGCGGTGATGGCGCTCGTCTCGGACATGGCGATGGCCGTCAGCCCGCCGGAGAAGGCCGGCTCGGCCGCCTCGCTCCTGGAGACCGGGCAGGAGTTCGGCGGGGCGCTCGGCATGGCCCTCCTGGGCGCCGTCGCCACCGCGGTCTACCGGGCGGACATGCCCGCCTCCGCCCCCGAGGCCGCCCGCAAGACCCTGCCGGGTGCGCTGTCCACCGGTGACCACTCGCTGATCGCGATCGGCCAGGACGCCTTCGTGCACAGCATGCGGTACGCCTCGGTGACCGGGTCCCTGGTCCTGCTGACCGGCGCGGTGCTCGCGGCGACCCTGCTGCTCCGGGCGACCCGGACGGCGCCGGCCGCCGGGGAGACCGCCGACGCCGAGGCGCCGGCCGCGGCTCCGGTCCCGGCCCAGGTCTGACCGTGGCCCGGCCCGTACCGGCACGGCGAAACCCCGGGGAGTCTTGGACTCCCCGGGGTTCGCCGTGCTGCCCGCCGGCAGCACGGCGGTCACGCCGCACGGTCACCGCCGGGCGGCGGAACCGGACATCGGAAACCGGACGTCAGAACTGGACGTCCGAGCACGCGTAGAACGCGTTGGCCGTGTCCGCCACGTTCCAGACGCTCAGGATGATGTGCTTCCCCGACTTCTGGGTGGGGATGGTGCCCTGCTGGGTCAGGGTCGCCGGGGGCTGCTTGCCGCCGTACGGCACGGTCATGAAGGGCTGCGGCTCCAGGTCGGCCCGGGTGAGCGGCTTGGTCGGGTCCCAGCCGTCCTTGGTGATGTAGTACCGGAAGTCCGAGGTGGCGTGGCGGGCGGTGAACTGCCAGCGGAAGCTGAAGCCCTGGCCAGCCGTCACCTTGGTGGCGGGCCAGTTGCCACCGCGCGGGTCGTCCAGCTGGGCGAACTCGCCGTGCCCCCCGGAACAGATCTTCCCGTCCGCCGGCCCGGCCGCCGGGAAGCCCTTCGGACCCTCGACACTCTGCGGCTCCCACTGGATGTTGCCGCAGCCGGTCACCGTGCCGTTGGCGCACAGCTTCTGACGGCTGATCGGGTTGTCCGTGTAGCCGTGGCTGCTGGCGCTGCTCGTCGCGAACATCGAGACGCCCGCTACCGCAAGACCGATCAGGGCCGCGCTTGCCTTCATACGCATGTGTTGTCGCTCCTCGGATCGTGGGGGGAGGGGATTCCATGAGCACTGCCGCGTACGCGCGTTCTGCGGTCTAGACCAAGGCTCAGATTATGGCCGCGGCTTGACCATGTCCAGACCAATGAGCGTGGGATTCCGGTTTCCGGAACCTCCCCCCGGGCAGCCTCAGGAGCCGTCGCCTCCGGTCCGCCCGGTGTAGAACGCCACCGTCAAGTCCTTGACCAGCGCCTTCCGTTCGTAGTCGTCCAGCTCCACGAGGCCCCGTTCCGTGAGCCGGCTGACGGTGTCGTCCACCGCGTCCACGACCGAGGTCAGCACGCTGTCGCGGTGCTGCGCGTCGATCGCCGCGATCCGGCGCCGCTGCATCGCCGCCGCCACCTCCGGCGCGTACTCGATCCCGGTCGGCTGGGCCGAGTACACCTCGACGCCGACCGGCTCGCAGTCCGCCTTCAGCATCCGGGTCAGCGCGTCGCCGACCGCCTCCGCGTCGCGCAGGGTGTGCGCGTCCTCGTGGAAGGCGTCGGCGGGCAGCTGGGACAGCACCCGGGCCATCGCGGCCTCGACCTGTTCGCGCAGGTACGCCTCGTGGTCCTCGATGCCGAGGGCCGCCCGCACGGTGTCCTTGACCCGCCACACCACCTGGACGACGACCCGCAGCGCCGTGCCGTTCGCGTCCACGGCGGGCAGCGGCTCGCTGCGCCAGTGCCGCAGCCGCACGTCGATCCGCCGGCGCAGCAGCAGCGGGCTGATCCACACCAGTCCGGTGCGCCGCACGCTGCCCCGGTACTGCCCGAAGAGCGTGAGCACCCAGGCGTGCCCGACCCGCCCCCGGCCCAGGCCGCCGAGCGCGAAGAGCACGACGGCCGTCAGGAACACGAGCGCGGCCCAGGCGCCGGTGGGCAGCCCTTCGTACGGCCGTGGGCCGAGCCCGACCCGGGCGAGCACGGCGGCCGGGACCACCCCGGTCCACCACAGCACCGCGCCGGCCGCCGCGGTCCCGGCGAAGCCGGTGAGCAGCGCGGCCCAGCCGGGCAGCGCGGGCCCGGGCCGCTCGCGAAGCCGGGGGTCGGCGTCGGGGGCGGGCCGGGTCGAGGGCCGCACCTGCGGCGTCCTCGGCACGGGCGGCCGCCGCACCCCGGCCTCGCCGCCCGCCGGACGTACGACGGTGGGCGGCACGGCGGCGGCACCGGCGCGCCGGTCCTCGCGGAAGAGGAGGTGCACGGGGATGGACGCGGTGCGCTCGTTGGCGATGACCGCCTGGTGGCGGCCGCTGTCCCGGACCGGGTCGGGGCGGGGCGCGGCGTCCGGACCGGGCACACGGGCCCCGGCGAGGGCGAGGACCGGCTCGGGCCGGGGAGCCTTCGCTACGGGCACGGCATCCTCGGGCACGGCATCCTCGGGACGGGTGTCCTCGGGCACGGCGTCCTGCGGACCGGCGTCCTTCACGAGGTCCGGCGCGGGCGCGTCCGCGGGGCGCGCGTCTTCCGGCACCGCGTCCTGTGGCACCGCGTCCGCGGGCTCCTCTCCGCGAGCCCCCGCCGGAACCGACACCGAAGCCGAGGTGGCACCGAGCGCGGGCCCGCGGTCCTCCTCGCCCGGCCGGAGATCGAGCACCAGATCGACGACGGAATCGGTGTCACCGCCGCGATCCGGAGCGACCGGCTCCGCGACCTGGACCACCACCTCGTCGTCCGAGGGCACCGACACCGGCACCGGCCCGAAGAGGGGAGGTGGCTCGGGAGCGCGGGGCGCGGCCGGGGTCGCGCCCCGCACCGGCAGCCCCTCGGCGACCGGCAGCGCCTCCGCCGCGGCCCCCGCCGCCCACGCGTCCGTGACGCTGCCCGCTCCGCCCGGGCCGACCCATTCCCGTACCGGGACCGTTCCGTACTCCGTCTCCTGGCCGTTCTCCGGGTTTCCGGAGCTGTCCGACACCGTGGATCGCATTTCCGCCTCCGTCATGTCCGTCGTGTTCACGCGAAGAGTCGCCGCCAGGTCTCCGGGCCCGGATAGCCGTCGGCCTCCGTCCCCCGCCAGCCCTGGGCCTTCTGGAAGGTCTCGACATTGCGCCGGTCCGCCTCGGTCCACCGGGGGCTGGGGCCCAGCCGGTAGTGCGCGCCGTACCCCTTCTTCACCAACTGCTTTCCGAGCCTGTCGACATGGCTGTTCGACCGACCCGGCCGGAAATAGCCCCGTCCGGGGAAGGCCGGAGCCGCCTCGGCGCCGCCCCGGCCGCTCGCGGCGGGGATGTCGCGGCCGGTTCCGGTCACCAGCAGCTTCCACGTGTGGGGGCCGGGAATGCCGTCGGCCTCGGCACCCTTCCACCCCTGGGCCTGCTGGAACGCCCGGGTGGCCCGGAGGTCGGCGCCGGTCCAGACCGGATCGGGGCCGATCCTGTAGAAGCGCTTGCCGCCCCGGGCGACGAGCATCGCGCCGAGCCGGGTCACGTACGCGTTGTTCGTGCGGGGCCCGAACTTCGCCACGCCGGGGAAGGGCGCTTTCTCGGCCTCGCTGCCGGACTTCCCCGTGCTCAGGCCCTTGTAGCGGTAGGCGACATAGCTCGCGGAGTTGGTCCAGTACGCCAGGGGCGTCGTCTGCCTGCGGGTGTGCGGCTTGGTCTGCTCGTACGCCGTGTAGTGGGTGTGCGCGGAGTCGGTCCAGCCGCCGAAGATCGTGACGTGGGAGCCGTCCCCGGGGTCGGCGAGGTTGTGGAAGAGCAGGATGTCGCCGGGCTGGAGGTCCGCGCGGGCGATGCGGGTCCCGTAGGCGGCGAGACTGCCGGTCCACTCGTTGCCCGGCAGGTTCCAGGCCATCGACACATAGCCGGAGCAGTCCTGCCGGTACCCGTCCGACCAGTACCTCGACATGCTGTACGGGACCTGCGCGTCCAGCCACTTCTTCGCGCGGTCGATGATCTCGGTCCGGGTCGTCGCCCGCGGCTCGGACACCGCCGCCTGGGCGGCCGCCGGGCCCGGCGCGCCGGGCCCGCGCAGCGGACCCGGGAGCCCCTGAGGGCTGTCCGGCAGCGGGCCGATTCCGGTCGGCACCCCCGTGCCCGGCACCGGGGCGGGGTCGGCCGGTGCTCCGGCGGACTCCGCGGCCCCGCTGCCGAGCACCACCCCGGCGGCGGTGACCAGCACCATCGCGCGCCGCGCCCCGTGGGCGGCCGGGTGTCCCCCGTTCCGCACGGGCAGTCCGCCGGCGGCGGTCCGCCGCTGGGCGGCGCAGCCGGGACAGGGACAGTCGATGGCGGGTACGTACTCCTCGAAGGCCGGCACAGTCATGCGATTCCCCTCCGCAGTCGTCAAGTTCCTCGGGCGCATCTGCTCGGGCGTCAGCGTGTCAATGGTCGTGCCCTACGTCACGACATACCGCAGTTTGACGGATAGAAGGGAAAAAACGACCATCCGACAGGCCGGTGCGGCGAGGGGGATGGTCGGGAGCACCGCTCGGGATCGGGTAGAGTTTTCCAGGTCAGCAGGCGCCGCTAGCTCAGTTGGTTAGAGCAGCTGACTCTTAATCAGCGGGTCCGGGGTTCGAGTCCCTGGCGGCGCACGCACAGCCAAGGCCCCCTCGCTTCGCGCGAGGGGGCCTTGGTCGTTCTTCGACGCGCTTCCGCAACCGCTTCACCGCGTGCGCAGGGTGACCGGTTATCGACGTAACGTCAGAAGGCGGCTGGGCGGACGGGGAGCCTCCCCCTACAGTGGGGTGTGCGGCGGACCCGGACGCCACCGACCTCCCGTGTCCGCGCCGGGCCACTCCCGCGGCCCGCGCACCGCGGTCGAGGACCAGCCCGGCCGCCACCCGGGGAACGGGCGGCGGCCGGGCCGGGTACCGGTGTCATCGGTCCGGATCAGGCCGCCTCGGCCGCAGCCTCCTCCGTGCTCTTCTCCGCGGTCAGGTACGCCGAGACCACCACGTTCGCGGTGTACGAGTGGGACTTCCGGTCGTACGTGCCGCCGCAGGTGATCAGCCGCAGCTCCGCCCGCCCGTCCTTGCGGGGCCCGTACGCCTTCTGGGCGTCGAACCTGGCCCGGGTGAGGACCTGCACGTCGTCGATGGTGAACTCGGCGACCGTGCCGTCCGTGCGCGTCACGTCGACCTTGGCGCCGGGGCGGGCCGCACTGAGCCCGTAGAAGACCGCGGGCTTGGTCTCGGTGTCGACGTGGCCGACGAACAGGGCGGGCCCCTCGGCGCCGGGCCGGGTGCCGGCGCCGTACCAGCCGACCGTCTGGGGCGCGTCGAAGGACGGCGGCTCGATGGCACCCTCGGCGTCCAGGCCCCGGGAGACGACGGGGGCCTCGACGCCGATCGACGGGATCTCGACGCTCTTCGGCGCGACGCCCGGGATCGGCGCGTGCGCCGGGGGCAGCGGCACGCCGAGCGGGCGCCCGACCGCGGCGACGTCGCCGGTGGTCGGGGCCGAGCCGATGCCCGAGCCGTCCGTGATCCCGCGGCCCCAGAGCCACAGGCCCAGCAGGATGACGGCCCAGGTCACTCCGGTGAGCAGCCTGCCGCGCCCCGCCGACTCCTCCGGTGCGGACATGTCAGTCGGCCGCCGGACGGCGACGGCGCACGCTGCGGAAGGCGACGGCGACGGCCGCGACGGCGGCCAGTCCGAGGCCGATCACCTCGTGGGTGGTGCCGGGGCCGTCCTGCTCGGCGGTCTCGCTCGCGAGCACGGCGGTGCCTCCGCCGCCCGCGTGGACCGGGGCGATGGGCATGGGCCGGTCGCGGTGCACGACGGTGAGGGTGGCGGTCACCCGGGTGTGCTTGTCGCAGACCGCCTGGACGTCGTAGTCGCCGGGCTCGGCGTCCGCCCGGACGCGGGCCTCGGCGTAGAGCGTGCGGTCGCCACCGGACGAGAACCGCGCCTCGGAGACGAAGGCGTCGGAGTTCCCCTTGGCCTCCTTGGCCTTGCAGCCGGTGAGCTCCAGCTCGACCTCGCCGCCCGGAGCGACGGACGGGGGCGAGACCGACAGGGCGGCGCGGGACCGGGAGTCCTCGTGGCCGGAGCCGGATTCGGCCAGTGCCGAGGGGATCGGCACCAGGGTCGCCGCGGCCAGTGCGGCGGCACAGAACGTGAGGGGTATGGAACGCATCGTGAACCTCCTGATGGAAGGTTCACTCCTGCGGGCGTGTTCCGCATCCGCAGCGCGGGGGCACTGGGCCGGTGGAGTGGGGCGGGCGCGAAAGGGCCCCGCCCCACCCGGTGTCAGCCCAGGTCGATCAGGTCGACCAGGTCCGCGATGGAGTCCACGACCGTGGACGGCCGGAACGGGTACTTGTCGATGTCCGCGACCGTGGTCAGCCCGGTGAGCACCAGGAACGTCTGCATGCCCGCCTCCAGGCCGGCCAGCACATCGGTGTCCATCCGGTCGCCGATCATGGCGCTGGACTCGGAGTGCGCGCCGATCGCGTTGAGTCCGGTGCGCATCATCAGCGGGTTCGGCTTGCCCGCGAAGTACGGGGCCTTGCCGGTCGCCTTGGTGATCAGCGCGGCGACGGAGCCGGTCGCGGGCAGCGGGCCCTCGGCGGACGGGCCGGTCTCGTCCGGGTTGGTGCAGATGAACCGGGCCCCGGCGTTGATCAGCCGGATCGCCTTGGTGAGGGCCTCGAAGGAGTACGTACGCGTCTCGCCGAGCACCACGTAGTCGGGGTCGTGGTCGGTGAGCACGTACCCGATGTCGTGCAGCGCCGTGGTGAGTCCGGCCTCGCCGATGACGTACGCCGTGCCGCCGGGCCGCTGGTCGTCCAGGAACTGGGCGGTGGCGAGGGCGGAGGTCCAGATGTTCTCCACGGGCACGTCCAGGCCCATGCGCTTCAGCCGGGCGTGCAGGTCGCGGGCGGTGTAGATCGAGTTGTTGGTCAGGACCAGGAAGGGCAGCCCCGAGTCACGCAGCCGCTTGATGAAGGCGTCGGCGCCGGGGATCGGGGTGCCCTCGTGGATGAGGACCCCGTCCATGTCGGTCAGCCAGGACGAGATCGGCTTGCGCTCTGCCATGTGGGACTCCAGTTGCCGTACGCCAGGTGCGGGGACGCCGGCGGCACCGCGTTGTGCAGCGCCGACGCCCCAGAGTTTAGGTGGTCCGGCAATTGGGGGGTGGAGGAAGGAGCGGGGGTGGGTGCGCGCAGCTGCACGGCGGAGAATTGAGCCATGGCGAAGCCATGGTGATGGACGACAACGCCGGAGGGGGCCCCTCCCTGCTCGAGCGAAGCCGAGAGCTTGGGGGAGCGCGTGCCCACCCCCGCGACGCCGCCCCCCATGGCCGGACCGCCTGAGGCCGACTGTTCGACGTGGAGGTACTGGCCGACCACCTGGTGATCAGTGGTTCGCGCGGCGGGTCCGGCGGGTCGCCAGCACCATCGCGCCGCCGCCGATCAGGAACCCGGACACGGTGAGCGCGGGCAGGGGCACCGGGACGGAGATGCCCGTGTCGGCGAGCTGCGGGACCCCCGCCGGGTCGGTGCCGGGTGGGACGGGCCGCCGGGTGGTGCCGGTCCTGCCGGGGTCCGCGTACCCCTCGTCGCCCTTGCCCTTCACCGTGCCGCTCCCCTCTTCCTCGTCCTCGCCGGTGCCACCCACGTGCTCCCGGCCCGTTGCGTCCGCGCTCTCGCGGTCGCCGTCCGTCTCACCGGTGCCGGTGCCGTCCTCGCCGGGTTCGACCACGGAGAACGGGTAGTCCTCGGACTCACCGACCCACTCCCCGTCGCCGCCCGCGCCGCTCCCGCCGCCCCGCCGCTGGACGACCGCGGCGTTCGCGGTGATCCGGCCGGGGCTCGTGTCGGAGGTGAAGGCCAGCCGGACCTGGACGGTGACGGTGCGTCCGGCGGGCACGGTGAACCCGGGGAAGGCGTCGTCGCCCTCGCCGCCGAAGACCCCGATGTGCTCGTCCCGGTCGGTCGTCTCCCAGGTCACGCGGTGCTCGACCCCGGGGTGGGCGCGCTCCGAGAACTGGAGCTGGATCTGGTCCGAGGTCAGCGCCCGCTCCTCGTCGGTGAGGACGAGGACGGGGTGGATCGCCCGGCAGGACTCGGTCGTCGTGTTCGTCAGGTCCAGGAACCAGGTGCCGTAGCCGCCGCCGGAGGCGTAGGTGTCGGGCCCGCCGTGGATGCGGGTGTCGATGGGGAAGCCGGCCGACGCGGGGTCGCCGCAGGCCGGCTGCTGGTCGGCGGTGGCCGAGCCGGGCGCGGCGGCCGGGGTCAGCCGGCCGGCCGGACCCGCGACCGGGCTGCGCTGCGGGGCGGCGGACGCGGTCGCCCCGCCGAGGACCACGGGCATCACGCTCGCGGCGGCGAGCCCGAGCGCGAGGCCGTGCCGGGTGCGGCCGGCCCCGGGGGGATCGGTGGTCTCGGTGGGCTCGGCAGGTTCGGGGGGCATGGCGGGGCAGCCTCCACTTCGTACGGCAACGGCCGGTCGGGGCGGCGGGGCGCCGCGGGCGGCGCGGCTCCGGACATCCCTCGGGGTGGCCGACCCTGCCACGCGCGCGCGAGCGCCCGGCGCAGGCGTGCCGCGGGGCCGCCCGGACGGCGGAGGGCCGGACATCCCTCGGGGTGGCCGACCCCGCCACGCGCGCGAGCGCCCGGCGCAGGCGTGCCGCAGGGCCGGCCCGGGGCAGCGGGGGCACCGTGCGGCGTGCGGCCCGGAGCGGCCGCCGGGGCCGCCGGGGCCGCCCGGGCCGCCGGGGGCGTGCGCCGGGGCGGGGACGCCTCAGCACCGGACCGGCCGCATCGGCAGGCGCCTCCCCGGTCAGCCCGCCGCAGGCGCCCCGTCCGCCTCGCCGGACCCCACCCGCCCGAACAGCGGGGCCAGCACCAGCTGCGCCGCGCCCTCCGCGACCGGGCGGTCGCCCGCGCGGTGGGCGGTGACCGGGACCGGGGTGTCGCGGGCCCCGTCGCGGCGGGAGCGCTCGTCCAGGACCGCGCGCACTCCGCGTACGTACGTGTCGGGGTCGGCGGCGACCGTGCGGCCGCCCAGGACCACGCGGTCGATGTCGAGCAGCCCGACGAGATTGGCGGCGCCGGTCCCCAGCACCCGCGCCGCCTCGGCCGCGTCGCCCCGGCGGACGGCGGCCAGGCACAGCGCCTCCAGGCAGCCGCGTCCGCCGCAGCCGCACCGGAGGCCGTCCAGCTGCACGGTCTGGTGCCCGAACTCGCCCGCCCCCGTCCGCTCCCCCCGGTGCACCGCCCCGCCGAGGACGAGCCCCGCGCCGAGGCCGGTGCCGAGGTGGAGGTAGGCGAAGTCGGCGGGGCCCTCCGCGCCGAGGGCGAGGCCAAGTGCGGCGGCGTTGGTGTCCTTGTCGAGGACCACGGGCAGCCCGGTCCGGGCGGCGAGCGCCTCGCGCAGCGGGTAGCCGTCCCACTGCGGGAACCCGGTGACGCGGTGCAGCACCCCGCCCCGGTGGTCCAGCGGCCCCGGGGCCGCGACGCCCACCCCGAGCACCGGCGGCGCCCCGTCCCCCCGCACGGCGGCGACCGCCCCGGCGGCGGCCGTCAGCACCTCGTCCGCCGGGGCCCCGAAGTCCAGCGGAGCCGTGAGGCTTTCGGCGACCGTGCCCGCGAGGTCGACCAGGACCGCGGCCAGACCGTCGCGGTCCAGGTGCAGCCCCACCGCGTGCCCGGCCCCGGGGACGAGCCGCAACACGGTCCGGGGCTTGCCGCCCGTGGAGGCGCGGCGGCCCGCCTCGGCGGCCAGGCCCCCGGCGCGCAGCCGGGCGGTGATCTTGCTGACGGCCTGCGGGGTGAGCCCGGTGCGCTCGGCGAGTTCGAGCCGGCTGATGCCGCGCTCGCCGGCCACCCGCAGCAGGTCGAGGACGAGGGCCGCGTTGTGGCTGCGCAGGGCGGGGAGGTTCGCGCCGGTGTTGCTCCTGTTCACGGACCCATTGTGGCCCGCGCTTGCACTTTGGCAACAGCGTTGCCAAAGTGGACGGCATGACCTCCCACACCTCCGGCTCCCCCTTGCGCGTCGGACTCGTCGGCTACGGCCTGGCGGGGTCCGTCTTCCACGCCCCGCTGATCACGGCCACCGAAGGACTGGTCCTCGACACGGTCGTCACCCGTGACGAGGAGCGCCGGGCCGAGGCCCGCGCCGCCTTCCCCGACGTACGGTTCGCCGCCTCGCCCGACGAGCTGTGGCAGCGGGCGGACGAGCTGGACCTGATCGTGATCGCGTCGCCGAACAGGACGCACGTACCGCTCGCGCGGGCGGCGCTGGAGGCCGGGCTGCCGGTGGTCGTGGACAAGCCGGTCGCGGGCACGGCGGCCGAGGCGCGCGAGCTGGCGGCGCTGGCGGATGAGCGCGGGCTGCTGCTCTCGGTCTTCCAGAACCGCCGCTGGGACAACGACTTCCTCACCCTGCGCGCGCTGCTCGCGGACGGCGTCCTGGGCGAGGTCCAGCGCTTCGAGTCCCGCTTCGAGCGGTGGCGCCCGCGACTGAAGGGCGGCTGGCGCGAGTCGGGCGACCCGCGCGAGATCGGCGGGCTGCTGTACGACCTGGGCAGCCATGTGGTCGACCAGGCGCTGACCCTGTTCGGCCCGGCGGCCCAGGTGTACGCCGAGTCGGACCTGCGGCGCCCGGGCGCGGCGGCCGACGACGACACGTTCGTGGCGATCACGCACACCTCGGGCGTGCGCTCTCACCTGTACGTGAGCGCGACGACGGCCCAGCTCGGCCCGCGTTTCCGGGTGCTCGGGTCCGCCGCCGGCTTCGTGAAGTACGGCCTCGACCCCCAGGAGGCCGCCCTGCGCGAGGGCGCCCGGCCGGCACCGGGCGAGCCGTGGGGCGAGGAGGGCGAGGAGCTGTGGGGCCGGCTCGGCGCGGGCGAGTCCCCGCTCACGGGCGGCGGCACCCCGGTCCGTACCCTCCCGGGCGACTACCCGGCGTACTACGCGGCGGTCACGGACGCGCTGCGCGGGACGGGCGACAATCCGGTGACCGCCCTTCAGGCCGCCGAGGCCCTGGACGTCCTGGAGGCCGCCCGCCGCTCGGCCCGCGAGGGGGTCACCGTGACCCTGCGGCCCGCCGGTGCCGGCACCCCCGTCCCCTCGCCCGCCCACGCCCCCGAGGAGCAGCCCGTATGAACCCCACCGCTCCGACCATCTCCGAGCTGATCGCCCAGGAGCGCCGGCTGACGCTGCCGCACTTCGGCTACGACGACGCCTACGCGCTCGGCGGGCTGCTGGTCGCGCTGGCCCGGGAACGGCACGCCCCGGTCGCGATCGACATCCGGCGCGGGGCGCAGCAACTGTTCCACGCGGCGCTCCCCGGTTCGAGCGCGGACAACGACGCGTGGATCGACCGCAAGCGCCGGGTGGTCGAGCGGTACGGGGAGAGCTCGTACCTGGTGGGGACGCGGTTCCGGGCGAAGGGGACGACCTTCGACGAGGCGTCCCGGCTGGACCCGGACGTCTACGCGGCGCACGGCGGCTCGTTCCCGATCGCGGTCGAGGGCGCGGGCGTCATCGGCTCGGTGACGGTCTCGGGGCTGCCGCAGGCCGAGGACCACGCGCTGGTGGTGGAGGCGCTGGAGCAGTTCGTGTCGCGGATCGACGGCTGACACGCGGGGAGGGGTGGGGTCCGCGTACGAACGGACCCCACCCCTCCGATGTATCGAGGCGCTCTACGCGTCCTTCAGCTCCTGGCGCTGGCGGCCGAGTCCTTCGATCTCCAGCTCCACGACATCGCCCGCCCGCAGGTACGGCTTGGGCTCGGGCTGTCCCATGGCGACGCCGGCCGGGGTGCCGGTGTTGATGACGTCGCCCGGGTAGAGCGTCATGAAGTGGCTCAGATAGCGGACGACCTCGCCGACCGGGAAGATCTGGTCGGCGGTGGTGCCGTCCTGCTTCAGCTCGCCGTTGACCCAGAGCTTCAGCGGGAGGGCCTGCGGGTCGGGGACCTCGTCGGCGGTGACGAGCCAGGGCCCCAGCGGGTTGAACGTCTCGCAGTTCTTGCCCTTGTCCCAGGTGCCGCCGCGCTCGATCTGGAACTCGCGCTCGGAGACGTCGTGCGCGACCGCGTACCCGGCGACGTGGGCGAGCCCTTCCTCGACCGTCTCCAGGTAGCGCGCGGTGCGGCCGATGACGACGGCGAGCTCGACCTCCCAGTCGGTCTTCACGCTGCCGCGCGGCACGAGCACGGTGTCCTCGGCCCCGACGACGGTGTCCGGGGCCTTGAAGAACAGGATCGGCTCGTCCGGGATCGACGCCCCGGTCTCCGTGGCGTGGTCGTGGTAGTTCAGCCCGATGCACACGATCTTGCCGATCCGGGCGAGCGGCGGGCCCACCCGCAGCCCTTCGGCGTCGAGCGCCGGCAGCCCGCCGGGCGCGGCCGCGGCGGCGCGCACCCGGGCGAGCGCGGCCCCGTCGGCCAGCAGGGCGCCGTCGATGTCGGGGACGACGCCCGACAGGTCGCGCAGGGTTCCGTCCTCGTCCAGCAGCGCCGGTCGTTCCGCGCCCGCCGTACCCACACGAAGCAGCTTCAAGAGTCGTTCTCCTCGGTCGGGATCAGGCCCGTCGGATGGGTGGCGGCCATCGCAGGCTTGTCCGATCCTCCAAGACGTCCGATCACTCCGCAAGACCCTGTTCACCACCTGGACCGGGGAGCCGTGCCGCCGCCGTTACGCGGCTGTGGCGACCGCGGCGCCCGGTGCGGTCATGTCGCGGTACAGGAAGGCCCGCTCGATGGCGGTCCAGGTGGTGCTGGTGACCACGTACAGCGCGGCGGCCAGCGGCACGTAGGCGATGGTGAAGAGGGTGAAGAAGGACATCAGCGGCATGAGCTGGTTCATCACGCCCATGCCGGGCACCGGCTGCCCGTCGGGGCCGGCGGGCGGGGTGACCGGGTTGGCGGCCATCTGACGCTTGGTACGCCCGTAGTTGAAGGTGGCGACGGCGGCCACGATCGCGAAGAGTCCCAGGTAGACGAGGCCCTGCGCGCCGAACATCCCGCCGTGCCCGAGCGCGTCGTGCCAGCGCTCGCCGAGCGGCGCGTCGAAGAGCTGGTGGCCGAGGAGCGAGTTCGCCTCGCCGCCGATCCTCTGGCTGGAGAAGAGGTGGTAGAGCAGGAAGAACGCCGGGATCTGGAGCAGGCTCGGCAGGCAGCCGGAGAAGGGCGAGACCTTCTCCTCGCGGTGCAGCTCCATGAGCGCCTTCTGCATCCGCTCGCGGTCCTTGCCATGCTTCCTGCGCAGCTCGGCGATCTGCGGCTGGAGCCGGCGCTGGGCCTTCTGCCCGCGTGCGGCGGCCCGCGAGAGCGGGTGCACGGCGAGCCGCACGAGCGCGGTGAACAGGACGATCGCGGCGGCGGTGGACGCGCCCTGGAAGAGCGGGTGGAGCAGGTCGGCGAAGGCGCCGACCAGGCTGGCGAAAGCGGACATGAAGGCGGACATGGGTGAGCCCTCCGGGGTCTCGTCATGCGGGAAGCGAGGAGTACGTGCTTCGGCGTGACGGGTCCGCGTGAGTGGCTGAGGTGTCCTTACGCGGCCGTCAGGAGGGCACGGCCCGGCGCTCGGGGGCGCCGGCGCCCCTGGGCGTCCGGGTCCCGTTGCGGCAGGAACGCGGTGCGCTTCTCCCGGTCGCGGATGGCGGTGCGCACCCGGGTGCGGGGCACCGGGGCTGCGCAGCGGGCGCTCAGGACCGAGCAGGCGACGAGCGCGGTGCCGGCGGCCGCGGTGGCGGCGAGCGCGACGGCGGCGGAGAGGCTGCCGCCCTCGGCGAGGAGCACCTCGGTGAGGAGGAAGAGGAGCAGCCCCGCGGGGCGCAGGACGCGGGAGAGGCCGTCGCGTACGCGGCTCATGGTGACGGTGTCCATGGGCGGTGCCTCCCTTCCGTATCCGCTCCTGTCGGTCCATCCGTTATACACGACCGGCCGAACGGGTCAACGTACGTTGACGACCACGCGGTCCGCCTCCAGCTCGTCCCGGGCCAGCACCTCCTCGTCCGGCCGTTCGTCGCGCTCGCGCGGACCCGCGTACGTCACCACGAGCGCGACCGCCAGGTTGGCGGCGAGCGCGACGATGCCCGCGTTCACGCCCCACACCGGATCGTGCTCCGTGAAAACGAACCCGCACACCACGCCGACCCCCACGACGAGCCCGGACAGCGCCCCGAGCAGCGTCAACCGCCGCCACATCAGCCCCAGCAGCACCATGGGGAGCAGCTGCGCCATCCCCTCGTACGAGATGAGCGAGAGGCGTACGAGGGTGTTGGGTGCGGTGTACGTGAGCAGCAGCGCCAGCGAGCCCGCGACCACGACGACCAGCTGCGCGGCGCCCTTCTGCCGGTGCTCCCAGCGGGGCACGAGCGAGAGCACGCTGCGGCCCCACATCGTGCCGATGACCAGCATGAACACGGCCATGGGCACGATCGATGAGAGCGCGGCGGCGACCCCGATGACCCCGACGGACCAGGCGGGCAGCGAGTCCGTGACCAGCTTGAAGAGCGCGAGGTTGGACTCGGCACCGACCAGCCCGGGCACCACGAACAGCGCCGCCATGCCGAGCAGCATCGGGACGAAGAGGAGGACGTTGTAGGCGGGGAGCCACATGGCGTTGCGCCGCAGCACGTCCGCGCTCGATGCGCCGAGGTAGCCGGCGACGGTGGTCGGGAAGATCACGACGGTGAGCGAGTTCAGGAACGACGTGGTGATGAACCACGCCTGTCCGAGGCCGCTGTCCCCGTGGCCGGGGAAGGTCAGCCACTCGCTCTTCTCGGTGACGAGCCGGTCGAGGAAGGGCCCGTAGCCGTCGAAGTAGTGCGCGGGCACGTAGACCGCCAGGAAGCCGAGCGTGACGATCACCAGCAGGTCCTTCAGCACGGAGACCCAGGCGCTGCCGCGCAGACCGCTGACGACGACGAAGCCGGTGGTGACGGCGAAGGCGATGAAGTACGCCCAGTTCAGGCTGATGGCCCCGTAGGAGATCGTCGAGACGACGACGCCCATGCCGGTGATCTGGAGCTGGATGTACGGAAGCAGGAACACGGTCGCCAGGACGGCGACGAGCGCGCCGAGCCAGGGCCGCCCGAAGCGGTGCGCCACCATGTCGGTGATCCCGACGAGTCCGTGCTTGCGCGCGTACGCCCACAGCATCGGCCCGACGACGTAGCCGACGGCGTATCCGCAGGACATGTACGCGACGACGTAGAGGACGGGCGCCCCGTAGTTGTAGCCCCAGCCGGCGGCGCCGAGGTAGCTGAAGCTGGTGTAGCCCTCGCCGGCCATCAGCACCCAGATGAAGACGGTCCCGAGGCTGCGCCCGCCCACCGACCACTCGGCGAGCCCGCCCCCGCCGCCCCGTCCGCCGCGTACGGCGAGCAGCCCCAGGGCGACGGTGGCGACCATGAAGACCCCGAAGACGGAGGTCGCGACGGTGGCGTTCACCGGCGGTCACCCCGCCGGGTCAGCCACACGGCGACGGGGGTCAGCAGGGTCGCCCCGAGCAGCCAGAAGAAGAGGAACGGCAGCCCGAGAACGACGGGCCGGACCCGGTTCACGAACGGCAGCGCCCCGAGGTAGAGCACGTAGGGGACCAGCAACCACAACAACTGCGGACGTCGTCTGAGCACGTGGAGACACGTTAGAGGGTCGGCGGCATGCCCGGGGCCTCGGGAGCGGCCCCCGCCGCGCCCCCGCACAGCAGTACGGTGTGGTGCATGCGCCCCGACACCCCTGCCGACCACATCTCCGAAGCCGAGCGTCTGCTCCGCACCGCGGCGCAGTACCCCGAGGACCACGAGCCGCTGCTCCTCCAGGCGGCGGCCCACCTGGAACTCGGCGGCGACCGCGCCCGCGCCACGACGCTCTACGACGACCTGCTCGGCGATCCCCGCACCGAGCACCCGCACCTGGTGAAGGCGCTCAGCGCCGCGAACCTGTGGGAGTACGGCCACGAGGCGGAGGCCCGCGCGCTGATCGACGGCGTCCGGGTGGCGGCCCCGCAGGAGGCCGCCCCGTGGGAGATCGCGGCCGAGACGCTGGAGGCCCACGACGAGCTGGAAGCGGCGCACGACCTCTTCTCCACGGCCCTGCGCCTGCTGATCGCCCCGGGCGAGGAAGTCCCGTACGCGACCCAGTCGCTGCTGACCGGCCGCCACCGGGTGCGCCGCCTGATGGGCGTCGGGCACGACGCCTGGGACGAGCTGGCGGACACGCTGCACACGGCGGCGGTCCCGCTGGACGAGCTGCACGACCCCAAGCGCCTGTGGTCCCTGGGATCGTCGGACCCGGGCGAGCTGCGCGCCGAGATCACCCGTCTCCGTGCCGAACTGGGCACGTACCGCACGGCGTTGTCCCGCCCCTTCCCGGTGGCGGTGCTGCACTGGCCGGCGGCGGAGTTCCGCGAACTCCTCACGGCGTACCCGAGGCTGGGCAGCGAGTACGCCTCCCACCCGGACCACCTGGCCCGCCTGGAGGCGGCCCTGCGCGACCTCCAGGCGGCGGGCACCCCGAACCTCGGCATCGTCCGGGGCACGGTCCCCTCCTACGAAGCCTTCGCCGCCTCCGAATCCGCCTCCCCGGCCGACCCGGACCTCCTCCCCCAGTACGCGACGACCCTGGCCGCGCGGGGGCGCGCGGTCCCCTGGCCACCGGCGAAGAGCGGCGACTGCTGGTGCGGGTCGGGGGAGTCGTACCGGGGGTGCCACGGGGGGCGGGTGTAGGAGTCGTCGTCCGGGGCCGGTGCTGGGGCTGACGCGGGGCCGCCCCGGGGGGGGCGGGGCTCCGGGGCCGGGGCCGGCGCTGCGCGGGGCTGCGCCGGGGGCCGGGCTCCGGGGGCGGGGCTCCGGGGCCGGTGTGAGGCGGCCGGAATGCGGATGCCGGGACGCGCCCCGGCTCCGTACCCTTCGTCCATGCCCGAACTCCAGCGCCTGCGCCCCGACCACGCCCCGGCCGTCCTCGCGTTCGAGAAGGCCAACCGCGCGTACTTCGCCGCGTCGGTCCCGGACCGCGGCGACGCCTACTTCACCGACTACCCGCCCCGCCACGAGGCGCTGCTCGCCGAACAGGCCGCGGGCGTCTGCCATTTCCACGTCCTGGTGGCGGAGGACACGGGCGAGGTCCTGGGCCGCTTCAACCTGATGGACGTCTCCGCCGGCACGGCCGAACTCGGCTTCCGCCTCGCGGAGAAGGCCACGGGCAGGGGCCTGGCGACGACCGCGGTGCACGACCTCTTCGCGCTGTGCCGCACGGCGTACGGCCTGACGGCGCTCAGGGCGAGGGCGGCGGTGCGGAACACGGCGTCGCGGGCGGTGCTGAGGAGGGCGGGCTTCGTGGAGACGGGCGAGGCGGTGGAGCTGAACGGGGAGGCGGGGGTGGCGTTGGTGCGGGTGCTGGGGGCGGCGACGACGTAGCGCGAGCGTATTTGTCACTGGGATTCCCGGCTGTCCCACCTTTGCAATACCATCACATCGCATCTACTCATCAGGGCCGCACCTCCCCACGCAGGTCTCAGCTCTGTGTGCGCGAGGAAGGCTTCATGGCGCCGTACCAGCCCTCTGCCGACTGGCAGTTCGAGGTCCCCACCACCGGCACCAAGCGACTCCCGCCCGCCGCCCGGTACGTCGAGTCACTGACACACCAGGGGTACGGCTTCGAGGCGGCCATCGCCGACCTCGTGGACAACTCCATCGACGCCGGTGCCCGTAACGTCGTCGTCAGCCTGCTGCGCGACGACGACCGGCTGGTCAGCCTCCTCGTCATCGACGACGGCCGCGGCATGGACGACGCCGCACTGGACACCGCGATGACGGTGGGCGGCAGGCAGGGGTACGACGACACGGCGCTCGGGCACTTCGGCGCGGGCCTCAAGGCGGCGTCCCTGTCGCACGCCGACTCGCTCACCGTGATCAGCCGCACCAAGCGCAGCCCGTCCACCGGCCGCCGCTGGCTGACGGCCCGCGCCCGGGCCGACTTCAGCTGCGACATCGTCGACCCGGGGTACTGCCAGGACCTGGTGGACCGCTACGACGGCGTCATCCAGTGGCAGGGCACGATCGTGCGCTGGGACCGGGTCCGCGCCTTCGAGACCATCACCACCGGCCAGGCCGACCGCTACCTCAACGACGCGATTGAGAAGCTGGAGACCCACCTCGGGCTCTACCTCCACCGCTTCCTGGCCCGCGACGGCTTCAACATCGACATCGTCGTGGAGGACGTACGGACCAAGGAGGAGCTGGACCACCGGGGCGTCGAACCGATCGACCCGTTCGGCTACCGGGTGCCCGGCCGGGCCGGCTATCCCCGTACCTACACCGCCCCGGTCGAGGGCGTGGGCGAGGTCGCGCTGACCGCGCACATCTGGCCGCCCAAGTCACCGCTGGTCAGCTTCCGGGGCATCGGCCCGCTCGCCGAGCGCCAGGGCTTCTACATCTACCGCAACGACCGGCTCGTCCAGGCGGGCGGCTGGAACAGCACCCGCAGCCCGGAGGGCCACCTCGCGCTCGCCCGGATCGCCGTCGACCTGCCGTCCGCGCCGAACGACGTCTTCAACCTCACGGTGAAGAAGGACGGTGTGACGGTCACCCCCGCGTTCGCCCGCGGCCTGGAGCAGGCCGTGGACGCCGCGGGTCACCCCTTCGCCGCCTACGTGCAGGAGGCGGCGCTCACGTACCGGGAGGCGGCCCGGCGCGCCACCGAGCCGCAGCGCAAGGCAGTGCTCCCGGCGGGCAAGGGGATCGACCCGAAGCTGCGGCGGACGCTGCGCGACGAGCTGCCGGAGCTGGAGGGCGAGGACCCGATCGCGTTCCGCTGGGACAGCCTGCCGTCCGACGTGTTCTTCGAACTCGACCGGGAGCAGCGGGAGGTCCGGCTCAACAAGGAGTACCGGCAGGTGCTCAACGGGGGCCGGCGCGGAGGTCTGAACGACGCCCCGGTGATCAAGAGCATGCTCTATCTGATGGTCAACGAGATCTTCCAGAAGGAACGGGTCCGGGCCGTCCACACCGACAACGTGGCGCTGTGGAACAGCGTCCTGGTCACGGCGGCACGCTGCGAGATGGAGCGCTGAGCCCCCTCCCCCGCCCGCCCGTCCCCGTAACCGATCCGAGAGAGCCGCCCGCCATGACCGACCCCCTGTTCACCCTGCACGGCGACGTGCTGGCCGCGATGCGCCGGGGGCCCAAGCCCTTCGCCAAGCTCGCCTTCGTGCTCTCGGACGACGAGGAGCCCGCCGACACGGCGCTCTCCCACTTCCAGGACCGGGTCCTGGGCGCGGAACCGGGTGACGGGCTGATCGCACTGTGGCACCGCACCCTGACCGCCTGGGACCTGGCGGAGCAGGCCGACTGGTCGGCGGCGCCGCCCCGCACGGACGAGCGCCGCGCGGACACGTACACCCGGCTGGGTTTCGGCGCCGGGCTGCGGAAGGCGCTCGACAGTGCCGTCCCGGTGTTCAAGGAGCCCGGACCGACGGTCATCAGCAAGGAGTTCGTCTCCTGGTACTCCCGGGACGCGGCCGCGGCGCGCTCGTTCTATTGGACGTCGTACGAGCGGTTGCTGCGCCGCAAGGGCTGGTCGGACGCAGCGGTCTCCGGACTGGACGAGGCGAGCCATGCCGTGGTCGAGCGCCTCTCCGACCCCACGCGCCCCGAGGCGTACGGGGCTCGCGGCCTGGTGGTGGGCTACGTCCAGTCGGGCAAGACCGCCAACTTCACCGGCGTCACCGCGAAGGCCATCGACGCGGGATACCGCCTGGTCATCGTCCTCGGCGGCACGCTCAACCTCCTCCGGGGCCAAACCCAGCGCCGGCTGGACATGGAGCTCATCGGCCAGGAGAACATCCTGCGCGGCGCGGACCCGGCGGACCCGGACGCCCTGGTCGGCATCGACTACCAGGAGGACGCGGACTGGCCGGAGAAGTTCGTCAGCCACGGCGGCCGGCCCTCCGCCCTCGGCGCCTTCGACATCGAGCGTCTCACCACCCGCGACGACGACTACAAGAGCCTGCTCAACGGCATCCGCGCCCTGGAGTTCGAGAAGCAGTCGCGCACCGAGCCGCTGTACGCACCGGCCAACCTGCACCACGCGGCGGCCCGGATCATGGTCGTGAAGAAGAACAAGTCCGTGCTGGACAAGCTGATCAAGGACCTCAAGAAGATCGGCCCGATCCTCTCCGAGATCCCCGCGCTGATCATCGACGACGAGTCGGACCAGGCGTCGGTCAACACCACGGACCCGAAGAAGTGGGAGGAGGGCAAGGTCACCCGCACGGCCATCAACCGCCAGATCTCGCAGCTGCTCGGCCTGCTGCCGCGCGCCCAGTACGTCGGCTACACCGCGACCCCGTTCGCCAACGTCTTCGTGGACCCCGGCGACGGCGAGGACATCTTCCCGCGCGACTTCCTCGTCTCGCTGCCCCGCCCGACCGGCTACATGGGCGTCCAGGACTTCCACGACCTCGACACGGACGAGGGCACCGCCGAGGAGACGCACATCCGGGGCATCTACGAGGACACGGGCGACCGCCTCCAGGAGGCACTGGACGCGTTCGTCCTCACGGGCGCGCTCAAGCTGTACCGCGCCGACCGGGGCGTCCCCGAAGGGCCGTTCCGGCACCACACGATGCTCGTCCACGAGTCGGTACGCATGGCCGAGCACACGGCCCTCGCCCTGCGGATCAACTCCATGTGGCACCGGGCCGCCTACACGAGCCGCCAGGGCCACGACCGCCTGGCCGCCCTCTTCGCCTCGGACTTCCACCGCTTCGCCGACGCGGAGCTGCCCACGCCTGAGTCGTACGAGGAACTGAGGGCCTACGTCTCGCGCGCCCGCCAGCTCATCAACGCGGGCGGCACCCCCGTCCTGGTGGTGAACGGCGACACGGAGCGCGACTACGACCAGCCCGACCTGGACTTCGAGCGGACCCCGCACGTGTGGAAGATCCTGGTCGGCGGCACGAAGCTCTCCCGGGGCTTCACGGTCGAGGGCCTCACCGTCACGTACTACGTCCGCCCCATCCAACAGACCGACACCCTGATGCAGGTGGGCCGCTGGTTCGGCTTCCGCCCCGGCTACCGGGACCTGGTCCGTCTCTACATCGGCCGCGAGGTACCGCTCGGCAGGACGAGGACGATCGACCTCTACGAAGCCTTCGAGGCCATCTGCCGCGACGAGGAGACGTTCCGCGCCCAGCTGACCCGCTACGCCACCCTGGTGGACGGCAAACCCCAGGTCACCCCTGCCCAGATCCCCCCGCTGGTCTCCCAGCACCTCTCCTGGATCCGCCCCTCGGCCCGCAACAAGATGTTCAACGCGGAACTGGTGGAGATCCGCTCCCCGGGCCAGTGGGTGGAACCGACCGCGTACCCGGTGGGGGCGGAGGAGCTGCGGGGGAACGTGGAGGCTTGGGGGGTGGCGTTGGGGGCGCTGCGTGAGGACCTCTCCGTTTTCGTGACCGTCTCCGAAAACGACCGGGGCGGTTACGCCCGCTACCCCGCTCGGACGGCGGTTCTCAGCCATATCCAGCTGCTGGACATCGTGAGCCGCCTGACCTGGGGCAGGCCAGACCTCTTCGCCCCTCACCTGGCCTATCTGCGGGAGGCGAGCGACGCCGGGTGCGCTACGGACGACTGGGCGCTCATCCTTCCTCAGACGTCCGGACCGACGAGCGTGTCCGCCAGCATTGTCGGCAGTCAGCCCCTCAGCCTGGTCCAGCGCAAGCGAAACGCCCGCGGCGTGTTCAACCGCATCTCCGGTGTCGCCCATCGCCAGTCCGCCGAGCGCATCGCCGGACTCCGCGCGTTGAGTGACGATGACCCGTTCGCCACTCAGCTCCACCGCCCGCGCCGTGGAGCCGTACTCCTCTACCCGGTCATCGACCCAAGCCTTGGCAGCCCGGAAGATCTCGTGAAGGACGGCAGTATCGACCCCGGCAAGGTCGTGCTGGCCGCGGCGTTCATCCCAGCCGCCAGCACGACGGACAAGCCGGTACCCTACGTTCGCTTCCGGGCGGTCGACTCGTCCCGGCCTGGTGAAGCCACTATTGAAGTGCGATGAACGTGACCCGGGAGTGACCGTAGTGCCTGAGCCCGCAGACTGGACCCCGCCGGACGGCTCGTGGGCCTCGTCTGCGGCGCGCCGCCGGAACATGCAGGCGATCCGCAGCCGCGACACCCAGCCGGAACGCCTCATCCGCCGGCTGGTGCATGCGAACGGCCTTCGATACCGCGTGGCCGCGCGGCCTCTGCCAGACCTTCGCCGGACGGCTGACCTGGTCTTCCGTCCAGCGAAGGTGGCCGTATTCATCGACGGCTGTTACTGGCACGGCTGCCCTGAGCACTATGTCCCGCCCAAGACGAACCCGGGCTACTGGTCAGACAAGGTGGCCCGGAACATGGCCCGGGACCGCGACACTGACAAGCGGCTGGCCGAGGCCGGGTGGGCCGTCCTGCGGTTCTGGGAACACCAGGACTCAGACGTGTGCGCCCTGGAGATCGTCAGCACTGTCCGCGAACGCCGACGCGATTTGCGCGGGTAGCGTCTCGGGGGCCTGCGCCTTGCGGCGGTCGCGTTCATGGGCGGCACGCAGCACGTCCGCGATGGCCTTGCCCACTGCTGCGGCGACCGGCGGCGGAAAGGCGTTCCCGACCTGCCGGTACTGCGCGGTCTTTCCGCCCGTGAACTTCCAATTGGGCGGGAACCCCTGGATGATCGCCGCCTGCTCAACCGTGAGCATGGGACCTTCCTTCCTGAAGAGGTCCCGCTCCCAGCTCTTCTTCCTCATACCTTCGTCGTGGGAGTTGGCGACTCCCACACCGGAGACCCCCAGAAGACCCCAGGCGGTCTTAGCACGGCTCGGGCCGAGATCGGCGCCGCCGTGCTTCTTGGACCCGCCAACCAGGGTGGGGGCCACACCGGAGTCCTTCTTGCTCTCGGCCTGCTGCGCCTTTACCTTCCACCTGTCATGGCATTCTTTCGCCAGATCCGCGATTTCCCCTCCCATTTTCAGGTAAGGGGCATAGCGGGCCTTCATGGACTTCTTGAGAGCCTCGAAGACGCTCACAGGGCTTCCCGCGGCAGTCGGCCAGACGAACTTCAGGTCTCCGAGCACATCCTTGCGGATGGCCACCAGAACGGCCCTGGGGCGCAACTGCGGAACGCCGAAGTCACTGGCTTCCAGGACCTCCCACTCGCAGACCTGGTAGCCGAGACCCTCGAAGTCTTCGACGATGCCCGTGACAGGGTGGGTGGCCCATCCGCCCTGAAGGCGCGCTTCGATGTAGGTACGGTATTCCTCGAATTTCGCGTCCTTGATACCGCGTACGTTCTCGATCATCACCGCTTCAGGGCGAAGCTCGTCAGCAAGTTCAAGGATCCGCGGGAAGAGGTCACGCTCATCATCCTTCCCGAGCTGCTTGCCGGCGTGCGAAAAGGGCGGACACGGCACGCCGCCAGCGAGAAGATGCAGCTCGCCCTTGGCGAGAGGCTTTCCCAGATATTTCTGCGCCTTCTTCAGGTCAGGCTCACGATCACCCCCCGAAGCGATGGGGACGAACTGGTTCACATCACCGGAAATCACATCGCAGAAGTCTCGCTCCCAGCTCCACTCCGCCAGGGACGCGATGTTCTCCTGAAGCGTCTCGGAGGCGTGCGGGTCGATCTCTACCAGCGCCAGGTGCTTGAAACCGGCCTGATGCAGGCCGATAGCCTGCCCTCCAGCCCCCGCGCAGATCTCGATCGAGGTCAGCACGTCGTCACTGGGACCCATCGGCTCCGGTCTCCTCATTCGTACGTTCAGCGTTCAAGCCTCACCGGGCCAGAACAGGCCAATGCTGACAGGCGAGACTGGGAGAGCCTACCTGGGCGCCGGCCCGGAGGCGTGCCCCGCAGCAACCTGGGCGGACCAAGCGCAGGGCTTCGAGCTCTCGCCCTGGCACGGAGCCCAGCATATTCGAACAAGCGAGCTAGTGTTGGCCTGATCCCTTTTGTCCGTCGCGGTCTTGGTGCCAGACAGGGCACTGAGGCAGTGCTCCCTCCGGCAGCAACCACCCCGCCCCGATGAACAGACCTGGTGCCAGAGCATGGCCCGGCACCTCCAGCCGAGCTGACTCCCAGCGGCCGCTCCCCGCCTGGTCGGCGGGTACGGATGAATGGACCCAGCCCCGGTCGACCGTTGCCACGTTCACCGCGCACCCGTCGCGGCCGACAAGGACGGCGGCGAGGCACCAGTGCTCGTCCGTCGCCATCACCTCGTACTCGTGACGTGTCAGGTGGATGACCAGACGGGTCGGGTCAGTGGTCGACTTGACCTCGATGTGTGCCCGCTCAGAGGCGGACCGTGCTGCCTGTATGTCGTATCCGTACGCGTCGGATTCCGCGGCCACATGTCTCACATGCGGCACTCCGCCGTCGCGCAGCAGCCGGAGCAGCGCCTGTTCACCTGCGGCACCCACAGCCCTCCGCGCTTGCTCTCCAGCCCTGCTCCACACCACCGGGGGCAGCGCCCTGTCGCCGTCCGCCGCCTCGCTCTCGCTGATGTCCACGACGGGCCGTCCCGCCGTGGACACCATGCCCGTACGTCTGAGCCAGGCAAGGCCCTCCGCATACTGTGCAGGGGTGAGATCCGCGTAACCCGGATGATGGGTGAGGATCGCCCGCACCCGTGGCACCCCGGCCACGCGCAACTCAGTCAGCCAGCGGCGCGCCGCGCGGCGCGTCGCTTCAGTGGGCGGCGACAGCACTGACGTGGTTCAGCAGAGCGCGGACGTCGGCCATGTCCATCCCGGCCGCACCGGAGGGCTCATCTTCCAGGTCAGCCAGCTGCTGGACGGCGGGGTCGTCCAGGATGCGCCCCATGAATTCGAGTTTCTCCTCAAGCCGCATGGCGACCACCTCATCGATCGTGCCTTCAACCGCGAGCACGGTGACGCGCGTCTGGGTTCCGGGGGCCAGCCCGAGACGGTGTATGCGGTCCAGGCTCTGCAGAAAACGTCCGGCCATGAAGTCACGGTCTACATACACGGCGTCATGGCAAACGTGGTGAAGGCTGATGCCCTCACCGAGAGTGGCCGGATTGGACAGGAGAACGTGGCAGTCCGGATCCTCGCGGAACCGTCTGATCTGCTCCTCCCGGTCCGGGGTGCCACCGTGGACGACTGCCGGCTGGTACCTGCTGAACAGGCTCTCCATGGTGGTGATGCTGCGGACGAAGGTCGTCCACACAAGGGTTTTCCGCCCCAACGCAGCATTCGTCGCAACGATATTGAGCGCCTCCTTGTACTTCGGAGACAGCTCGTGCGCGGGCAGATTACGCATGAGCGCGTACAAGGATTCACCCTCTGGCACTTCAAGCGGCGGAACCTGATAAACCAGAGGCTCGTAGCGACTCTCACCCTCGATAAGCAGCGCAGGACTGGTGGCCGCCATCAGAAGCCGGAGCATCGCCTTGCCCAGGGCATCGAATTCATCACGCGATGCTTCTGCCCTCGCCGTGAACCGGCCCACCAGCGCGTCGTACACCTCTCGGTGCAGCGCCGGCATCTTCAGGCGACGAATCCGCGTCTCGAAGGGGGGGAGCCCCAGCTCCTTCTTCGTCGTCCGGGTGAACAGCGGCCGCAGCACGGCACTCGCGTACGCGAGATCGCCACCCTCGACCGCCTGGGTCACCACTCTGCGCCCATGACCAGGCCAGACGAAGGACAGCAGGTTCTCCAGGTCCCGGGCTCCGTTCGGGGCCGGAGTACCGGTAAGGATGAGGCGTCGGCGGGTGAGCGGGCCGAGCGCCATGCAGGCGCTGCCGTACGTTCCCCGCGACCCCAGCTTCATCCGGTGCGCTTCATCCAAAATGATCATGGACGGCGTGCCCCGTAGCCAGCCCGCCAGTGCCGCGAGCGAACGGTCGAGCCGCTCGTAGTTGACGATCAGAATGTCTGCCCTGTGGTCAGGCTCCTTGCCCATGACGGCCGTCCGCGGTGGCTCCCTGAAGCAGAGGGCGCTCTCCGAAAGCCACGACTCGTAAGCTGACTTGGGACTGACCACCAGCAGTCTGCGCACGTCGCCACGCTCGCGCATTGCCGCATACACCGCCAGGCCGACGCGGGTCTTCCCAGCACCAGGGACGCTGAAGTTGGCACCATGCCGAAGGGACAGCAGCTGTGCGACATCACGACGCTGGAACTCCGTGAGGCCGGCACGCCAGCCGTCCCCGAGCGCCGCCTCCACAGCGCTGTCGTCCCAGGTCCCGGCCGCCTGAGGCGACTGGAGCTGCTCCTCGGCGCGGTCGGCGTCATCGAGTACCTCCCCGACCAAGGCACTGAGCTCGTCCGACCACACCACCGTCTCGGGGTGGGACCACTCAGCCAGGGCGTCGATGCCTACCAGGAAGTCATCGAGATCCAGCTCCAGGGCGAGACGGCCGCGCGGGCTGCCACCGGGGAACCTGGCCGAGAGCCGCGTCAGATCACTGCGGTAAGGCTCGGCGGCACGCAGAAGGGCCTTGGTCCGCGTGACATCGAAGCCGATGTGCAGGGACGGTTCGTCAGTCGCCATGGTCACGAGGGCTCCTGCCGCACGGCTTCACGCAGCCACTCGACGCCCTCACCAGGCATCTCGATGGTCTGAGCCGTGGCCTGGGCCAGCTTCTTCAACGTGGCCTTGAGCTTGAGCACCGCCTCGTCCAGTGCTTCCTCGTCCAGACTGCGGGCCCCACTCGCCAGCACCATGTCGGTGATGCACTGTTCGATGTCCTGGCACGCGTCGTTGAGGCGGTCGGGGGCAGCCTGCTTCCGCTTGCGGACCCGGGCGTCCTTGCCGGCGGGCTCAAGTGCGGCCTCTACAGCCTTGTGCGCGGCGTCGAAGACAGACGACGCCGCCTCCACCTGAGCTGCGGGGACCTTCTCCTTGGCACGGACCACTGCCTTGGCGCGGAGCACGGAATCAGTGAACGCGCGGGCGGCGGCGACCTGCGGTGCTTCGGCCTTCACCGCCCGGTTGATGCCGGGAATCACGCGGCCGGAGGCCACCGCGGGAGCGGGCTTCAGTTCTTCCGGCAGCCGGTGCTCCAGATACCTGTTCCGGAAATCTGATTCGATCAGACGGAGGTCGGTCTTGGAGAAATTCATCACGATGGCCGCAAGGCGGTTCTCCTTCAGCAACTCCGCTTTCTGTACATCAGACTTGGACTCCTTGGCGAAAGCACGGTGCACCTCGCGAAGCCGCTCCTGGGCGTCCTCAAAGTCAAGCAGCCGGAGCTGTACGCCCTCAGCCGCCGACCTGTCGCTCAGGTCCCGGAGGCAGGAGAGCACCCACAGGTCCTGCTCAGCCGTCGACTCCCGGATGCGGAAGTCCCGGGCGACCTCCTTCAGCGGCCGGCCGGCCTCCACCTGCTCGTCGATGGTGAGCAGCCGGTTGATGTACGAGTAGGGCCGCCGTGTGTCGTGGCGCAACTGCAGGGACAGCTCGACCCGGTTAATGTCGGCCCACGTACAGGAGTCGGGCAGAACGGCCACCCGGATCTCAGGCACGCCGAGTTCGCGGAGCGCCGCCGCCCTGGTGTTGCCGTTGACCAGGATGCCCTCGCGGGTGATCAGACCCGGTTCGTTCTGCCGGAACTCTTCGAGGCTCTGCTTCAGCGCGTCGAAGTCCTTGTCACGCTTCGAGGGGTCTGAAGGCTCGGCCTTGAGAAGGAAATCCAGGTAATCCTGGCTCTCGTCGCTCCATGCGTCTTCGTCAAGCCGGCGGTCCAACCGGGTGTCGTAGCTTCGCTGCGCGCGGATGCGGTGCGTTCCCGGGTTGTAGTAGAGCGAGTCCACCGGCATATCGATGACCTGCACCACCTGCGGTTTCGTCCGCCACTCGATGGTCAGCGTTTCCTGCAGTCCGCCCCCGGCCGCCAAGTCCCGGAGACGCTGCTCGACGACGTCTCTGTTCTTGGCGGCATGCGGCGGCAGACCGAAGTCCCCGGCGTTGTTGCTCACGGTGGTCCGTTCTCCTCTTGCTTGAAAGGTTCATCTCAGCTCATGGCGGGGCCGCCGGCCCCGGCGGCCCCGCCATGAGCTGAGAGCCGGTCTCAGACGGGCGGGAGCCCGAGGGCCTTACGTACCTCGTCGCGGGAGTCCGCCGGCAGCGTACGGAAGTCGGACCAGACCCGCTCCACGGGGCTGAACTCGCGCTCGTCGGCGGCGACCCAGGCCACGAGCGTCTGCCGCTGCAGTCCGCCGAGCTTGGTGATGTCCTCCAGCACAGCCTTCAGGTCTGCCTCCTGGAAACGGCCGCCCACGCGGCAGCGGTGGCATTCTGCGATGGGCTGGACCACCGAGGCACCGGTAGGCAGCTTCACCTTCCGCCGGGCGATATCGAGCTGGGCGGTCTCGAAAGTGCCGGCATACGCCTGACCCGGCGTAATCCCGCATGACCGGCAGCGGTTGCCGTCGCGTGCGAGGATCTTCCGGCGCTGGGTATCCGTGAGGGACGAGCTGTCCTTGGTGGCCTTGCCGGGCTCCCAGACAGGCTGGCCCCGCACGACGAACCGCTGTTCGCTCTGGTCGAGGCCGGGGTCCTCCCTGTGGGTCACGATCTGCCACCCGTAACCACGAAGGTCACGCACGCGGCGATCCGCCTGGGTGATTCCGGGGAAGGCGTTCTTGACGTCCTCCTTGGTGAAGACATTGCCCTCCCCCACGACGGTCAGCAGCCAGAGCGCGGCACGCTTCATCGTTCCGAGCTTTTCGTCCTGCCACGACGGCAGAGTCATCCAGGGGCCCCCTCTTCGTCAGGTGCATAGCAGTGCGTGTGGACGCCTGGTAGCTGGCGCCCCTTCCGGGCATCACCACTGTGACCGCCCGAAGGCTGCTACGCCAGGTTCCGCAAGGTTTCGAGGGGTTACGGAAAACATCCACGCCTTCCCGAAAAGCCGCTGCTTCAGCCACAATTGACGCCCGTCTGCCATCCCCAAATGATCGGAAGGTGTGCGTGACCCGCAATCGCAAGACCTGGAAAGAGCTGCCGTCCCGGACCACCGCCGCCCACCGTGCCCTGGTGACAGCGCTGCGCGAGATCCGGGAATGCAGCCCGCGCACCCAGGCGGACATCGCGAGGGACGCCCACCAGGAACCGACAACTCTCTCAAACCACCTAAACGGTGGCCGCATCCCGGACATAACGCTTCTGCGGGACTTCTACGCGGTGGTGGAGAAGGATGCCTCGGCGGCGGGGCGGGGGCCACTGCCCCACACTCTGGACACACTCTTCGAACTCCGCTGTCACGCCAAGAAGAAGCACTGCGAGTGCTGCGCGGTCGGTTATCCGACGGTCTCTGAGGACTCCGGACCGGAACAGCCGGCTTCGCCCGCCGTCGAGAACCCCGGGGTGGCGCGGGCACGACGCCTGCGCCGCCGCGCCCTGCGGCGCGAGATTTCGCTGCCGCCGAAGCCGAGCGGGGTGCCGGTCCCCCTGCGGCATGGGGACCGGCACCCCGCAGATGCCGTGGAACTCAGCTGGCCGGAGACGAGACTGGTGGCTGGATACCTTGCTGCTGGCCGAAAACACGATGCTGGCTTTCTGCTCTGGCAGGCGGGCATGTCCTACGCCGCCGCCGACATCGTGAGGGCCGTCACTTCGTGCCGCACCGCTGGCCTGCACGACGCCGCCGAAGCGATTCTGATCAACGTCGCCGAACGCGCTGACCGACAGGCGGTGTTGAACGTCGCTGCAGCCTTGGGGGGTGCCGGCCGGCACGAGGATGTGACCTTCGTCCTGTCGGCTGCGATGCGCGCCTCGCGGTGACTCAGCCAGCCTTAGCCCGTGGCCTGCGCCACATGCGCCGCACCGCCCGCTCTCAGCACCGGCGGCTCCCCCGCCGTCCACACCGCCCGCACCCCCACCCGGGTCGCCCGCCACCCCTCGTCCATGCGCCGGAACCGGGCCTCGTACACCCCGCCCACCGTGAAGAGCGGGTCGGCGCCCTCGCCGCGGGACCGGAGGGTGGAATCGCGGTGCACGTGGGTCATGTGGGCGTTCCAGGTGACGTCGGCCGTGCGGGCGTCCGGGGCGGGGCGGACGAGGACGTCCGAGGAGATGTGGAGCGTGGCGGCGAAGCGGTTGACGGCCTCTTCCGCGAGGCGGATCGCGTCGGCGCCGGTGGCCGTGCCGACCGGGGTCGTCACCTGGAGGTCGTCGGTGAAGTAGGCGCCGGCCCAGCCCTCTTCGAAGCGGCGCTCGTCCAGCGCGCGGAAGAAGCCGCTGATGAGGGTGGCGATCTCGATGTGGTCCTGGGGGTCCGGGGCAGTGCTGGTCTCGTTCATGGTTCGATCCTGCGACCTCGACCAGACTTGAGGTCAAGAGCCCCGCGAGAGTCCCTTGGTGGCCCGGCCACGGCCCGGCCACGCCGGCCATGTTCCGCCCGCCGGCGCCCAGCGCCCACTGCGCGACCCGGACGCGCTGGGACGGGACGAGGTCGAGAACGGCGGTGGCCAGGAGTGAGCGCCAAGGCCCGGACGGGGTGCTGCTCGGCCTTCGCCGTCACTGGGATGCCGGGGAGGGGGTGGGGGAAGGCGTCAGAGGGTGACCTGCGGGTGGGCGGGGCTGAGGTAGTGGACGGCGCGCTCGGCGGAGTGTTCGGTGAGCAGGTCCCGCAGTTCGTCGGCGGCGGTGGTCAGGAGGTGTCCGTCGCGGGGGGCGGACAGGGTTTCGAGGACGAAGGCGACGCGGGTGGAGTCCTCGGTGACGCGGGTGCGGTGGGCGTCGCGGTGGTTCCAATGACGGGTGAGGACGTCGGTGGTGTCGGTGTAGACGATCTCGCCGGGCTTGGGGTGCTCGACGGTGTCGGGTTCGCCGAGCGGGGTGAAGGTCTCGCTGCCGTCCGCGTGGCGGATCTCGACGTCGCCGGTTACGTGGTCGAGGTCGAAGGCTCCGGCGGGCAGACCGTGGCGGACGGAGACGGCGTTGTAGGAGTCGACGGCCGGGTTGATGCGGGGCAGGCTGCCCTTCTTCGCCATGCGGCGGCCGAGGGCGTCGACGCTGGGCCTGATGCGGCGGGGGTTGGTGCCGAACGAGCGGTAGGCGGTGTGCCACGCCTCGATGCGCGGGTCGCCGTCGTCGGCGGGAGCCCAGGTGCCGGAGGCGAGATCCCGCTCCAGGGCCTCCACGGCGGCAGCCGTCTGGGGCCAGGGCTCGCGGCCGTTCAGGCCGGTGGCGGTGACGACGGCGATCAGGGTGTCGGGGAAGGCGTCGGCGACGGCGGGGCTGATGCGGAAGGCGGTCATCGTGAAGAGAGTTCCGTTCTGGGCGGACTGGGGTGGGGGCGGTCAGGGCTTCCAGACACCGACGCGGTCCAGGCGGCGCAGCTGCTGGGCCGCGGCGGGCACGTCGAGGGCGGCAGCGCGTCCGGTGAGCCTGCGGGCGGTGTCGGTGCGTTGCTCGACGGGTTTGTGGTCGTCGTACTTGAACTTCGCGCGGACCTCGGTGATGTCCAGGCGCAGTCCGCGGATGCCGGGCAGCATCCGGCCGTAAGGAGGCCGGCCGGGGTCGATCGGGGCGTGGTCGCCGTCGGGCTGGAAGTGGGCCATCTGGCGGCGCAGCAGCTCGGCCTTCTCCTCGGGTTCGTCGACGATGGCGGCCTGGCACGTGAACTGGACAGCGGCGTAGTAGCTGGTGGGGACGCCGTCGGTGGGTTCGGTGCCCGGCCTGGTACGCCAGGGGCCGGGGATGAAGGCGTAGTCGCCGGTGACGGTGAAGGTGACGTTCGGATCGGCCTCGATCGGCTTCCAGACCGGGTTGGGGCGGGCGAGGTGTACGAGCAGGGCCGCGCCGTCGACGGTGAAGTGGGTGGGCACGGTGATCGGCGCGTGTCCGGGCAGGCCGTTGACGCTGAGGATTCCGAAGTCGTGGCCGTCGGCGATCCACGTCCGCCATTCGGCGTCGTCCAGGGCGGCGTCCCAGGGCTGGATGAACATGCCGGGTTCCTTCCGTGGTGAGTGGCGGTTCAGGTCAGGGACGGTTCAGGTGAGTGGCGGTTCAGTGAGGGACGGTTCAGGTCAGGGCGAGGAGGCTGACGGCGACGGCGGCGGTGCCCAGGCCGATCAGCTGTCCTCGGTGGACGCGTTCGGCCAGGACGCTGCGGGCGAGCAGGACGGTGCCGGCCGGGTAGAGGGCGGTGATCACGGCGACGACGGCCAGGTCGCCGCTGCGGGCGGCGAGCAGGAACAGCAGATTGGCGATCGAGTCGAGCACACCGGCCGCCGCCGAGATCCCGTACGCGGGCTTCTCCGTGCCGAGGCGCCGGAACATCACCCCGGCGACGGTCAGGGTGACGGCGGAGGACACCGTACGGCCGACGATCAGCGGGCCCACCCCGCTGTCGGTGGGCGCCTGGTGCAGGAAGACCAGCTGGAGCGCGATGGCCGCTCCGGCTCCGAAGGCCAGCAGCAGCGCGCTCCGCGAGGGACGGGCCGACTTCGCGCCGTGCCCGGCACTGACCAGCACCACGGCCGCCAGGGCCAGCGGCAGGCCGAGCAGCCCGGCCGGCCCCAGGTGCTCGCCCTGCACCAGCCCCACGCCGACCGGCAGCATCGCCGACACCAGCGCGGTGACCGGGGAGAGCACGTTCATCGGGCCCATCGCCAGGGTCTTGTAGAGCAGGGCGAACGCGGCCGCCGACGCCACGCCGGAGGCGGCGCCCCAGGCCAGGGTCGCCGGGGCGAAGGAGGCGCCGAGCGCGGGCCACAGCAGCAGCTCGACGGAGAGCGAGGCCGGGGCCGCGATCATCACGGTGCGCAGGACATGGGCCTTGCGGGCACCCAGACCGCCGAGGAAGTCGGCGCATCCGTAGGCCAGAGAGCTGCCCAGGGCCAGCAGCAGAGCGATCACAGGTAGTACATCCCTTACTATCAATGGAACGACTACACCGTACAACGCACCGACCGCAGGTCGTCAACCGAACGACCGCACGGTTCAGCACACCGACCTGCCGCTGGAGGGCGAAACCGATGGCCGAGACCGAGGCGGCACTGCGGACGCTCGCGCACAACGTCCGCGCGGCCCGCAGCCGCGCCGGACTGTCCCTGGACGAACTCGGCCGCCGCGCCAAGGTCAGCAAGGGCGCCCTCGTCGCCCTGGAGAAGGCCCAGGGCAACCCGAACTTCGCCACCCTGGTCCGCCTCGCCGACACCCTCGGCGTCTCCGTCTCCGCCCTCATGGAAGGCAGCCCCGAACAGCGCGTGCGGGTGGTGAGCGCCGAGTCCGTCATGCCCCTGTGGAAGGGTGAGCGCGGCAGCGAGGCGCGGCTCATGCTGACCACCGGCGGCCCGGCGGCCACCGAGGTCTGGCGCTGGACACTGGAGCCCCGCGAGGAGTACCCCAGCCACCCCCACCAGGCCGGCGTGACCGAGACCGTCAGCGTCACCCGGGGCGAGATGCTGCTCGTCGTCGACGGCGCCGAATACCCCGTAGCCGCCGGGCAGACCGCCACCTTCGACGCCGACACCCCCCACACGTACCGCGGCTCGGGCGACGAGACCTGTCACCTGATCATGACCGTCCACCTGCCCCCGGGACCCGCGTAGCGCCCGATGGCCGGACGCGCCACGGGCCGCGCCCGACGCGGAGCCCGTGCGTCGCGGCGAGCGGCATCGACGCGCCCCGGCCCTGGTCGCGCCCGAGCCGGCTTGTCCCCGTAACAGCGCTCACCGGACGCCCGGGCACGCCGCGGCCCTCGGCGGCGGCCTCCACGCTGCCGCGCGCCGCCGCTCCCGCTCTCCGAACACGCCGGCAACGCCGGCAACGTCTGCCTCATCCGCCGCCACGCGCCCCGAGCGACGGCCGCGTGCAACACCACACGGCCGGGGACGACACGGCGGCGGTGCGGCGGTGGCTGCCCCCGGCGCGGGCCACGAGCCCCAACTCACGGATCTTTTACGGGCTCCGCGGCGCCAGCGGGTCGCCTCACTGCCCCAGGGAAGCGGCCAGCCGCTCCAGTGACCTCCGAGCGGGCGGCCCCCACGTCGACTTGCCGCCCGGCAGCCCTCGGTCGCCGTCGTCCGCGATGAGCAGTGCACTGAGCGCGCGCAGGACCGCCCACCCACGGGCCCGGCGAAGAGTTGCCACGTCCGGGGCGGGCCGGCAGGCGGCATGGAAGCGGTCGGCGGCGCCGTCCGGGAGCAGGATCCAGGCGGCAGCGAGGTCGCAGGCCGGGTCACCCGCGAAGAGGTCACCGAAGTCGACGACCCCGCAGAACGTGCCGTTGGCGGTCAGCACGTTGGCGGGATGCAGATCGCCGTGGAGCCACAGTGCGGGCCCCTGCCAGTCGGGGGCGGCGACCGCGTCCTCCCAGACGCGGCGGACCGGTTCGGGATCGGCGACCAACCCCTTCTCGGTGACCGCCGCGAGCGCCTGCCCGAAGTGCTCCCCGTACGGCCCCAACGGCCCCCCACGCCCCCGCCCGGCGGGCGCCCCGGCCGGGGCCGGC
This sequence comes from Streptomyces sp. DT224, assembly GCF_049844595.1. Lineage (NCBI taxonomy): Bacteria > Bacillati > Actinomycetota > Actinomycetes > Kitasatosporales > Streptomycetaceae > Streptomyces > Streptomyces sp. DT224. The sequence goes on from NZ_JBNCLI010000003.1 coordinate 555,658, forward strand.
CGGTGCAGAGCGCTGAGGAACCGGGCCAGCGTGTCGGCCGCGTCCTCGGCCCGGGTCGCCGGAACCCGGTCGGCCGGCTCCCCCCGCACCCACGTCGTGACCAGCCAGGGCCGCGGGAACCGCTCGGACGGCACGCCGAGGCGCTGCGGCACGGGGACGGGCAGCGGGAGGCCCGGGGCGAGCACGGGCACCCAGGCGTGCTCCTTGAGCAGCAACTCATCTGCGGACTCGGTGGCCCACGGCAACCGCACGGCCAGCTCGTCCCCCAGCCGCCACACCTGGTTGTCCCACCCGCGCGCGCCCAGCTCCAGGGGGAGTCCGGCGAGATCGGGGTGCTGGTCGCGAAGGAGGGCGCGGATCAGGTCGGGGGTCAGGCGGGCCGGGGCGTGGGGCATGCAGGCCACCGTAGTCGGCCGAACTCGGTTACGGGACGGGCCTTTTCCTCGCGGTTCGCGTCAGCACGTAGGTGTTGCCGGTGTCGGGGTCCCCGCAGAAGAAGAACAGCCTCACCTCGTGCCTCTGCTCCGAACGGTCCACGTACAAAGTCCAGTTGTACGCGGACGGAGGCCGGGCGTCCGCAGACGGGGACGAGTTCCCTTCGGCTTCCGGGGCGCGCCTGTCCACCCGTGTCGGCGCCTTCAGCGCGAGCCGGACGACCTGCCCGCTGCCGGTGTCGGCCAGCTGCCAGGCCCCCGTACCGGAGAGGCGCCAGCCCTCGTCGTAGTCAAAGTCCTGCCCGTCGAGCTTTGCGAGCAACGCCGCCCCGTCCTGGTGCAGTTCGACCCGGGTCCCCCCGACGTTCTCCCAGTCTCCGGCGACCTCGGTGGCGGTGGCGTCGTGGATGCCGGTCCCGCCGTAGTACTGAGCGGGCCCGGCGCACGCCACCAGAAGCCAACTGAACGCCGCCACCCCGGCACGCACGTGCCACCTGTTTGCCACTGGGCCCCCAACCCGCCTGCGAACTGCGTTGCGTGTTGAACGCGTTCAACTATACGGCTGCGACCTTCCCCGGGGGCCTGCGGGGCTTGCTCTGGGACCGGTCCCTGCGCGCAGGGGCCAGGAGCAGATGCGGCCACTCGCGACGACCGACGTGCGTGGCGGGGCCATCCACTACCCCGCGCGCGGGGAGCAGGCGAGGCACACACCCCGGGACCTGCCGACCCGGAACTATCCCCGCGCGTGCGGGAAGCAGGACCGAGCAGGTGCCGAGTCTCGTCCTCGATCGGGACCATCCCCGCACGTGCGGGGAGCAGTACTCCGACGAGGCGCCGTTTTAGACGGATCGGGGACCATCCCCGCGCGTGCGGGGAGCAGGTATGCCTGCCGTACGCGGAGGCACTCCTCCCGGGACCATCCCCGCGCGTGCGGCAAGCAGGTGATGAGGCGGTCGACGGTGGTCGAGCCGGAGGGACCATCCCCGCGCGTGCGGGGAGCAAGTGTGGATGGGCAGTGGCCTCGCGGCGGTCGGGGGACCATCCCCGCGCGTGCGGGGAGCAGGCGCCGGCACCTCCTGCGGATTGCTCAGGATCGGGACCATCCCCGCGCGTGCGGGGAGCAGAGCTGGCGTATCTGCTGCCAGTCGTCAATGACGGGACCATCCCCGCCCGTGCGGGGAGCAGGCAGGCTCTACGGGTGCGAGGTGGGTCAGTTCGGGACCATCCCCGCGCGTGCGGGGAGCAGAGGATGCCGCCGTACCCGAGGAACAGTGCGGCGGGACCATCCCCGCACGTGCGGGGAGCAGTATGGTCGGCACTGTCCGTTTAGCCTATTTTCGGGACCATCCCCGCGCGTGCGGGGAGCAGAGCGCGTCCAGGACGTCATCGCGCCCGTGGCCGGGACCATCCCCGCGCGTGCGGGGAGCAGAACTTGGGGCCCGCCTGGTAGCCGTTCCCGTCGGGACCATCCCCGCGCGTGCGGGGAGCAGGTATCCAGTTGTTGTGAGCTGTCTGTCTGTCAGGGACCATCCCCGCGCGTGCGGGGAGCAGTCGCCTTCGGGTTCGTCCTCCGACAACTCGGAGGGACCATCCCCGCGCGTGCGGGGAGCAGGCCATCGAGGACGGGCCCCAGCGCTTGACCGCGGGACCATCCCCGCGCATGCGGGGAGCAGCACCCGGAGGCGTCCACCTCGACCGACGAAGTGGGACCATCCCCGCGCGTGCGGGGAGCAGCGCGTACTCACACGTTGGCCTTCCGTCGCTCTGGGACCATCCCCGCGCGTGCGGGGAGCAGCACCCGGAGGCGTCCACCTCGACCGACGAAGTGGGACCATCCCCGCGCGTGCGGGGAGCAGCGCGTAC
>NZ_JBNCLI010000003.1:558048-710991 GCF_049844595.1 Streptomyces sp. DT224
GCGTACTCACACGTTGGCCTTCCGTCGCTCTGGGACCATCCCCGCGCGTGCGGGGAGCAGAACTCCGCCCGCCGCCTCGGCATAGCCGAGTGGGGACCATCCCCGCGCGTGCGGGGAGCAGCCGTTGATCTCCACCGCGTTGAGCTGACCCGCGGGACCATCCCCGCGCGTGCGGGGAGCAGAGCGAGCCCGCACAACCCGACGTAGACGCGCTGGGACCATCCCCGCGCGTGCGGGGAGCAGTCGGGCCCGACGAACACCAGCTCGGCGCCGAGGGGACCATCCCCGCGCGTGCGGGGAGCAGGCGCTCGCGGTGGGAATGAACCGTCCGAAGCTGGGACCATCCCCGCGCGTGCGGGGAGCAGACTGCGCGACCTGCAGGTTCGTCTCGAGTGAGTAGCGATTCTGACCACTTTCGCGGACTCCGGCATAACCACCTCAACAGGCCCACAGCTGGCATACGTGCCTCAGCTTAGGTCAACCATTCAGTCGGGCAAGCCCGTTCCCCACCAGCCAGACGCCGCACCTCACGCCCACTCCCCCACCTCATCCACCCAGACCCGCTCCCCCTCCCCTCGCACCATCACCCCGAACCGCTCCCACCCCGGCCTCCCTCGCTCCACCCACCACGCGTAGGCGCCCTCCACCTCATCCCACAACCGACGACTCCCCCGCTGCCACACGCGCACCGTCGGCTCTCCGTCCTCCACCAGCGCGCAGGCCCACGAGTGGTCGCTGCGGCTGTAGAACCAGTGGGGTTGGGCACCGCGCACCTTCTCGGCGGCGATGTACGTGCAGGCGGGCACGCGGAGGCCCAGCGCGAACGTCAGAGGGCTGAAGCGGTCGGTCGCCGACAGGGCCCTCGCGGCGTTGGAGGCCGTCACCTCCGGAGCGGACAACGACCCCGACGCGTACGCCTCGTGATCGATCGGGGCCGACCGGTGGGCCCTGAGCTTCATGAACTCGACCGGGCCCGTGAACCGGCCGCTCGCGCTCTTCCCCTCCGCGTCCACCGTCAACCGCAGAACCGCGTCCGCATTCGTGAAGCCCGTTCCCCACGGCGCCACAATCACACCGCCGGGCCGCGTCTGCTCCACCCACGCGTACGGGATCTCGCGGACCCCGCACGTGGCGATCACCCGGTCGAACACCCCCCGCCCCGGCGCCCCCGCGCGGCCGTCGCCGTGGATCACGTCAACCGGAGCGCCGAAGAAGTGGGCCAGGGCGTCGCGCGCCCGGTTCGCGACCGCCTCGTCCACCTCCACGCTGACGACGTTCTTCTCGCCCACCTTGTGGGCCAGCAGCGCCGCGTTCCAGCCCGTTCCCGTGCCGATTTCGAGGACGCGGCAGTAGTCGTCCACCGTGAGGTCATCCAGCATCCGGAAGACGACGCTCGGCATCGAGGCCGACGACGTCGACAGCCGGCCCGGTGCGCGGCCGGCGTGCTCCCCGTCGTCCCACTGCGTCACGATCGGTACGTCCGCGTTCGCGTGCCCGCGCCACGCCTGCGCGTCCTCCGTCCGCGATACGTGGACCGTCCTCCCGGTCGCCATGTCGAACGGCCAGATCGTGTCCGGCAGGAACGCCTGCCTGGGTACTCGGACATAGGCGTCCAGCCAGCCCGTCTTCAGGACGCCGCCGGCCGTCAGGGCGTACGCCACCTCCTCGCGAGTGGGGTACGCCGTCACTGTCTGCTCGTTCATGCCGCCGCCGCGCCCTTCGGCGGGCTCGGCACGCCCGGTCCGCCGTCCGGCGAGAGTGGTTCCTGGGGGCCCGGCCACGGTGTTCCGGGCAGGCCGTCCCCGCCACCGCCCGCGCGTACCGCGATGCCGTGCGGCGTCGTTCCCTTCATGACCTCGTTCATTCCCTTCAGCTCCTTCCGGATTGCGTGTCGCCGTCGTGGCGCCCGCGCCGTCACAGGCGGTACTTCGCGTGCATCGCGTTCGTCTCCCGTACGCGTACGCGGATGTCGTCCGCCGACGCCCCGGCCCGCGCCGGGCCGTCCGGGCAGATGGGCGCCCCGCACCGGCAGGGGGGAAACGCGGCGAGCGAGGCGTAACGCGAGAGGTCCGGATCCCTGCGCAGCTCGCGGCTCGGGGGGTCTTCGTCGTCGGTTCGGGTGGGGAGTGGGCCGGGGGCCGGCGCGGTTCCATGTTCTTCGACAGGCACGCTTTCGTGTCCCTCCGTAGCGGTTTCACTACCAGACGCGCTCAGCGTGACCTAGCCTCGCAAAGTCATCAACGTGGCAGCCAGGGAGGACATGTTGGTCAACATCAAGGAGCTGAATCCGGACGCGTCACCGCAGGCGGCCTACGGCGCGCGTTTACGCAGGATGCGTGAGGCTCGCGGCTGGATTCAGGATCACATCGCCACGATGGTCGGCTGCACCGGGCGGCACGTCTCGGCAATCGAAACTGGTCGCAAATCCGCAACCCTGCCGTTCTCGCGGCGCCTGGACGTCGCGCTCGAACTCGTAGGTACTCCGGAGTCGTTCGAGCGTGAGTGGCGCGAGATGAGGCACGGCAGTCTCCTGGAGGGCTTCCCGGAATACGTGGGTTACGAGGCGCGGGCCGTGGAGATCCGGCTGTTCCGCATCGGACTCATTCCTGGCCTGATGCAGACCCCGGAGTACGCGCGAGCAGTGGCCGAAGGTGAGCTGCAGCGCGGGTCCATCACCCCTGAACAGGCCGACGAACGCGTTACGTTCCTCTTGGAGCGGCAAACCGCGCTGGTCAGGCCCAGGCCGCCAATGGTGTTCGTCGTGATGGATGAAAGCTGTCTCCTTCAGGCCGTCGGCGGCTCGAAGGTCATGAACGCCCAACTCGAACGGCTGGAGAAACTCGCTGCACTCCCCAACTGGATCGTTCACGTCTCGCCGTTCGCCATAGGCGCTCGGCGGGCGTTCGACATGCCGGTCAACCTCCTCACCCTCTCCGACCGGTCCGTAGTCGGGTACGCCGAATCGCAAGTGCAGGGGTACGTCGACCGGGAGCCGTCAACCGTAGTGCCCATGCTCACGGCCTACCATCAACTGCAGGCCGAGACGCTGTCGCAGGCGGCGTCGGTGGCCATGATCAGCCAGTTGCGAAAGGGCACCCCGTGACGAACGAATCCCCCCGTTGGCGCAAGTCCTCGTACAGCTCGAACGGCGGCGACTGCGTCGAGGTGGCCACCAACCTCGTTGCCACAACCGGGACCGTTCCCCTCCGCGACTCCAAGCTGGCCGGCGGCCCGAGGCTGTCGGCCTCCGCCGAAGCGTTTTCGTCGTTCGTGGAAGGTGTCAGGGCGGGAGAGTTCGACACGGTCTGAGCGACCGACCGCTGTCACGGCCGCGCCACCCGCGCATGCGGGGAGCAGGACAAGATCGCCGATCCGGCCGAGTGCCTGCAGGGACCATTCCCTCGCGTGCGGGGAGCAGACGCAGAACGCCAGCGAGCGGGACCGGTTCTGGGGACCATCCCCGCGCGTGCGGGGAGCAGGTCGGGTACCTCACCGGCAGCACCCCCGGCGTGGGACCATCCCCGCGCGTGCGGGGAGCAGGTCTACAAAAAGATCAGCGGCTACTACCGCGAGGGGCCATCCCCGCGCGTGCGGGGAGCAGCCGGGGAGGAACTTCGCCGTGGCCGCCGTGGCGGGACCATCCCCGCGCGTGCGGGGAGCAGGTGCCGGAGCCGGACCCGTTCTGCCCGATGCCGGAACCATCCCCGCGCGTGCGGGGAGCAGTCATTGCGGCCCACCTCGCGGCCGATCGCCTTGGAACCATCCCCGCGCGTGCGGGGAGCAGTGCGAGATCCGGATCGGGGCGTTGCGGCGGACGGAACCATCCCCGCGCGTGCGGGGAGCAGTTCTTCCCGGAGTCGTAGAGGATGTCCGCACCGGAACCATCCCCGCGCGTGCGGGGAGCAGCGACTTCCTCGGCCTCGGTGAGCCGGAAACGGAGAACCATCCCCGCGCGTGCGGGGAGCAGCCCGGCCGGCTATCTCCCGGCCGGGGCTGCGTGGAACCATCCCCGCGCGTGCGGGGAGCAGAGGACCGCGTCGCCGCGCATCTCCGTCTCGCCGGAACCATCCCCGCGCGTGCGGGGAGCAGGCTTCGTGAGCTGCTGCTTTGTCTCGCGTCGGCGCGGTTTGCGACCACTTTCGCTCACTCCGGCATAACCGCCTCAACGCCTTCACAGCAGGCATACGCCGCCAGCGTAGGGCAACGGCCCTCGACGCGTGCCCCGATAACCGCACCCGCCGACCTCACCCCTCCACCCCCACCCGGTACACCACCTTCCCCTCCACCGCCTCGAACCCCAGCGCCCCGTGGAACTCCCCCGCCTCCGGGTCGTCCGCAGCCGCCAACCTCACCCCTCCACCCGGCTGCACCCCGCCCGGCCGGACGCCACCGCGCGGAGTTCCGTCATCCAGCGCGCCCCGAGGCCCCTCCCGCGCCACGGTTCACTCACGTACAGCTCGTTCAGGAACAGGGCGTGTGTCGTCCCCCGCGCCGGCCAGAGGAATGAGTACGCGGCCATCCCCGCGAGGGTGCCGTCGGACGGGTCCGCCACCAGGGTCCGGGCGAGTGATGCCGGGCCGAACAACGCGTCCGCGAGTTGGGGGCGGCCTTCCGTGAGGGGCTGGATCTCCGTGGCTCCGTAGAAGCGTTCGATCTCCTCGATCAGGTCCGTGAGGGTGGGATGTCGTCCGGGCGGGCGGGGCGGATGGTCACGGTCACGGGGGCTCCTTCGGGGCGTGCGCGAGGATGCTCTCCATGGGCTTCCACCTCAACTGCGTACTCGCGCTCGACGCGGGCGTGTTGCCGCTTTACGACCTCGCGATACCCGGCGGTTCCGTGTGCGTCCCGCGCACCGGTGACGCGCCCGGCCTGCCGGTGGGGTGGGCGCTTCCCGCGCCCTGGGAGCTGGAGCACTCCGTCCGTCGGCTCGTCTACGACCGGGGCGGGCTGACGCCGCACGACCTTCGCGCGTGGCGCGTCGCGGCGGGTGCGCCTGTGCGGCCCGATCCGCTCGACGCGTTCGATGACGACGACCTCCTGCTGGGCTCGTTCCTCAGCCTCGCCGCGCCCGTGGTCGTGGCCGCCATCGGCGTCCATGCCTGCGCGGCCGCCTTCCGCTCGGGCCGGCTCGTCGCGGCCGGCGGCGTCGACCACGACGAGGGTCGGGCGTTCCGGCTGGTCGACGGCGACTTCCGGCCCGCCGACCCCGCCTCCGCCGACCCCGTCACCGAGTGCATCGGGCACCTCCACGCCGGGCTGCGGGCGCCCGGCCTCTTCCAGGGCTACCTCCCCCGCAACGCCAACCACGAGGGGCGGCGCCACCGCGAGGTGTGGGCCGGGCCGGTGCCGTACGTCCGCCCCGGCTGGCGGTCCCACTTCCCGGTGCTGAGCCGGTCCTGGCCGCCCGGTGCGATGGCCCCGGGCACTCGGGTCGTCGTCGTACGGGACACGGACTGGGAGGGGCCCTGGCAGGCTGCCGAGTTCGCCGGGACCGTCGATGCCATGGCCGCCCCCGAGCCCAACGGACACCCCCGGGCGCTCGACGGCGAGTGGGTGTACTGGGTCGCCTTCGACTCGCCGCAGTACACCAGCGACGGGTACGGGCCCTTCCGCAAGGCCCAGGTCTGGGGGCGGTATCTCAGGGGCCAGCCGGGTCCCGCCCCGCGTAAGGTGCCCGGATGATCGTCATTCCGGAAGAGTTCGCCCGGACCACCATCGCGCGCGAAGGGGCCGCCGCAGCGAAGTGGGTCGCCGAACTGCCCTTGCTCGTATCGGACTTGGCGGATACGTGGGGTTGCACGCCCGACGGGCGCGTCATGCACGGCGGCGTCGGGGTCATCGTTCCCGTACGCCGTGACGGCACGCCTCCCGCCGTGCTCAAGGTCTCCTTCCCGCACCCCGGCAACGATCACGAGCCCGACGCCTTCGTCGCCTGGGGCGGGCGCGGGGCCGTCGCGCTGTACGAGCGGGACGACGCCCGGTACGCGATGCTGCTGGAGCGGGCCTCGCCGGTGACGCTGGCCGAGGCGGTCGACGGGGACGAGGTGGTGGCCGTCGCCGCGCGGCTCGGGCGGCAGCTCGCCGTGCCGGCGCCCGAGGGGCTGCCCCGGCTCAGCGACCGGGCCGGGGAGTGGGAGGACGGGCTGCGCGAGGACGCCGCCGAGCTGACGCACGCCCTGCCGCGCCCCGTACTGGAGGCCGCCCTCGCCACCGTAAGGGAGTTGGGGCGTCAGCAGCCCGACACGCTCGTCCACGGCGACCTGCACGGGCGGAACATCCTGCGGGCCGAGCGCGAGCCCTGGCTCGCCGTCGATCCCAAGGGGTACGCGGGCGACCCGGCGTATGACGTCGGGGCGCTGATGAAGTCCCGCGCGTACGCCCTCGCGGCAGCGGGGCCGGGCGCCCGCGACCTCGGCAGGGCCGTGCACCGCATCGTGGACGTGTACGCGGACGCCGCCGGCCTGGAACGCGAACGGGTGCGGCGGTGGGCGCAGTTGCATGCCGTGCAGGCGGCGTTCTGGGCGCGGCGGCACGGGTTCCGGGTCGCCCGCGGCGGGCCCGAACTGGAGTGGATCACCGCGTTCGCGGACCGGCTGGCGGAGTTGCTGACCGAGCGGGCCGGCTGACGCTGCCGCGCCTGGGCGGCCCGGGTGATGCGGACTCGCACGGCGGGCGATCTCCGTCGGTACCTCGCGGATCCCTCCGTTCCACGGCCCGCGGACGACGCAGACGTCGCCGGGGACACCATCCGGCGATGTCGCCATCTCGCCAACGCCGTCGTATTGCTCCGCCCGTGCACCAGGTCTAGCTTGAGGCACTGCGCGTGAGAGGCGCGGCAGTTGAGGCGTTGCAGCTGGACTCCACATTGGCCATGGTGTCGCATCCGAAGAGGAGCGAGTAATGAGCGAAGTCCGCAAGATGGTGTCACGAATCGCCACAGCGAGCGCGGTTGCCGCGGGTGCGCTGGTCCTGACCGTCGCCTCCACCGGTGCGGCCAACGCGGACAGCGGCGGCTGGTTCAATACGTCCACCCAGTGCAACCAGTCCGGCAAGAACATCACGGCCACGAACCCCGCGTACAGCTCCTGGACGTGTGTCCACTCCTCGACGCACAACCCGCCGTGGCATCTGATCCTCAGCTAGAGGGTCTCCACGGGCGGGCCGCGCGGAACTCCGGGCGGCCCGCCCGCAGGCGCCTCTACGATTTCCTCCGGGTCGCCCCCCATCCAGGGCCATGAAGGACAGGCGTGCCCGTGGTCGAGTGCGTGAGCGGCACTCCTTCCGGGGTGGCCTCCCTCACGAGCGAAGAAACCCGCGCGTTCCGATCACCGCCCACCCCCGGGTGGGCTCCCGCAACACCGTCGGCGACGGCGATCGCCGCACTGATCCCGGGCGTGCGGGACCACGGGGCCTGGTGAGCGGGCCGCCTACATGCGCGTGGCGAGGTCCTCGTCCGTGATCGGCCGGATCACCCGGCACGGCGTACCTACCGCGACACTCATCGGAGGTATGTCGCGGCTCACGACGCTGCCCGCGCCGATGACCGAGCCGTAGCCGATGCGGACGCCCGGCAGGACGACCACGTTGCTGCCGATCCACACCTTGTCCTCGATGACGATCGGCTCCGAGAAGCGGCCGAAATCCGCCCTGCGCGCAGGGTGCACCGGGTGACCCGTCGTCGTCAGGGTCACGCTCGGGGCGATCATGACGTCGTCGCCGATGCGGATCTCCACGTCGTCCACGAACGTCAGGTTCACGTTGCCGAAGAAGTCGTCCCCGATGTGCACGTTGCTGCCGAACGCGGCGTGGAACGGCGCCTGGAGGACCGTGCGTTCGCCCACCGAGGCGAAGATCCCGGTCAGCAGCGCACGCCGTCTCGCCGTGTCGCCCGGGGGCGTCTGGTTGTAGGCGAAGATCTCGTCCGTACGGCGGGCCGGGGCCAGGAAGGCCGCCTCGGTCTCCGTGTAGACGAGCCCCTTCGCGATCCGGGCCCGGATCTCGTTCCGGTCGGTTTCAGCCATCGTGCGGTGTTCCCTTCGCCGAGTGCCCCAGGCCGGTGAGCCGGCGCGCGTATTCCGCGGCGATCGCCCCATTGGGCGCCGCCGCCCTCGCGGCCTCGTACATCTGCGCCGCCTCCTGCGTACGGCCGAGGCGGCGCAGCGCGTCCGCCCGCACGGCGGGGAGGGCGTGGTGGCCCGCGAGCTCCTTCGGCGTACCCAGCGCGTCGACGGCCGCCAGCTGGGCCCGCGGTCCGTCCCGCATGCCCACGGCCACCGCTCGGTTCAGGGCCACGACCGGGCCGGCGCGCAGGGCGAGGAGGCGGTCGTACAGGGTGACGACGGCCGCCCAGTCGGTGGCGGCGGCGTCCGGGGCCAGGGCGTGCTGGGCGGCGATCGCGGCCTGGAGTGCGTAGGGGCCGCCCGCCGCGAGCGCCTCGCGGGCCAGAGCGGCGCCCTCGGTGATCAGCGCGCGGTCCCACAGCGAGCGGTCCTGCTGCTCCAGCCTGATCAGGCCGCCGTCCGCGTCGAGCCGGGCGGCGCGGCGGGAATGCTGGAGCAGGAGCAGGGCCAGCAGGCCGCGGGCCTCCGGCTCGTCCGGAGCCTCGGCCACCACGAGGCGGGCCAGGCGGATGGCCTCCTCGGCGAGCCGGTCGCGGATGACGCTGCCGTCGCTGGGCGTGTACCCCTCGGTGAAGATCAGGTAGAGCACGGCCAGGACCCCGCCGAGGCGTTCGGCGCGTGCGCCGGGCGGCGGTACGCGGTACGGGATGCCCGCGGCGGCGATCTTCCGCTTCGCACGCAGGACGCGCTGCGACACGGTGTCCTCACCCACCAGGAACGCGCGGGCGATCTCGCGCGTGGTGAGGCCGCCGACCGCGCGCAGCGTGAGGGCCACCCGGGCTTCGAGCGGGAGCGCGGGGTGGCAGCAGGTGAAGATCAGCCGCAGCCGCTCGTCGCCGGGCGGCGCCGGTTCGTACCCCTCCTCCAGCGCCGCGGCCTCGGCGACCTTGTCGCGTTCCGTCGTACGGCGGCGCAGCACGTCCACGGCGCGGCGCCGGGCGGCGGTCACCAGCCACGCCCCCGGGCTGCGCGGCACTCCGTCGCGCTCCCAGGCCGGCAGGGCGCGGGCGAACGCGTCCTGTGCGCAGTCCTCGGCCAGCTCCCAGTCCCCGGTGAGACGGACGAGCGTGCCGAACACGGCTCCCCATTCGGCGCGGTGGGCGGCCGCGAGCGCCGCGCGGACGGCCGCCGGCGCGGTGTCACCGGCGGCCTCCTCCCCCGTACTCATCCGAAGTCCGTCCGGAACTCCCGGAGTTCCACGAGCCCCGACCGGGCCATCGGGCACCGCCCCACGTACTCCAGCGCCTGCTCCCGGTCGCCGTCGACGAAGACGATCCCCGTGACCCACTCCGCCGCGTCCGTGTACGCCCCGCCCGTGAGGAGGAGTTCGCCCCCGCGTCGCCGTACGAGCGTGGCGTCCTCGACCGGGCTCAGGTGCTCGCCGCCCAGGTAGCGGCCGGACGCCAGGCCGTCCCGAATCCACGCGGCCACCGCGGCCGGTTCCACGGGGTACGGCGGCGCGGCCGGGTCGGCGCGCATGAGGGCGAGGAAGCGGGAGGCGGGGGCGTCGCCCTCGTGCGGGACGTTGTCCGTGTCCGCGCCGTGGTCGAGCGGCTCGACGGGGCGGATCTCGATGCGTCCCGCGGTCGCCATCGGATGCGAGGCGGCGACCTCGATCGCCTCGTCCAGGTCGGCGGCCTCCAGCAGGTCGTACCCGGCGATCCACTCGGCCGTCTCGGCGAACGGGCCGTCGGTGACCAGGACCTCGCTCCCGCGGACCCGGACCGTGCTCGTCTCCCCGACGGACTTGAGCGGCATGCCCTCCAGCCGGACGCCGCGCCCGTTCCACTTCTCGACCCACGCCTCCGGGTTCTCGTCGGTGCGCTCCCCGGCGGGATCCGTGGCGATGAACAACACGTACTTCATGAGCGTTCTCCCAGCTGCCGTGACGAACGATTCACGAAGACGACGAACGGTGTCCACCGAATCCGACAGCCGACGGGAAAATCCGACGAGAAAAATCTGAAGCCGGTGCCGGCCAACCCGAGTCGTCCGATCTATTGACGTGCCCCTGACCGAATGGCTTCATGGGTCCACCCGGGTGTGGGAGCGCTCCCACACCCGTGGACCGCCCCTTCTCCCCCTCTGGAGCCGCAGTGCGAACAGCGAGACATCCGGCTGAGCGTCCCGCCGCCGTCATCCTCACCGTCCTGGCCACCCTGCTCGGGTTCCTCTCCCTCGGCGCCCTCGCCCCCGCCCACGCCGCGCCCGCCGCAGGTACCGGGCTGCACATCAGCGACGGCCGGCTGGTCGAAGGCAACGGCAACGACTTCATCATGCGCGGCGTCAACCACGCGCACACCTGGTACCCCGGCGAAACCCAGTCGCTGGCCGACATCAAGGCGACCGGCGCCAACACCGTCCGCGTCGTGCTGTCCGACGGCTACCGCTGGAGCAAGAACGGGCCGGACGACGTCGCCGCCGTCATCGCCCAGTGCAAGGCGAACCGGCTCATCTGCGTCCTGGAGGTGCACGACACCACCGGGTACGGCGAGGACTCCGCCGCCGGCACGCTGGACCACGCGGCCGACTACTGGATCTCCCTGAAGGACGTCCTCCAGGGCCAGGAGGACTACGTCGTCATCAACATCGGCAACGAGCCCTGGGGCAACACCGACCCGGCCGGCTGGACCGCCCCCACCACCGCCGCGATCAAGAAGCTGCGCGCCGCCGGGTTCGCGCACACGATCATGGTCGACGCGCCCAACTGGGGCCAGGACTGGCAGAACGTCATGCGGGACAACGCCCAGGCGGTGTACGACGCCGACACCACCGGGAACCTGCTCTTCTCGATCCACATGTACAGCGTCTACAACACCGCCCAGAAGGTCACCGACTACCTGAACACCTTCGTGGACGCGGGACTCCCCCTGGTCATCGGCGAGTTCGGCGGCCCCGCCGACCAGTACGGCGACCCGGACGAGGACACGATGATGTCCGAGGCGCAGCGGCTCGGCCTCGGCTGGATCGCCTGGTCGTGGAGCGGCAACACCGACCCGATCCTCGACCTGACCATCGGCTTCGACCCGGCGCAGCTCAGCTCCTGGGGCGAGCGCATCTTCCACGGCGCGGACGGGATCGCTCAGACGGCCCGCGAGGCCACGGTCTACGGCGGCGCCACCGAGGAGGACACCGAGGCCCCGACCGCCCCGGGCACCCCGGCCGCCTCCGCCGTGACCGACACCTCCGCCACGCTGACCTGGGCCGCGTCCTCCGACAACGTTGCCGTCGCGGGCTACGACGTCGTGCGCGTCAGCGGCGGTACGGAGACCAGGGTCGCCTCGTCCGCCGCGACGAACGTGACCGTGACGGGCCTCACCGCCGACACCGCGTACTCCTTCGCGGTCTACGCCCGGGACGCGGCCGGCAACCGTTCGGCGCGGTCGGCCGCCGTGAGCGTGACCACGGACGAGGGCGCGACCACGCCGGCGGGCAGCTGCTCGGTCGGTTACAAGGTGGTCGGCCAGTGGCAGGGCGGCTTCCAGGGCGAGATCACCATCCGCAACACGGGCACCGCCGCGATCGACGGCTGGAAGCTCGGGTTCAGCTTCGCCAACGGGCAGACCGTCACCAACATGTGGGGCGGTACGCCCACGCAGTCCGGCGGTTCGGTGAGCGTCGCGCCGGCCTCGTACACCTCCACGATCGCCCCGAACTCCTCGGTGACCGTGGGCTTCACGGGCAGCCAGAGCGGCACGAACACCGCCCCGGCCGCCTTCACCCTCAGCGGCGCGGACTGCGCCGCCGCGTGATCCGGCGCCGGCCGGCGGGGGCCCGCGCCCCTGCCGGCCGGTCCCGGCGACTCAGCCGGTGGCCCCGGCGCGCTCGTACGTCAGATACGCCGCCCCGCTCCCCAGGACCGTGTGGTCCGTGAGCGTCCAGGCGGCCGGTTCGAACGCCGCCTGCCGGCCGAACAGCGGGATGCCCGCGCCGATCGTCGTCGGGCTGAGCTTCAGGATCAGCGTGTCGATCTCCGCGTAGAGCGAGGCGGCCAGCTCGCCGCCGCCGACGAGCCAGATGTCCTTGCCCTCCTCCTGCTTCAACTCCCTTACGCGCGCGACCGGGTCGCCCGTGACGAGCTCCACGGCCGGGTCGGGGCTCTCGCCCAGGGTGCGGGAGAACACCAGGTGCCGCAGGTGCGGGTAGGCGTCCGTGAGCCCGGCGTCGAGGCCGACCTGGTACGAGCGCCTGCCCTCCAGCACCGTGTCGAAGCGCGTGCCCTCCGCCGTCACCCCGAGCGCGGCGCGCGCCGGGCCGGGCAGGGTCTCCGGGTACTCGGCGATCAGGTGCTTGAGGTAGTCCTCCGGGATGGGCCAGAAGCCGTCCGGGCCGCTGGGGTCGGAGCCGTCCGGTCCGGCGATGAAGCCGTCGAGGGTGGCGGCGATGAAGTACACCAGCTTGCGCACGTGGAGCCTTTCGTCCGGGGGCGGCCTCCGGTACGTGGGGGCCGTCGGCCGTTCATGATCGAACGGGCGCTCGCGGCAGGCAACGGGAATGACGCCTTCCGGACATGGCCCGGGAGGAGCTGCGCGGCGCACCCACCCGGGTGGAGCTGTCCGCCGGGGCGGCCGACGCCGCCACGGGACGGCGGCTGTGGGAGGTGTCGGAGGAGGCCACGGGCGTGCGGTTCGCGTTTCCCCCATCCGGCTGAGCCAACGCGCTCCCACCGCTCCGCAGGGCCGCGGGATTTGGATAAGGTGCCGTGTCTACAGCAGTGCTCTCCGGGGGAGTTACGAGTACATGAGCGGTCAGCAGCCACGCAGAGGCGGCGCCTCACAGGTCTTCCAGCCCCTCGCGGCTGACGATCCCACCACCATCGCCGGTTACCGGCTGGCCGCCAAGCTCGGCGCGGGCGGCATGGGCAAGGTGTACCTGTCGTACACGCCCGGCGGGCGGCCCGTCGCGATCAAGGTGATCCGGCCGGAGTTCGGCGAGGACGCGGAGTTCCGGCGGCGGTTCGCGCAGGAGGTGCAGTCCGCGCAGCGCGTGCAGGGCCTGTTCACCGCGCCCGTGATCGACGCCGACACCCAGGGCGCGCAGCCGTGGCTCGCCACCGCGTACGTACCGGGCCCCTCGCTCGCCGACGCGGTCGTGGAGCACGGCGCCCTGCCCGTCGAGGCGGTGCTGCTGCTGATCGCGGGCATGGCCGAGGCGCTGCACGTCATCCACGGGGCGGGCATCGTCCACCGCGACCTCAAGCCGTCGAACGTGCTGCTCGCGGCGGACGGGCCGCGCGTCATCGACTTCGGTATCGCGTACGCGGCCGACGCGACGTCGCTCACGGGGAGCGGGGTCACGATCGGCACCCCGTCGTTCATGGCGCCGGAGCAGGCCGCCGGGCGCAAGGTCACCGCCGCGACGGACATCTTCGCGCTGGGCCAGGTCGCGGTGTTCGCGTCGACCGGGACGCCCGCGTTCGGCGAGGGGACCTCGCACGGGGTGCTCTACCGGATCGTGCACGAGGAGCCGGACCTCACGGGTGTGCCGGAGCGGCTGATGGAGCTCGTGGGGCGCTGCCTGGCGAAGGACCCGCAGGACCGGCCCTCGGTCGCCGAGGTGATCCGGCTCTGCCAGACCGCGAACGCGGAGACGGTGCTGCGGCGGCCCGAGGACTGGCTGCCCAAGCCGGTCGCCGCCGACATCACCGTACGGGCCGCCGCGCCGGCGCCCGTGCAGACGCCGCCCCCGCCGTCGGCCGCCCCGGCCACGCCGCCGGTGGCCGCCGCGCCCGCGGCTCCGGCCGCCCCGCCCGCCGCCTACTCGCCCACGACCCCGGCGCCGAGCACCCCGCCGCCGGGGTACGGGCCGCCGGTCACGCCCGCGCCGGGGCAGGGGCCCGCGCCGGTGGGACCGGGGGCGTACGGTGCGCCCTCGGCGCCGTCCGGGCCGGCCCCGGCGTACGGGTACCCGGCCGCCCAGCAGCCCGCGTACGGCTACCCGGGTCCGGGGCAGCCCACGTACCCCGGCGGGGGCGTGCCGCCGCAGTCGCACACCACGCAGCCGGTGCCGCAGACGCCCGCGCCCAGGAAGCGGCGGGGACGGGTGGCCGTCCTGGCGGTCGCCGCCGTGCTGCTGTTCGCCCTCGGCGGCGGAGGTACGGCGTACTTCCTGCTGAAGGACAACGGCAAGGACGAGAAGGGCGGTACGGCCGCCCAGGACAAGAACCCGCCCGCGCCGCAGGTGAGTCCGAAGCCGAGTGCCGGCGCCACGGAGTCCGGGGACGACGACGGCACCGAGCAGCCCGAGGGGCGGAGCCCCGCGACATCGGACCCGACGCCGGAGGACTTCACCGGGATCAACCTCACCCAGGGGTACCACCTGACGTTCGGCGATGCCGAGGTGCGGCCGCAGGAGGGTGAGGACGAGGGGTACGAGCTGACGTACGACTCCGGCGGGTACCTGGAGGCGGAGAGCGAGGGCGGCAAGCTGATCCTGCTCGACCCGGGGCAGGCCGGATCGCTGGACGTGTGCCGGGCGGAGACGCGGTTCGCGAACGACATCGAGATCAGCAAGCTGTCCAAGGGGCGGCAGGTGTGCGTGACCACGGGGACGGGGCACATGGGGCTGGTGACGTATCAGGGGCACTCGCCGGAGGACTCGCCGAGCGACTACATCACGATCGATGTGACGGTCTGGCGGAACGCGATGCGGTAGGGCCTGCGGCGGGCCTCACACGCCTGCGGGGCTGCGTCAGCCCGTGATCAGCCGCTGGAGCGCCGGCGCGTACAGGTCCGCGATGCGTTCCGGCGTCGCGGACGCCCCCGCGCCCTCCCGGTGCAGGCTCAGCGTCGCGCCCAGGCCCAGCAGGTGGCCCGCCAGGAGCTCCGCGCGCAGGGCGCGGTCCTCGCCGGGGAGGCGGGCGGTGAGCGCGTTGGTGACCTGTTCGTGGAAGCGGTCGCGGAGCAGGGAGCGTTCGTCCTGGTTGCCCAGGGAGAAGACGACGCGCAGCAGCGGGTCCGACTGGAGGGCGCGGCGGCGGGTGACCAGGGTGACCACCATGTGGCGGCCCAGCACGTCGAGCGGGGCGTCGAAGAGCTCCGCGGCGGCCGGCCCGAAGTCGGCCACCGTGTTGAACAGCTCCTCCTTGCGGCCGAAGTGCTTGACCACCAGGGACGGGCTCACCCCGGCGTCCGCCGCGATCCCGCGGATCGTCACCTCCGCGTACGGGCGCTGCGTGAACGCCCGCCGGGCGGCGCGCAGGATGGCGTCCCGGCCCGTGCCGGTGTCCGCGGCCGGGGTCGCGGCGATGGCCTGGCCGCCGGTCATGCGCCCTCCTGGATTTCCGCCGGCCGCGCACCCCCCGTCGGGGTGGCCGGCGCCGTACGGCTCTCCTCGACCGTACCCGCCCCGGCGGGCTTGCGGCCCGGCAGCATGAGCGTGACCAGGAGGGCCATCAGCGCCGCGCCCGCCGCGATGACGAAGACCAGCTGGTACGCGTGCAGGGTCGGCGCGGTCCGGCCCCCCGCCCGGAAGGTGAGGTTGGCCAGGACGGCGGCCACCGTGGCGCTGCAGAACGCCTGGCCGATCGAGCGCATCAGGGTGTTCAGGCCGTTCGCCGCGCCGGTCTCGCTGACCGGGACCCCTCGCATGACGAGGGCCGGCAGCGCCGAGTACGCGATGGCCGTGCCGGAGGCGACGACCGTGGCGCCCGCGACGATGAGCCACAGGCTGTGGCTGGTGAAGTACCGCACCCCGTATCCGGCCGCGATGATCCCCGCCGCCAGGGCCAGGCTGACCTTGGGGCCGTGCTTGGCGGAGATCCGGGCGGACACCGGCGAGAGCGCCACCATCGCGACCCCGCCCGGCAGCAGGCACAGACCGCTGACGACGAGCGAGGCGCCGAGCCCGTAACCGGTCGCCTTCGGTTCCTGCACCATCTGGGCGGTGACCAGGGAGTTCGCGTAGAAGGAGAAGCCGATGAGCAGGGCCGCGACGTTGGTGAGCAGGACGGCCGGGCGGGCGGAGACCCGCAGGTCGACCATGGGCGTCGCGACGCGGAGCTCGTACGCCCCCCAGACCAGCGCCACCACGACGGCCGCCACGAGCAGGCCGACCGTCCGGCCGGAGGTCCAGCCCCAGTCGCCGCCCTGCGTCACGGCGAGCAGCAGGCAGACCAGCGCGCCGGACAGGCCGAGGGCGCCGAGCGCGTCGAAGCGGCCGCGGCTGCGGAGCGGGGACTCGGGTACGAAGGCGAGGACGAGCACGATGTCGATGAGGCCGATGACGCCGGAGACCCAGAACATGGTGTGCCAGTCGAAGTTCTCCACCACGAGCGCGGCGATCGGCAGGCCCACCGCCGCGCCGATGCCGAGGGTGGAGCTCATCAGCGCGACGGCGGACAGCACGCGCTCGGGCGGCAGTTCGTCGCGCAGGATGCTGATGCCCAGCGGTACGACGGCGATCGCGGCGCCCTGGAGCGCGCGGCCGGTGATCAGCACGCCGATGTGGGAGCTGACCCCGCAGAGCACCGAGCCCACCACGAGCACGGCGAGCGAGGCGACGAGCACCCGCCGCTTGCCGTACATGTCGCCGACCCGGCCGAGCACGGGCGTGAACACCGCGCCGGTCAGCAGCGTGACGGTGACCAGCCAGCTCGCGGCGGCCGGGGTGGCGCCGGTCAGCTCGGGGATGTGCGGGAGCAGGGGAACGACGATCGTCTGCATGACCGCGACGACGACCCCGCAGAAGGCCAGCACGCCCACCGCGAAGCGCGGGTGCGGGGCCTGGGCCGCGGGGGTCGTCGGGGAGGCGGGGGCGGGTATGTCCGCGGGCATGGTTCTCCGTTGCTGACTCGACGGCGGGTGAGGGGGTGTACGCGCGTTCACCTCCAGGGTAAACGCCTGTGCACCCCCTCGTCGCCGGGAGGGCGGGAGCGCGCGTTAGCCTCGGTTCCGGCGCCGGTGCGGCGCCGGGCGCCGGGCGCGTACGAGCGCGCCGGGCGCGCACACCGATGACGTGGACGAAGGCGGAGGTGGCTGCGATGGCGAAGGTGCCGGCAGCGGCGGTGGCGGCGGGCGGACTGGTCGGCGGTTACGCCGTCGCGCGGTGGACCCGCAAGCGTCCGCTGGGCGGGGTCGCGCTCGCGGCGGCGGGCGGCGTCGCCGCGTACGAGTGGAACCGGCAGGCGGGCCCCCGCGCGGCCGCAGCCCTGACCACCGCGTACGTGGCCGCGTTCGCGGGCTCGCACCCGCTGGCCAAGAAGGTCGGCGCCTGGCCCGCCGTCTTCACCGTGGCGGGCACCGTGGCCGCCGCGTCCTGGGCGGTCACCCGCCGGGCGTCCTGAACCCGGGCGCGTCGACGGGGCGGGCCGGGCCTGAACGGCCCGCCCGCCCCGCCCCGGGGCCCCCTCAGCCCCACAGCGCCCACGACACCGTGTAGATCGCCAGCCCGGCCAGCGCCCCCACCACCGTGCCGTTGATGCGGATGAACTGCAGGTCGCGGCCGATGTGGGCCTCGATCTTGCGGGACGTCTGGTCCGCGTCCCAGCCGGCCACCGTGTCGCTGATCAGCGAGGTGATCTCCGCCCGGTACGTCGTCACGACGTACGCCGCCGCGTCCTCCAGCCACCCCTCCAGCTTCCCCTGGAGCCGTTCGTCCGTGGCCAGCCGGGCGCCCAGCGACATCAGTGAGGCCCGGGCGCGCAGCCGCAGCTCGCTCTGCTCGTCCTCCGCCGCCGCGATCACCATCGCGCGCACCGACGCCCAGGCGGAGGCGATGACGTCCTGGACCTCGCCGCGCCCCAGGATCTCCGTCTTCAGGCGCTCCACCCGCTCCCGGGTCTCCGAGTCGGTCCGGAGGTCGGCCGCGAAGTCCGCGAGGAACGTGTCGATGGAGCCGCGCGCCGGGTGCCCGGGCATGTCCCGCATCTCCGTGACGAAGCGCAGGAGCTCCTTGTAGACCCGCTCCCCGACCCGCTTGTCCACGAACCGCGGCGTCCAGCCCGGCGCCCCGCCCTGCACCGCGTCCATCACCGAGTCGCCGTGCAGCACGAGCCAGTCGTGGGCGCGGGCGCAGACCAGATCGACCAGCTTGCGGTGGCCGCCGTCCGCGACGACCTTCTCCAGCATCCGGCCGAGACCCGGGCCGACCTCCGCCGCGTTCGCCCGCCGGGTGATCGCCTCGCCGACCACGGCCTGGACGTCCGCGTCCCGCAGGACGGTGAGCGCCCCGCGCAGCGCGGTCGCCAGCTCGGCCGTGACCCGGTCCGCGTGGGCCGGCTCCGCGAGCCACGCCCCGACCCGGCCGCCGATGCCCAGCGAGTGAATCCGGTCACGTACGACGTCCCCGGACAGAAAGTTCTCGCCCACGAAGGAACCGAGGGAGGCCCCGAGCTGGTCCTTCTTGGTGGGAATGATGGCGGTGTGCGGAATCGGCAGACCGAGCGGACGCTTGAAGAGGGCCGTGACGGCGAACCAGTCCGCCAGCGCACCCACCATGCCCGCCTCGGCGGCCGCCGCGACGAAGCCCGGCCAGCCGCTCACCCCCTCGTTCTTCGCCCAGGTGGCGAGGACGTACACCAGCGCGACCAGCAGAAGGAGGCCGGTGGCCGTGGTCTTCATACGGCGTACGCCACGACGCTTCTCCTCGTCCGCCGCGGTGTACGCGAACGAGGCCAGCCCGCCGGGCCTCGCCCTCCCGCCGGGCCCCGGAGGCAGTCCGCCCCGCTCGGTCCGCCCGGTTCCGTCGATCCGTTCCATCCGCTCCACCCGTCCGCGTACGCACAGCCCCAGACGTCCGCTACGCATTGTGCCTACCTGACCTACTCCCGGGCCGCACGTCGAGTTCCCCGCGCCCTGCCGCATCATGGGAACCGGTCCACTCCCCCGCAATTCCTCTTTTCCGCAAGGAGACACACCGCCCATGCCCAGGCGCCAGGGGTACGCCCTGCTCATCGCCCTCGTGGCGGGCACCGCCGCGCTCGCCGCAGCCGTGGCGTTCGCCGGTTCCCTGCTGTTCACCGGGGACAGGGCGACGGCCGCCGCCACCACGGTCCCGCGGGGCGTCGCCCACAGTCCGGCGGCCCCGGCGCACTCCTCCGGGCACTGGCTCGCCACCTGGGCGGCGGCCCCCGTCGAGGGCGTGGCCGACCCGGCGCAGGCCGCGGACCAGAACCGCCGCGTCATCCGCAACGTCGTGCACACCAGCATCGGCGGCACCGAGGCCCGCGTGACGCTGTCCAACCTGTTCGGTACGCGGCCCCTGCTCATCGACGGCGTCACCGTGAACACCCGCCCCGTGACGTTCCACGGGGCCTCCTCCGTCACCGTCGCCGCCGGCGGGCAGACCGTCAGCGACGCCGTCGCCGTCCCGGTCGCCGCAGACGCCGACCTCGTGGTCGCCCTGCGCACCCCGACCGCCGACGGGCCGGTCACCACGCACCCCAACAGCCACCAGACCTCGTACACCGAGGACGACCGGGGCACCTGGGCCACCACGCGGTGGCGCTACCTCACCGCCGTCGACGTGCGGGGCGGGGCGCGGGCGTCGGCGACGCTCGTCGCGTTCGGCGACTCGCTCACGGCGGGCACCGGCTCCACCACAGACGCCAACACCCGCTGGCCGGACGCCCTCGCCGACCGGCTGGACGGCCGCTACGCGGTGGTCAACGAGGGCATCGGCGGCAACCGCCTCCTGCTCGACGGCATCGGCCCGCGCGCGCTGGACCGCTTCGAGCGCGACGTCCTCGGCGTCTCCGGCGTGAAGACGGTCGTCATCGCGCTCGGCGTCAACGACGTGCAGGCATTCCCGAACGAGACCGACCCCGGGCGGATCACCGGCGCCCTGCGCACCCTCACCCAGCGGGCCCACGCACGCGGCCTGCGGGTCATCGGCGCGACCCTCATGCCCTACCGGGGCTACGCCAGGTGGACCGCCACCGGTGAGCAGGTGCGGCAGTCCGTCAACGCGGAGATCCGGGCCGGCGGGATCTTCGACGAGGTCATCGACTCCGACCTCACCATGCGCGACCCGGCCCACCCCCAGCGGCTGCGCCCCGCGTACGACTCCGGCGACCACCTGCACCTCAACGACGCCGGATACGCCCGCCTGGCGGGGCTGCCGGACGTGGACACCCTGACCGGGGACAGGCCGAAGGTCGACGCGCTCTGAGCCGGAGGCGGCAGCCTGGAGCCGGGCGTCGGATGATGGCCGGGGTCGCGACGCTGATCCGCCGGACAGGCCCTACCGGCCGCCCTTCTCCAGCCGGCCCCGCTCGCGCTGCGCCTCCCGCAGCCGCCGCTTCTCCGCCTTGCCGCGCTTGTGCTCCACCCCGACGCCGCCCATGAGCGCGAGGCCGGTGATCCGGACCCGCGGCGCGTCCGGCGCGGGGGCCGACTCGTCCTGGGCGTGCTCCCCGAAGCCGCCCATGATGCCGATGCCCCGGACGTCCACGTTCAGATCCGGCGGGACCGTCACATGGATGCCGCCCATGATCGTGAAGCAGCGGATCACCGTCTCGCGGTCCTCGAAGTTCGCCTCGCGCAGGTCGATATGGCCGCCGCCCCACATCGCGAACGCGGTGAAGACCCGGCCGACCGTCCAACTCCCCCGGCGGCCGAACCCGCCCCAGAACGCGAAGGCACCGCTCGACGTGGCCGGCTTCCCGATCCGCTCCGACCAGCGGGCCGCCGAACCGGACCGGGGCCGCACGGCCGGCGACGACGACGCGGAGCCGGCAGCCGGCAGATCGCGGACGAGCGGCTCCAGCTCCCCGTGCGTCCGCGCCTTGTAGGCCGTGTCGAGGCGCTGCTCGAACTCCTCCATCTCAAGACGCCCTTCGGCGACCGCCTCACGCAGGATCTCGGCAACACGTTCACGCTCGGCGTCGGAGGCCCGCATCTCGGGGAGTTCGCTCGTCATACCGCGCAGCCTATTGAACGTATGTGCTCACGTCACCGGCTCCCCGGGCCGCTCGCGGGCGTACATCTTGGCGATGACCGCCTCGATGTCCGGCTCCTGCACCGAAAGGTCCGCCAACGGGTACTCCGCGGCGATCCGCGCCACCAGCGGAGCCGCCGACGCGGACGCCGGGAAGGCCAGCCACTGGCGCGGCCCCTCCACCTTCACCGTCCGCACCGACAGCTCCGGCTCCAGCCGGATCGGCGGGAGTTCGCGCTCCAGGTCGACCACGAGCGTCCGCTCGCTCTCCCCCACCTCGTGCAGCCCGGCCAGCGCGCCGTCGTACATCAGCCGGCCGTGGTCGATCACCATCACCCGGCTGCACAGCTGCTCGATGTCCGTGAGGTCATGGGTCGTCAGCAGGACCGTCGTCCCGCGCTCCGCGTTCAGGTCCCGCAGGAACTGCCGCACCTTGGCCTTGGACACCACGTCGAGGCCGATCGTCGGCTCGTCCAGGTACAGCACCTCGGGATCGTGCAGCAGCGCCGCCGCGATGTCGCCGCGCATCCGCTGCCCGAGCGACAGCTGACGTACCGGCACGTCCAGCAGCTCCCCCAGGTCCAGGAGTTCGACACACCGGTCCAGATTGGCCCGGAAGCGCGCGTCCGGGACCCGGTACATCCGGTGCACCAGCCGGTACGAGTCGCGCAGCGGCAGGTCCCACCACAGCGTCGTGCGCTGGCCGAAGACCACACCGATCCGGTGCGCCAGACGCGTACGCTCCCGCGAAGGATCGATGCCCGCGACGCGCAGGGAACCGCCGCTCGGCGTGAGGATGCCCGTCAGCATCTTGATCGTCGTCGACTTCCCGGCCCCGTTCGGCCCGATGTAGCCGACCATCTCGCCGCGCTCCACCCGGAAGCTGATCCCGTCGACCGCCCGCACCTGGCGCCGCTCGCCGCGCAGGAAACCCGTCCGGCGGCGGACGTCGAAGACCTTCTCCAGCCGGTCCAGCTCGATGAAGGCCGCCCCGGCGCCGGTATGCCCGCCCGTGCCCGTGTCCGTGGTCATGCCGCTCCCTCTCCCGTCCCGTCTCAACTTCCCGTACTCCGGTACGCCCGCAGCCCCGCCCGCCACGCCAGGCCCGCCCCGGCCGCGCAGACGGCGGCCACCACCGGAGGCAGGAACGCCACCCACTCCGGCAGGCCCAGCGGCAGCTCCCGGCCCAGCACGTACAGCGCCGGCAGCCAGTTCACGAAGGCCAGCGGCACCACGAACGTCACCCCGCGCACCAGGTCCTTCGCGAAGATCGTCGGCGGGTACTGGAGCAGCGTGTTCCCCCCGTACGTGAACGAGTTCTGCACCTGCGAGGCGTCCTGCGCGATGAACTGGAACGCCCCGCCGGCCACGAACACCGCACCGAAGATCACCGACCCGCTCAGCAGCATCAGCGGCAGCACGACCGCCTTCGCCGGGGTCCAGTCGATGTCCGCCGCCACCAGCCCGTAGCCGAGCACCAGCAGCCCCTGGGTGATCCGCCCCAGCCTGCGCAGCGCGAAGCGGTCGGCCGCCACCTGCGCGAGAACCGGGACGGGCCGCACCAGCAACGTGTCCAGCGTGCCGTCACGCACCCGGCGGCCCAGCCGGTCCATCGACCCCATCAGCAGGTCCGCCAGCCCGAAGGCCGTCCCCGACGCCCCGTACAGCAGTGCGATCTCCGGCAGCGTGTAGCCGCCCAGCGCATCGACGTGCGCGAACATCAGCACGATCGTCACGAAGTCGAACGCCGTCGCCGTGAAGTTGCCGACCGCCGTCATCACGAACGACGCCCGGTACGCCATCGTGGAGCGCAGCCACATCGACACGATCAACCCGTACGCCCGCACCCCCTCGACCAGCCGAGGCCGCGGGGCGAACAGCTCCCCCGGCGCCTCCGGCACGACCGCCTCCACCACCTCAGCCACCCTGGACCACCACCCTCCGCGTCGCCACCGACTGCACCATCCGCCCCACCAGCAGCAGCACCACGGCCCAGGACGCCTGGAACACGTACACCCGCACCAGACCCCAGCCCGTGTGCTTGCCCAGGAACACATCCGCCGGCACCTGAAGCA
Source organism: Streptomyces sp. DT224 (assembly GCF_049844595.1). Lineage (NCBI taxonomy): Bacteria > Bacillati > Actinomycetota > Actinomycetes > Kitasatosporales > Streptomycetaceae > Streptomyces > Streptomyces sp. DT224. Next base: position 581,120 of record NZ_JBNCLI010000003.1, read on the forward strand.
GCGCCGACCACGGCAGCAGCCGCGCCACCTCGCCCAGCAGCCCCGGGAACAGGCTCAGCGGCAGCAGCATCCCCGAGAAGAACAGCCCCGCCAGGAAGGCGATCTGCGCCGCGCCCGCCCCGTCCATCAGCCAGAAGGCGGACAGCGCCACCAGATAGCGGATCGCGAAGCTCACCACCACACCCAGCGCCACCGAGACCAGGAACGCCAGCCACGGCCCCGCCGACCCCGGCAGCGCCAGGTCGAACGCCAGCCCGCCGAGCACCATCGGCACGATGCCGCGCCCCAGCAGATGGAAGGCCGCCCGCCCCAAGTCCTGCGCCAGCCACCACAGCTGCAGGTCGACCGGACGGTACAGGTCCACCGCGATGTCGCCCGTGCGGATGCGCTCGATCAGCTCGTCCTCGAAACCGCCGCCCATCATCACGCAGGTCATCAGCAGCGCCTGGCCCAGCCAGACGAACGTGAGCGCCTGCGGCATGTCGTAACCGCCGAGCCGGGGCCGCTCGTCCCACAACGCCATGTACGTGTAGGCGAGGATGAAGCCGAAGACGGTGTTGGTGAACACCCCCGCCGCCGTCTCGATCCGATAGGTGGCGTAACGGCGGAAACCGCCCGCCGCCACCACCGCGTAGACCCGCACAGCAACCGCCTCCCCGACCGCGGGTGCCGCACCGTGCGTGGACACCAAAGCGCAGAACCCTAGTCCAGCCGGGACGGCCGCCGCGAGCGCTTTTCGGCCGTCGATCCAAGGGATATGCGCCAGAAAAGGGCACTATGGGGGAACTGACCGCGGCCGAGGAGTCTGCACCGACATGAGCGACGAGCCACAGCAGCAGAACGGGGACACCGACCCCCCGGGCTGGGCCCCCAGGGACCTGCCTGCCGACGCCGCCGCCCCCGCCGGTGAAGGCCCGCCCGCAGGCGAGAACACCGGCGCGAAGAAGCCCGGCAGGACCAAGCGCCCCAAGCGCACCGGCTGGCGGCGGCTCATCCCCACCTGGCGCATGGTCCTCGGCGGCGTACTCCTCATCGCCCTGATCCTCATCGGCGGCTTCATCGCCGGCTACCAACTGGTCGACATCCCCGCCGCCAACGCCAAGGCCACCGCCCAGTCCAACGTCTACCTGTACGCCGACGGCACCGTCATCGCCCGCGACGGCGACATCAACCGCGAGAACGTCAAGCTCGCCCAGGTCCCGAGCACCGTCCGGCACGCGGTCCTCGCCGCCGAGGACCGCGACTTCTACTCCGAACGCGCCGTCGACGTCAAAGCGATGTTCCGGGCCGGCTGGAACACCCTCACCGGCAAGGGCAGACAGGGCGGCTCGACCATCACCCAGCAGTACGTCAAGAACTACTACCTGGGTCAGGAACAGACCGTCGTCCGCAAGATCAAGGAATTCTTCATCTCCATCAAGCTCAACCGCGAACAGTCCAAGGACCAGATCCTGGAGGGCTACCTCAACACCAGCTACTTCGGCCGCAACGCCTACGGCATCCAGGCCGCCGCCCAGGGGTACTACGGCAAGGACATCGGCGACGTCACCACCGCCCAGGGCGCGTACCTCGCCTCCCTCCTCAACGCCCCCAGCGCCTACGACGTCGTCGCCTACCCCGAGAACAAGGCCGCCGCCGTCGCCCGCTGGAACTACGTACTGGACGGCATGGTCAAGGAGAAGTGGCTCGACCCCGCCGAGCGCGCCGCGATGACCTTCCCCGTCCCCGGCCCCGTCAAGCCCGCCAACAGCCTCTCCGGACAGCGCGGCTACATCGTCAAGGCCGTCGAGGACTACCTCGTCGGCAACGACATCCTGGACGAGAAGACCCTCGCCACCCGCGGCTACCGCATCACCACCACGCTCCAGCGCAAGAAGCAGGACGCCCTCGTCGAGGCCGTCGAGGACAAGGTCATGTCCAAGACCGACGACGACCGCGCACCCGACCGCAACGTCCGCGTCGGCGGCGCCTCCATCGACCCCGCCAACGGCCACGTCGTCGCCATGTACGGCGGCATCGACTACACCCGCCAGTACGTCAACAACGCGACCCGCCGCGACTACCAGGTCGGCTCCACCTTCAAACCCTTCGTCTTCACCTCCGCCGTCGCCAACGACTCCACCACCCAGGACGGCCGCCGCATCACCCCCAGCACCATCTACGACGGCACCAACAAACGCATGGTCGAAGGCCCCGACGGCCCCACCGGCTACGACCCCGCCAACGAGGACGACCGCAGCTACGGCCCCATCACCGTGTCCACCGCCACCGACAAGTCCGTCAACGCCGTCTACGCCCAGATGGCCGAGGACGTCGGCCCCGAGAAGGTCCGGCGGACCGCCATCGACCTCGGCATCCCCGAGGACACCTCCGACCTCACCCCCACCCCCTCCATCGCCCTCGGCGTCGCCACCGCCAGCGTCCTCGACATGACCGAGGCGTACGCGACCCTCGCCGCCCACGGCAAGCACGGCGCCCACGTCCTGGTCAGCAAGGTCACCAAGGACGGCGAGGACGTCACCCTGCCCGGCCGCACGGTGAAGCAGGCCGTCAGCCGCGAGGCCGCCGACACCACCACGTCGATCCTCCGGAGCGTCGTCGAGGGCGGCACCGGAACCGCCGCCCGGGGCGCGGGCCGCCCCGCAGCCGGAAAGACCGGAACCGCCGAGGAGGACCGGGCCGCCTGGTTCGCCGGCTACACCCCCGACCTCGCCACCGTCATCGCCGTCATGGGCCAGGACCCCGACACCGGCGCCCAGAAGTCCCTCTACGGCGCACTCGGCCTCCCCCGCATCAACGGCGGCGGCGCCCCCGCAGAGACCTGGGCCCAGTACACCGGGGCCGCCCTGAAGGGCACCCCCGCCCCGGACTTCGACCTCGACGTGGAGGAGGCCACGGACGACACCGCGCTGCCCACCGCCGAGTCCACCGCCCCCGGCGACACCGGCCGCCGCACCCCCTCGGCCACCCCCCGCCGCACCCGGTCCACCACCCCGTCCCGGACCCCCTCCGCCCCGCGCAGCACCCCCGGCACCACGGACAACCCGGCCGGAGGCACCGGCGACGGCGGGACGGACACGGGCGGCGCGGACGGGGGCGGGGACGGGGACACCGGCGGCGACGGCGGCGACGAGGGCGCCGACGGCGACGACACCGGCGGCTTCCTCGACGGACCCAAGGGCACACGGGCCCCCAGCACCCGCCCCTGAACCGGGCCCGGTGCGGGCCTCAGTGCCCCGAGGTGGCCTTCAGCCCGACCACCGCCACCAGCAGCAGGCACACGAAGAAGATCCGGGCCGCCGTCACCGGCTCGTGCAGCACCACCATGCCCAGCACCGCGGCACCCGCCGCGCCGATCCCGACCCACACTCCGTACGCCGTACCGATCGGCAGCGTCCGGGCCGCGTGCGACAGCAGCATCATGCTCGCCACGATCCCCAGGCCCGTGAACACGCTCGGCCACAGCCGGGTGAACCCCTCGGTGTACTTCATCCCGATCGACCAGGCCACTTCCAGCAGACCCGCGACAACCAGCAGAACCCACGCCACGACAGCACCTCCGACGAGACAGAACACGCGAACAACACGGGCGCGTCGTCTTTGCGAAACCCGGTACGGCGCGTCTCGTCGGGATCCCTCCACCGTAGCAAAGGACAGGCAAAGAGCCCGGTGACAACCGTCACCGGGCCCTCACACGCCATCCGGCGCCGACTACAGATACAGCCCGGTCGAATCCTCCGACCCCTCGAACCGGTCCGCGGCCACCGCGTGCAGATCGCGCTCACGCATCAGCACGTACGCCACACCCCGCACCTCCACCTCCGCCCGGTCCTCCGGGTCGAACAGCACCCGGTCGCCCGGCTCGACCGTCCGCACGTTCTGCCCCACCGCCACCACCACGGCCCACGCCAGCCGACGGCCGACCGCGGCCGTCGCGGGAATCAGAATGCCGCCGCCGGAACGCCGCTCGCCCTCGGGCGACTCGGACCGGACCAGCACTCGGTCGTGCAGCATCCGGATGGGCAGCTTGTCGTCGCTGTTCTCGCTCACGCCCCGCAACCTACCGGGCGCCGGGCCGCGCCCGCGCGAGGGGTCAGCGCTTGCCGCGCCGCGAGGACACGACCACCAGGCCGACCACGCCCACCGCGAGCAGCGCCGCCGGGATCACGCGCTCCAGTCGGGGGCCGCCCGTCTCCGAGACGAACTGGGCCCGCACGTCCGACACCGCCCGGTTCACCGCCACGTAAGCCCGGCCGGCCGTCCGGTCCACGGTCCCGGCGACCTTCGCCTTCGCGTCACCGATGATCGTCTTCGGGTGCACCCGCACTCCGATCTCATCGAGTACCACCGCAAGCTGCTCGCGCCTGCTGATGATGTCCGCCTCGATCTGCGCAGGGGTCCTGGCATCCGACACCGCGCCGCCTCCGTGGTCCTCGTCCGGTAAACCTTCATCGACAGTCTGTCAGTTCCGCCGCGTCCGCACCCGGCGGCACCCCCATTACGCTCGGCCCCTTAGACCCCACGCACCAACGAGGAGAACCATGAGCGAGCGCCTCACTCCCGGCGACACCGCCCCCGCCTTCACCCTCCCCGACGCCGACGGCAACGACGTCTCGCTCGCGGACCACAAGGGCCGCAAGGTCATCGTCTACTTCTACCCCGCGGCGCTCACCCCCGGCTGCACCAAGCAGGCGTGCGACTTCACGGACAACCTCGACCTGCTCGCCGAGGCCGGCTACGACGTCATCGGGGTCTCCCCGGACAAGCCCGAGAAGCTCGCGAAGTTCCGCGAGAAGGAGAACCTCAAGGTCACACTGGTGGGCGATCCGGCCAAGGAGACCCTTGAGGCGTACGGCGCGTACGGCGAGAAGAAGCTCTACGGCAAAACGGTGACGGGCGTCATCCGGTCCACGGTCGTCGTGGACGAGGAGGGGAAGGTGGCCCACGCCTTCTACAACGTCAAGGCCACCGGCCATGTCGCCAAGATCATCAAGGACCTCAGGATCTGAGGCACGGCCGGCCGTCCACGAGCCGTACGGAACGGTCCGAAACGGGCCATTCACTGAGCCGAATGGCCGAAATCATGTGATGGACATCCCATTCCTTCGCTGAACCGGTTTGCGGCCGCCATGTCCGCGCAGAAGCCTTTCCTGTAACAGTTGCCGAGGAAAGGAACCGGCCATGGCGGCCTCCGACCCCCACCAGGTGGCCGACCCTGAAGCGGTCAAACGCCACCCCGCGCTGTTCCGTGCCATCCGGAAGCGCCAGAACCCCAAGCTGCGGCGCACCGACATCACGGTCACGGACGACCAGGCGGTCAAGCGCGCGGTCAAAGCGGCCTCCCTCGGCAACGCCATGGAGTGGTTCGACTTCGGCATCTACTCCTACCTGGCCGCGACCCTGGGACACGTGTTCTTCCCGTCCGGGAACGACACGACCCAGCTGCTCTCCTCGTTCGCCACCTTCGCGGTCGCCTTCCTCGTCCGCCCCCTGGGCGGCATGTTCTTCGGGCCGATGGGCGACAAGATCGGCCGCAAGAAGGTCCTCGCCCTCACGATGATCCTGATGGCGACCGGCACCTTCGCGATCGGCCTGATCCCCTCCCACGGCACGATCGGCGTCTGGGCCGCGGTCCTGCTGATCTTCTTCCGCATGCTCCAGGGCTTCTCGACGGGCGGCGAGTACGGCGGCGCCTCGACCTTCATCGCGGAGTACGCCCCCGACAAGCGGCGCGGCTTCTTCGGCAGCTTCCTGGAGTTCGGCACACTCGCCGGCTACGTGGGCGCCGCGGGACTGGTGACGCTGCTGTACGCGCTCCTCGACGACACCCAGATGGAGTCCTGGGGCTGGCGGATCCCGTTCCTCGTCGCCGGCCCGCTCGGCCTCGTCGGCCTCTACCTGCGACTGCGCCTGGACGAGACCCCGGCCTTCCAGAAGCTGGAGGGCGGCACGGCGCACGCCACGGAGGCGGCGGACAACGTCGAGACCACGGCCAAGGGCGACCTCGCGAAGATCTTCCGCGACTACTGGCCCACGCTGATCCTCTGCATCTGCCTGGTCGGCGCGTACAACATCACCGACTACATGCTGCTGTCGTACATGCCGACGTACCTCTCCGACGAGCTCGGCTACAGCGAGACGCACGGCCTGCTGATCCTGCTCGGCGTGATGGTCTTCCTCATGCTGATCATCAGCCAGGTCGGCAAGCTCTCCGACCGCTTCGGCCGCAAGCCGCTCCTGATGACGGGCATGCTCGGCTTCCTGATCTTCTCGCTGCCCGCGTTCCTGCTGATCCGCCAGGGCAGCATCCCCGCGATCATCATCGGCATGCTGATGCTGGGCCTCTCCCTGGTCTGCATGCTCGGCACGATGTCGGCGGCGCTCCCGGCCCTGTTCCCGACGAACGTCCGCTACGGCTCGCTCTCGGTGGGCTACAACCTCTCGGCGTCGATCTTCGGCGGTACGACTCCGCTGGTGATCACGGCCCTGATCAGCGTCTCCGGCTCCAACCTGATGCCGGCGTACTACTCGATGGCGGCGGCCCTGGTGGGCGTGATCGCGGTGGCCTGCATGAAGGAGACCGCGAACAAGCCCCTGGCGGGCTCCCCGCCGTCGGTGGAGACGAGCGAGGAGGCCGCGGAACTGGTCGCGGCCCAGACCCCGGACCCGAAGTTCTGACCCTGCGCCCCTGCCACGGCCCGTACGGCTTCCCCTCGAAGCGGTACGGGCCGTTCCGCATCTTGTCGGATATCGGACGTGACGCTCCGATAGTCGGTTCGTTACTCCGTACGAGGGCCGCGAACGGACGGCCGGAGCGGTTCTGAAGTGGGGCAGGAACATGTCTGACGTGTACGAGCGGCAACGGCTCGCCGATGCTGTCGCAGAGGCGACGAACTGGACGGACCTCATGCGTAGGCTCGGGCTCAAAACGAGCGGCGGCCAGCGCCGCGTACTCCAGGAGAAGGTGTCTGGACACCTGCTGGACACCAGCCACTTCACGAAGCGCAGTCCATGGCGAAAGTACCCGGACGCGGCAATCGCCGAGGCCGTCGCATCGTCCTCGTCACTACGTGAGGTCGTGGTCAAACTCGGCGCACCACCGGCGACCGGCACGCTGTCTCACATAGGCCGCCGCATCACGGCGGCGGGCATCGATGTCAGCCACTTCCCCGGCATGAACCGCCCACAGCTGGACCTGATCTTCACCACGGAGGAACTGCGGGCCGCAGCACTGACCGCCGACAGCGTGCGCGGGGTGGCCAGAAACCTGGAAATGAGCGACGACAGCCAGTCGCGCTCGGCTCTGGCGGCCCTGCTCCGCAGACGAGGCATCGACACTTCGCACTTCCGGAGGGCACGCCTTTCCATCCCGGAGGCAGCGCTGAGGAAAGCCATTCCGGACGCAACAAGCTACGCGGACGTCGTACGCGCGCTCGGCCTTGAGGTCCAAGACACGAATCACCGCCGCGTGCGACGCGCGGTTCTCCGACTGGAGCTCGACACGAGCCACTTCAGGCGTCGTCCTTGGTCAGCGCAACAGGCAGCCAAGCCCAAGGCGGTCGCGCCGACGACCTTGGTTGTCAGACCGCCGGGGTCGGCACGCGTGAACAGGGAGAGGCTTCACCGCGTCCTACAGGAGATCGGTGTCGCCTACCGCTGCACGTCCTGTGGCAACCGGGGCCGGTGGATGAAGCAAACCTGCACGCTTCAGATCGACCACATCAACGGTGACTGGCTCGACAACCGAGCTGAGAACCTGCGCTATCTGTGCCCCAACTGCCACACACTCACCGAGACATGGTGCCGCAACCGACGTCCCAAGGAGACGAGCTCGCCCCAAACCCTCGGGTCGACGGCACGTCCCTTGTAGACTGCCGGGGAAGCGCGAGTGCTGGAATTGGTAGTCAGGCTGGTTTTAGGTACCAGTGCCCTAGCGGCGTGAGGGTTCGAGTCCCTCCTCGCGTACCCCCTCGGCAGGCCCGACTCGCTCAGCGGCGAGTCGGGCCTGCCGCATTCACAAAATGCGTCACCCCACCAGCTCCCGTACCACCGGCACCAGTGCCCGGAACGCCTTGCCGCGGTGGCTGATCGCGTTCTTCTCCGCCGGGGTCAGTTCCGCGCAGGTGCGCGTCTCGCCGTCCGGCTGGAGGATCGGGTCGTAGCCGAAGCCGTAGTCGCCGGCGGGGGCGTGGCGGAGGGTGCCGGTGAGGCGGCCCTCGACCACGCGTTCCGTGCCGTCCGGGAGGGCCAGCGCGGCGGCGCAGGCGAAGTGGGCGGCGCGGTGCGGGGCGTCGATGTCGGAGAGCTGGGCGAGGAGCAGGTCCAGGTTGGCGCTGTCGTCGCCGTGGGTGCCGCACCAGCGGGCCGAGAAGATGCCGGGCGCGCCGCCGAGGACGTCCACGCAGAGGCCGGAGTCGTCCGCGATCGCGGGATGACCGGTGGCCTGCGCGAGGGCGTGGGCCTTGAGCAGGGCGTTCTCGGCGAAGGTGACGCCGGTCTCCTTGACGTCGGGGACCTCCGGATACGCGTCGGCGCCGACGAGCTCGTGCGTGAGGCCGGCGTCGGCGAGGATCGCGTGGAGTTCGGTGATCTTCCCGGCGCTGCGGGTGGCGAGGATGAGGCGGGTCATGGGACCAGTATCGCCGGGCCCGCCCCACCGGCTCACGGCGTGCAGACCTTGGCGATCTCGCCGGCGGCGTCGGTGACCGGGGTGATGTCCGGGGTCGCGTCGCCCTTGTCGATGGCGTCCTGGACGTTGGTGACGCCGGAGCGGAGGTCGTCCACGGCCTTGGAGAGGTCGGCGTCGTCCGTCTTGTCGCCGAGGTTGCCCAGCTCCTCCTGGATCTGGTCCAGGGCCTCGGACGCCTGGGTGGGGTCACTGGAGGCGTTGGAGACGGCCTGGCGGAGGTTGTCGACGCTGGTGGCGATGGCGTCGGCGGTGCGCACGCAGTCGAGCGTCTTGTCGAGGGCGCCGCAGCCCGCCGCCGCAGTGGCGGTGATGAGTACGGCGGTGACGGCCAGTGCGGTGCGGTGGAGCCGGTGGCGCGCGGGCATGGTGTGGTCCCTCCCCGGGGTGCGGATACGCGGACGGGCGCACGGTTCGATCCGTGCGCCCGTATGCGTATCGACGCCGCTGGGCGGGACTTGGTTGCCTCTTTACCTTCTCGGTTTCGCCGTCAGGCGCCGAGCGTGGTGGCCAGGGCCTCGTTCTGGAGCTTGGCGAGGTCGACGCACCCGGCGGTGGCGAGGTCGAGGAGCGCGTCCAGCTCCGTACGGTCGAAGGGTGCGGCCTCGGCGGTGCCCTGGACCTCCACGAAGCGGCCGTCGCCGGTGCAGACGACGTTCATGTCGGTCTCGGCGCGGACGTCCTCCTCGTAGCAGAGGTCGAGGAGCGGGGTGCCGTCCACGATGCCGACGCTGATGGCGGCGACGGTGCCGGTCAGCGGCTTGCGGCCGTGCTTGATGATCTTCTTGCCCTGGGCCCAGGCGACGGCGTCGGCGAGGGCGACGTAGGCGCCGGTGATGGCGGCCGTGCGGGTGCCGCCGTCGGCCTGGAGGACGTCGCAGTCCAGGACGATGGTGTTCTCGCCGAGGGCCTTGTAGTCGATGACGGCGCGCAGGGAGCGGCCGATGAGCCGGCTGATCTCGTGGGTCCGGCCGCCGATCTTGCCCCGTACGGATTCGCGGTCGCCGCGGGTGTTGGTGGAGCGGGGCAGCATCGAGTACTCGGCGGTGACCCAGCCTTCGCCGCTGCCCTTGCGCCAGCGCGGTACGCCTTCGGTGACGGAGGCGGTGCAGAAGACTCTGGTGTCGCCGAAGGAGATGAGCACGGAACCTTCGGCGTGCTTGCTCCATCCGCGTTCGATGGTGACGGGACGGAGCTGGTCGGCGGTGCGGCCGTCGATACGAGACATGGCGCCGAGCCTATCGGGTGGCGGGGGTCTCGATTTCCGGGTGCGCCGCAGGCCCCGCCCGGGGTGGGCGGGGCCTGCGGGGCGGGTTCAGGCGGTGGTCACATCATGTCTTCGATGTCGGCCGCGATCGGGTCCGCGTCGGTGCCGATGACGACCTGGATCGCGGTGCCCATCTTGACGACGCCGTGGGCGCCGGCGGCCTTGAGCGCGGCTTCGTCGACCTTGCTCGGGTCGACGACCTCGGTGCGCAGGCGCGTGATGCAGCCCTCGACCTCTTCGATGTTCTCGATTCCGCCGAGCCCGGCGACGATCTTCTCAGCCTTGCTGGCCATGGCCTTCTCCCTGGTTCCTCATGTGTGTGCGACGGCCCACCATGGGTCCGTTTCGTCACGGTAACGCACGGTTGGCCCAACTTCTCGGGCGGGCAACCGCACGGTCCCCAATGATGACGATCACCGGCGCCCCGCCTTCCGGGCCGGGCTCCGCACCGTATCGCGACTGGTCTACACCAGTATGCGACGACCGCCAAACCAGGCGTGTTCCGGGAGGATGCCGATGAGTTCGAACGCGGCCGCGCTACCGCAGCGGAAGTGGTGGAACGGGCCGGTCCAGGGCCTGCAGAAGGTCGGCCGCAGCCTGCAGCTGCCGGTGGCGGTCCTGCCCGCGGCGGGCCTCCTGGTCAGCCTCGGCAATCTCTTCGACTCCTCCCTGCACGGACGCTTCTGGGACAAGTTCGCGAAGGTCCTCCTCAACGGTGGAACCGCGATCCTCGACGGCGAGCTGGGCCTGCCGCTGCTCTTCTGCATCGGCGTCGCGATCGGGTTCGCGAAAAAGGCGGACGGCTCGACCGCGCTCGCCGCGGTGGCCGGCTTCCTGGTCTACCGGGGGGTGCTGACGGCGTTCCCGGTGGACGGTTCGGTGACCAAGGACGTCCCGGAGGGGCTGCCGCAGAATCCGGGCGTGCTGGGCGGGATCATCATCGGGCTGCTGACCGCCGTGGTCTGGCAGCGCTACCACCGCACCAAGCTGGTCGACTGGCTCGGTTTCTTCAACGGCCGCCGGCTGGTCCCGATCCTGATGGCGTTCCTCTGCGTGATCCTGGGCGTGTTGTTCGGGCTGCTGTGGCAGCCGGTGGGTGACGCGCTGACCTCGTTCGCCAAACAGCTGATCGACCTGGGCGCCTGGGGTGCGGCGATCTTCGGTTTCGCCAACCGGCTGCTGATCCCCATCGGCATGCACCAGTTCCTGAACACGTTCTTCTGGTTCCAGGCGGGCGAGTTCACCGGGAGTGACGGCGGCACCGTCCAGGGCGACATCTCCCGGTTCTTCGCCGGGGACCCGTCGGCCGGGCAGTTCACCTCGGGCTTCTTCCCGATCATGATGTTCGGGCTGCCCGCGGCGGCGCTGGCCATCGCGCACACCGCGCGGCCGGAGCGGCGCAAGGAGGTGGCGGGGCTGATGCTGTCGGTCGCGCTGACGTCGTTCGTGACGGGTGTGACGGAGCCGCTGGAGTTCTCGTTCCTCTTCGTGGCGCCTCTGCTGTACGGGGTGCACGCGATCCTGACCGGTGTGTCGATGGGCGTGACCTGGGCGCTGGGCGTGCACGCGGGGTTCAGCTTCTCGGCGGGTCTGATCGACTACGTCGTCAACTGGCACCTGGATACGAAACCGTGGCTGATCATGCCCATCGGCGCCTGCTTCGCGGTGATCTATTACGTGATCTTCCGGTTCGCGATCACGAAGTTCAACCTGCCGACCCCGGGCCGCGAGCCCGAGGACGTGGAGGAGGACATCGAAAGGAACCTCACGAAGTAGCCTTTACGCAAGGTCACTGACCTTGTGAGCGGGCCCCCGGACCAGTTCGGTCCGGGGGCTTTTCGCATGTCACGGTGCGTACGCGGGGGCTGCTGTGAAGTAGTCGCAAATTGCAGGTTCCTTATCTAACCCTCACCGTGCTACAACTGGTCTACACCACTCAGTGGTCCAGACCACGTGAAGCCGCGCGCGTCACGTTTCTCGAGTCGTCGCCCACCCCAATTCCCCTGTCCCCGGCGGCGCCTTGCTTACTGGAGGAAGTTGATGAGTACGGCCACCGCTACGGCGGCCCCCGCGAAGAAGCGGGGCTCCGGCCTGTTCCAGGGCCTGCAGAAGGTGGGTCGCAGCCTGCAGCTGCCGATCGCGGTGCTGCCGGCAGCCGGTCTCATGGTCCGGCTGGGCCAGCCGGACGTGTTCGGCGCCGACGGGCTCGGGTGGGACAAGGTCGCAGCCGTCTTCGGCAACGCCGGCGGCGCGATCACCGGTTCCCTGCCGATCCTGTTCTGCGTGGGCGTCGCGATCGGGTTCGCGAAGAAGTCGGACGGCTCGACCGCTCTCGCCGCCCTCGTGGGATTCCTGGTCTACAGCAAGGTGCTTCAGGCGTTCCCGGTCACCGAGGCCGTGATCCAGAAGGGCGCGGACACCGCCGCGACCTACAACGACCCCGGCGTCTTCGGCGGCATCATCATGGGTCTGCTCTCCGCGGTCCTGTGGCAGCGGTACCACCGCAAGAAGCTGGTCGACTGGCTCGGCTTCTTCAACGGCCGCCGCCTGGTCCCGATCATCATGGCCTTCGTCGGCGTCATCGTCGGTGTCTTCTTCGGCCTGATCTGGGAGCCGATCGGTGACGGCATATCCAACTTCGGCGAGTGGATGACCGGTCTCGGCTCCGGCGGCGCCGCGCTCTTCGGCCTGATCAACCGCGCGCTGATCCCGATCGGCATGCACCAGTTCGTGAACACGGTCGCCTGGTTCCAGCTCGGTGACTTCACCAACGCCGCCGGCGAGGTCGTCCACGGTGACATCCCGCGCTTCCTGGCCGACGACCCGACCGCCGGTATGTTCCAGTCCGGCTTCTTCCCGATCATGATGTTCGGCCTCCCGGCCGCCGCGATCGCCATCGCGCACTGCGCCCGCCCCGAGCGCCGCAAGGCCGTGATGGGCATGATGGTCTCCCTGGCGCTGACCTCGTTCGTCACCGGCGTGACCGAGCCGATCGAGTTCTCGTTCATGTTCATCGCACCGGTCCTGTACGTGCTGCACGCCGTGCTGACCGCTGCCGCGATGGCCGTCACCTGGGGGCTGGGCGTCCACGCCGGCTTCAACTTCTCGGCCGGGTTCATCGACTACGCGCTGAACTGGACCCACGCCACCAAGCCCTGGATGATCATCCCGATCGGCCTGGTCTTCGCGGCGATCTACTACGTGACGTTCCGCTTCGCGATCACCAAGTTCAACCTCACCACCCCGGGCCGTGAGCCCGAGGAGGAGATCGAGGACCTGACCAAGTAGGTCCGGCCCGACAGCTCGAAGCCCTCACCTTCCCGGCGGAAGGTGAGGGCTTCGTCGTACACGCACGAGCGCACTGCTCAGAGGTGGTACACCGCGCCCGGCGCCGCGAGTTCCGTCGGGCCGGTGAAGACCTCGCGGGCGTCGGAGAGGTTGCGCTCGGAGTCGGTCCACGGCGGGATGTGCGTGAGCACCAGTCGTCCGACGTCCGCCCGGGCGGCCAGCTCGCCGGCCTCGCGGCCGTTGAGGTGGAGGTCCGGGATGTCCTCCTTGCCGTGCACGAAGGACGCCTCGCAGAGGAAGAGGTCCGTACCCTCGGCCAGCTCGTCCAGGGCCTCGCAGGTGCCGGTGTCGCCGGAGTACGTGAGCGAGGAGCCGCCGTGCTCGATGCGGATGCCGTACGTGTCCACGGGGTGCCGGAGCTTCTCCGTACGCACCGAGAAGGGGCCGATCTCGAACCAGCCCGGCTTCAGCGTGTGGAAGTCGAAGACCTCGCTCATCGCGTGGTCGGAGGGGGTGTCCGCGTGCGCGGTGGTGAGCCGCTGCTCCGTGCCCTCGGGGCCGTAGACCGGGATGCGGGCAGGGCGGTCGCCGCCGTGCGGGTAGTACCGGACGACGAAGTACGCGCACATGTCGATGCAGTGGTCGGCGTGCAGGTGGCTGAGGAAGATCGCGTCGAGGTCGTAGAGACCGACGTGGCGCTGCAGCTCGCCGAGGGCGCCGTTGCCCATGTCGAGGAGCAGCCTGAAGCCGTCGGCCTCTACGAGGTAGCTCGAGCATGCCGATCCCGCGGAGGGGAACGAGCCGGAGCAGCCGACGACGGTGAGCTTCATGGAGCGTGAACCTCCGAGACGTGGGAACGGGGAGGGTTCGTGCGGTTCTCGCGGTGCGGTTTGTTGAGCGTAAGGCGCGAAAGTGCGGGTCGCTCCTTCGGGGTGGCTCGTTGTGGGGGAACTCACCTGCGCTGTCACCGGTTCGGGTGGCGGAGGCGCCGGCGGCGGGCCTGTTCCCCTGCCCGCCCCTTCCCGAAACCGGGGCGCTGCCCCGGACCCCGCTCCTCGATCGCCGGCGGGGCTGAAAATGCCGCCGCCGCAGAAGTGCGGCGACGGCGGCAGAATCAAGCCCCTCCGGCGGTTGAGGAGCGGGGGTACGGGGGCAGCGCCCCCGAAACGGTTACGCCCAGAGCTGGCCCTGCAGCGTGGCGATCGCCGCCTCCGTGGTCTGCGCGGTGTACACGCCCGTGGAGACGTACTTCCAGCCGCCGTCGGCCACGACGAACACGATGTCCGCGGTCTCCCCCGCCTTCACCGCCTTGTTGCCGACACCGATCGCGGCGTGCAGCGCCGCCCCCGTGGAGATGCCCGCGAAGATGCCCTCCTGCTGGAGGAGTTCGCGGGTGCGGGTGACCGCGTCGGCGGAGCCGACCGAGTAGCGCGTGGTCAGGACCGACGCGTCGTAGAGCTCGGGGACGAAGCCCTCGTCCAGGTTGCGCAGGCCGTAGACGAGGTCGTCGTAGCGCGGCTCGGCGGCCACGATCCTGACGCCCTCGACGTGCTCCCGCAGGTAGCGGCCGACGCCCATGAGGGTGCCGGTCGTGCCGAGCCCCGCGACGAAGTGGGTGACCGAGGGGAGGTCGGCGAGGATCTCCGGGCCGGTCGTCGCGTAGTGCGCGCCCGCGTTGTCGGGGTTGCCGTACTGGTAGAGCATCACCCAGTCCGGGTGCTCGGCCGAGAGCTCCTTGGCGACGCGGACCGCGGTGTTGGAGCCGCCCGCCGCCGGGGACGAGATGATCTCGGCGCCCCACATGGCGAGCAGGTCGCGCCGTTCCTGGGAGGTGTTCTCCGGCATGACGCACACGATGCGGTAGCCCTTGAGCTTGGCCGCCATGGCGAGCGAGATGCCGGTGTTGCCGCTGGTGGGCTCCAGGATCGTGCAGCCGGGGGTGAGCCGGCCGTCCTTCTCCGCCTGCTCGACCATGTGGAGCGCGGGGCGGTCCTTGATCGAGCCGGTGGGGTTGCGGTCCTCCAGCTTGGCCCAGATGCGGACGTCGTCCGAGGGTGACAGCCGCGGCAGGCGGACGAGCGGGGTGTTGCCCACCGCGGCGAGCGGGCTGTCGAAGCGCATCAGTTCATGCCGCCGGCGACGGCCGGGAGGATGGTGATGCTGTCGCCGTCGCTGAGCTTGGTGGAGATGCCGTCCAGGAAGCGGACGTCCTCGTCGTTCAGGTAGACGTTGACGAAGCGGCGCAGCTGGTCGCCGTCCACGATCCGCTCGCGGATGCCCGTGTGGCGGCTCTCCAGGTCCGTGATGAGGTCGGCGAGGGTGTCCCCCTGGCCCTCGACGGCCTTGGCGCCGTCGGTGTAGGTGCGGAGGATGGTCGGGATGCGGACCTCGATGGCCATGGCGTGGGCTCCTGTCGAAGCGGAGTGGTGGCGGTGGGCGTGGGGCGTGCGGCTCTGCCCCCGCGCGGGGTCGGTACGTGGTGCGGTGGGCGCCCGGCCGGTCGGCGGCGTCCGGGGGTGGGCCGGGTCAGGCCTCGTGGCCGGCGGACCGGTGGTTCGTACAGATCGCGCTGGAGAGGCGGCACAGGTCGACGTGCAGGCGCGCCACGAGCAGCGAGCCCGGCGTCTTGTCACTCACGTCATGGGGAACCATGCGGTCATCGTATCGATTCCCGGTCGGGGATTCGGAGTGTGATCTCACCTGGTGGATGGTTGGCGTTCGGTGGGCGGACAGGGCCGGTCGCCCCGGCCCTGTCCCGGCCTCCCGGGCGCGGGTCCCGAGGTGGTCAGGCGGCCGGGTACGCCTCCACGACCCGGACCTCCTCCTCGGTGATCTCGCCGTCCACGATGCGGTACGAGCGGAACTGGAAGGGGCCGGTGTCGTCGGTGTCGGCGGTGGACACGAGGACGTAGTGGGCGCCGGGCTCGTTGGCGTAGGTGACATCGGTGCGGGAGGGGTACGCCTCGGTCGCCGTGTGCGAGTGGTAGACGATCACCGGCTCCTCGTCGCGGTCGTCCATCTCGCGGTAGAGCTTGAGCAGGTCGGCGGAGTCGAACTCGTAGAACGTGGGCGAGCGTGCGGCGTTGAGCATGGGGATGAAGCGCTCGGGGCGGCCGCTGCCGGCGGGTCCGGCGACGACGCCGCACGCCTCGTCGGGGTGGTCGGCGCGGGCGTGCGCGACGATCTGGTCGTACAGCGTCTGGGTGATGGTCAGCATGGCGCCCAGGATAGGACGGCGGGCCCCCGCGTACCGAGGAGTGGTACACGGGGGCCCGCATCGTGGGACGCCGCTGGTCGGAAGGTGCGGATCAGCGCTTGACGCGGTCCGCGAACGCCTTGCCGTCCGGGTTCCTGGCCTTCAGGACCAGGTAGGAGACGCCGAGGATCAGGGCCCACAGCGGGGCGCAGTACAGCGAGATCCTGGCGTCCTTGTCGATGCCCATCATGACGATGACCACGGCGATGAACGCGAGCGCGAAGCCGCTGGTGTACGGGGCGCCGGGGGCCCGGAAGGAGGACTGCGGGAGCAGTCCGCGCTCGGCGAGGCGGCGGTAGCGGATCTGGCTGACCAGGATCATGATCCAGGCCCACATGCCGGAGATCGTGGCGAAGGAGACGACGTAGGTGAAGGCGTCGCCGGGCCACTGGTAGTTGACCCACACGCCGACGAGCATGAGCGCCGCGGAGAAGGTGGTGCCGACGAGCGGGGTGCCGCTGCGGGTGAGCCGGGTGAAGAACTTCGGGCCCTGGCCGTTGAGCGCGAGGTCGCGCAGCATGCGGCCGGTGGAGTACATGCCGGAGTTGCAGGAGGAGAGCGCGGCGGTGAGGACGACGAAGTTGACGATGCCGGCGCCGACGCCGAGGCCCATCTTCTTGAAGGCTTCCACGAACGGGGAGACGCCGGGGGAGAACTCGGTCCAGGGCACCACCGAGAGGATCATGATCAGGGCGCCGATGTAGAAGACGGCGATGCGCCAGGGCACGGTGTTGATGGCCTTGGGCAGGACGGTCTTGGGGTCCTTGGACTCACCGGCGGTGACGCCGACGAGTTCGACGGCGAGGAAGGCGAACATCACGATCTGCAGGGTCATCAGGGTGCCCTTGATGCCGTGCGGGAAGAAGCCGCCGTCGGACCACAGATGGGTGACGCTCGCGGTGTCCCCGGCGTCGGAGAAGCCGAGGGTGAGGATTCCGGCGCAGATGAGGATCATGCCGACGATGGCGGTGACCTTGACCATCGAGAACCAGAACTCCAACTCGCCGAAGAGCTTTACGGAGATGAGGTTCACGCCGTACAGAATGATCGTGAAGACCAGGGCCGAGACCCATTGCGGAATGGTGAACCAGAACGTCATGTACTGGGCGGCCGCGGTGACTTCGGTGATTCCGGTGACGACCCAGAACAGCCAGTACGTCCAGCCGGTGACGAAGCCCGCGAAGGGGCCGATGAATTCGCGTGCGTACTCCGAGAACGAGCCCGAGACCGGGCGGTACATGAGGAGTTCGCCGAGTGCGCGCATGATGAAGAAGATGACCAGGCCGGCGATGGCGTAGGCCAGGATGAGGCTGGGTCCGGCCTTGGCTATGGCCTTGCCGGCGCCGAGGAAGAGCCCGGTGCCGATGGCGCCGCCGATCGCGATCATCTGGATCTGGCGGGCGCCGAGTGCTCTCTGGTACCCCTCGGCGGACGTGCCGGCATCCGCGGCTGCGGCGTGCGGGCCGTCCGGCCCCTTGTCGTCGATCTGCGCCGATGTCATGTGGTTGCGCCTTTCTCCACGCCGATCCGCGCCTTTCGGCCGCGGATCAGGTCCTGATCCCCCCGGATACGGATGGAGTGCCGCCGGTGGTTACCGGCTGAGAGCGCCTACCCGGGAACAGGGGTGGCGTTCCCGGGTGGTCGTGAAGATTTATCACGGGCGTGTTGGCGATCCGGCGGACGTCATGTGGCGCACACCACAAGTAAAAGCGGACAAGGCGGTCCGGGCGCTGCAAAAAAGACCGTTCAGGTGACGCGATCGTTATTCGGATTTGAGTGTCCGTTGAGCGAACACGGGGACCGGGCGTGTGCCCTGTGTCACGGCATCATGGTCTCGACCAGGGTTTCCTGGAGCGCGCCGAGCCAGAGATAGGCCATGACCATGGGCTTTCGGGGGTCGCTGTCCGGGAGCCGGTAGAGCGAGCTGTCCTCGCCCTCGTCCTCGACTTCCAGGCGGGTCCCGATGGTGAGCCGGAGGTCGTTGAGCGAGCCGAGCCAGTTGCGGCACTCGTCGGCGGTGAGGGTCAGCACGGCGCCGCCCTCGCCGGCGGGTGTCAGCGCGTCCAGCGTCCGTACGACGACGAGCGCGTCCTCGCGCTTGCGGGTGCGCAGGTCGTTCTCGGTGAACCGGCGGAACTCGGCGGACGCGGCGCGCAGTTCGTCGTCCTCGTCGCCGTACGCCTCGGGGAAGAGGCGGGCCAGGGCCGGGTCGGCGGGCGGCTCGCTGGGGCCCTCGGCGAAGAGCGCGGCGAGCGGGTCCTCGCCCTCGGCGGGCTCGTCGCCGGGGCCGATGAGTTCGAGCAGCTGGACGGCGAGGGAGCGCAGGATCGCGATCTCCACCTCGTCGAGCGCGACGGCCGCGCCGCCGCCGGGAGTGGCCTCGAAGTGGCCGGCCATGGGTTCTCTCCGATGGTGATGGTCGGGCGGTACGGGTGGGCCGTGCGGTGCGGTGCCGGTCGCGGTGCTAGTTGCGGTCCTGGGTGAGCGTGGCCCACAGCCCGTAGCCGTGCATGGCCTGGACGTCGCGTTCCATCTCCTCGCGGCTGCCGCTGGAGACGACGGCGCGGCCCTTCTGGTGGACGTCGAGCATCAGCTTGTGCGCCTTGTCCTTGGAGTAGCCGAAGTACGCCTGGAAGACATAGGTCACGTAGCTCATGAGGTTGACCGGGTCGTTGTGGACCAGCGTCACCCAGGGGACGTCGGGCTCGGGGACGACGAGGTGGTCCTCGGCCGATTCGGGACGTTCGATCTCTGTAGGGGCGACGCTCACCTGTCCCATGCTGCCACTCGCAGTGGCCCGGCGCACAAACGGCCCCACCTCGGGACCCCCATCTCGTCACTCTGACGAAATAGGGGTAGCATCCCCGGCATGAACTCTGCGGACCTCGGGCGACGGGTCGGCGTGCCGTCGACAGCGCTCTTCACCGACCAGTACGAGCTCACGATGGTGCAGGCCGCACTGAAGGCCGGGACGGCCGGGCGGCACTCCGTCTTCGAGGCGTTCACCCGCCGGCTGCCGGAGGGGCGGCGCTACGGCGTCGTCGCGGGCACCGGACGGGTCCTGGACGCGGTGGAGAACTTCCACTTCGACGAGGAGATGCTCGGCTTCCTGCGCGACCAGGCGATCGTGGACGGGCCGACGCTGGACTACCTGGCGGACTACCGGTTCGGCGGCGACATCTGGGGCTACCCGGAGGGTGAGGTGTACTTCCCGGGCTCGCCGGTCCTGCGGGTCGAGGGCTCGTTCGCCGAGTGCGTGCTCCTGGAGACGGTGATCCTCTCGATCCTCAACCACGACTCGGCCATCGCCGCGGCGGCCTCCCGGATGTCGGCGGCGGCGGGCGGGCGCCGGCTGATCGAGATGGGCGCGCGGCGCACGCACGAACTGTCGGCGGTCGCCTCGGCGCGTGCCGCGTACGTCGGCGGCTTCGACACCACCTCCGACCTGGCGGCCGGCTTCCGCTACAACATCCCGACGGTCGGCACGAGCGCCCACGCCTTCACTCTGCTGCACGACTCGGAGCGGGACGCCTTCCGCGCCCAGGTGGACTCGCTGGGGCGCGGGACGACGCTGCTCGTCGACACGTACGACGTGGCCGAGGCGGTCCGTACGGCGGTCGAGATCGCCGGGCCCGAGCTGGGTGCGGTACGGATCGACTCGGGCGACCTGCTGCTCGTCGCCCACCGGGTGCGCCAGCAGCTGGACGAGCTGGGCGCCACCGGGACGAAGATCGTGGTGACCTCGGACCTGGACGAGTACGCCATCGCCTCGCTGGCCGCCGCGCCGGTGGACGCGTACGGGGTGGGCACGCAGCTCGTCACGGGCAGCGGGCACCCCACGTGCTCGATGGTCTACAAGCTCGTCGCCCGCGCGGGGTCCGGCGACCCGGCCGACGAGCTGCTTCCGGTCGCGAAGAAGTCGATGGGCGCGAAGTCGTCCAAGGGCGGCCGCAAGTGGGCGGCGCGTCGGCTGGACGAGGACGGCGTGGCCGAGGCCGAGGTGATCGGCACCGGCCCGGTGCCGGAGGAGCTGGCCGGGCGGCAGTTGCTGGTGGAGCTGGTCCGGGGCGGCGAGGTGGTGGCCCGTGAGCCGCTGGACGCCGCGCGGGACCGGCACATCGCGGCGCGGGCGGGGCTGCCGTTGTCGGCGATGCAGTTGTCGCGCGGCGAGGCGGTGATTCCCACGGAGTACGTGTGACGGCGCGTCGTGCGGCCCCGGGTGCTCCGGGGTGACGCCTGGTGCTCCATGGCCGGACGGGCCTGATCGTGCACGTCGGCCCGATATGCGGTGACCGCGCCGATTGCGCGCGGGCGCGCCTGATCGACCCGCTGGAATCCCCAAGGGCTGTCCCGTCGTCCCTGGTGGATCAGCGCGCGGCGCCGGATGCGGTGCCTCGCAAGGCGAAGGAGCGTCCGCATACTGGATGTATGCGGGCGTTTCCGACAACGCAGCGAGGGGCCGCCAGCTGTCGTCGTGCGCCCGCCAGGGATGACGGGACAGCCCTTAGGCTCGGGTTCGTCCCCCGTACCGCTCCCCACTCCCCGAAGGACAGCCACCATGCACCGCGCCTTGATCGTCGTGGACGTTCAGAACGACTTCTGTGAGGGCGGGAGCCTCGCCGTGGCGGGAGGTGCCGATGTCGCCGCCGCCATCACCGACCTGATCGGCGAGAGCCGCCCCGCCTACCGGTACGTGGTGGCCACCCGGGACCACCACATCGACCCGGGGGACCACTTCTCGTCGGCCCCCGACTTCGAGCACTCCTGGCCGCCGCACTGCGTGGCCGGTACGGAGGGGGTGGGCTTCCACCCCAACTTCGCTCCCGCGGTCGCCTCCGGGGCCATCGACACGGTGTTCGACAAGGGTGCCCACGCGGCGGCGTACAGCGGCTTCGAGGGGCTGGACGAGAACGGCACCGGCCTCGCCGCGTGGCTGCGCGAGCGGGACGTCCGCGAGGTCGACGTGGTGGGCATCGCGACCGACCACTGCGTGCGCGCGACCGCGCTGGACGCCGTCCGCGAGGGCTTCGCCACGCAGGTGCTGCTGGACCTGACCGCGGGCGTGGCCGAGGCGACGACGGAGCGGGCGCTGGCCGAGCTGCACGGCGCGGGCGTGACGCTGACCGGCAGCCCGGTCGTCTGAGCGCCCGGGTCAGCCCCGGCCGGCCGGTACGGCGGGCGCCGCGGGCCTGAGCAGGGCGCGGATGGGGTGCCAGAGCTCCTGCGCGCAGCCGGGTCTCGCGCGCCACAGGACGCCGTCCGGGTGGTGCAGGACGGCGGTGATCTCGTCCGGGGTGGGCGGTTCGGCGTTGCCCCGCAGGTAGACCGCGCGCAGGCCCAGGTTGCGCAGCCGGGTCAGGGCGCGGGCCCGGTTCGCCGCGTGCACGAGGACCCGGACGGGGGCGCCCGGGCCCGGGCCCTCCGCCGGGGTGGGCAGGGTGATCGCGACGACCACACTGCCGTTCGGCAACTTGCTGAATCCTCCGCCTGCCATGCGTACGCGCTCCCCCGTGAGACATCGTGTCAATAAGAAAGTGAACAGGGGCACCTAAACACGATCGGCCGCCGCCCGCTAGAGGGCGACGGCCGATCATGCTGTGACCTGCGGTGATGCGGTTCTACTTGTGTGCGGCACCGACCTGGACGGTCATCGTGTCGCCGCTGAGCGGCTCGCTGACGATCGTGATCTTGGTGTTGGTGTCAGGAACCTTGACGCTTCCGGTCGGGTTCTCCTGGTACCAGTAGGTGCCCGTGTGGTCGTTGAACGACGGGACGCCGAGCTGCGGCTTGATCTTCACGGCCTGGTCGGCCAGGTGCAGCGTGAAGCCGTCCGTCGGGTACCAGCTGAACGGCGCGTCGAAGGGCTGGATCTTGTTGCGGATGACCGCGCCGTTCGCCCACTTCAGCGGCTTGGCGTGCGCGTCCACCGGCAGGATCAGGCCCTGGCCCGGGTGCTGCGAGACGTTGTTGTCCTTCTGGGAGGTGTCCCAGAGCCAGACCAGCAGACCGTTCTGGTACGGGAAGTGCTCGACCCAGTCCGGACGGGTCTTGGAGAACCCGAAGTTGTACGGGCCCGTCTTGAGCGTCTGGTCGTAGCTGACGTACTGACGGTTCTCCGCGAGGTAGTACTGCGGGTAGTCCTTCTCGAACGACTTGCCGACCCGCGAGAAGCCCTTGCTGGTCCAGCCGCTGTCGGCATCCTCGGCGTTGTCCGAGAAGAGCGCGGCACCGTCGGCGTTCACCGAGATGGTGTCGGCCGCGAAGCCCACGCCGCCCGCGCCGCCGTCGGTGGCGTAGCGGAAGCGGATGTCGATCTTCTGGCCCGCGTAGGCGTCCAGCGAGTACGACAGCTTCTGGTACTTGCCGGAGACGTCGGTCAGGGCCGGCTTGTCACTGGCGTCGCGCGGGATCGGCTGACCGTCGGCGGTGCCGTCGATCGCGGTCCAGCTGGTGCCGCCGTTGGTGGACACCTCGGTGTAGAGGTAGTCGTAGTCCTTCTCGATGTCCCACCAGCCCTGGAGGTCCAGGGACGCCTTGGACTTGCCGGTGAGGTCGACGGGGCGCGACAGCGTGTTGCTGAGGTTGTCGCCCATGTCGCTCCACCACTGCTTGGCGCCCTCGGCGGGCGTCGTGACGGCGGTGGTGACGGCCTTCTCCGGCAGCTCGACGACGAGCGCCTGCTTGTCCTTGGTGTTGTACTCGGACACGCCCAGCTTGTGGGTGGACTTCGTCGCGGCCTTGGCCTCGGCGTAGTTCAGCCAGCCCAGCTGGAGCTTGTCCCAGGCGGTCATGTCACCGGGCATGTCCCCGATGCTGTCCTTGCCGGTGCCGAGCCAGGAGCCCGCCGACATCAGCGACCAGAAGCCGACCGAGTTCTCGGCGGTGTTGGTCGTGTCGTACAGGTCCGGGAGACCGAGGTCGTGGCCGTACTCGTGGGCGAAGACGCCCAGGCCGCCGTTCTCGGGCTGCGCGGTGTAGTCGCCGACCCAGATGCCGGTGTCGCCGATCTCGGTGCCGCCGGCCTTGTTGTTCGCCGGGCCGGTGGCGCCGGCGTTGGTGCCGTACGCGTACCAGCGGTGCGCCCAGATGGCGTTGGTGCCCTCGACGCCGCCGCCGGCGGACTCGTCCTCACCCGCGTGCACGATCTGGAAGTGATCGATGTAGCCGTCGGGCTCGTTGAAGTCGCCGTCGTTGTCGTAGTCGTAACGGTCCCACTGGTCGTACTGCGCCAGGTCCGTCTTGATCTGCTCGGGCGTGCGGCCCTTGGCCTTCTGGTCCGCGGCCCAGGCGTTGACGCCGTCCTTGATCATGTCCCAGGCGTTGGCGCAGTTGGTCGAACCGCAGTAGTTCGAGCCGTAGCGCGCCTCGTTGTAGCGGACCTTGACCCAGTCGGACACCTCGCCGTCGACCGAGTAACGGCCGGACGAGGTCTTCTCGTAGTACGTCTTCAGGGAGTGCTTGCCGGCGCCCTCGCCGAAGTACAGCTCCTGGAAGTGGGCCTGGTTGTAATCGGCCTGCCAGGCGGTGCTGTTGTCCTTCTTCGGGTCCGGCTGGGCTATCTGGTTGTGCAGCGGTCCCGGCGTGCCGCCGTACTTCTTGACGGGGGGCTTGGGGCCCGCGCCGTCCGGGTCGTACGTGGTGGTGTCGTCGACCTTGTCGCCGAACTCCACCAGCACGGTGAAGATCTTGTCGGTCTTCTCACGGCCGAGCTCGACGTACTTGTTGCTGTCGAGCTTGACGACCTTGGAGCCTCCGCGCGACGAGACCTTCTTGTCACCGGATATGACCTGTTCCAGGGCAGCCTGGCGCTGAGCGGCCTGCTGCTTGCTGAACGGGCCGTCCAGGTCGTGGTTGTTGCCCTTGGCCGACCCCGGGTCCCGGCGGTCGATGGAGGCAGCGGTACCCGACGCCTGGTCATCTGCCTGAGCGGTGGCGAAGGCGGATGCGGTCGCGGCGGTCGCGGCCAGAGCCACGGCAACCGCTCCGGCCCGAAGCGCCCGTCTCTTAATGATCACGTGATGCAGTCCTCCCCGGCGCCCGCGGCGACGGCCCGGGAGTGTGGAGAGGCCGCGCGCGGAAACGCGTCACAAGTGACGACATTCGACCGGAGTTACGGAAGAAAAGACAGACCTTGACTTGAACAGAGCAAGTGCACTATGCAGGAGCATCTTTCCGGTATGCGGACGCGGCGTCGGCGATCCACCGGCGCGTCAACTCGACCCAGAGGCGCGGGGGATGACTCCGTGCGCCCCCCATGCACCGGCACTGTGGGTTAGGTTACGCTTACCACCCGTTCCTCCCGGGCATCCACCGTCATAGAGTCGCTTGACAGCGCGACCGTGTTGAGAGACCGCCCATCCGACGTCCCGAGGACGGAAAACGCCATGCCGCGTCCTACTGCCGCACAGCTCTCCTACGGTTCGCTCACCGTCGTCCTCTCGACCCTGGCCATGCTGCTGCTGTTCCGCACCGATTCGGGCATCGGTGTCGCCGCCGTCGGCACGGTCGCGCTCGCCCTCGGACTCGCGGTGTCCGTCACCGTACCCGCGAAGCCCCGCCGCCACGCGCCGAAGACGGCGGGGACGGCCGCCCCGGTGTCCGCGCACCGTGGCACCGTGCCCGCCGCCCGCGACGAGGAGCGCGCGCCCGTCTCCGCGCAGAGCCGGCGCTGAGTGCCGGCCGCGCCCGGGCCGAGCCTCAGTTGACGGTGACCACCACCGTCTTGGCCGCCTTGTCCTGGAGCCCCTGGCGGTAGGGCTTGTCCGTGAACATCAGCACGATGTTGATCAGCCACCACAGGCACGGGCAGCACAGCAGCGCCGGCAGCCACAGCACCACGGCCCGCAGGAACGCCGCACCGGTGTCCGGCACCCTGCCGTCGTTGAGCATCGCGACCCGCATCTTCAGCAGCCGCTTGCCGAGCGTGCGGCCGTCCTTGTGCGTGAAGTACGTGTCGTACGCGACGTAGCAGACGAGCCCGATCAGCGACCAGAGCAGCTGATGCCCGCTGTAGGTCTGGGCGAAGATGTCGCTGACGTCGTCGTCGTTGCCGTTGCTGTCCGACACCCCGACCGCGCCGCCCCAGGGCAGGGAGATCAGGTACAGCGGGATCGAGATGATCAGCAGGTCGATCAGCCGGGCCAGGATGCGCTTGCCGGGCTCCGCGAGCGGCGGCATCCCCGCCAGGGGGTCCACACCGCCGTACGGACCGCCGCCACCGTAGGGCCCCGGGTCGTACGGCGGGGGCGGAGGCGGCGCGCTGCCGCCGTAGGGCGAGCCGGACGACGGCGGCGGCTGGTCCCCGGGCGGCTGCTTCCTGAACGGGTCGTCCTCGGGGGGCTGACCGGGCGGCGGCTGATCGTTGCTCATGGGGGCAGTGCATCGCGGGGCCCCGGCCCCCGCAACGGCTCAGGTGCGTTCGGGGGACGGGCCGTCAGAGGCCGGACGGCGGCTGGGGGCCCGCGACGAAGGTCCGGGCCGCCTTGTCGTGCCAGCACTGGCGCCACGGCCGGTCCACCAGGCACCACAGCACGTCGGCGATCCCGATGACCAGGATGCCCAGCACGCCGTGGACCAGCCACCGGCGGAGCGCGGCGCCGAAGCCGGGGGTCTCGTGGGACTCGATGTCCCGTACGTCGAGGCCGCACAGCTTCTTGCCGAGCGTACGGCCCCACTTCGCGGTCGGCAGCGCGTCGAGGAGTACGCCCAGCACGAGGAACACCCCCAGTGCGGCGCCGCCCAGAGCGGCCGTGGTGGAGTCCAGCAGCCATACGGTGACCGTCTCGCCGGTCTGCTGCGCGGCGTCGATCTTCCCGTCGATGTGGTCCACGGCCCGGCCGGCCAGCGGCACGGCGGCCACGGCGGTGAGCGCGCCCAGCACCACGGTGTCGATGAGCCGAGCGGCGAACCGCTTGCCGAGCGGGGCGGGGCGGCCCTCGGTCCGCGCCGCGATGAGGTCCCGGAAGGGGTCGTTGGCGGGGGGCTTCCAGGGCGCCTGTGGCGCGGGGCGCGCCTGTGGCACGGGGCGCGCCTGTGGCACGGGGCGCGCCTGTGGCACGGGGCGCGCGTCGAGCGTGCGGAGGGTGAGGGTCCCCTCGGGCGCGGCGGGCTTTGGCGTACCGGTTGCGTCCTCAATCTCCCCCATGGCCTGAACGGCAGGGGAGGTACCCCCTCGACGGGCTTGATGCGGCTGATGCGGCTGATGCGGCTGATGCGGCTGATGCGGCTGATGCGGCTGATGCGGCTGATGCGGCTGATGCGGCCGGGAACGCTCGGGCAATCCAGCAGGTTGCGCCTCAGCCCGTTGCTCTTCAGCGCGTTGAAGCCCGGCCTGTTGCAACCCGGCCCGTCCGGCGTTTGAGGACGGAACCCTCTGCGCGGGGGGCGTCGCGTCCTCGGGGGCCGGGGGCTCCGGGGCCTTTGAGCCGCCCCAGGAGACACGGTGGTCCCGATCCCCGGCGAAGCCGGACTGGTGGGAGGCGTCGGCCTGCCAGGCGATGGCGGGTTCGGGGCGGCCGCCCTCGTGGCCCTCCTCGTCGAGGAAGACGGGGCCGGTCTCCTCGACCACCGCCGGCTCCGCCTGTTCCGGGGCCGGGCGGCTGGTGCCGGGCACCCAGGAGGCGCCGTTCCAGTAGCGGACGTAACCGGGGATGGACGGGTCGGGGTAGTACCCCTCGCGGGGGCTCTCGTCACCGGGTGCCGGGGTTGGGGCGCTCATCACCGTGGTCCCGTATCTCTTCGCGGCCTCAATACAGGGGTCCACATCTACCAGACAGGCGCGTACTCCCGGGCCGGTCCGGGCGTTTGGCCCACTTTCCGGTCACGCGAACTTTTTTCGGGAAGTCGCGTAATGGATGGCCCGCGGACCGCTCTCACCTGTGCGGGCCGGTCGTGGGAGCGGCCCCGGAGAACGGAAGGACGCCGTCATGCACACTGTCGTGGAACGCGAGCTGGAGCTCAAGCTGGTCCTGTCGCCCGAGCGCAGCATCCCCGTACCGGCCCGGCTGACGTACCGCACGGAGGACCCGTACGCGGTGCACATCACCTTCCACATCACCTCGGACTCGCCGGTGTACTGGACGTTCGCCCGGGACCTGCTGGTGGAGGGGGTGTTCCGGCCGTGCGGGCAGGGGGACGTGCGGATCTGGCCGACCAAGGTGGACGGGAACAGCGTCATCTGCGTGGCACTGACGTCCCCGGACGGCAACGCGCTGCTGGAGGTGCCGTCCGCGGCCGTCGCGGTCTGGGTGGAGCGGACCCTGCGCGTGGTGCCGCCGGGTACGGAGACCGAACGGCTCGGCATCGACGAGGGACTGGCCGAGCTCCTCGCGCCGCTGCCGGCCGACGATCTGTGGATGAGTGACCCGTGGCCGTCGGACGAGTCGCAGGACGGGGAGAGTTGAGGAGCGGGTGCCGGGGCCGGTCAGAACACCTTGCCCGGGTTGAGCAGCCCGAGCGGGTCGAACGCCTGCTTGATGCCCCGGTGCAGTTCCACGCCGGTCTCGCCGAGCTCCCGGGCCAGCCAGTCCTTCTTCAGCACGCCCACCCCGTGCTCGCCGGTGATCGTGCCGCCGAGGGCGAGGCCGAGCGCCATGATCGCGTCGAAGGACTCGCGGGCCCGCCGGGACTCGTCGGTGTCGGCGGGGTCGAAGCAGACGACGGGGTGGGTGTTGCCGTCGCCCGCGTGGGCGCAGACGCCGATGGTGAGGCCGTATTTCTCGGCGATCTCCGCCGTGCCCGCCAGCATCGCGCCCAGCCGCGAGCGCGGTACGCAGACGTCGTCGATCATCGTCGCCGGCTTGACGGCCTCCAACGCGGTCAGCGACATCCGCCGGGCCTGGAGCAGCATCTCGGACTCGGCCGCGTCCTCCGCCGGTACGACGGCGGTGGCGCCGGCGGCGGTGCACAGGGCGGCGACGGCGGCGAGGTCAACGGCCGGGTCCGGGGTGTCGAAGGCGGCGAGCAGCAGGGCCTCGGTGGTTTCGGGGAGGCCCATGTTCGCCATCCGG
Organism: Streptomyces sp. DT224; assembly: GCF_049844595.1. NCBI lineage: Bacteria > Bacillati > Actinomycetota > Actinomycetes > Kitasatosporales > Streptomycetaceae > Streptomyces > Streptomyces sp. DT224. The sequence continues at coordinate 609,625 of NZ_JBNCLI010000003.1, forward strand.
TTGACCGCCTGGACGGTCGTACGGTCCATCAGTTCGAGGAGTGACGGGGTGTGGCCGCCCTCCATGATCCGGCAGACCGCGTCGCAGGCGCCGGCCGCGTCGGCGAACTCGGCCGCCAGGACGAGCTGCCGGGGCGGCCGGGGCTTCAGGGCGAGGACGGCCTTCACGACGATCCCGAGGCTGCCCTCGGAGCCGGTGAAGAGGCGGGTGAGGTCGTATCCGGCGACGCCCTTGGCGGTGCGGCGGCCGGTGCTGAGCAGGCGCCCGTCCGCGAGGACGACGTCGAGACCGAGGACGTATTCGGCGGTGACCCCGTACTTCACGCAGCACAGGCCGCCGGATGCGGTGCCGATGTTGCCGCCGATGGTGCACATCTCCCAGCTGGAGGGGTCCGGCGGGTAGTACAGGCCGTGCTCCTCGACCGCGCGGGACAGCACCGCGTTGATCACCCCGGGCTCGACCACGGCGACCCGGTCGACGGGGCTGATCTCCAGGATGCGGTCCATCTTCACCAGGGAGAGCACGATGCAGCCGTCCGTGGCGTTGGCGGCGCCCGACAGGCCCGTGCGGGCGCCCTGCGGGACGACCGGGACGCGCAGCGCGGTGGCGGTGCGCATGACGTGCTGGACCTGTTCGACGGTGCGCGGGAGCACGACGACGGCGGGGGTCCCGGCCTCACAGAAGCTCGCCATGTCGTGGGCGTAGGAGGCGGTGACGTCCGGGTCGCTGAGCACGGCCCCGGCGGGAAGTCCCGCCCGCAGCTGTTCGAGGAGAGCGTCCATGATCCAAGCGTGGCACCCGGGCCCATTGGTGTGAACCCGTCTGCGGTGGCGATCCCAAGGCCCGGTGTGATCTTCATACTGCCGCACAGTGAGCGGCATGGATCTCACGCCTCAGCAGCCCCCGGGGGCCTCCGGGCCCGAGTACTCCTTCGACACCGACTGGCCCGCCCCGGACGCGTCCCCGCCGGACCCCGCGTCCCTGGCCGAGCCGCCGCTCCCCACGATGCGTACGACGCTGCGCCGGGCCGCCTTCGGCATCGTGGCGGGCGCGGTCCTGGTGACGGGCGCGGTGGTCGCGGTGCCCGACGACGACAAGGACGCGGCACCGCCCGCGTCCGGCCCGGTCTCGCGGGCGATGAGCGCGACGGCCGCCGGCTCCCCCGCCGCGCTCGCCGATCTGACGGCGCTCATCGGGGACCGGCAGAAGTGGGTGGGCACGCACCCCTCGGACGCGGACTCCTGGGCGGTGCTGGGGTCGGCGTACGTGGAGGCGGGACGGCGGGCCGCCGACCCCGCGTACTACACCCGGGCCGAGCAGGCGCTGAAGCGGTCGCTGGAAGTGCGTCCCGGCGAGAGCGGCAACACCGCCGCCTGGGTGGGCCTCGCCTCCCTGGCCAACGCCCGCCGCGACTTCGTGACCGCCAAGAAGTGGGGGGAGACGGTCCGGGCGCGGCGGCCGAAGGAGTGGACGGTCTACCCGCAGCTGATCGACGCCTACAACGGCCTGGGCGACCAGAAGTCGGCGATCACGGCGGTGGAGCGGTTCACCGAGCTGCGGGCCGGGGTCCCGGCACTGGGCCGGGCCGCCGAGATGTACCGCGACCGGGGCTGGCGCGAGGACGCACTGGCCACGGCCCAGGACGCGGCGAACCGGGCGAGGACGCCGGCCGAGAAGGCCGCCTGCCTGGCCAGGCTGGGCGACCTGGCCTGGGAGCGGGGCGAGCCGAAGGAGGCCGTGGCGCAGTACGGGGCGGCGCTGCGGGTCGAGAAGGGCCACCACCCGTCGCTGGCCGGGCGGGCGCGGGCGCTGGCGGCCCTCGGGCGCAGCGACGAGGCCGTGCGGGACTACCAGGCCGCCCTGGCGAAGTCGCCGCGCCCGGCCTACCTCCTTGAGCTGGGTGAGCTGTACGAGTCGCTGGGGCTCGACGGCGACTCGGTGGGCCAGTACGAGAAGCTGCGGGCGGCCCTGGACCGGGGCAGGGCGCGTGGCGTGGACGAGTCGCTGCCGCTGGGCCGCTTCGAGGCCGCGCACGGCGACGCGGACGCGGCGGTGGGGCTGCTGCGGGCGGAGTGGGAGCGGGGGCACCGCAGCCCGGCGGTCGCGGACGCGCTGGGCTGGGCGCTGCACCGGTCGGGCGACTCGGAGGGGGCGCTGGAGTACGCGCAGCGGGCGGTGGACTCGGGCGGGCAGAACGCCTCGTACGCGTACCACCTGGGCATGGTGCAGCGCGCGCTGGGCGATTACGGTTCGGCGCGCCGCCAGTTGGAGGGGGCGCTGCGGACCAACCCGAAGTTCTCGCCGCTGGACGCGCCGCTGGCCCGGGAGGCGCTGGACAGCCTGGGCGAGCCTCCGGCGGGCGGCCCGGCGGACATGCAGCCGCCCCCGGCCCCGGAGCCCCCGGCCCCGCAGGCACCTGCGGCGGCCGTCGCGCAGGCCCCCGTACAGCCGTCACCGGCACCGGCGGCGGCCGTTCACTGACGTACAAGGAGGAGGGGCGGGCCGGAAAGCGGCCCGCCCCTTGCTCATGCCCCGCGTCAGAGGTTGCCGCGCTTCTCCTGCTCGCGCTCGATCGCCTCGAACAGGGCCTTGAAGTTGCCCTTGCCGAAGCCCATGGAGCCGTGGCGCTCGATCATCTCGAAGAAGACGGTCGGGCGGTCCTGGACCGGCTTGGTGAAGATCTGCAGCAGGTAGCCGTCCTCGTCGCGGTCCACGAGGATCTTCAGCTCGCGCAGGGTCTCGACCGGCACCCGGGTCTCGCCGGCCCACTCGCCGAGCGTGTCGTAGTACGAGTCCGGGGTGTCCAGGAACTGCACACCGGCGGCGCGCATCGCCTTCACCGAGGCGACGATGTCGTTGGTGGCGAGCGCCATGTGCTGGACACCGGCGGCGCCGTAGAACTCCAGGTACTCGTCGATCTGCGACTTCTTCTTCGCGATGGCCGGCTCGTTGATCGGGAACTTGACCTTGAGCGTGCCGTCGGCGACGACCTTGGACATGAGCGCGGAGTACTCGGTGGCGATGTCGTCGCCCACGAACTCCTTCATGTTCGTGAAGCCCATGACCTTGTTGTAGAACGCGACCCACTCGTTCATCCGGCCGAGCTCGACGTTGCCGACGCAGTGGTCGATGGCCTGGAAGAAACGCTTGGCCGGCGGCTCGACGATCGGGGTGGCGGCGACGTAGCCCGGCAGGTACGGGCCGTCGTAGCCGGAGCGCTCGACCAGCGTGTGGCGGGTCTTGCCGTACGTGGCGATGGCGGCGCGCACGACGGTGCCGTGCTCGTCCTTCGTCTCGTACGGCTCCTCGATGCCGGTGGCGCCGTGCTCGACGGCGTAGGCGTACGCCGCGCGGGCGTCCGGGACCTCGATGGCGAGGTCGATCACGCCGTCGCCGTGCGCGGCGACGTGGTCCTCCAGGAAGTGGCCCCAGTCGGTGGACGCCTTCACGACGGAGGTGAGGACGAAGCGGGCGGAGCCGCTGGTCAGCACGTAGCTGGCGGTCTCGCGGCTGCCGGTCTCGGGGCCGGAGTAGGCCACCAGCTTCATGCCGAAGGCGGTCGAGTAGTAGTGCGCGGCCTGCTTGGCGTTGCCCACGGCGAAGACGACGGCGTCCATCCCCTTGACGGGGAAGGGGTCGGCCTGCCGGGACGTCTCAGGGGTGCTGTGCATCGTCTCTGTCATGCCCAGAGGTTCCCGCCACTCCGCAAGGTGCGCAACAGTTCCCGTAATCACTGGTCAATCTGTACAGCGGTTCGCCATGATGGCCGGACTATCTGTACATGGTGCCCATCACACCGCCCCGGAGGCCCGCATGGCGATCGACCGACTCGACGGGCGGCTCATCGTGCTGCTCGCGCGTGAACCCAGGATCGGCGTCCTGGAGGCGTCGCGCAGGCTGGGCGTGGCACGCGGGACGGTGCAGGCGCGCCTGGACCGCCTTCAGTCCAATGGCGTCATCCGCGGTTTCGGTCCGGACGTCGATCCGGCGGCCCTCGGCTATCCAGTCACCGCGTTCGCGACGCTGGAGATCAAACAGGGCCAAGGCGCCGACGTACGGGCGCACTTGAGCGGCGTACCGGAGGTCCTGGAACTGCACACCACCACCGGGCACGGGGACATGCTGTGCCGGCTCGTGGCCCGGTCCAACGCGGATCTCCAGCGGGTGATCGACCGGGTTGTCGGCTTTGATGGCATCGTCCGGGCCTCCACGGCCATCGTCATGGAGAACGCCGTACCGCTGCGCGTCATCCCGCTCGTGGAACAGGCGGCGCGGGACACCGACTGAGCCGAGGAGGACGGATGAGCTTCTGGGAGTACGTGGCCAACCGTCATCAGCAGTTGCTCACCGACGCCTTCCAGCACGTCAGCGCGGTCTTCCAGTGCATGGTCATCGCCACCGCGCTCGGTGTCCTGATCGGCGTCGTCAGCTATCGCAGCGGCTGGGGCTCCTCGGTGGCGATCACCTCGACGGCGACCGTGCTCACCATCCCGTCCCTGGCCGCCATCGGTCTGCTCATTCCGCTGGTCGGCCTGGGCGTCGCGCCCACGGTGATCACGCTGACGCTGTACGGGCTGCTCCCCGTCGTTCGCAACGCGATCGTGGGTCTGCGCGGCGTCGACCCGGCCCTGGTGGACGCGGCGAAGGGCATCGGGATGTCGCGGACCGCGCGGCTGCTCAAGGTGGAGCTGCCGCTGGCCTGGCCGCCGATCCTGACCGGCATCCGGGTCTCCACGCAGATGCTGATGGGGATCGCCGCCATCGCCGCGTACGCCTCCGGCCCCGGCCTCGGCAACGAGATCTTCCGGGGCATCGCCTCGCTGGGCAGCGCCAACGCGATCAACCAGGTGCTCGCGGGCACGCTCGGCATCGTCATCCTCGCCCTGCTCTTCGACGCCGCGTACGTCCTGCTGGGCCGGCTCACCATCCCCAGGGGGATCCGTGTCTGAGACCGCGACCGAGACCGTGCCGGAGCCGGCGGCCACCTCCGGCGCCGCCATCCAGCTGGAGAACCTGTCCAAGCGCTATCCGGGCAACCCGAACCCCGCCGTGGAGAACGTCTCCATGGAGATCAAGGCCGGCGAGACCGTGATCTTCGTGGGCCCCTCCGGCTGCGGCAAGTCCACCACGCTGAAGATGATCAACCGGCTGATCGAGCCCACCTCGGGCCGGATCCGGATCGACGACGAGGACGTCACCGACATCGACCCGGTGAAACTGCGCCGGAAGATCGGGTACGCCATCCAGTCCTCCGGGCTCTTCCCGCACATGACGGTCGCCGAGAACATCGCCCTGGTGCCGAAGATGGTGGGCTGGTCCAAGTCCCGGGTGAAGGACCGGGTCGAGGAGATGCTGGACCTGGTCGGGCTCGACCCGCGCGAGTTCCACGGCCGCTATCCGCGCGCCCTCTCCGGCGGGCAGCAGCAACGCGTGGGCGTGGCCCGGGCGCTGGCCGCCGACCCGCCGGTGCTGCTGATGGACGAGCCGTTCGGCGCGGTCGACCCGATCACCCGCGACCACCTCCAGGACGAGCTGATCCGGCTCCAGCACGAGCTGCACAAGACGATCGTCTTCGTCACCCACGACTTCGACGAGGCGATCAAGCTGGGTGACCGGATCGCGGTGCTGCGCGAGCGCTCGCACATCGCGCAGTTCGACACCCCGGAGGCCATCCTCACCAACCCGACGGACGACTTCGTCTCCGGTTTCGTCGGCGCGGGCGCGGCGCTGAAGCGGCTCAACCTGACCCGGGTCCGGGAGGTGGAGATCGCCGACTTCCCGACCGTGACGGTGGACGACCCGCTCCAGTCGATCTTCAACAAGCTGCGCAGCGGCTCGCACAACGAGCTGCTGATGCTGGACCGCCGGGGCCGCCCCTACAAGTGGCTGCGGCGCGGCGACCTGATGCGGGCCCGGGGCTCCCTGGCGCGCGCCGGGCAGCTGGTCCACGACACGGTGACCCGGGACGCGACCCTGCACGACGCGCTGGAGGCGGTGCTCACCGACAGCGGCGGGCGGGTCGCGGTGACCGGCCGGCGCGGCGAGTTCACCGGGGTCGTGGACATGCACACCCTGATGAACTCGGTGCACGAGCTCCTGGAGGCGGACCGGCTCACCGCCATCGAGCACCAGCACGACCTGGAGGAGCTGCGGGTCCACCAGACCGCCGAGGAGCTGGAGGGCGGTGCGGGCGCATGACCCCCGACTCCCCGTCCGGCTCCTCCCGCGCGCCGGGCCGCGAACGGCCGCCGGGCGAGCACGACGTGAAGGGGCACGCCTTCCGCGACGAGGAGGAGGCCGAGCCCGTCCCGCAGCCGGCGAAACCGGCGCGCCGGATCACCTGGCGCAAGCTGGTGGTGCTCCCGGCGGTCCTGGCCGTCGTGCTGGTCCTCACGTACGTGTGGATCGAGAACGTGGACCTGGACTCGATCGCGGAGAACTCGATCGCCGGGGACACGGTCGAAGTGCGCTGGTGGCAGCATGTGAGGCTGACCGCGATCTCCACGTTCTGGGTGCTGATCATCGCCATTCCGCTGGGCATCGCGCTGACCCGGCGGGGCCTGACCAAGGCGGCGCCCGTGGTGACGGCGATCGCCAACATCGGGCAGGCGACCCCGGCGATCGGTCTGCTGGCGCTGCTGGTGATCTGGCTCGGCATCGGCCCGTCCACCGCCATCACCGGCATGGTGATCTACGCGGTGCTGCCGGTGCTATCCAACACGGTCGCGGGTCTCAAGGCGATCGAGCCGAACATGGTCGAGGCGGCGCGCGGCATCGGCATGTCGGCGATGGGCACCCTGACCAAGGTCGAACTCCCCCTCGCCGTACCGCTGATCCTGGCCGGGGTGCGGACCGCGCTCGTGCTGAACGTGGGCACGGCGACCCTGGCGACCTTCGGGGGCGGCGGCGGGCTGGGCGACCTGATCACCTCGGGCATCCAGACCCAGCGCATGCCGGTCCTGGTGCTCGGCTCGGTCCTGACGGTGGTGCTGGCGCTCCTGGTGGACTGGCTGGCCTCGCTGGCCGAGGTGGCGCTGACCCCGCGCGGCCTGGAGGTGGGGCGATGAGGACGCGGATGCGTGGGGCTCTGGCGGCAGGGGCCGCGCTGTCCCTGGTGCTGGCCGGGTGCGGGCTGAAGAGCGGGTCGCCGATGGTGGACGACGTGGTGCCCGGGTCGGTCGGGCAGGGGCAGCCGCTGGACGGTGCGTCGCTGACCGTCACCTCGAAGAACTTCAGCGAGAACATCGTCCTGGGCCAGATGATCGGGCTGATCTTCAAGGCGGCCGGGGCGGAGGTCCTGGACCGGACGAACCTGCCGAGCTCGATCAGCGCCCGCGAGGCGGTCATCCAGGGCGACGCGGACGCCGAGTACGAGTACACGGGCACCGGCTGGATCACGTACCTCGGGCACGCGAAGCCGATCGCCGACCCGATGGAGCAGTGGAAGGCGGTGCGCGACGCGGACCTGAAGAACGGGGTGACCTGGCTGCGCCCGTCCACCCTCAACAACACGTACGCGCTGGCCATCAGCGCCAAGAACAACGCCAAGTACCACCTGAAGACGCTCTCCGACGTCGCCGCCCTGGCGAAGAAGAACCCGTCGGCGGTGACGGTCTGCGTCGAGAACGAGTTCGCCTCGCGCGACGACGGGCTGCCCGGCATGGAGAAGGCGTACGGAATGTCCCTGCCGGCGTCCAACATCAAGAAGATGGACGCGGGCATCATCTACACCCAGGTCTCCAAGTCCGACTCCTGCCTGCTCGGCGAGGTCTTCACCACGGACGGGCGCATCAAGGCGATGAACCTGGAGGTGCTGGAGGACGACAAGCACTTCTTCCCCAACTACAACGCGGCGCCCGTGGTGCACACCCCGACGCTGGAGAAGTACCCGGAGATCGCCGGCCTCCTCGATCCGCTCAGCAAGCGGCTGAACACGGAAGTCGCCCAGGTGCTGAACGCCAAGGTGGACGTCGAGGGCCAGGACCCGCACGACGTGGCGAAGGACTGGCTGATCGAGGAGGGGTTCATCAAGAAGGGGTGAGCCGTCGGGCGCCGTTCCCGGTCAGCAGCCGGGGATCTCGCCGCCGTGATCCAGGGCCCGCAACGAGTTCACCGCGCTCTTCAGCGTCGTGACCGGGATCAGCCGCAGCCCCTTCGGCAGCTCGGACTTCGCCTCCGAGCACTCCGCCTTCGGTACGAGGAAGACGGTCGCCCCGTCCCGCCGGGCCGCCTGCGTCTTGAGCGAGACCCCGCCGACCGCGCCGACCGTGCCGTCCGCGTCGATCGTGCCCGTGCCCGCGACGGTGCGGCCGCCGGTGAGGTCGCCGCCCGAGCCGTCGCCGTCCAGCTTGTCCACGATGCCGAGCGCGAAGAAGAGTCCGGCGCTGGGGCCGCCGATGTCCGCCAGGTGCAGGGTGACGTCCACCGAGCCGGGCTTGCGGCCCAGGTAGTTCAGCGCGGCGTCGACGGCGTCGTCCTGGGACTTCGCCATGTCGTCCAGGTTGTGCTTCTCGATCTCCTTCTCGGAGCCGCCGGTCGGGTAGACGGAGTCGCGGGGCAGCACGGCCCGGTCCGTCCGGAACCAGCTGTCCACGACGTCCCCGATGCCGACGTCCGCCTTCGGGCCCGTCGCCACGATCGTCGTCATCCGCAGCTCGCCCTCGGTGGGCCGGGTGGGCGCGCCCTCGATGCTGATCACCGGGGTGCCGTGGTCCTCCCCGAGCACGTCCGCGGTCGTCCCGGGCTGCGCCAGCGTGAACGGCAGCGGCGCGAAGGCGGCTGTGCCGAGGAGGGCGACGACGGGGAGGGCGGCTAGGGCGAGGCGTTGTCTGGACACCGGCCCAATCTAACGTGCGGCCGTCCGGCGCCCCGGCCCGCCAGGGGCGCCGCTCCCCCGGCGAGCCGGTTCCGTCCTCAAACGCCGGACGGGCTGAAATGCTCAGCGCAACGCGTCGGCGACCTCGCGGGCCGCGTCCACCACCCGGGGTCCCACGCGTTCCGGGACGGAGTCCGCCAGCATGACGACGCCGACGCTGCCCTCCACCCCCGTGACGCCCATGAGCGCCGCCGCCGCACCGCTCGCGCCCGCCTCCAGTTCGCCGTGGGTGAGGGTGAACGCGGTCTCGCCCACCGGCTTCTGGCGGGCGGCGAGGATCGCCCGGCCGGCGGCTCCCCGGTCCAGCGGGTGGCGGAAGCCCGCCCGGTAGGCGACGTGGTAGTCGGTCCAGGTCGGTTCGACCACCGCGACCGCCAGCGCGTCGGAGCCGTCGACCAGGGTGAGGTGGGCGGTGGCCCCGATGTCCTCGGCCAGCGAGCGCAGCGCCGGAAGCGCCGCCTCGCGGACGAGGGGGTGGACCTGGCGGCCCAGGCGCAGGACGCCGAGACCCACCCGTGCCCGGCCGCCCAAGTCGCGGCGGATCAGGGCGTGTTGCTCCAGCGTGGCGAGCAGACGGTAGACCACGGTGCGGTTGACGCCGAGCTTGTTGGACAGCTCGGTGACCGTCAGGCCGTGGTCGGTGTCGGCGAGCAGTTTGAGGACACGCAGTCCTCTGTCGAGCGTCTGGGAGGTCTCCGCGGTCACGACGCCCTCTCCTCCGTGGTGAGCGGCCGCGGCTGTCCCGTGGGATGTGCGCCACCGGTCCCGGGGCGACGCACGGAGAGGCCGCCGGCCTGGCCAAGGCACCGGCTGCGCTCCGCGGCCACATTGCCACGGGGCGTTCACATTTTTGGGACAGTAGCGAGGGAGTCCGCTGAGCGGAAGCCCTCGTCCAGAATCCGGTCTCCCTCAAAAACCCGGTTGCGCCGTACGAGCATAAGTGCCGGTCAGCGGCGCGCGGACCGTTCATCGCGCATCTACGCGCGTCCAGGTCGGCCGACTCTCCCGCGACGCTCCGTAGACCGGATGTGAACCACGGTTAACTCACCGTGAAAATTTTTTCGGCCGATTCCTTGTTCGACAGGGCTCCGCGAGCCTCACGACAAGGCCCCGGGACCCTGTCGCGAGGGTTCCGGGGCCTGGTGCGCTTCGTGCGCGGGTCACCGCATGCGGGTGGCCCACTCCTGGACCTTCTTGATCCGCTGTTCGATCTGCCCGGCGGTGGCCTCCGCGCTCGGCGGTCCGCCGCAGACCCGGCGCAGCTCGGTGTGGATGACGCCGTGCGGCTTGCCGCTCTGGTGGGTGTAGGCGGAGACCATGGTGTTCAACTGCTTGCGCAGGCCGAGGAGTTGCTTGTGCGTGACGACCGGGCGGTCCTGGGCGGGCTTTTCCAGGAGGTCGGCCTCGGACGCGGGCTTCTGCCGGCTGTGCGCGATCTGCCGGGTCTGCCGCTTCTGGAGCAGCAACTGGACCTGGTCGGGTTCGAGGAGCCCGGGGATGCCGAGGTAGTCCTGCTCCTCCTCGCTGCCGGGGTGCGCCTGCATGCCGAACTCGGCGCCGTCGTAGAGCACCCGGTCGAAGACCGCGTCGGACTCCAGGGCCTCGAAGGGCAGTTGCTCCTCGGTCTCCTCGTCCTCCAGCTTCTCCGCGTCGGCGAGGAGCTTGTCCTCCTCGGCGAACGGGTTCTCCTCGTCGCTGCCCTTCTTGGGCTTGTCGAGGACGTGGTCCCGCTCGACCTCCATCTCGTTGGCGAAGTCGAGGAGCATCGGGATGGTGGGCACGAAGACGGAGGCGGTCTCGCCGCGCCTGCGGGAGCGTACGAAGCGGCCGACGGCCTGGGCGAAGAAGAGGGGGGTCGAGATGGTGGTCGCGTACACCCCGACGGCCAGGCGCGGCACGTCGACGCCCTCGGACACCATGCGGACGGCGACCATCCAGCGCGAGTCGTCCTGGCTGAACTTGTCGATCTTCTTCGAGGCGGCCTTCTCGTCGGAGAGCACGACGGTGGCCGACTCGCCGGTGACCTTCTTCAGGATCTTGGCGTACGCGCGCGCCGACTCCTGGTCCGTGGCGATGACGAGCCCGCCCGCGTCCGGGATGCCCTTGCGGACCTCGGTGAGGCGCTTGTCGGCGGCGCTCAGCACGTTGGGGATCCAGTCGCCGGTGGGCGACAGGGCGGTACGCCACGCCTGCCCGATGGCGTCCTTGGTCATCGGCTCGCCGAGCCGGGCCGCGATCTCGTCGCCCGCCTTGGTGCGCCAGCGCATGTTGCCGCTGTAGCTGAGGAAGATCACGGGGCGCACGACACCGTCGGCCAGGGCGTTGCCGTAGCCGTAGGTGTAGTCGGCGGAGGAGCGCCGGATGCCGTCGTTGCCCTCCTCGTACACGACGAACGGGATCGGGTTGGTGTCCGACCGGAAGGGCGTCCCGGTGAGGGCGAGCCGCCGGGTCGCGGGGTCGAACGCCTCCTGGCACGCCTCGCCCCAGGACTTGGAGTCACCGGCGTGGTGGATCTCGTCGAGGATGACCAGGGTCTTGCGCTGCTCGCAGCGGTTGCGGTGCAGCATCGGGCGGACGCCGACGCCCGCGTAGGTGACGGCGACCCCGTGGTACTCCTTGCTCAGCGGCCCGGCGCTGTAGTCGGGGTCGAGCTTGATCCCTATCCGGGCGGCCGCCTCGGCCCACTGCTTCTTCAGGTGCTCGGTGGGCGCGACGACGGTGACCTGCTGCACGACGTGGTGGTGCAGCAGCCAGGACGCGAGGGTCAGCGCGAAGGTGGTCTTCCCGGCGCCGGGGGTGGCGACGGCGAGGAAGTCGCGCGGCTGCTCCTGGATGTACTTCTCCATGGCGCCCTGCTGCCAGGCTCGCAGCTTTCCGGCCGTGCCCCAGGGGGCGCGGCCGGGGAAGGCGGGTGAGAGGTGGTGGGAGGCGGTAGTAGTCACGGTCTCCGGTTCGGGTCTCTCGGGTACGTGGGTGCTGTCCGCACGGGCCGGACCGGCACCGCACGCGATACGACAACCGGGCCACCCTACCGGGGCGAGTGCCCCGCACCGCCGTGTTCCGCGCCACCGCACACGTAAGTGCGACGGCTCTCACACAGGGGCGGTCACCAGGTCGCCCAGCCCCTGGGCGATGGCCTTCACGTCGTCCGTCTCGCCCGTCGCGACCGCGATGACCAGGCGTTCCGCCGCGTCGATGTCGGGCCGGAGGTCGGCCCCGTACATGGCGAGGAAGGTGACACCGGACAGCCAGGCGGTGCGTTTGCTGCCGTCGAAGAACGGGCGGGTGGGGCCAGACTGGTACCACTCACCGTTCCCGCACCCGCCCCGCCACCCACGCTCCCGCCAGGGCGACCACTGCCATCGGGAAGAAGACGACCGCGAAGGCCGCCGGATGGGAGGAGGTGGCGGCCGTCTCCGTGGCGTCCATCGTGCCGCCGCCCAGGGCGGCGAACGCGGCGCCGCCCGCGGCCAGCAGGAGGACGTTGGAGAGGCCGTCGGAGATCTGGAGGGCGGCCGAGTTGGCACCGGCCTCCTCGGGGGCGGACAGCTTCAGGAGCAGCACGCTGGTGGAGGCGATCACCACGCCCATGCCGAAGCAGCCGAACGCCCAGGCGACCGCCACGGTCCAGACCGGCACGGAGGCGATCAGGACGGCCGGGGCCGCCGCGATGGACAGGGCGACCAGGACCATGGCGCCGACCATCAGGGGCTCGCGGTGCGGTTCCAGGCGGGGCCGGGACTGCACGTACGAGCCCAGCGCCCAGGTGCCGCCGCCCGCCGCCAGGGAGAGGCCCGCCAGGGTCGGGGACATGCCGCGCTGGGTGACCAGCATCAGCGGGACGAACGATTCGGCGGCGATGAAGGACCCGGCCGCGACCCCGCGCAGCAGCACCACCGCGGGCAGCCCGCGCGCCGCGCGCCACGTGCCGTGGGGCAGCAGGCCCCGGATCGCGGGGACGAGCAGCGCGGCCCCGGCGGCGGCCGGCAGCAGCGAGAGCCAGTTCCGCTCCTGGCCGGCGTACTGGAGCAGCCCGGCGCCCAGCGAGATGCCCAGCGCGAGCGCGATGCGCCGGCGGTCGTACGCCTCCACCGGGGCCGCCGGGTCCGCCGGCCCGGACGCCATGCGCCGGATCTCGGGCAGCGCGAGGGCGAGCGGGAAGACGATCAGGACCGGGATGCCGATGAAGACCCAGCGCCAGCCCAGGTGCTCGGTGACGCTTCCGGCGGCGAGCGGCCCGACGACCGAGGGGATCACCCAGCTCGCGGCGAACGCTGCCAGGATCGCCGGCCGCAGGCGCTCCGGATAGGCGCGGCTGATCACCACGTACAGCGCGACGATCACCAGCCCGCCGCCGAGCCCCTGGACGGCGCGGCCCGCGATGAACATCCACATGGAGCCCGCGGTCCCGGACAGCAGGAGCCCCGCCGCGAACGCGCTGATCCCGGTGGCCAGCGGGGCGAGCGGGCCGCGCCGGTCGGCCCACTGCCCGGACAGCACCATGGCGAAGAGGCTGGTGGTGAAGTACGCCGAGAACGCGTACGCGTACAGCGGGATGCCGTGCAGCTCACGCGCGGCGACCGGCATCGCGGTCCCCACGGCGGTGGCCTCGAAGGCGATGAGGAACACGACGGAGACGATGCCGATACTGAGCGCCCGGTACGTCCGCCCGAGAATGCCCTCGGGCAGCACGGGCCCCGCCGGGGCGGGGGTGTCGACGTCTTCGATGAGGCGCGGGACGTCGGCGTCGCGCGGTTCCAGGGCGGTCATGAGCCAAGGGTAAGGGGCGAAACGCCTGATGAACCCTGTCGGTGGTCGGCCCTGCCCTCGGCCGTTGGTCCTACGCCCCCCGAGCCGGACGTGAACGGCGTATGGCAGTCGTGTTGCACGGTCACCGGAACCCTTGAGCGGCCCGTGCGGCCGGGCCTACGGTCGGTCCAGCGACACCACGCAGGACCGTGTGCCCGAGAGGCTCAGGGGCTCGACTGCAACTCGAGTTACACCGGTTCGAATCCGGTCACGGTCTCCACGAACGAACTGCCCGCCCCTCGGGCCGAGGGGCGGGCGGTTTCCGTGTGCGGGGCGCGTCAGCCCTTCGGCGCCGCCACCGCTGCCTGCGGGCGGATCGGGAGGCGGTTGACCGGGCGGCCGGTCGCCGCGCGGACCGCGGCGGCCACCGCGGCCGGGGAGGTCACGACCGGGACCGCCGAGGCGGGCTTCGCGCCGAACGGGGCGAGGACGTCCCGCTCCTCGACCAGCTTCACGATGCGGATCTCCGGGACGTCCAGCGAGGTCGGCAGGGCGTAGCCGGTGAGGTCCGGGTGGCGGACCAGGCCGCGGGCGGTGCGGAGGTTCTCGGTGAGGGCGGCGCCGATGCCCTGGGTGACGCCCGCCTCGATACGGGTCGCCAGCTGGGACGGGTTGAGGACGCGGCCGACGTCCTGGGCGACGGCCATCTCGACCACCCGGACCGAGCCCAGCTCGATGTCGACGTCCACCACCGCGCGGACCGCGCAGAAGGCCATGCCCACGAAGGCGTCGCCCTGCCCGGACTCGTCCAGCGGCTCGGTGGGGTGCGGGCGGCACTGGGCGGTGGCCCACAGCTCCTTGCCGTCCAGCGCCTCCGACACGGTCGTGGAGAGCACCCCGTCGTACGAGGTGATCTTGCCGTCCGCGATCTGGAGCAGCTCCGTGGACATCCCGAACTTGTGCGCCAGGGGCTGGAGGAGCTGGGTGCGGACCATCTTCGCGGCGCGTTCGACCGCTCCGGCGGAGACCCAGGTGTGGCGGCCGTGCGTGGCCGCGCCGGCCGGGGGCTGGTCGGTGTCGACGGAGGCGACGTGCACCTCCTCGACGCCCAGGGTCTCCTGGACGACCTGCCGGGCCAGCGTGGAGAAGCCCTGGCCCGTCTCGACGGCCGCGCAGATGACGGTGGCGACCGAGTCGTGGACCCGGACCGTGGCCGTGGACACCTCGTCGGCGCCCTCCGCGCCCAGCATGTGCACCATGCCCAGCGCGTACCCGACGCCGCGCCGCACCGCGCCCGGTTCGCCCGCGCCCTCGGGTCCGCCCGGCAGCAGCCAGTCGTCCTCCGGGGCGTCCTTGGGCAGGGCGGGCAGCGGGTGGTCGCGGACGGCGGTGAGCAGTTCGGCGACGGGCGCGGGGCAGGTCACGGTCTGCCCGGTCGGCAGGATGTCGCCGGTGGCCAGCACGTTGCGCATGCGCAGCTCGGCCGGGTCGATCCCCAGCTTCGCGGCCAGCTTGTCCATCTGGCCCTCGTAGGCGGCGCAGACCTGCATCGCGCCCTCGCCCCGGACATGGCCGGAGGGGGGGTTGTTCGTACGGACGGCCCAGCCCTCGATGAAGGCGTGCGGGACGACGTACGGGCCGCAGGCGAAGGCGACCGCGGCGGCCAGGGACTCCGAGGAGGCGTCCGCGTAGGCGCCGGCGTCCAGCAGGATCTGGGCCTCCACCTTGACCAGGCGCCCCTCCGCGTCCGCGTGGTGGCGGTAGCGCAGCAGGGTGGGGTGGCGGTGGGCGTGGCCGAGGAAGGACTCCTCGCGGGTGGCGGCCAGCTTGACCGGGCAGCCGGTGCGCAGGGCGAGCAGGCCCAGCGGCAGCTGGAAGGCGGGGTCCTCGCGGTCGCCGGTCGCGCCGGGCACGCCGGTGACGACGACCTTGACCCGCTCCGGTTCGAGGCCGAAGCAGGCGGCGGCCAGGTCGCGGTCGGTGTGCGGGTCCGTGGACGCGGTGTACAGCTCGACGCCGCCGTCCGGGCGGGGCACGGCGAGCCCGGCCTCCGCGCCGATCGGGGCGGGGTCCTGGCGTCCGATGCGGTAGAGCCCGTCCACGACGACCTCGCCGGCCGCCTCCGGGTCGCCGTAGCGCAGCGGGATGTGGCGGATGAGGTTGCCGTCGGGGTGCAGGGGCTCGGCCTCGAACGCCTTCTCCGGGTCGGTGACCGGGTCCAGCACCTCGTACTCGACGGCGATCGCGGCGGCGGCGAGCCGGGCGGTGTCGGGGTGGTCGGCGGCGACGGCGGCGATCGGTTCGCCGTGGTGGCGGACCAGGTCGGAGGCGAAGACGGGGCGGTCCACGACCTTGCGGCCGTACAGGGCCTCGCCCGGGACGTCCTCGTGGGTGACGACCGCGCGCACCCCGGGCATCTCGACGGCGCCCGAGGTGTCGATGGAGACGATGCGGGCGTGTGCGTGCGGGGAGCGCAGGACGGCCGCCCAGAGCAGGCCCTCGGCCCACAGGTCGGCGGCGTACGGGAAGGTGCCCTCGGTCTTGGCGCGGGCGTCGGCCGGCGGCAGCGAGGCGCCGATGCCGAGCCGCGGCTGCTCGGCCTCGGGTCCGCCCGGGCCGGCCGGCGACGGGATGCTGATCGTCGTGGGGGTGGCGCCGGCCGCGTCGTTGCTCACGCCATGCCTCCGTCCTGCTGGTGGGCCTGCACACTACCGGCGCCCGGCGCCGCCTGGTGCGGGATGCGGGGCTCCTCCGGCTCGTCGGTCCCGGTCTCCTCGGCGGCCTCGCGGGCCGCGATGACCTCGTTGACCGCGTCCAGGACGCCCCGGTAGCCGGAGCAGCGGCAGAGGTTGCCGCACAGCGCGCGGCGGGTCTCCAGCTCGCTGGGGCGGTGGTTGCCCTCCAGGAGGTCGTGGACGGTCATCGCCATGCCGGGGATGCAGAAGCCGCACTGGACGGCGCCGCAGTCGGCCAGCGCCCGCTGCACGTCGGACGGTTCACCGTCGACGGCCAGGCCCTCAACCGTACGGACCTCGCTGCCGGCGGTCGTGGCGGCGGGGACCAGGCAGGAGGCGACGAGCCGGCCGTCCACCTGGACGTTGCACGCCCCGCACTCGCCCTGCGAGCAGCCGTCCTTGGCGCCGGCGAGGCCGAGGCGTTCGCGCAGCACATAGAGCAGGGACTCGCCGATCCAGGCGTCCGTGACGGGCCGGTCGACGCCGTTGACGCGCAGCGTGTACGAGGCGGCGGGGTGCTCGCTGGGCAGCGAGGGCCCCTCCGGTGCGTCGGGCGCCGGGGGCGCCGCTGTGCCGTGGTCCGCGTCGGCCTCGGCGCCCGCGTCCGCGACGGGCTCCTCGTCCTGGCCCGCCAGGTCGGGAGCCGCCCACACGGGCTCGGGGGCCGGCTCGGCGCCGGGCGCCGCCGGGACGTCCTCCGCCTCCGGGCCAGGGGCGGGCCGCTCGCCGTCGGCGGGCTCCGCCACCTCGGGAGCGCTCTCGGCAGGGGCGCCGGCGGGCGTGTCAGCCGGGCCTGCGGCCAGGGCGTCGGCCGTGACGCCCACCGTTCCATCGGCCGGGACGCCTGACAGCCCATCGGCCGAGACGCCGGCCCCCGCGTCGGCCGGGACATCGGCGGGCCCACCCGCCTCCGGCTCCGCGGCCTCGGCCGCGTCCGGCACCGCCCAGGGCGCCGGGGCGCCGCCCGGCAGCGTGGCCGGGCGGTCCGCGTACCAGTCGGCGACGGGGGGCGGGGTGTACAGCTCGCCGGAGTCGTCCGAGAGCGCGGCGGCCGGGGCCGGCCAGGACGAGGTGTCCACCGGCCACTGGGCCGTGGCGGCCGGGTCCGTGCCGTACGGCTCCTGGTACGAGCCGGCCTGCTGCTCGGCCTCGGGGTGCGGGTAGCCGTAGCCGGACTGCTGGTTCGGGTCGGGCCAGTGCACCGCGTCGGGCGCGGGCTGCTGGTCGGGGGTCCGGACGGTCCAGTTGCCGGTGGCCGCCGGGTCGAGGCCGGCGACCGGGGTCAGCGGCAGGATCATCGGCGGGGTGTAGCCGTGGCCGGGCGCGGCCAGCGGGATGTCCGCCAGGTCCTCCGGCGGCAACTGGACGAAGGCCGTCGCGTCGCCGTCGTAGTCGCCCTGCGGGGTCGGCTGCCAGCCCCCGTGCTGCTCGGCGGGGTTCTCCTTGCTCACGACAGTGCCCTCCCCAGCGCGCGTCGGGCGAGCGCGGCGACGGTGCGCCGCAGGTGCAGTACGGCGGGGGACGGCGGTGGCGCCTCTCCCCCGTCGGCGGATGGTCCGGGGTCCGGGACGCAGGCGGCCGCGACGTACTCGCCGAAGGCGGCCAGCGCGTCGGGCGCGAGGCCGCGCGCCCCGTCCCAGTCGATCAGCGAGGCGATCCAGTGCTCCGCCTCCAGCGGGCGCAGCGGCATCGGCGCGATGGCGCCGACCGCGCAGCGCACTCCGCGCCTGGCCGGGTCGAGGACGATCGCGACGGAGGCGGTGGCGCGGCCGGGTCCGGTGCGGCCGGTGGCCTTGAGGAACACCTGCGGGGCGTGCAGCAGGGGCACCCGGACGAAGCCGATCAGCTCGGCGGGCTCCAGCATCTCGCGGCCGGCCAGCAGGTGGGAGACGGGGATCTCGCGGCGGGCTCCGCCGGGTCCGGCGATGACGAGCTCGGCCTCCAGGGCGGCGAGCACCGGCAGCGCGTCCCCGGTCGGGGCGGCGGTCGCGATGTTGCCGCCGAGCGTGCCGGCATTGCGGATCTGCGGGGGGCCCGCGGCGCGGGCGGAGGCGGCGAGCGCGGGGATCAGGGCGGCGAAGTCGGGCCGCCCCATGCGGGCGTGGGTCAGGCCGGCGCCCAGCAGGGCGTGCCCGTCCTGGTAGTGCCAGCCGCGCAGCTCGCTGATCCGGCCGAGTCCGACCAGACCGGAGGGGCGCAGGAGCCCCTTGTTGACGGCCGACATCAGGTCCGTGCCGCCTGCCACGGGGACGGCGGCCGGCATGGCGCCGAGTGCCGCCACCGCCTCGTCCAGCGAGGCAGGCAGCGTCACGGACTGCGTCGCCTGCGGTGCGTGCGTGGTCAACCCAGCTGCCCCTTCCCGTGTCCCGGCGCTCCCGCCTGTTTCGCCGTACGGTACGTGCTCGAAGCCCGGACGTGGCAACTCTGGCACATCTTCGGACCGGCCCGACGCGCAGGTCCGCGAAGGGTGTATCCGTCCACGGCCAGGGTAATGGTCCCGTTTTCGCGCCGGTTCGGCGGTGAGCACCCTTTGCCGGTCTTACGCATCTCCGTACGGCTTTCTCCGTTACCGGGGCCGCCCCCTTCGAACGGCCGCCGCCACCACGGTCGCAGGGGCCGTGGTGGCGGGAGAGCGGGTCGGGGCCGGGCTCACACGTTCGGGGGTGTTCCCTCGATCGGGCGTCCGAGGATGCCGGGGCGCTTCTGCCAGGGCAGCGGTCCGGACGGCGGCCGGTAGCCGACGCCGAGGGCGTCGAGCCGGGCGTAGTGGGCGGTCATCCGGCGCTCGAATCCGGCGAAGTCCCGTTCGTCCGGGGCGGGCAGGGCCGACCAGGCGACCTCGGCGAAGGCGGCGAGGCGGGGGAAGACCTGGTAGTCGACGCGGGCCCGGTTCTGCATGACCTCGGACCAGGCGTTGGCCTGGGTGCCGAGGACGTGCCGGGCCGCCTCCTCGCTCAGGGACGGCGGCACGGGTTCGAAGCGGTAGACGTCCTCCAGGGTGCGGACGTATCCGATGGGCATCGGCTCGTCGGGGCCGCCGTGCTGACGGTGGTCCAGATAGACCTGCTGCTCCGGGCACATGACGACGTCGTGCCCGGCCTCGGCGGCCGCGATGCCGCCCGCGTAGCCGCGCCAGGAGGAGACGGCGGCGCCGGGTGCGAGGCCGCCCTCCAGGATCTCGTCCCAGCCGATGAGGCGGCGGCCGCGCTCGGTGAGCCAGGTGTCGAAGTGGCGGATGAACCAGGACTGGAGCTCGTCCTCGTCCGCCAGGCCGAGTTCCTTGATGCGGGCCTGCGCGGCGGGCGACTGCCTCCACTGGTCCTTGGGGCACTCGTCGCCGCCGACGTGGACGAACGGCGAGGTCTCCGGCGGGAAGAGTTCGAGGAGCTCCTCGAAGACGCCCTCGTAGAACCGCAGGACGTGGTCGGCGGGTGCCAGGACGTTCGGTGTGATGCCCCAGTCGTCCCAGACGCCGAGCGCCGAGGTGTCGACGACGTCGGTGTTGCCGAGCTCCGGGTAGGCGCTGATGGCGGCCTGCGAGTGGCCGGGGATGTCGATCTCGGGGACGACCCGGATGTGCCGGGCGGCGGCGTAGGCGACGATCTCGCGGATGTCGTCCTGGGTGTAGTAGCCGCCGTGCGGGGTCTCGTCCCACAGTTCGGAGGCCCGGTGCCCGTACTTCGTACGCGGGCGCCAGGCGCCGGCCTCGGTGAGGCGGGGGTGGCGCTTGATCTCGACGCGCCAGCCCTGGTCGTCGCTGAGGTGGAAGTGGAAGACGTTCAGCTTGTGGGCGGCGAGCAGGTCGAGGTAGCGCAGGACGTCGTCCTTGGGCAGGAAGTGCCGTGCCACGTCGAGCATCAGGCCGCGCCAGCCGAAGCGGGGCGCGTCCTCGATGTCGGTGGACCCGAAGCCGTGGACGGCGGCCCCGCCCACGGGCGCCCGGCGGAACGCCTCGGGGCCCAGCAGCTGGCGCAGGGTCTGGGCGCCCCAGAACACCCCGGCGGGGCTGCCGCCGGTGATGAGGACGCCCTCGTCGGGCGTGGTGGCCAGCCGGTAGCCCTCGGGGGGCAGGGTGGCGTCGGTGCGCAGCACGATGGCGCGCGGGGCGCCCTCGGGGCCGGGGGCGAGGGGCAGGCCGAAGGCGGCGCCCAGGGTGGTGCGCAGCCAGCGTTCGGTGGTCTCGGTGCCGGGGGCCGCCGCGATGGTGGTGGACGCGTCGAGGACGAATCCGCGGCGCCCCCGGTCGTCGGCGCGCAGGGGCGCCGGGATCAGTTCCATGGCCATGACGTCAGTCCTTAACCGCTCCGCCGAGTCCGGAGACCAGGCGTCGCTGTACGAGTACGAAGAAGACCAGCACGGGCACGGTCATCACCGTGGAGGCTGCCATGATCCCGCCCTGGCCGGCTCCCTCAAAGGCGTCTCCGCGCACTACCCGCGCAAGGAGCACGCCGACCACATCCAGTGCCGCGTCAGCCAAGGTTTGCCCGGTGAGGAGCGGCGTCAGGTGCGTGCTCTCGGCGTGCCGGCCGGAAGCCCTCGTACTGGACGTACTCGGGCTTCCGGCCGGTGTGGCGAGAGTGCGTGCATGGCGTCGCGACGGGGCGAACCTTGGCTGACGCGGCACTAGATCATGTTGAAGGCGGCCTTGACGCGCTGGGCGCGGGTCTCGACCGGGATGTACTCGATCTCGGCATTCGCGCCCTCGTGGGCCTTCCTGAAGGCGGCGACCGCGGTGCCGACCACCTTCTCCTTCGGCTTGTTGCCGACCTCCTGGAACAGCCAGACACGCAGTGCGCCGGTCTTCTCGTCGCCCTTGGCTCCGGTGCGGAGGTCTGCGGCGCGCAGGCGGTGGCGGTGAGGCCCGCCAGGCGAGCGCCGCGGCCGGGGCGGCGATTCGGGCAGAGAACTTCATCCGGAACCCCTACCGGTCAGCGTTGCAGAATGTGCAACGCACATTTCGTTCTGCACAACAGCCAGGAGAGTAGGTCCGGACCTGGACGGCCACAAGTGGTCTGCACCACCTCTGCACCACTCCGTGATCCGGCGGAGCACCCCGTGCAACGGCATGCGAAAGACCCCCGGGGCACGCGGAAGCGTGCCCCGGGGGTCTCCCGGGCGTTCAGCTGTGGGCCGTACCGGTGGCCCCTACTTCTTGTCCTTGCCGCCCTTGCCCTTGTCGCCGCCGGCGCCCATGGACTCGTAGATCTCCTTGCACATCGGGCAGACCGGGTACTTCTTGGGGTCGCGCCCCGGTACCCAGACCTTGCCGCACAGTGCGACCACGGGAGTGCCCTCCAGGGCGCTCGCCATGATCTTGTCCTTCTGGACGTAATGGGCGTAGCGCTCGTGGTCGCCGTCGCCGTTCGACACCTGCGGCGTCGGCTCCACGAGGGTTCCGGTACCTGCCCCGCGCTCGGGCTCAAGAGTGCTCATAACCGCCAAGCGTACTGAAGAACGGGACATCAGTTCAGCGAAGGGTCGTCCGGATACGTGGCGATCATGGCCAGTTCGCTGCGCTGCCGGCGCAGGACCGCACGCCACAGGCCCTCCGGGCGCGGCGAGGAGACGTCGCCGGGCTCCGATTCCACCACGTACCAGGCGCCCTCGGACAGCTCGCGCTCCAGCTGTCCCGGCCCCCAGCCCGCGTACCCCGCGAAGATCCGCAGCGAGCCCACGGCCGCCGCCAGCAGCTCGGGCGGCGCCTCCAGGTCCACCAGACCGATCGCCCCGTACACCCGGCGCCAGCCGAGGGGGCCTTCGGCGCCCGGGATCACCGCGACCCCGAGGGCGGAGTCCAGCGAGACCGGACCGCCCTGGAAGACGACCTCCGGCTCACCGGTCAGCCCGGCCCAGGCCGCCAGGATGTCCACGACGCCCACCGGGGTGGGCCGGTTGAGGACCACGCCGAGGGAGCCCTCCTCGTCGTGGTCGAGGAGCAGCACGACGGCGCGGTCGAAGTTCGGGTCCGCCAGGGCGGGCGCGGCCACGAGCAGCCGCCCTGTGAGCGAGGACACCTCGGTCATGGCAGAAATGATCCCGCATCCGCGGCCTCGGCGGGGGCCAAGTGACGTGCCCGTCGCGCTCGGTGCCCGAGCGCAGCTCAGGGCGCACGGGTGCACGAGGAGCGCACGGCCGGACCGCCGATCCGGACGGTGACCCTCCGCACGTCCGGCGCAGCAGAGCGTGTTGTGGCGGATTCATGACGTTCGTACACCACCCGTTCCCCTACGGAACGGGGGTGCGGGGCCATTACCCTTTCGTTTGGCCCCCTGCCCGACCACTCCGGAACGCGAGATTCATGACCGGCACAGACGATGTCCTGCTTGTCCACGGCGGAACCCCGCTGGAGGGCGAGATCCGCGTCCGAGGCGCCAAGAACCTGGTGCCCAAGGCGATGGTCGCCGCCCTGCTCGGCAGCGGGCCCAGCCGGCTGCGCAACGTGCCCGACATCCGCGACGTACGCGTGGTGCGCGGGCTGCTCCAGCTGCACGGGGTGACGGTCCGCCCCGGCGAGGAGCCGGGCGAGCTGGTCCTGGACCCCACGCACGTCGAGAGCGCCAACGTCGCCGACATCGACGCCCACGCGGGCTCCTCGCGCATCCCGATCCTGTTCTGCGGGCCGCTGCTGCACCGCCTGGGCCACGCCTTCATCCCGGGGCTCGGCGGCTGCGACATCGGCGGCCGGCCGATCGACTTCCACTTCGACGTGCTGCGCCAGTTCGGCGCGACCATCGAGAAGCGGGCGGACGGGCAGTACCTGGAGGCCCCGCAGCGGCTGCGCGGCACCAAGATCCGGCTGCCGTACCCCTCGGTGGGCTCCACCGAGCAGGTGCTGCTGACCGCGGTGCTCGCCGAGGGCGTCACGGAGCTGTCCAACGCGGCCGTGGAGCCGGAGATCGAGGACCTGATCTGCGTCCTGCAGAAAATGGGCGCGATCATCTCGATGGACACCGACCGGACCATCCGGATCACCGGCGTGGACCGCCTCGACGGCTACACCCACCGCGCCATCCCGGACCGCCTGGAGGCCGCCTCCTGGGCGTCCGCCGCGCTGGCGACCGAGGGCAACATCTACGTCCGGGGCGCCCAGCAGCGCTCGATGATGACGTTCCTGAACACCTACCGCAAGGTCGGCGGCGCCTTCGAGATCGACGACGAGGGCATCCGCTTCTGGCACCCGGGCGGCGCGCTCAACGCGATCGCGCTGGAGACGGACGTGCACCCCGGTTTCCAGACGGACTGGCAGCAGCCGCTG
This sequence comes from Streptomyces sp. DT224, assembly GCF_049844595.1. Lineage (NCBI taxonomy): Bacteria > Bacillati > Actinomycetota > Actinomycetes > Kitasatosporales > Streptomycetaceae > Streptomyces > Streptomyces sp. DT224. The sequence goes on from NZ_JBNCLI010000003.1 coordinate 633,239, forward strand.
GTGGTCGCGCTGACGCAGGCCGCGGGCCTGTCCATCGTCCACGAGACGGTGTACGAGTCCCGGCTCGGCTTCACCTCCGCGCTGAACCAGATGGGCGCGCACATCCAGCTCTACCGCGAGTGCCTGGGCGGCTCGAACTGCCGCTTCGGCCAGCGCAACTTCCTGCACTCCGCGGTCGTGTCGGGGCCCACGAAGCTCCAGGGCGCGGACCTGGTCATCCCGGACCTGCGCGGCGGCTTCTCGTACCTGATCGCCGCCCTCGCGGCCCAGGGCACCTCCCGGGTGCACGGCATCGACCTGATCAACCGGGGCTACGAGAACTTCATGGACAAGCTGGAGAAGCTGGGCGCGAAGGTGGAGCTGCCGGGCGGCTCGCTGGTCTGAGCGGCCGAGTGGCCTCAGCGGCCGCTGGAGGCCCACATGCCGAAGGGCGGCCACCCCGGGTGGGGTGGCCGCCCTCCGTCGTGCCCAGGGGTCTTACTTGCCCTTGGCGGCTTCCTTGAGCTTGGAGCCCGCGGAGACCTTCACGCTGTAGCCGGCCGGGATGTTGATCGGGTCGCCGGTCTGCGGGTTACGAGCGGTGCGAGCGGCACGGTGGGTGCGCTCGAAGGTCAGGAAACCGGGGATGGTGACCTTCTCGTCGCCCTTGGCGACGACCTCACCGACGGTCTCGGCGAGAGCGGCCAGCACGGCGTCGGCGTCCTTGCGGGTCACCTCGGCACGGTCGGCCAGGGCGGCCACCAGCTCACTGCGGTTCATGTTGTTACTCCCGTGTTCTTCTTGCCTGTGAGGCGTGAGATCGAAGCCGATGCTGCCAGGGCCCTCGGACAGTCCCCGTTCCCGGGTCCGCCCTTGAGAGGGTCCGCTAGACCTCGCGCCCTGTGGGGTCTCCCCTGGACGTAGTCCTTGAGGAAACATCCTGCCCCCACCTGCGGCGGGAAAGCCAATCCGGCACCCCCCGGGAGCCGCGCGAACAGCACCACTGCCTCGTCGTGGTGACGTCCCGTCGACTCCCCCGGAGCCGTCCGCAGCGGGTGCGGGGCTCCGCGGGACGCGTCGCCCGCCCACCCTAAAGGGGCGTTTGGGGCGCCGCGACCCGCGACGCGCCGTAGTCAGGGCGACGTGGGCGCCGTCACAGTGGCTCCGGCGGCCCGCGCGGCGTCCCGGACGGCCCCGGCGACCGCACCGGCGACCTTGTCGTTGAAGACCGACGGGATGATGTAGTTCGCGTTCACCTCGTCCTCGGCGACGACGCCGGCCAGGGCGCGCGCGGCGGCCAGCATCATGTCCGTGTTGACGGTGCGGGACTGGGCGTCGAGCAGGCCGCGGAAGACGCCGGGGAAGACCAGCACGTTGTTGATCTGGTTCGGGAAGTCCGAGCGCCCCGTGGCCACGACGGCGGCGGTGCGGCGGGCGATCGCCGGGTCCACCTCGGGGTCCGGATTCGCGAGCGCGAACACGATCGCGCCGTCCGCCATGGCCGCCACGTCGTCCCCGTCCAGCACGTTGGGGGCGGAGACGCCGATGAAGACGTCGGCCCCGACCACGGCCTCCTTGAGGGTGCCGGTGATGTTCTCCGGGTTGGTGTTGTCGGCGATCCAGCACAGCGGCGAGTCCGGGTCGGCCGACCGCAGGTCCTCGCGGCCGGAGTGCACCACGCCGTGGATGTCGGCGACGACGGCGTGCTTGACGCCCGCGGCGATGAGGAGCTTCAGGATGGCCGTGCCGGCCGCTCCGGCGCCGGACATGACGACCCGTACGTCCCCGATCGCCTTGCCCACCACGCGCAGCGCGTTGGTCAGCGAGGCCAGGACGACGATCGCCGTACCGTGCTGGTCGTCGTGGAAGACGGGGATGTCCAGCGCCTCGCGCAGCCGGGCCTCGATCTCGAAGCAGCGCGGCGCGGAGATGTCCTCCAGGTTGATCCCCGCGAAGCCGGGCGCGATGGCCTTGACGATCTCGACGATGGCGTCGGTGTCCTGGGTGTCCAGGCAGATCGGCCACGCGTCGATGCCGGCGAAGCGCTTGAAGAGGGCCGCCTTGCCCTCCATGACGGGCAGCGCGGCCTTCGGGCCGATGTTGCCGAGGCCGAGCACCGCGGAGCCGTCCGTCACGACTGCGACGGAGTTGCGCTTGATGGTGAGGCGGCGGGCGTCCTCGGGGTTCTCGGCGATCGCCATGCAGACCCGGGCCACGCCGGGGGTGTAGATCATCGAGAGGTCGTCGCGGTTGCGGATGGGGTGCTTGGACGCCATCTCGATCTTGCCGCCGAGGTGCATGAGGAACGTACGGTCGGAGACCTTGCCGAGGACGACGCCCTCGATACCGCGCAGTCCCTCGACGATCTCGTCGGCGTGCGCGGTGGAGGAGGCGGCGATCGTGACGTCGATCCGCAGCTTCTCGTGGCCGGAGGCGGTCACGTCGAGGCCGGTGACCGAACCGCCGGAGGACTCCACGGCCGTGGTGAGCTGGGAGACCGCGGTGCCGCTCGCGGGCACCTCCAGCCTGACCGTCATCGAGTACGAGACGCTGGGCGCCGTTGCCATGGCCGAGTCCTTCGCTTTCCTTAGCTTCATTGCTATGCGGTCCGGCCTCTCGGCAGCGGACACGCCTTCCGATATTCGCACCTACCGACGAGTAGCCGTTAATGACTGTCGCAGCGCGGAAACTGTTTTCCACCATACGAGAGAGCGCGGCGCAGCGGAACCCCTGCCCGGAAACGCGAAGAGGCCCGCGCCACCGGAAGGTGACGCGGGCCTCTTCTTCAGTTGACGACACCGGCCCGCCATGCTCGCCTCGCGGCAAGTGGTCGCTCGAAGCGACTAAGGTTGGGCCCGGGGGCTTGGATCGAGCCGGTGCCACAACCAGGCTAACAAACCACCGGGAAAAGTGATTCCCGCGGCGCGTGGTGGACCGGAATCGGCCCCCGCGCGCCCGCTCCCTCAGTCCCTGAGCAGGTCCGGCACCCCGTCCTCGTCCGGCAGGTCCCGCTCCCCCGACACCACGGTCAGCTGCTGGGTCGCCCGGGTCAGCGCCACGTACAGCACGCGCAGCCCGGCCGGGGACTCGTCCGCGATCTCGGCCGGCGAGACGACCACCGTCGCGTCGTACTCCAGCCCCTTGGCCTCCAGGCTGCCGAGCGCCACCACCCGGTCGCCCAGCTCCGCCAGCCACTCGCGGGCCTGGACGCGCCGGTTCATCGCCACGACGACCCCGACCGTGCCGTCCACCTCGGCGAGCAGCCGCCGCGCCTCCTCGCGCACGGTCCCGGCCAGGTCATCGCCCCGTACGGTCTCGAAGCGCGGGACCACGCCCGTGGAGCGGACGGCGGCCGGGGACTCCATGCCGGGCATGGCGAGGGCCAGCACCTTCGCGGCCAGTTCGGCGATCTCGGCCGGGTTGCGGTAGTTCACGGTCAGCGTGAAGTGACGGCGCGGGCGGCTGCCCAGCGCCTCGTCACGGGCGGCCGCCGCCTCGTCCGGGTCGGACCAGGAGGACTGCGCCGGGTCCCCGACGATCGTCCAGGTGGCGTGCCGGCCGCGCCGGCCGACCATCCGCCACTGCATGGGCGTGAGGTCCTGTGCCTCGTCCACGATGACGTGGGCGTACTCGGTGCGCTCCGCGGCGAGCCGTTCGGCCCGCTCCCACTGGGTCTCCTCGCGGCGGGGCATCAGCTCCTCCAGCCCGGTGAGCTGGTCCAGCGGGTCCGCCTCCCGCTTGCGCCTGGGGCGGCTCGGGGTGCCGAGCAGCGTGTGCAGCTCGTCCAGGATCGCCACGTCGTGCACGGAGAGCGGCCCCTGCCCGGCGGCGTCCAGCCGCTTGAGGGAGCGCGCGAGCCGGCGCACCTCGCCCTGGTTGAGCGTGCGCCGCGCCCACCGGGCGAGCCGCTTCTCGTCGGCCATCGCGGCGAGCACCCCGCGCGGGGTCAGCTCGGGCCACCAGGCGTCCAGGAACTCGATGAACGGGGTCTCCGTGGACACGTCCTCGTCGAACGACGTACGCAGCTGGGCCGCCAGCTCCGGGTCGGTGTAGCGGCCCCGGCCGGAGGAGCGGTTCCACAGCGCGTCGAGCAGCAGCCGGCGGGCGCGCGGGCGCAGCAGGTTGACCGGGGCGGTCCCGCCGAGGACGTTGTTGCGGATGCGCCGCAGATCGTCCTCCTGGAGCTCGACCCGGGCGCCGAAGGCGACCACGCGCAGCCGGGTCGGCGGGCCGGCGGGCCGCGGGGCCTCCTCGGCCTCACCGAACTCCAGCTGCCCGCCGGCGGGAGCGGTCCGGGGCGCGGGCTGTTCCAGCGCGCCGCGCGCCGCCTTGCGGAGCACCGGGAGCATCCGCGAGGAGCCCTTGATCCGGGCGACGGCCGGCTCGTCGTACGCGGTGGCGCCCTCGGGGCCCGCCGCGTCGTCGGAGAGCGAGCCGACCGCGCGGATGGCGACCTGGCCCTCCTCGCCGAGCGAGGGCAGCACGCCCTCGGTGTACGCCACCAGCAGGGGCGTCGGCGAGACGACGAGGATGCCGCCCGCGTACCGCCGCCGGTCCTGGTAGAGCAGGTACGCGGCGCGGTGCAGGGCGACCGCGGTCTTGCCGGTGCCGGGGCCGCCGGAGACCTCGGTGACGGAGGCGGCGGGCGCCCGGATGACGAGGTCCTGCTCGGCCTGGATGGACGAGACGATGTCCCGCATGGTGTGGCTGCGGGCCTGGCCGAGCGCCGCCATCAGGGCGCCGTCGCCGACGACCGGGAGCTTCTCGCCGTCCAGGTGCGCGGTCAGCTCGGGGCGCATCAGGTCGTCCTCGACGCCGAGGACCCGGCGGCCCTTGGAGCGGATGACGCGGCGGCGGACCACCCGGCCCGGCTCCTTGGGCGTGGAGCGGTAGAACGGGGCCGCGGCCGGGGCCCGCCAGTCGATGACGAGGGGCGCGTAGTCGGAGTCGAGGACCCCGATCCGGCCGATGTGCAGCGTCTCCGCGATGTCCGCGGAGCCGTCCTCGCGCACGACGTCGTCGGCGGGCTCGACGGAGGTGTAGGCGCCGTCCGGTCCGCGTTCACCGTCCTTGCCGAGCAGGAGGTCGATCCTCCCGAAGAGGAAGTCCTCGAACTCGCTGTTCAGCCGGTTGAGGTGGATTCCGGCGCGGAACACCTGGGCGTCGCGCTCGGCGAGCGCCCCCGGCGTTCCGACCTGGCCGCGCTTGACGGCGTCGTCCATGAGAAATTCCGCCTCGTGGATCTTCTCCTCAAGGCGGTGGTACACCCGGTCGAGATGTTCCTGCTCGACACCGATTTCCCGGTCCCGCAGCGAATCGACAGCGGCATCCTGCGCGGCCACCGAGGCCCCCTTCTGACGTGCACTGGGCAGCCGTCAACCCTATGCGACGGGGGACCTTCGCGCACCTGCCGGGGGCCTTTCGCATCTCACTCGTACGGTGAGGGGATGAACACCCATGCGCGCGATGCCCGTCTGTCGGCCGGTTCCCTGGTGCTGCGCCCCTGGCGGCCGGGTGACCTGGGCGTGCTCCTCGACGCCTACCGCGACCCCGCCGTGCAGGCCGGTTCGCGGGCGCCGGTGGCGGACGAGGAGGCGGCCGCGCACTGGCTGCGGGCCCAGGAGGAGGGCCGGGCGACCGGGCTGCGGCACAGCTTCGCGGTGGTGGACACGGAGCTCGGGCCCGGCCCGGTGGGCAACGTCGCCCTGTCGTTCCCGGAGCCCGGCGCGCCCTCGGCCGAGGTGGGGTACTGGACGGTCGCGGCCGCCCGGGGCCGGGGCATCGCCCCGCGTGCCCTCGAAGCGCTGTCCGGCTGGGCGTCGGAGACCTTCGCCGACGCCGGTCTCGTACGCCTCGAACTGCTGCACCAGGTGGACAACGCGGCCTCGTGCCGGGTCGCCGAGAAGGCCGGGTACGCGCTCACCGGGCTGCTGCCCCCGTCCCCGCCGTGGCCGCGCGAGGGCCACCGCCACACGCGCGGGGTCTGAGTGCTGTCCCTCAGACGATCCCGGTTGCCGGGCCGTCGTGCAGGATGCGCTGGAAGAGGCGGTGGTCGCGCCACTCGCCGGCGATGTGCATGTAGCGCGGGGCGACCCCGAACTCCTCGAATCCGCACTTGGCGAGGACCCGTTGGGACGCGGTGTTGTGCAGGACCGTGCCCGCCTCGATCCGGTGCAGCCGCAGTTCGTCCCGGGCCAGCTCGCAGATCCGGCGCACGGCGGCCGTCGCCAGGCCCCGGCCCGCGTACTCGACGTCCACCCAGTAGCCGAGGACAGCGCTGTGGAAGGAGCCGAGCACGATGGCGTTGAGGTTGAACCCGCCGACCACCCGGTCCTCCGCGTCGCTCAGCACCCAGGGCATCACGCGCCCCGCCTCCCGCTCCGCGAGCAGCGCGGCCAGCCGATCGCGCTGCCCCTCCTCGGTGTAGAAGGACTCGGGGCGCACGGGCTCCCAGGGCCGCATGTACGCACGGCTGCGGGTCAGCGCCTCGGCGCGGGAAGCGGCGTCGGCCATGGTCGTGGGGCGCAGCTGTATCCCCGCGACGAGCGGGTGGGCATCGTCGATCATGCCCAGGACGCTATCCGGCCGCTCAGGCCCCCGCGTACTTGGCGTCCGCCGCCGGGTCGAGCGCCAGCCGGTAGCCGCGCTTGACGACCGTGTGGATCAGCCGGGGCACCCCGAGCGCGGTGCGGAGCCTGGCCATCGCGGTCTCGACCGCGTGCTCGTCGGTGCCGCTGCCGGGCAGGGCGCGCAGCAGGTCGGCGCGCGAGACCACCCACCCGGGGCGCCGGGCCAGGGCGTGCAGCAGGGCCATCCCGGCGGGCGGGACCGCGCGCAGCTCGTCGTCCACCAGGACGGCGTGGCCCCGGATCTCGACGCGGTGTCCGGCGACCGGCAGCGTACGGGCGCGGGCGGGCAGCTCGCGGCAGATCAGCTGGACGAGCGGGCCGAGCCGGAAGCGCTCCGGCTGGACGGTGTCGATCCCGCGCGCCTGCAACGGCACGGCGGTGACCGGTCCGACGCAGGCGGGCACGATGCCGCCGCGCAGCGCCGTGACGACCTCGGTGAGCAGTCCGCGTTCCTCGGCGCGGCCGAGCAGCGAGGCCGCCGCCGGGGCGCTGGTGAAGGTCAGCGCGTCCAGGGCGCGGGCGGCGATGAGGTCGAGGAGCCGGTCCAGGGGCGCGATGTCCTCCGGCGGCATCCAGCGGTAGACGGGGACGCCGACCACCTCGGCGCCGGCCTCGCGCAGCGACTCCACGAAGCCGGGGAGGGGTTCGCCGTGCAGCTGGAGCGCGACGCGGCGGCCCCGTACGCCCTCCTCCAGGAGGCGTTCCAGGACCTCCGCCATGGACTCGGAGGCCGGGGACCACGCCTCGGTCAGCCCGGCGGCGCGGACCGCGCCCTTCACCTTGGGGCCGCGCGCCAGGAGTTCGACCCCGCGCAGGGTGTCCAGGAGCCGGTCGCCGATGCCCCAGCCGTCGGCCGCCTCGATCCAGCCGCGGAAGCCGATCGCGGTGGTGGCGACGACCACGTCGGGCGTCTCGGCGACCAGTTGCTCGGTCGCGGCGAGCAGTTCGCCGTCGTCGGCGAGCGGCACGATCCGCAGGGCGGGCGCGTGCACCACGGTGGCGCCCCGGCGCCGCAGCAGGGTGCCCAGCTCCTCGGCCCGGCGTGCGGCGGTGACGCCGACCGTGAAGCCCGCGAGGGGCCCGTGCGGTGCGTCGTCGTGCTGTCGGTCGTCGTGCTGTCCGTCGTGCATGAGGTCTACCCGGCTCTCGTCCCGCTGCTGCTCGATGGTGCGGAGGACCGAGCCTGCCAACGCCGCGTGACAGACCCGGTTCAGCTGTATTTCCCGCTCGTTACGTCGCCCGGCGCCGCCCGTCCATCATCACACCCCGGCGTGGCCGAGCAAGGGCTTCGCCGGTACGGCCGCGGCGCGGCGAAGGTATACCGACCAGGTGAGCACCGAGCACACCGCGTAGAAGGCGAGGAAGGACCAGAAGGCCGCCGTGCCCGCGCCCGAGGTCTGGAAGGACTGGCGGAAGGCCAGGTTGATGGCGAGCCCGCCGAGCGCGCCGACCGCGCCGATCAGCCCCATCGCCGCGCCGGAGATCCGCCGCCCGCGGGCCGCCGCCTCCTCGCCGCGCAGCCCCTGGGCGATGGCCCGGGCGTGGAAGATGCCCGGGATCATCTTGTACGTGGACCCGTTGCCGAGCCCGGACAGCGCGAACAGGGCGGTGAAGCCGACGAGGAACACCGTCAGCGAGGCGATCTCGGAGGCGTACACGACGACGCCGGTCGCGGCGGCCATGGCGGCGAAGTTGACGAGGGTGATGCGGGCCCCGCCGTACCGGTCGGCGAGCCAGCCGCCGGCCGGGCGGATCAGCGAGCCGAGCAGGGGGCCGATGAAGGTGAGCGAGGCCGCCTGGAGCGGGGTCCTTCCGAACTGGGTCTGGAGGACGAGCCCGAAGGCGAAGCTGTAGCCGATGAAGGAGCCGAAGGTGCCGATGTAGAGGACCGCCATGATCCAGGTGTGCCGGTCGCGCACCGCCTCCCGCGCGGCCCCGGTGTCGTTGCGCACCGGCGTCAGGTTGTCCATGTAGCGGGCGGCGCACCCGGCGGCGAGCAGGATCAGCGGGATGTACGCGGCGAGCACGATCCTGGGGTGCGCGGCCCCCGCCGTGCCGATGACCAGGAGTCCGGCCAGCTGCACCACGGGCACGCCGATGTTGCCGCCGCCCGCGTTGAGACCGAGCGCCCAGCCCTTCCTGCGCAGCGGGAAGAAGGCGTTGATGTTCGTCATGGACGAGGCGAAGTTGCCGCCCCCGATGCCGGTCAGCGCGGAGACGGCGAGGAAGGTGCCGTACGAGGTGCCGGGCTCCATGACGACGAGGGCGGCGATCGTCGGCACGAGCAGGGTGAGCGCGCTGAACACCGTCCAGTTCCGGCCACCGAACCGGGCGACCGCGAAGGTGTACGGCACCCGGACGACGGCCCCGACCAGGGTCGCGGTGGAGATCAGGAAGAACTTCCCGGCCGGGTCGACCCCGTACTCGGGCCCCATGAAGAGCACCATCACCGACCACAGGGTCCAGATGGAGAAGCCGATGTGTTCGGAGAGGACGGAGAACCAGAGGTTGCGGCGGGCGACGCGCTCGCCGGTCTCCCGCCAGAAGGTCTCGTCCTCCGGGTCCCAGTGCTCGATCCAACGGCCTGCCATCACGCGCCTCCACGGGTGGTCGGGGTGTCGTCCCGAACCTAGGGAGCGCGCGTTTCGGTGCCGTGCCGCGATGTGGACCTGCGGGCAACCTTGCGCTCACCGGGCCGGGCCGGGCCCGGTGAGCGGGTGGTCATGTACGGGCGCGGGAGGCGCCGTTGGGCCAGAGCCTGGGACGGCGCTTGGCGGCGAGGTCCTCGACCCAGCCGACGGCGAGGATCATCAGCCCGATCAGCGGCCAGACGATGATCAGCGCGAGGGCGTTGTCCGCGCGGTCGATGTAGGTGCCGAGGTGGTCGCCGACCCAGGGCACCTCCCACAGCAGGTCGATGATCGGGAAGGTGGCCATCAGCAGCATGTTGTGCCACAGGTAGATGGTCACCGCCCGGTTGTTGGCGAGGGTGACCAGGCTGTCCCACCCGGCCAGCCGGCCCGGCAGCTCCCGCCAGGAGGGGGCGTACTGGAGCAGGATCATGCAGAACCCGAGCGACCAGGTGGCCTGGGCGAGCGGGATCTCGTCCAGGTTCCAGCCCTCCTCGGTGAGGTGGTGGGCGCCCCACCACAGCGCGAAGGCCATCAGCATCGCGGCCAGCGACACCGCGAGGTAGCGCGGGACGGTCTTCAGCAGCCCGTCGTGGTGCGCGAAGCCGAGGATCCAGCAGGAGCCGAACACCGCGAAGTCCACCAGGCCCTCACCGGTCGCGCCGGGCACGGTGACCAGGCCGGTGCCGATGACGGCGGTGAGACCGATGGGGGCGAGCAGGGTCACCCAGGGCAGCTTGCGGAACGCCTTGAGCAGCAGCGGGGAGGCCAGCACGAACCACAGGTAGGCGCGGATGTACCAGAGCGGCCCGATGCCCTGCTCGGCCCAGGAGGTTTCCAGCCAGCCGCCCTCGGAGCCGTTCTCCCAGGGGAAGGGCGGGGTGCCGATCGGCAGGATGTAGCAGCCCAGCTTCAGGAACCACCAGATGCCCTCCTCGCGCACCGGCTTCCAGCCGAGCAGGAAGACCACGGGCACGACGACGGCGGCGAACGCCCACATGGGCGGCAGCAGCCTGCGGACGCGGCTCCGGATCACGCTCCACGCCGGCCGGGCCAGCGACCGGGCCATCAGCGATCCGGCCAGGGCGAACATGACGCCCATGGACGGGAAGACGACGGTCAGCCAGGCCCAGCCAAAGAGGTGGAAGACGACGACCCGGACGAGCGCGACGGCCCGCAGCAGGTCGAGATAGCGGTCCCGGCCGGCCTTGGCGGGTGCGGGGGCCGGCGTGTCGGCCGGGGCGGACCCGGCGGCGGGGGCGGGCAGCACCACGCGCAGCGCCATGGTCTGCTCGTCCGCGTGCGGATCTCCGTACGCCTGGTGGGGGTGCGTCATGCGACGGGCCTCCGCTCGTGGGTGCGCGCCCGCTGGGACGGCATCGCGCCGGGTGCGTCCACGACCCCCGTGCGACGCAGCTTCTGCCAGCGCAGCCGGCCGCCGGTGAGAGCGGTGATCCAGGACTGGAGCAGCACCACGTACATGAGCTGCCGGTACAGGACCTGCTGGAGGGGGAGCGAGAGCAGATGGGTCATGCGCTCCCGGTCGAGCCGGAAGGCGTACGCGGCACACACGGCCTGGACCGCGAGGACGCCGAGCCACGCGCCGACGGTCTTCTCGGTGGGCCCGAACACGAGCCCGTACAGCAGGAAGACGTCGATGAGCGGGGCGAGCAGGGGGGCGACGACCATGAACAGCGAGACGAACGGCAGTCCGACGCGGCCGAACCGGCCCGAGGGCCCGCGCTCGACGACCGCCCGGCGGTGCTTCCAGATCGCCTGCATGGTGCCGTACGACCACCGGTAGCGCTGCGACCAGAGCTGCTGCACGGTCTCCGGCGCCTCGGTCCAGGCGCGGGCGTTCTCCGCGTAGACGACGCGCCAGCCGTCCCGGTGCAGGGCCATCGTGACGTCGGTGTCCTCGGCGAGGGTGTCCTCGCTGATGCCGCCGACCCGCTCCAGCGCCTCCCGCCGGAAGGCGCCGACCGCGCCGGGGATGGTGGGCATGCAGCGCAGCACGTCGTACATGCGGCGGTCGAGGTTGAAGCCCATGACGTACTCGATGTGCTGCCAGGCGCCGATCAGCGAGTCGCGGTTGCCGACCTTGGCATTGCCGGCGACGGCCCCCACGCGGGGATCGCCGAAGGGCTGCACCAGCTCGCGGACGGTGGTCGGCTCGAAGACCGTGTCGCCGTCCATCATCACGATGATGTCGTTGCGGGCGTGCGCGATGCCGTTGTTCAGGGCGGCGGGCTTGCCCGCGTTGCGCTGGCGCACCACCCGGACGTTGGGCAGCCGCATCCGCTGGACGATGTCCGCCGTGCCGTCCGTGGAGCCGTCGTCGATCACGATGACTTCGACCGGATAGTCACTTGCCAGGAGCGAGCGCACGGTGTTCGCGATGCACTTCTTCTCGTTGTACGCGGGCACCAGGACGGTCACCGTGCCGGTGACGGGTTCGCCCCAGCGGAAGCCGCGCCCGCGGACCCGGCGGGCGTGGACGAAGGACAGCACCAGCATCAGCCCGAAGCGGGCGAAGACCAGCACCCCGATCACGGCGAGCCCGGCCACCATCACATCGGTGATGTGCTCCGAGACGCCCACGGCGTAGACGAACGCCTTGCCCTTCCACAGCGCGAATCCGGTGACCGGGGTGTGCGCGCTGGGTGCGCCGAGGGCGTCGGTGAGGTTGGTGAACTCGTACCCCTTGTCCTGCATCTTCGGCAGGAAGTGGCCGAGCGCGGCCACGGTCTGGGAGCGGTCCCCGCCGGAGTCGTGCATCAGGACGATCGCGCCCTTGCCGCCCTTGGGCGTGGCGTTCTTGGAGATGACGCCGACGCCCGGCCGCTTCCAGTCCTCGCTGTCGGTGTTGTTGACGACGGTGAGGTAGCCGCGGCTGCCGATGTACTGCGTGACCGGCCAGGACTTGTTGTCCATGGCGTCGGCGAACGAGGAGTAGGGCGGGCGGAAGAGCGAGGTGCGGATGCCCGCCGCACCGGCCAGCACCAGCTGGTTCTGGGACAGTTCCCAGTCGATGCGGCTGGTGGACTGGTAGGAGAGGTCGGGGTGGTTGAAGGTGTGCAGCCCGACCTCGTGCCCCTCCTTGACCATGCGCTCCACGAGCTCCGGGTAGCGCGAGGCCATGGTGCCGGTGACGAAGAAGACCCCGTGGGCGTCGTACTCCTTCAGCTTGTCGAGCACCCGGGGCGTCCACACCGGGTCCGGGCCGTCGTCGAAGGTCAGCACGATGCGGTGGTCGGGGATGCGCAGGGTCTTCGCGGGCTCGGTGGTGGACCGCGCGTCGATGACCGGCCCGCCCTCCAGCACCTGCTCGGGCACCCGGTCGGTCGCGGCGGGGGGCTGGATGCGGTGGTCGGCGAGGATTTCGCTGTGCACGTAGCCGCGGAGCATCAGCATGGCGAGCAGGGCAACGAGGAAGAGAAGCGGCAGCATGTAGCGCATGGGAAGTCTGCGCCGGCCGGTCTGCTTCTTCCGGTGGGAGTTGCGCCTGCCCCGGGGGGCAGGGGTGGTCATCTAGTTGGCGCCTTCTTGTTCTTGCGCGGGGAGCGGGGATCCGCCGGTGGGAAGGCCGGCGTCCGGGGCCGTCGGATCGGTGCTGCCCGTGTCCTGCTGTTCCAGGTTGGAGAGTGGGAGGAAGGGGGCGCTGGAGTTGCCGCCGAGCACCGCGACGACCAGGGTCACCGCGTAGCAGACGAAGACCGCGGCCAGGAGCCAGCCGAACCGCCGCAGCGTCTTGCCGCGCCGGCCGCTCTCGTCCACGAAGACGGGGCCGTCGGAGTCGTCCGGAGCGGATGGTTCCGGCAGCAGCTCGGAGAGCTGCCGTCCGATTCCGTCCAGCTGGATGGTGACTTCGTTCGGCTCGTGTGTGTGCCCCGCATGGGCACCTTCACGCCAAGTTTCCACTGGTGTACGCACTTCCCCCACTCAGGAACGGGTGCGCGCAACTGACCCTGTCGTGTGTCGCCGGACGGGCCCCCACCTCGTCCACGCGCCCCCTACCACAGTGCACCCGGGCCATGAATGTAGCGCACGCCCGGCCTCCCGGCACACCCGGACGCAGAAACGACGAGGACCCCGCTGCCGGGTGGCAGCGGGGTCCTCGCCCACATGGGAATTTGTGGAGATGGCGGGAATCGAACCCGCGTCCAACGGTGCGGAACCAGGGCTTCTCCGAGTGCAGTCCGCTACGCTTTTCTCGGCCTCGGAGGTCACGCGGACAAGCCTCCGACAGGCCCAGTCACTGTTTGATTTCCTTCTGAGACCCGTGACCGGACTCAGAAGTTTAGATCCCTTGATGATGCCAGGATCCGGGTCGGGATCACCCCCGGGCTGACACTCCGCAGAGTCTTCGCTTAGCTGCTAATTAGGCAGCGAGGGCGAAGGCGGAGGAATCGCGCTTGGAATTGGCGATTATTGGTTGCGACATATGGTTTACGAGATCATTGCCGCTTCCTCGACTCGCTTCCCCTGCTTCGACATCCGCTGTCGAAACCGATCATCCCCATGTTGTTTTTTCAAGGTGGTGCCACACCCTCCGTGGGGTGCGCTGCCCATCGTACGTGACCAACGCACGACGATGCCAGCGTATTCCTGCCGGAGGGGCCGGCGGCGGGCGCCGGTTCCGGATCAGGCGCTCCGCTGGCGGCGGCGGGCCGCCGCGATGGCGCGGTTCGTCTCCCTGGTGTCCTGCTTCTCGCGCAGCGTCTGCCGCTTGTCGTACTCCTTCTTGCCCTTCGCGAGCGCGATCTCGGCCTTGACCCGGCCGTTCACGAAGTACAGCGAGAGCGGCACGATGGTGTGGCCGGTCTCCTGCGACTTCGACTCCAGCTTGTCGATCTCGGCCCGGTGCATCAGCAGCTTGCGCTTGCGCTTGGCGGAGTGGTTGGTCCAGGTGCCCTGGACGTACTCCGGGACGTGGATGTTGTGCAGCCACGCCTCGCCGCCGTCGATCTGGACGAAGCCGTCGACCAGGGACGCCCGGCCCAGGCGGAGCGATTTGACCTCGGTCCCCATGAGCACGAGGCCGCACTCGTAGGTGTCGAGGATGGTGTAGTCGTGGCGCGCCTTCTTGTTCTGCGCGATGAGCTTGCGCCCGGTGTCCTTTTCCTTAGCCATAGTGCGGCCATTTTCGCACTACGACCCGCCCCCGAGGCCACTCAATACCGTCTCGGCCCGTTCCTGGGCCCGCGCGCTCACCGCGAGGTCCGGTGTGATGCCCTTGCCGTCGACCCCGTGGCCCGCCGGTGTGCGGTAGTGGCCCACGGTCAGCTCGGCCACCGAGCCGCCCGCCAGCTCGCTCGGCATCTGCACGGACCCCTTGCCGAAGGTCCGCGAACCGACCGTGACCGCCCGGCCCCGGTCCTGGAGCGCCCCCGTCACCAGCTCGGCCGCGCTCATCGTCCCCCCGTCGACCAGCACGACGACGGGGCGCTCGGTGTCCCCGCCCGGCCGCGCGTACAGGGCGTGCTGCTCTCCGTGCACGTCGTACGTGGCGACCAGGCCGCCGTCCAGGAAGGCGGAGGCGGTGGTGACCGCCTCGTCGACCAGGCCGCCCGCATTGCCCCGCAGGTCCAGCAGCACCCCGGCGCCCGCCGGCGCGTCCCGGACCGCGTCGCGCACGGCCGCCCCGGAGCCCTTGGTGAACGAGGCGACCGCGATGCGCACCGCCCCGGACGGGCCCGAGCGCCGCTCCCCGACCCGGCTCACGGTCACCGACTCGACCGCGAGCCGGGCCCGGCGCAGCGTCTCGGTCCGGGTGGCGGCCCCCCGGCGGACGCCGAGGCTGACCGTGCTCCCGGCCTTCGCCCCGGTGCGGTCGCCGCGCAGCAGGGCCACCACGTCGGAGACGGGCAGCCGGTCGACGCGGCGGCCGTCCACGGTGCGGAGCAGGTCGCCCGAGCGGATGCCCGCGCGGTCGGCGGGGCTGCCGGTCTGGACCCGGGCGACGGCGACCTGGCCGTCGGCGGAGCGCCGGGCGGCGAGGCCGACTCCGGTGTACGTACCGCCGAGGGCGTCCTCGAACTCCTGGTACTCGCGCTCGTCGTAGACCGCTCCCCAGCGGTCGCCGCTGCGGCTGACGACCTCCTCGGCCGCCTCCGTACCGGACTTGCCGTCGGCCACCGCGTCGGCGGCGGCCTCCGCGACCTCGTCGCGGTCGGCGGTGGCGGCGACGGACCGGGCGTGCACCGGGGGTTCCCGCACCTCGCCGTGGGGCAGCGCGCCGGTCGCGGCCCCGGTGGCGAGGACGCCGGCGAAGACCAGCGTCAGGGCCGCCCCGCGGCGCAGACCGCGGGGCCCGACGCGACATTCGGGGTCCGACATGGCGCCGATTCTAGGACAACGCCCCGGAGGCGCAGGGAACGTTGGGTGTGCGCCTCACGGGGCACACATCACACCTTCAGGTACTTGCGCAGCGCGAAGAGAGCGGCAACGGCGGGCATCAGCAGGCCGATCGCCAGCACCAGCGGCAGCTTGGTGAGGACCGCGTCCCAGCCGATGAAGTCGATCAGGTTCAGCTTGTCCTTGAGGGCGAGACCGCCGTCGATCAGGAAGTACCGCCCGGCCAGCAGCATGACGCAGGCGAGCACACCGCCGATGAGACCGGCGAAGGCCGCCTCCATGATGAACGGCGCCTGGATGTAGAAGCCGGAGGCGCCGACGAGCCGCATGATCCCGGTCTCCCGGCGACGGCTGAACGCGGAGACGCGCACGGTGTTGACGATCAGCATCAGCGCGATGACGAGCATCAGCGCCATCACGAAGAGCGCGGCGACGTTCATGCCGTTCATCAGCCCGAAGAGGTTGTCCAGGATGCTTCTCTGGTCCTGGACCGACTGGACCCCGTCCCGCCCGGCGAAGGCGGTCGCGACGACCTTGTACTTGGTGGGGTCGTGGAGCTTGACCCGGAACGACTCCGGCATCTGGTCCGGCGTGATGTTGCCGGCCATCGGGGAGTCGCCGAACTCCTCCTGGTAGTGCTTGTACGCCTGGTCGCTGGACTCGTAGATCACCTTCTCCACGACGTCCATCTCGTTGAGATCGCGCTCGATCTGGTCCTTCTGCTGCTTGGTGACCGCACCCTTGGCGCACTGGACCACCGTCTCCGCGTCGCCCTTGCCGCAGAGGTAGATGGAGACGTTGACCTTGTCGTACCAGTAGTCCTTCATCGTGCTGACCTGCTCGCGCATGAGCAGCGCGCCGCCGAACAGGGCGAGCGAGAGGGCGACGGAGACGACGACGGCGAAGGTCATCGTGAGGTTGCGACGGAGGCCGACGCCGATCTCCGACAGGACGAACTGGGCGCGCATGGCGTCCTTTCAGTGCTGGGTGCTCAGTGCTGGTAGCCGTAGACGCCGCGCGCCTGGTCGCGCACGAGACGGCCCTTCTCGAGCTCGATGACGCGTTTGCGCATCTGGTCGACGATGTTCTGGTCGTGGGTCGCCATGATCACGGTGGTGCCGGTCCGGTTGATCCGGTCCAGCAGCTTCATGATGCCGACGGAGGTCTGCGGGTCGAGGTTGCCGGTCGGCTCGTCCGCGATCAGCAGCATGGGCCGGTTGACGAAGGCCCGCGCGATCGCCACGCGCTGCTGCTCACCACCGGACAGCTCGCCGGGCATCCGGTCCTCCTTGCCGCCGAGTCCGACGAGGTCGAGGACCTGCGGCACCGCTTTGCGGATCTCACCGCGCGGTTTGCCGATCACTTCCTGGGCGAACGCCACGTTCTGCGCGACGGTCTTGTTGGGCAGCAGGCGGAAGTCCTGGAAGACGGTGCCCAGCTGGCGGCGCATGTGCGGCACCTTCCAGTTGGACATGCGCGCGAGGTCCTTGCCCAGGACGTGGACGGCGCCCGTGCTGGCGCGCTCCTCACGCAGGATGAGCCGCATGAAGGTGGACTTGCCGGAGCCGGACGAGCCGACCAGGAAGACGAACTCGCCCTTCTCGATGTCGAGCGACACATCCCGGAGAGCGGGACGGCTCTGCTTCGGGTAGGTCTTGGAGACGTTGTCGAATCGGATCACGGATGCACCACGGTCGGCCGGGAGTAGGTGAGCGTGACCATACGCGAACCGGACTCAGCCGTGCAGGTACGTGTACCGGGATGGGTGATTTACGGTGAAACGGCCCCGATTCCGGGGCGGCTCGGCGGGGAAGGGGCCCGGGTGTCACCGGCGGGGCGGGCCGAATGCGTCACGAGCTGGCACAGTGGTAGGGGGAACGGTCGCGTTTCCGTGAGCGTTGTGCGGAGAGATGGCTTGTGCGGCTCCGCCGCGCGGGAGGAGGAAAGCGCATGACCTACGACCGACTGGTGTGCGCGAACTGCGCGGCGCCCGTCACCGAGGGCCGCTGCCCCGTGTGCCGGGCGAGCCGCGAGCGGATGCGGGAGCAGGAGCAGGGGCCCTTCGCCGGGATGAGCCCGGCGGCGATGGCCGTGCTGCTGGTGGTGCTCCTGGCCGCCCTGGCCCTGCTGGCCCACCAGACCGTGTAGCGCCCGCCACCGGCCGACGCACGGAAGGGGCCCGGGACCGCCTGACGCGGTCCGGGCCCCTTCCCGTGGCTCTACGCTGCCGTGCGGTTGCCCGTCAGGCGCGGCAGGACCCGGAATCCGATGCCGCCGGCGATCATCGTCGCCGCGCCGGCCAGCAGGAACGCGGTGTGACCCGCGCCGGTCTCGGCCAGCTCGTCCTTGCCCCGGCCCTGCTCGACGGGCTGGTTGCCGGCCGAGTCGGTGTCGGTGTTGCCACCGCCTCCCGAGGCGCCGATCTGCCCCACGCCGCCGCCGTTGTCACCGGTGCCGCCCGTCCCGTTGCCCGGACCCGCGGACCTGGCCGGGTCCTGGGTGGGCTTCGCGGGCTGCGAGGGCGGGTCCTCCGGGGCCGTGGGACCGGTCGGCGGGTCGTCCGGGTCCGTGGGCGGCTCGCTGGGGTCCGCGTGGCCGGTCGGCGGCACGGAAGGGTGCGACGGGGTGGCCGGCGGCTCCGGCGGCTCGCAGCGCGGGTCGAGCGGGCTGCACGGGTCACCGCCCTCGCCCGGATCCTCGTCCCCCGGCTCGGCGGCGGTCCGCACGCCGGTCTCCACGCCCGCGACCTCGACGCCGATGCCGACGGCCTGCGCCGCGCCCGCGGCGGTCAGCGCCGCGCCGACGGCGATCACCGCACCCGCCGCCGTCCGCGCGACGCGTATGCGCGTCTTCTTCGTCATGTACCGCTACCCCCAGTAGCCGTTCCTTCAGGCTGCTTCAGCAGCCTCGCGGGGGGCGTGGAGGCGGTCAAGGCCGTTCCGGGCCAATGTGCCTTGCTGCGAAGGGGGTTGCGGCGCTTCTCGGACTACTTCTCGTTCTGCTTGCGCCAGCGGATACCGGCCTCGATGAAGCCGTCGATCTCGCCGTTGAAGACCGCGTCCGGGTTGCCCATCTCGAACTCCGTACGCAGGTCCTTGACCATCTGGTACGGGTGCAGGACGTAGGAGCGCATCTGGTTGCCCCAGGAGTTGCCGCCGTCGCCCTTGAGGGCGTTCATCCTGGCCTGCTCCTCCTGGCGGCGGCGCTCGAGGAGCTTCGCCTGGAGGACGTTCATCGCGGACGCCTTGTTCTGGATCTGCGAGCGCTCGTTCTGGCAGGAGACGACGATGCCGGTCGGCAGGTGGGTCAGGCGCACCGCAGAGTCCGTGGTGTTGACGCCCTGGCCGCCGGGGCCGGAGGAGCGGTACACGTCGACGCGCAGGTCGGACTCGTCGATCTCGACGTGGTCCGTCTGCTCGACCACGGGCAGCACCTCGACGCCCGCGAAGGAGGTCTGGCGGCGGCCCTGGTTGTCGAACGGCGAGACGCGCACCAGGCGGTGGGTGCCCTGCTCGACGGAGAGCGTGCCGTAGGCGTACGGCACCTCGATGGCGAAGGTGGTCGACTTGATGCCGGCCTCTTCCGCGTACGCCGTCTCGTAGACCTCGGTCTTGTAGTTGTGCCGCTCGGCCCAGCGCAGGTACATCCGCTGGAGCCGCTCGGCGAAGTCCGCCGCGTCGACGCCGCCGGCCTCGGCGCGGATGGTGACCAGCGCCTCCCGTGCGTCGTACTCGCCGGAGAGGAGGGTGCGGACCTCCATCTCGTCCAGCGCCTTGCGGACGGACTCCAGCTCGGCCTCCGCCTCGGCCAGCGCGTCGGCGTCGCCCTCGGCCTCGGCGAGCTCGAAGAGGACTTCGAGGTCGTCGATCCGGCCGCGCAGGCCCTCGGCCTTGCGGACCTCGGCCTGGAGGTGGGAAAGCTTGCTGGTGATCTTCTGCGCCGCCTCGGGGTCGTCCCACAGGGACGGGGCGGCCGCCTGCTCCTCGAGCACGGCGATGTCCCCCCTCAGCGCATCCAGGTCCAGGACGGCCTCGATCGACCCCATGGTCGAGGAGAGGGACTTCAGCTCTTCGGAAATATCGACGACTGCCACGGGTCCAGCGTAACGGCTGTCGGCGCGTACGTTCCTCGGGCTGCCGGATCACCGCCCGCGGGACCCCTTCTACGGCGCCGCCGGGGCCGAGTTCCCGGTGTCCCGTGGGGCCGGGTCCGCGTCGTCGCCGCCGAGCGCGAGCCAGCCGGCCGCGCCGATCCCGGCCACCAGTACGAGGGCCGCGGCCCCCAGGGTCAGGCGGCGCTTGCGGACGGCCGCCGACTTGTTGCGGGCCGAGCCGGGGCGGGGCCGGCCGGGGGCGCGCGGGGCGCGGGCGGTGCCCCGGGGGCCGCCGGACAGCTCGTCCGGGGCCGGGACGCGCATGCTCGTGTGGGTGTCGCGGTTGGAGTCCGGGGTGGAGCCGGGCACCAGCGGGACCGCGCCGCGCCTGCGGGGCTCGTCGCCGGCCGGGGTGTACTGCTGCTCGTCGTAGCCCTGGGGGGCCTCCGGCTCCTCGTCCGGCTCGTCCACCTCCAGGGGCGGGATGCCGGCCAGGTGCGGCAGCTGTTCGCGCAGCCGGGCGGCCAGCTCGGAGGCGCGCAGCCGGGAGGCGGGGGCCTTGGCCAGGCACTGGACGAGCAGCTGCCACAGCTCGTCGGGGATGCCGGGGAGCGGGACGACGGTCTCCGTGACGTGGCGGCGCAGAACGGCTCCGGGGTGGCCGCCGCCGAAGGGCGTGAAGCCCGCGAGGAGCTCGTACAGCACCGTGGCCAGGGCGTAGATGTCGACGGCGGCGCGCGGCGGCAGGCCCTCGACGATCTCGGGGGCCAGGTAGTCCGGCGTACCGATGATCTTGGTGGTGCGGGTCCGGCGCGGGGTGTCGATGAGCTTGGCGACGCCGAAGTCGGTGAGCAGCGCGGGGTGGGCGCCGCCGGGACCGAGCGGCCCCTCCATGTCCAGCAGGATGTTCTCGGGCTTGACGTCGCGGTGCACGATCCCGGCGGCGTGCGCGGCGGCGAGGCCGTCGGCGACGTCCGCGACGACGGCGACGGCCGCCTCGGGGGCCAGTCGGCGTTCGCGGTCGAGCCGGGTGCGCAGGTCGGTGCCCCGGACCAGGTCCATGACGAGGGCGAGGTC
Source organism: Streptomyces sp. DT224 (assembly GCF_049844595.1). Taxonomy (NCBI): domain Bacteria; kingdom Bacillati; phylum Actinomycetota; class Actinomycetes; order Kitasatosporales; family Streptomycetaceae; genus Streptomyces; species Streptomyces sp. DT224. Next base: position 654,004 of record NZ_JBNCLI010000003.1, read on the forward strand.
GTTGCCGTCCACCACGAGGTCGCGGACGGCGACGACGTGCGGGTGGTCGAGTCCGAGCAGCGCGGTGCGCTCCTGCACGAACCGGCCGACGAGCTCCTGGTCGGACGCCAGATCCTCGCGGAGCAGTTTGATGGCCACGGGGCCCTCGGGGCCGTCCCCGAGCCACACCGTGCCGGCGCTGCCGCGCCCCAGTATCTGGTGGGCGGTGTACCGGCTGCCGATTTTCCGTGCCAAGACTGCTCCCTCAGCGGCTGGCGATGGACCCCAACAACCCCCGGTCGACAAAGTTACGCGGCGATCGGGGGCCCGTGTGCCTTGGTGGGCGCCAACCTTCGCTTCTGGGGGCGAATTGCCTCGGAATCGGCCTGCGGAAGTCGATATAGCTACAGAGTTGTACGCCTCCGGCGTGGCTCGGTGTGCTCAGCCGCCGCTGCCGCCCAGTTCGGAGATCCAGTCCGTCACCGTGGACACGGCGTCGGTGATCGCGTGCCAGTAGCTCTGGCCCTGCCCGATCCAGTCCTTGAGCGGGGTCAGTTCCCAGATCAGCCAGCTCGCCACGACGAGCAGCACCAGCGTGAAGAGGCAGCCCTTGAGGCAGCCGAGCCCGGGGATCTTCATCGGGTTGGCGCTGCGCTGCCTCGGCTCGCGGGGCGCGCGCTGCGGCTGCTGCGGGGGCGCGTACGGCTGTGGCTGGGGCTGGTACTGCTGGCGCTGCGGCGGCTGGTACTGCTGCTGCGGTTGCGGCTGGTACTGCTGCTGCCGCTGTTGCTGCGGGTACTGCTGGGGCTGCTGGTATCCGGGCTGCCGGTCGCGCGGCTGCTGCGGGGGCGGCTGCTGCCGGCGCTGCGGGCGGCGGCGCAGCGGGTCCTGGCTCGGGTCGAGGTACTGGACCTGCGTCTGCTCGTTGCGGTCGCGGGCGGCCCGGAGCTGGGACTGCCAGGGGTGCGGGTCCTCGGGGCGCGGGTCGCCGTCGGGGCGCGGCGGCACCGGCGGCAGGACGGCGGTCGGGTCCGCCTGGGGGCCCGCGCCGGGCGCGCCGCCGTGCGGCAGGACGCTGGTGACCCCGTTCGGGTCGTACGAGCCGGCGTTGCTCGGCAGCACCTGCGTCGGGTCGGCGGCGCCGGGGATCTCGGGTACGGCGGTGGGCGCCGGGTCGGGCGCGAGCAGGGCGGCGACCCCGTCGGCGGCGGCGATCTGCGCGGGGCTCGCGTGGACCCCGATGCCGTCGGCGACGGTACGCAGGGCGCGGGCCAGGTTCTCCGCGCTCGGCCTGCGGTCCGGGTCCTTGCTCAGGCACCGCTCCATGACCGTCCACAGGGGCTCGGGGACGGTGCTGGGGCGGCGGGGCTCCTCGCTGAGGTGCCGGTGCAGGACTTCGAGCGCGGTGCCGCCGGCGAACGGCGGGCGGCCGGTGACCAGCTCGTACAGCAGGATGCCGGCGCCGTAGATGTCGACGGCGGAGGTCTGCGGGCGGCCCTCGGCGGACTCCGGCGCCACGTAGGCGGGGGTGCCGACGAACTCGTGGGTCCGGGTCAGGCCCGGCGAGTCGGCGAGGCGCGCGATGCCGAAGTCGGTGAGCATCGGGCGCATGGCGCCGTCGGGGTCGGCGAGCAGCACGTTGGCGGGCTTGAGGTCGCGGTGCACGACGCCGTCGGCGTGGCTGGCGGCGAGCGCGTCGGCGATCTGCGCGGTGAGCAGCGCGGCGGCGACCGGGGTGAGCGGGCCGTTGTCGCGCAGGTAGTGGTGCAGATCGGGACCGTCGATCAGGTCCATGACGAGGGCGAGGAGGTCGCCCTCGACCACGAGGTCACGGGTGCGCACGATGTTGGGGTGGGTCAGCCGCAACAGGACGGAGCGTTCCCGCAGGAACCGCATCACCACGTCCGCGTCGTTGGCCAGCTCCTCCTTGAGGACCTTGATCGCCACGGTCTCGCCGGGCCGGCCGGCCACGGCCGCCTCGGCGCCCGCCGCCTCGCGCTGGCTGGCGCGCCAGACGGTGCCCGTGGCGCCGCGTCCCAGCGGCTCCTCCAGGAGGTACTTGCTGCCTACCGGCCGCACGTCATGCGCTCCCTGCTGGTCGTGGTGGATCGGTCCCGGGCACCCCCGGAGTTTCCGGCCCACTCTAGAGGCTGTACGGAGAAGTCCGGCCGGGTCCGCGAGGTGACTTCTCCGGTCCGCGGGCGCCGGACGCACGGTCGCCGCTCTCCGGCGCGCGCACTCCGTTCCCCGCACGGAAGGGTCCCGGGGGAAGACGTCCGCCCCGGCCGGATGGTTGCCGGAGCCGTGCACCGGGAAACCGGTCATGCCGCACTTTTGGGGCCACAGCAGACGTTTCAAGATCACTAACTGATGACCGCCGGGCGTGTTGTCAGTGGCAGGTGCGAGGATGCCTGGAGCACGACTGCGCGGTCGGGAGCCTCGCGGTGCGTGACGAACCTGTACCGGACGACGCGTCCGTGCCGGGTGGGGGGAATCACAGGGCGTTCCCCCGGCCGGCGCCGCGCGCAGAAGGGACCGCTGACGGCGATGCAGATCCGGCTGACCGTCCTCGCGCCGCCCAGCGGCCAGACCCCGGCGCGCGCCTGCGATGTGCTGGTCACCGCACCCGCGGGGACGGCGCTGGCCTCCGTCGCGTCGGGCCTGGCCATGGCCGTCGCCGGTCCCGACGGCTCCCTCGGCAGCGGTGCGGTGGTGCTCTTCGCGGGCCGGGAGCGGCTGGACGCGCAGCGCAGCGCCCTCGGTGAGCCGCCCCTGGTCGACGGGGCGGTGCTCTCGCTCCAGGTCCCGGGCGAGGACGAGACCGCGGACGACGCGGTCCCCGCCCAGCTCCAGGTGGTCGCCGGTCCCGACGCGGGCGGGGTCCATCTGCTGCACGGCGGCACGGTCCGCATCGGCCGCTCGGCCGACGCCGATGTCCCGCTGGACGACCCCGATGTCTCCCGGCTGCACTGCGAGGTGACGGTCTCCGAGGACGGCCGGGTCTCCGTGGCCGATCTGGGTTCCACCAACGGCACCTCGCTCGACGGGGCCGAGGTCCACGACCGCCCGGTCCGACTGGCCCCGGGGGCGCTGCTGCGGCTCGGCGAGTCGACGCTCCGGCTCGCCTCCGGCACGCGTTCGCCGGTGCTGCCGACCGCCCCGGACGGTGAGGGCCACCTGCGGGTCGCCCAGGCCCCGGCCGCACCGGCCGCCCCCTCCCCCGAGGCCGCCCCGCCCGACCACGGCCGCCCCGCTCCCGACGACCCCGGGGCCACCGCCCGGCCCGGGTCCTCCACCGGGCATCCGGGCCGCTTCCCGGAGCAGGAGGCGCCCCGGCGCGGCGGCATAGGGGCCTGGGCCCGCCGGCTCAAGGGCGCCCGGGCCGAGTCGGCGGCGCCCCCGAGCGCCCCCGCCGAGCCGGCCGTCCCGCCCGTCGCCGAGACGTTCACCTCGCCGCCCACCGCTCCCGAGGGCACCTGGCCCGATCCGGCCGCCGTGCTGCTGACCGCGCTCGGCCCGGGCCCCCGGCTGTGGGAGCGCGACCCCGCGCACCCGGAGGCGCTGGTGGTCCGGCTGGGCACCACCGACCGGGCCGACCTGCCCGCCGTGCCGGTGACCGTGGGTCTGCGCGAGGCCGGTTCGCTGGGGCTCGCCGGGCCCCGGGAGCGGCTGGCGGGGCTCGCCCGGTCCGCCGTGGCCCAGCTGGCCGCGCTGCACTCCCCCGCCGACCTGGAGATCGTGCTGATCAGTACGGACCGGGCGCGGAGCACGGAGGAGCGGCGGCGCGAGTGGGCCTGGCTGGGCTGGCTGCCCCATCTTCGCCCGATGCACGGCCAGGACTGCCGGCTGCTCCTCGCCTACGACCGCGACCAGGCGCTCGCCCGGACCGCCGAGCTGGTCCGCCGGCTGGACGACGGGCCCCTCGGCCCCGGCTGGGCGAGCCAGGACGCGGCCACGGTCGCCGAGGCCGCCCGCGCCTACGAGGGCCCGTTCACGGTGGTGATCCTCGACGGCGACCCCGGCGCGGCGGTCCTCCGCGAGAACACCGCCCGGCTGGCCGCGGCCGGTGCGGCGGCGGGCGTCCATCTGATCTGTCTGGCCGAGACCCCGGCCGCGACGCCCACCTCGCCGGTCGCCGCGACGTACGAGGCCGCCTGCCACGCGTCGATCGCCTTCCGCGAGTGCGGGGCGGTCGGGATGCTGAGCGGTGACGTGGCGACGGCCCTGCGGCTGCTGCGCACGGCGGGCGGCCGGGCGGCGGGCCACGGCACGGTGGCCTCGGTGGACGCGGTGTCGGCGCACTGGGCCCAGCGGTTCGCCCGGGCGCTGGCCCCCCTGCGCGCGGAGGGCTCGGCCGCGCTGCCGGGCCGCCAGGTGCCGGTGGCACTCCCCCCGTCCGCCCGGCTCCTGGACGAACTGGGCCTGGCCCGCGCCACTCCGGCCTCCCTGATGGCCCGCTGGGCGTCGACGGCGGACGACCGCCCGGCGCCCCGCGTCGGCGCCCAGCGCACGGCGGCCGAGGCGCCGGACTCGGGGCGTACGCCGTACCCGGGTCCGAGCACCGGTGACTCGGGCCGTACGGCGTACCCGGACACCACCACCACGGGCTCGGGGCGTACGCCGTACCCAGGTGCGAGCACCGGTGACTCGGGCCGTACGCCGTACCCGGACACCACCACGGGCTCGGGGCGTACGCCGTACCCCCGCGCCGGCACCGGCGACTCCGGGCGCACCCCGTACCCCGACAACGCCACGACCACGGGCTCCGGCCGCACCCCCTGCCCCGCCCCCGCCCGGGTCAGCGGTCCCCGTCAGGCCGGCGGGCCTCGGGTCGCCGCGCGGGGCGCCGAAGGGGCCGGGGGGACGCGGACGGCGACGCGTGCCGCCGCGCGGCCGGCCGTCCACGCCGGGCGGCCCGTCGTCGTGCTCGGTGCCGGGCCGCGCGGGCCGGTGAGCGTCGATCTCGCCGACGAGGGGCCGCACCTGCTCATCGAGGGCCCCGGCGGCAGCGGGCGGACCGAGCTGCTGCGGGCCGTCGCGGCGTCGCTGGCCGCGGCCGCCCGGCCGGACCGGCTGGGCATCGTGCTGGTCGACGGGGCCGGCGGCGAGCGCGGCGAGTCGCTGCGTCCGTGCACGGAGCTGCCGCACGCGTTCACGCACCTGGTGGCCTCGGACCCGGTCCGGATGCGGGAGTTCGCCCAGGCACTGGGCGGCGAGGTGAAGCGGCGGGCCGAACTGCTCGGCGGGCTCGACTTCGCCGAGTGGCACAGCCGTCACGAGGACGGGCCCGCGGCCGTGCCCATCCCCGAACAGCGCGGCGACCTGGACGCCCCCCTCAGCGGCACCCTGCGCCTGCGCCCGGGCGCGGGCCGCCCCGTGGACCCGGGCCCCTCGCCGCTCCCCCGGCTGGTGGTGCTCGTGGACGACTACGACGCGCTCATAGCCCCGGCGCTCGGGAGCCCGGGCCGGCCGGCGGCCGGTTCGGTGGTACGGGCGCTGGAGGCGGTGGCCCGGGACGGCGGCCGGCTGGGCGTCCACCTGGTCGCCGCCTCGGCCCGCCCCGACCGCACGGAGGACACGGAGCTGGCCCGCGGCGCGCGGCTGCGCGTCGTGCTCGATCCCCCCGCGGTCCCGCCGTCACCGGACGAACCGGCGCCGGGCCGGGGGCGGCTGGGGCATCCGGACGGGCGGGTGACGCCGTTCCAGGGCGGCAGGGTGACCGGCCGCATCCCGCGTACGGCGACGCTGCGGCCGACGGTCGTCCCGCTGGAGTGGGAGCGGATGGGCGACCCGCCCACCCGCCGCCCGGTCCGCGAGCTGGGCAACGGGCCGACGGACCTCGCGCTGCTCGCCAGCGCGCTGGAGCGGGCGGCGCGTTCGGTCCACGCACAACCCCTCGCACCCCTGTCCACCTGAGACCCTGCCCGGCCCCGCCCGAGTCGCGCCGGAGCCGCCCTCGAAGGACCCCGGGCGGGGCCCGGACAGGGCGGCCCGATCGTCCCCCCATAGCCGGATACCGGCACTGATCCCACGTCACGAGGGCATCACGATCAAGGATTTGGGGCCGAGGGCGGTATTGCGACGCCGGGTCGCCGGGCATAGGACTGTGCGCACACGACGACGTGACGCTCGACCGGCAGCGCTGGCTTCCCGACCCGGCGCCCGGTGGGCGCGCGCGGACAGAGAGACGGGGCAGGAATGCGCACAACCCTACGGATTCGCAGAGCGGCCGTGGTGTTCACCGCCATCGGCGCACTGGCCCTCACCGGCTGCGGCGGCGACGGTGACGGCGGAGACAAGAAGACGGACGAAGGCGGCTCCACGCCGGGCAACGGCTCCACGCCGAGTGTCGTTTTACCGAAACTGAACGGTGAGAAGCTCTCTGTCGCCGCGGTCTGGACGGGTCCGGAACAGGCCAACTTCGTCAAGGTCCTCAAGGAGTTCGAGAAGCGGACCGGCGCCACGGTGACGTTCGTCCCGGCGCAGGACCCGATCGTCAACTTCCTCGGTACGAAGATCGCGGGCGGGCAGCCGCCGGACGTCGCGATGATCCCGCAGGTGGGGGCGGTCCAGCAGGCCGTGGCGAAGAAGTGGGCCAAGCCGGTCGGCCCCGAGGCGAAGGCCCAGCTGAGCAAGAACTACGCGCAGGTCTGGCAGGACCTCGGCGCGGTGGACGGCACCCAGTACGGGGTGTATTTCAAGGCCGCCAACAAGTCGCTGGTCTGGTACAACACCAAGGCGTTCGAGAACGCGGGCGCGAGCGAGCCGAAGACCTGGAAGGACTTCCTGGCGACCGCCGAGACGGTGTCCGCCTCGGGTGTCACCCCGGTCTCGGTCGGCGGCGCTGACGGCTGGACGCTGACCGACTGGTTCGAGAACGTCTACCTGTCGCAGGCGGGCCCGGAGAAGTACGACCAGCTCGCCCAGCACAAGATCAAGTGGACGGACCCGTCCGTCAAGGACGCGCTGACCACGCTGGCCCAGCTGTTCGGCAAGCCCTCCCTGATCGCGGGCGGCGCGGACGGCGCGCTCCAGACCGAGTTCCCCGCGTCGGTGACGCAGACCTTCACCGGCGGCGACCAGCCCAAGGCCGCCATGGTCTACGAGGGCGACTTCGTCGGCGTCAACATCGCGCAGACGAAGGCGAAGATCGGCACGGACGCCAAGGTGTTCCCGTTCCCCGCGGTCGGCGCCGAGTCGCCCGTGGTGACCGGTGGCGACGCGGCGATCGCACTGAAGGACGGCAAGGGCGCCCAGGCGCTGCTGACCTGGCTCGCCTCCACCGACGCGGCGAAGATCGCGGCCTCGCAGGGCGGGTTCATCTCGCCGAACAAGGGCCTGGACGCCGCCGCGTACCCGAACGACGTGCAGCGCACGATGGCGAAGGCGCTGATCGCGGCCGGGGACGCCGTCCGGTTCGACATGTCCGACCAGGCGCCGCAGTCGTTCGGCGGGACGCCCGGCAAGGGCGAGTGGAAGACCCTCCAGGACTTCCTGAAGAACCCGAAGGACATCGCGGGGACCCAAGCGAAACTGGAGTCCGACGCGGCCAAGGCGTACAAGAGCTGACGGCATGACGACAGCGGCAGCGGGGGGCGCCGACGAGGCGCTCCCCGCCGACAGGCAACGGTCCGGCGGGCCCCGCGTGCCCGCCCCCAGGAAGGCCCCTCCGGCAGGCTCCCCGGGGCGCGCGCCCCGGAGCGTGACCGGCACCCGCAAGGCGATCGCGGCGCTCTTCCTGCTGCCGGCACTGGTGCTGCTCGGGGCGCTGGTGGTGTACCCGATCGTGTACTCCGTCTACCGGTCGTTCTTCGACCAGGCGGGTACGGGCTTCGCCGGCATCGACAACTACAAGACGCTGTTCACGGACGACACCATCCGTACGGCGGTCAAGAACAACGCGATCTGGGTGGTCTTCGCGCCGACGATCTCCACCGCGCTCGGGCTGATCTTCGCGGTCCTGACCGAGCGCATCCGCTGGGGCACGGCCTTCAAGCTGGTCGTCTTCATGCCGATGGCGATCTCCATGCTGGCGGCGGGCATCATCTTCCGCCTGGTGTACGACGCGGCGCCGGAGCGCGGGGTCGCCAACGCGGTGTGGGTGGGCGTGCACGACACGTTCGCCGAGTCCTCGGGCTTCCCGAAGGCGCATCCGCTGCCCGTGGCCCCGCTGAAGGCGGCGGGCGGCGGGGCGTTCGTGACCAGGACGGCCGTGCACGCCGGGCAGCCGGTCCGGCTCCCCCTGGTCGGGGTGCTCCCGGCGAAGATGCCGGGCGACGCCAAACCGGCGAAGACCCCGGCGGCGGCCGGGGACGGCGGGATCACCGGCACCGCGTGGCTGGACTTCACCAAGGGCGGCGGCGGCAGACCCAATGTCGTCGACGCCAAGGAGCTCGGACTCAAGGGCCTGAAGGTGGAGGCCGTCAGGAACGGCGAGGTGGTCGCGACCGCCAAGGCCGGGGCCGACGGCACGTTCACGCTGCCCGCCTCGGCGGACGGCGCCGAACTGCGGCTCCCCGCCTCCAACTTCAGGGAGCCGTACAACGGCGTGAACTGGCTCGGCCCGACGCTCGTGACGCCCGGGATCATCGGGAGCTACGTGTGGATGTGGGCGGGCTTCGCGATGGTGCTGATCGCGGCGGGCCTGGCCGGCCTGCCGCGTGAACTCCTCGAAGCGGCCCGGGTGGACGGGGCCAACGAGTGGCAGGTGTTCCGCCGGATCACGGTGCCGATGCTCGCCCCGGTCCTCGCGGTGGTGCTGGTCACGCTGATGATCAACGTGCTGAAGATCTTCGACCTGGTGTTCATCATCGCGCCCGGCTCGACCCAGGACGACGCCAACGTGCTGGCGTTCCAGCTGTACCGGTCCTCGTTCGGCACGGACGCGGACCTCGGGGTCGGCAGCGCCATCGCCGTGCTCCTGCTGCTGCTGGTGATCCCGGTGATGCTCTTCAACATCAGGCGGATACGGAAGGAGGGGCGCCGATGACGACACCCCCGGCGACCCGGTCGCTCGGCGCGCGGATCGCGGCACGGGCCGCCGGCGGCGTGATGCGGGTCTTCCTGGTCCTGGTGGCCCTGTTCTGGCTGATGCCGACGGTCGGGCTGCTGCTGTCCTCGCTGCGCAGCCCGGACAAGATCGCGTCGACCGGCTGGTGGCAGATCTTCACCGCCCCCTCCGAGCTGACCGTCGACAACTACTCCCGGCTGCTCGACAATTCGGCGATCACCGACTCGCTGCTCTCCACGGTCATGATCACCGTGCCGTCCACGGTCCTGGTCGTGGTGATCGGCTCGTTCGCGGGATACGCGTTCGCCTGGATGGACTTCCCCGGCCGTGACTGGTGGTTCCTGCTGGTCGTGGGGTTGCTGGTGGTCCCCGTACAGGTGGCGCTCATCCCGGTGTCGAAGCTGTTCGGCGAGATCGGGATCTTCGAGACGACGCTCGGCGTGGTCCTCTTCCACACCGCGTTCGGGCTCCCGTTCGCGATCTTCCTGCTGCGCAACTTCTTCGCGGAGATCCCCCGGGAGCTCCTGGAGGCGGCACGGCTGGACGGGGCGGGTGAGATACGCCTCTTCACCCGGGTCGTGATGCCGCTGGGCGGTCCGGCGATCGCCTCGCTCGGGATCTTCCAGTTCCTCTGGGTCTGGAACGACATGCTGGTCGCGCTGATCTTCGCGGACTCGGGGTCACCACCGATCACGGTGGCGCTCCAGCAGCAGGTACGCCAGTTCGGCAACAACATCGACGTGCTGGCGCCCGGCGCCTTCGTCTCGATGGTGATCCCGCTCGCGGTGTTCTTCGCCTTCCAGCGCCAGTTCGTCTCCGGCGTGATGGCGGGGGCGGTCAAGTAGCGGGTACGTGACAGCGCGGGGCACTCCGGCCGGCCGGCGGGGGTGCCCCGCAGCCGTGCGGTGCCCGGGATCACGCCTGTCGGGAGCGCCTGTCGTGGCCGCGTACGCCCCGCATTGTCCAAGGTTCACTTACTGTCCCGGGTAGTATGATAAGTGGGGCCTTCATCAGCCGCGCGGTCGACCGCTCACGGGCCCGACGCGCCCGTCTCTTCGGCCTTCGTACGCCTGCCCGCCCCCTGACCCGTCCTGCGGAGCCCGCCCCAGTACGCTGTGTGGTCTCCCAGTACGCACAGTCCGAGAAAGAGTCCGTATGCCCCGGCTGAGTGTCATCATCCCTGTCCGTCGCGCCCGAGGAAGCCTGCGCGAGTGCCTGGAGTCGGTGCTCTCGCAGTCGTTCACGGACATCGAGGTCATCGGGGTGGACGACGGCGCGCCGGACGGCTCGGGCCTGGTCCTGGACGAGTTCGCCGCCCGCGACAGCCGCGTCCGGGCCGTGCACCTGGAGCCGGGCGCCGGTGCGCACGGCCGCCGGAACGCCGGGATCGAGGAGGCCGCCGGGGAGTACGTCCTCTTCCTGGAGGGCTACTACATCCTCCTGCCCGGCGCGCTCCAGGCCATCGCGGACCGGCTGGACGCCACCGGCGACCCGGACGTGCTGCTGTTCGGCCACCAGAAGCGCCCCTTCCGCGGCAAGGTCCGCTCGACGCGGTCCCTCCAGAAGCTGGACGGCATGCCCGCCGGCCCGTTCACCCTGGCGAAGCGGCCGGACCTCCTGGACATCGCCCCGGTCTCCTGGAACCGCGCGGTCCGCCGCGCGCTGCTGGAGCGCGAGACCGTGACCTTCGGCCCGGGCCCGCACGGCGAACGGATGTACGCGCTGGCGACCGTCGCCGTCGCCGCCTCGGTGGCCACGCTGGGCACCGCCTGCGTCGAGCACCGCCAGCAGCGCTACCTGCCCGGCCTCGTGGACGACGTGGAGCCCCGGACGGGCTCGACCCCGCTGGAGCTGGTCGAGGCGTACGACGCGCTGATGACCTTCGTGGAGGCGCGTCCGGCCCTGAAGGACGTCCGCGGCCTCCTCTTCGACCGCGCCGTGCAGGAGCTGCTCACCGCGTACCCGACGGTGACCAAGCGCCGCCGGCAGTACGTCGGCGCGGTCGGCGCGTTCCACGGCGCCCACCGCCCGGAGGGCTTCACGTTCCCCGGCGGCGCCAAGGGGCTGCGCCCGCAGCTGATGGGCGGCGGCAAGTACACCGCGCTCGGCGCCCTGGACACCGCGCTCGCCACCCGCCGCAGCCTGCGCGCCGCGCCCACCACGGCACGGGCGAAGGCGAAGAAGCAGTTCACCAAGCGTTACTACAAGGCGCAGCGCAAGCTGCCGCTGGACCCGAAGCTGGCCGTGTACGCCGCCTACTGGAACCGCGGCGTGAGCTGCAACCCGGAGGCGATCTACCGCAAGGCGAAGGAGCTGGCGCCCGACATCCACGGCGTCTGGGTGGTGTCGAAGAAGAACGTGGACTCGGTGCCCAAGGGCATCGACTACGTGGTGCCCGGAACCCGCCGCTACTGGTCGGTGCTGGCCCGTGCCACGTACTTCTTCAACAACGTCAACTTCCCGGACCACCTGGTCAAGCGCCCCGGCCAGATCCATGTCATGACCCACCACGGCACCCCGCTGAAGATCATGGGCATGGACCAGCAGAACTACCCGGCCGCGGCCCAGGGGCTCAACTTCGACCGGCTGCTGAAGCGCGTGGACCGCTGGGACTGGAGCGTCTCGGCCAACCCGCACTCCACCGAGGTGTGGTCCCGCGCCTACCCGAGCGCGGCGCGCCCGCTGGAGACCGGTTACCCGCGCAACGACGTCTTCGCGACGGCCACCGAGGAGCAGATCGCCAAGATCCGCGAGGACCTGGGCATCCGCCCCGGCCAGCGCGCCGTGCTCTACGCGCCGACGCACCGCGACTACGAGTCGGGCTTCACCAACCGCCTGGACCTGGACCGGTTCTGCGCGGCCGTCGGCCCGGACACCGTGGTCCTCATGCGCGCCCACTACTTCTACGGCGGGTCGGGCCTCCCGGAGAACGCGTCGGTCATCGACGTCTCCACGTACCCCCGCGTCGAGGACCTGTGCCTGGCGGCGGACGCGCTGGTCACCGACTACTCCTCGGTGATGTTCGACTACGCCCACCTGAACCGTCCGATCGTGATCCTCGCCCCGGACTGGGAGACGTACCGCACGGTCCGCGGTGTCGTCTTCGACCTGCTGTCCGGGCGGCCGGGCGAGACGCCGGGTGCCGTGGCCACGAACACGGACGAGCTGGCGGCGATCTTCACCGACGGCAGCTGGAACAGCCCGGAGAACGAGGCGCTGCTGAAGGCGTTCAAGGAGCGCTTCTGCCCGTACGACGACGGCCGCGCCGCCGAGCGCGTGGTGCGCCGCGTGCTGCTGGGCGAGGAGATCTAGGACTCAGCGGTACGCCGAGGGGCCCGTCACCGGAACGTTCCGGCGGCGGGCCCCTCGGCGTACCGTCGCTAGCCTTGCTGACCGGCCATGACCGTGATCAGGCCGACCACCACGAGCAGCGAGCCGCCCCAGGTCCACAGCGAGGTCCGCTCGTGCAGCACGGTCGCCCCGGCCAGCACGATCAGCAGGTAGCCGAGCGCGTTGAAGGGGTACGCGACGGAGAGCGGCACCTTGGCCAGCGTCGTCATCCACGCGAGCGCGGACACCGCGAAGACCAGCAGCCCGAACACGACCCACGGGCTGCCCGCGGCCCGCAGGGCGACGGAACCGCCCTCGCGCCCGGCGGCGGCCGCGGCGCCCTTCATCCCGTGCTTGAGCATGATCTGGCCGCCCGCCGAGGAGAACACGGCGAACAGGAGCAGCAGCACACTGGGGAGGGTCAACGACTTGCTCCTGACTGCGGGGACGGGGGGTTCGGGCGCCCGGGCGGGCGCGGGTCCGGGGCGGGGCGCCTCAGACACCGACCCGGTCGGCGGGGACGTACTGTCGGTTGAGGATGTCCTGTACATCGACGTGCTCTCCAGCGATGATCGTCTCGGCCGCGTGCGGGGTGAGCAGGGCGACGTGCTGATAGCCGAACAGCGTCGGCCGGACGCGGGTCAGCAGCCTCGACGCCCCGCCGAGCACGGCGGCGAGCGGGCCCCGGCCGAGCAGCGACCAGAACGGCGCGCCGGTGGAGGAGAGTTCGAGGACGTCGTAGCCGGCGGCGCGCACGGTGCGGCGCAGGCTGGCCCGGGTGAAGAAGCGCAGATGCGTTTCGTCGAGGATGCCCCGGCGGTCGTAGTCGAAGGCGCCGACGGCGACCCGCAGCCGGGAGTACCAGTGGCTGAAGTTGGGGACGGACAGCAGCATCCGGCCGCCCGGCCGCAGCACGGCGGCCGCCTCGGCGAGGACGCGTTCGGGGCGGGACAGGTGCTCGATGACGTCACCGGCGACCACGTAGTCGAAGCCGCTCCCGGCCTCGGCGGGCAGCCCCTCCTCCAGGTTGGCGAGGTGGAAGTGGCTGCACCGGTCGCGGACGCCGGGCACCTCGACGTAGTCGACGCCGGTCACCTCGTGGCCCAGGGACTCCAGCCGCTCGGCGAACAGTCCGCCGGAGCAGCCCAGGTCCAGGACGCGGCCGGGCGGCAGCGCGCGCATCTTGTCCAGGATGACCGCGTGCGAGGAGCCGTCGCCCTCCTTGAAGGCGTACTCGACGGGCTTGGGGATCCACCGGCAGGTCCCGAACCCCTTGACGGCCAGCCGGTATTCGAGGACGTCCTTGACGACGTCCTTGGCGTACTTCATGCCGTTGACGTAGCAGATCTCGTCGCCGTAGTAGGTGGGGACGGGGATCTCCTTGATCCGCATGCCCGCGTGCAGCAGCTGCACGATGATCTGGGTGTCGAAGTCGAAGGCGTCGGTGTTCCGGTCGACGGGCAGCCGCTTGAGAGCCGCGACGCTGTACGCGCGGTAGCCGGAGTGGAATTCGGTCAGATCCGAGCCCAGGAGGCCGTTCTCCAGCCGGGTGAGGATGCGGTTGCCGAGCCACTTGTACACCGGCATGCCGCCCTTGAGCGCGCTGCCCGACGTCATCATCCGTGACCCGAACACGGCTTCGCACTCGCCGCGTTCGATGGGCGCGACCATCTCGGGGAGCAGCTCGGGGGCGTACTGCCCGTCGCCGTGCAGCAGCACGATGATGTCGAGCCCGTGCTCGGCGGCCAGCGCGTATCCGGCCTTCTGGTTGCCGCCGTAGCCGAGGTTCTTGGTGTGCCGCATCACGACGGTACGGGGCATGCCCTCGGCCTGTGACCAGCGGCAGCCCGCCCTGAAGGTGGCGTCGTGACTCGCGTCGTCGAGGATGAGGATCTCGTCGATCCGCGACCGGAAGTCCTCCGGGATCCGGTCGAGGGTCTTCTCCAGCGTTGTCTCCGCGTTGTACGCGACCACCAGGATGCCGATCCTGGGGCTCGGGCTTTCCTTCACGGGGCGTTCTCCAGTTGCGGTCGGGGACGGGGGTGCGGGATCAGTCGACGGTGGAGCAGGAGCGGAATTCCGTACGGGGTGCGGAGATCTGCGCCCGCTCGGTGGGGAGGGCGTCCGGGGGCGTGGCGAGGATGCGGCGTACGCCGGTGGCGAGGCCCGCCGCCAGGACGAACCAGCCGGCGGCGCCCAGGTACAGCACGGGCTCGCTCCAGCGCACGGCGGACCGGCCGCTGTAGCCGAGGACGGCGACCAGGCCGACGACCGCGCTGTACGCGAACCCCTCGACGGGGCCGAGCACGAACATCCCGGCGGCGGCCCAGGTCAGGTACTGGAGTCCGGACGCGGTGGACAGGAGCAGGAGCAGCCCCAGCGTGACGGCGACGACCCCGGGGGCCTCGGCGGGCCGCAGCCAGGCGAGGCGGGCGCCCGCGGCCACGCACACGAGGACGAAGAGGAAGTGGCCGCCGCCCTGCATGAAGGCGATGACCGGCTCGGGCAGTCCGAGGACGTCCGCGAAGCGCACCAGCCCCCACAGCCGGTAGCTGCCGCCCGCGTACTCCAGGACGTTGTGCACCAGGTCCATGGGCACGGTCAGCAGTGCCGGGCCCCACACGAGCGCGGTGACACCGGCGAACCCGGCGCCGAAGCGGACCAGGACCGGCCGCCCGCCGCGCAGCGCGGCCACGAAGAGGGCCGGGATCACCACGACCGGGATGAACTTGACGCTGATCGAGAGGGCCGCCGCGACGCCTGCGGCGAGCGGCGTCCTCCGGTCGGCCAGGAGGTGGGCGGCGGCCAGCGCGAAGGCGACGGCGACGGCGTCGGTGTTGCCGTGGTAGCCGGAGGTCGCGATGAGCACCGGGCTGACGGCGACCCCGATCCCGCAGAGCATCGCGGTACGCGGGGTGGCGCGGCGGCGGACGATCTCGAACACGAGGACCGCGCAGGCGAAGTCGGCGGCCGACGCGGGGAAGCGGATCAGCGTGGCGAAGGAGAAGCCGAGTTCGGTGAGGCGGTCGAGGCCCAGCAGCATCCACCCGGCCAGCGGCGGGTGGTTGTAGACGGGGAGGCCGGGAAGCGGGTGCGCGTAGACGCGGACGGGGCCGTACCCGGTGATCGCCTTGGCGAATCCCGCGAAGATCCGCACGTCGGCGGGGCCGGGCGAGTTGGCCGCGATGATCATGCGGGTGAGGAGGCCCGCGGTCGCCGCGACGAGCACGGCGGCCCTGGCCCGCCGCACGTCCGTTTCGCCCCACATTCGGATACCCATGAAAGCAGAACGTAGCAAGGCGGCGACGCTATGCGATGCAGCGAATCGTCACCGTGGCGTAAACCCTGGGCGATGTGCCGCCCGGAGAACGCCGATGCCCGGCCGGTGCGGACCGGCCGGGCATCGGGTCGCCGCTACGGGCGACTACAGCATGCGGTCGACCACGCGGGCGGTGGCCCGGCCGTCGTCGAGGTCGCAGAAGTCGTGCCGGAACTGCTCGTACGCCTTGGCGTGTCCGGCGATGGCCTGCTCCGGGTCCTTCAGCGCGGCGATCAGGTCGTCGGAGCCCGGGATCAGGGGTCCGGGGGCCCGCTTCTCGAAGTCGAAGCTGAACCCGCGCAGCGTGTCGCGGTAGTGCTCCAGGTCGTACGTGTGGAACAGCATCGGCCGCCCGGTCTGGGCGAAGTCGAACATCAGCGAGGAGTAGTCGGTGACCAGGGCGTCGCTGATGAGCATGAGTTCGCCGACGTCCGGGTAGCGCGAGACGTCCTTGACGAAGCCCGTACCGCTGTCCGGGAGCCGGTCGGTGACCATGTAGTGACGGCGCACCAGGAGCACGGTGTCCTCGCCGAGTTCGCGTTCGGCGGCGGCCAGGTCGAGCTGGAGGCCCAGCGAGTAGCGCCCGCCGCCGAGGCGCTGGTCCTCGCGCCACGTCGGTGCGTACAGGACGACGCGCTTGCCGGCCGGGATGCCCAGCCTCTCCCGCACCGCGGCGGCGACCTTGGCGCGGTCCGGGGCGTGGAAGATGTCGTTGCGCGGGTAGCCGCACTCCAGCACCTCGCCCTCGAAGCCGAACGAACGGCGCAGGACGGGCGTGGAGAACGTGTTCGGCGAGACCAGGAAGTTCCACTGCCTGGCCCGCTCGGCGAGGGTCGCGATGTACCCGGCGTTCGCCTGGGCGGTGCCCGCGAGTTCGAGGCCGATGCGCTTGAGCGGGGTGCCGTGCCAGGTCTGGACGACGGTCTGGTCCTCGCGGCGCACGAACCACTCGGGCAGCTGCGTGTTGGTGATGACGTAGCGGCTGCGGGCCAGCGCCTCGTGCCAGGCGGCCGAGCCGTGCTCGACGGCGGTGGTGCCCTCGGGGACGATCGCCTGCTGGTCGCGGACGACCCAGATGTGCTCCACCTCGGTGCCCCGGCGCACCAGCTCCTCGTAGACGGCGCGCGGCGAGTCCGAGTACTGGCGGCCGTCGAAGGTGCTGTAGAGCGCGGCGGCGCGCAGCGGCTCGGAGCGCTGCGCGGCGTACGCCTCGCTCAGCAGGCGCTTGGCGCGCGGGCCGCGCTCGGCGGCGCTGAGCACGGAGCCGGAGACCACGAGGAGCTGGTCGCCGAAGCGGCGCTCCAGGGTGTAGTCGCGGCCGCCGAGCGTGCGGGTGGCGGGCAGGGTATGGAAGGCGGAGGCGGGGAGCCGCAGCGCGCGGTCGCCGCTCTCGTCGGTGGCGCCCTTCTCCCGGAAGAAGAAGTACCAGTTGCCCTCGCCGAGCGGCACGGCGCCGCCCGGTCCCTCCACGGCGTCCGGCCGCAGCTCGGCGCGGAAGCGGCGGGCGCCCTCGGGTCCGGTGAACTCGACCGGGAAGATCTGCTCCTCGCGGTGGCCGCTGTTCTGCACGACCAGCTCGACCGGGTGCTCCGGGTCCTCGGGGAAGGTGCCCTCCAGGAACAGCCGGCCGTCGTCCGTCCAGCTGGCCAGCTCGACGGCGGGCTGCACGGGGCGGTCGCTGACCACCAGGTTGCCGCGCGCGCTGGCGACGAGGGCCAGCTCGCGGCGGGCGCCGTCCGGCCCCCCGGCGAGCGGGTAGCGGCCGGGGTGGACCGAGCCGGGCGCGTCGAGCGACGCCTTCAGGCCCTTGCCGACGAGGTGGACGCTGTACGCGACGCTCTTCGGGGCGTCCTCGTCGGGGCGGGTCTCCTCGACGGCGGCGAGCGGCAGCTCGGCGGTGAACCGGTTCCAGCCGGCTCCGGCGCCGGAGCCCACGGTGACGGGCACCTCGACGGTGGCCTTCGTGGCGCCGTGCGTCAGGACCAGCGTCAGCTCGTCCTTGACGAGGCGGGCGCGGACCACGCCGGTCACCTTGACGGTGCCGGGCCGGTCGCCGGGTCCGTGGGTCTCGAAGCGGGCGTCGACGCGCTCGGAGTGCAGCACCAGCTTGTCGCCCTCGAAGGCGGGGACGATGCGGTGGTCACCGTCGGGGCGGTGGACGGGCGGCGCGACGGACGCCTCGCGGACCGAGGGGAAGGCGCGGCGCAGCAGGCCGCCCCGGGCGATGCCGACCTGGAACTGGAAGGTGAGCTGCTTGGGGCCGTTGTCCGCCTGGATGCGCAGCTTGGAGGCGTCCACGGTGGTCTCGAAGCCGGCGCGGTGGTAGTCGTGCAGGCTCTGCCGCGAGCGGGCGGTGGCCTCGGGCTCGTCGGTGCGGCGCAGCCGGAGCGGGACGACATGGCGCCGGCCGGCACGCAGCCAGCCGATCCGGAACTCACTGGCCCCGGAGGTGACCGGCAGGTTGCGGATGTACGCGTAGCCGCTGAGGTGCAGCTTGCCGTCGCGCCACCGGGCGTCGCGCAGCCGGGCGGCGAGCGGCAGGTCGCGGTCGGCGACGCGCGCCACGGGCGCGGGCACGGGCCGGGTGAGCACGGGGTAGTGGGCCACGCGCTTGCGCATGCCGCTGACCTCGAACGCGCCGGGCTCCCGCTTCTCCTGGAGGAGCAGCGCGATCAGCTCGTCCATGCGGTGCTCGCGTACCAGGTACCACATCACGCGCAGGCGCAGCGGCAGACCGTCGAGCACCGAGGGGTCGACCTGGTCGATGAACTTGTTGGTGTACGTCAGGAACGCGTCCCGGTACTCCTGGCCGCCGTCCGGCAGGACCTCCATGAAGTACCAGAGGTCGTTGGCCAGCGCGTGGGCCTCGTAGTGGTTCTTGTCGGCGGGGGTGCGCTTCTCCGCCAGGAAATCGGAGACGCCCTGGACGTGTGCGACGCGGTCGTGGATGCCGCGGACGACGGCCCGGCTGGTGGTGATGGAGCCGGGGCGGTCGCGCCAGTAGTAGACGGGGTCCTTGACGATGTCGACGGAGCCGGCCAGGAAGTGGGCGGGCAGCACGACGGGGATGTCCTCGTACAGCGCGCCGACCGGGAAGGCGAACTCGTGCTTGTCCCAGAAGGAGCGGCGGAAGACCTTGTTGCAGGCGATGCGGTCGCCGAGGAGGTCCAGGTCGCGCGAGACGTGGGTGCGCTTGCGCGTGGTGGCCATGGGCTTGCGGAACATCGGCGACTGCACCAGCTTGCCGCCGGCGCGCAGCCGCAGGACGTTGCCGGACGCCAGGTCCGAGCCGGTCTCCTCCAGCGACTCGACCAGGAGCTCGTAGGCGTTCGGCGGGATGATGTCGTCGCTGTCGCAGAAGGCCAGGTAACGGCTCTCCGGGTCGCAGTTGCGGAACCCGGTGTTACGGGCGTGCCCCAGTCCGCCGTTCTTCTGCCTGACCAGCTTGAAGCGGTCGTCGCTCGCGGCGAACTCGGCGGCCAGCGCGGCACTGCCGTCGGTGGACCCGTCGTCGACCATCACCACCTCGAGGTCGGTCATGGTCTGCTCCGCGAGAGACTTCAGACACT
This sequence comes from Streptomyces sp. DT224, assembly GCF_049844595.1. NCBI lineage: Bacteria > Bacillati > Actinomycetota > Actinomycetes > Kitasatosporales > Streptomycetaceae > Streptomyces > Streptomyces sp. DT224. The sequence goes on from NZ_JBNCLI010000003.1 coordinate 673,211, forward strand.
CCGTCAGGAAGAGTTCCACGTTGTAGACGGGGACAACGACACTGAGCCGTGGCGGCATGTTGAGCACGTCCGTTCATCAAGGGCCTGGCTATCCGTAGGGCTCAACCGCAGGGGCGGTCGGGGGTCACCGGTTACGGTCCCGAACGAGTGACTGCGCCTGCACCGTGCTCGCCCCGTGCACATGCTCCGGAAGGCCCGGTGGGCGGCCCGCCCACCAGATTAACCGATCGAAGGGTGACCCCTACAAGCACGCTGGCACACCCCCGCGGGCCGTCATCGGGCGGGGTCCGGGGCGTGGGTGAGCGCCGCCACGGCGGAGGCCGCGAGGTCGTCCAGATACCCCGGGGGCACCTCGCCCCGGACCACCGCGAGCCGCCAGTAGAGCGGCCCGACGATCAGGTCGAGGGCGCGGTCGGGGTCGCTGCCGGGCGGCAGCTCGCCGCGCGCGACGGCGTCCCGGACGACCACGGCCGCGACGCCCTGCTGCGGGTCGAGCAGGGCGGCCTTGATGGCGCCGGAGATCTCCGGGTTCCGGGCGGCCTCGACCAGCAGGTCCGGGATGACCTGGGAGGCCAGTGGGTGGCGCAGGGCGTACGCGGCCAGTTCGAGCACGGCGCGCACGTCCCCGTACAGGGAGCCGGTGGCGGGGGCGGGCATGCCCTGGGCGGCGACGGCCGAGACCAGGTCCAGGACCAGGTGCAGCTTGGACTTCCAGCGCCGGTAGACGGCGGTCTTGCCGACACCGGCCCGGCGGGCGATGCCCTCGATGGACATTCGGGCGAACCCGACCGCCGCGAGCTCCGCGAACACCGCGCTGCGGATGGCGTCGGTCACGTCCTCGCGCAGGACGGCGGCTCCCGCCGGGGCTCGGCGGCGGCTTCCGGGGTCGGTGGTCATGGCCGAATCATAGTCCGCGACGACGGAACGGTTGCGTTCCGACGTGCGTACGTCCTACCCTCGGCGTTGCGACGATACGGTCCCGTCCCGTCGCCGGGCGCATCCTTTCCGCCCGTACGCCGTGCCCCCGCCTGCCCGCCTCCCGTCGAAAGCGATCGTGGTGAGCCAGACAACAGCCCCGGCCCCGGCGGACAGCCCGCCGCCCCTCTCCCCGCCCGTGTACGGCTCCGGCGAGCTCGCCGCGCTCGCCGCGCGGCACGGGCTGACCGTGAGCGGCGCGCGGCCCTCGCTGCCCGCGTACGTGACGCAGCTGTGGGGGCGGCGGCACTTCATCACGGCCTTCGCCACGGCCAAGCTCACCGCCCAGTACAGCCAGGCGAAGCTGGGCCAGATCTGGCAGATCATGACGCCGCTGCTCAACGCGACGGTCTACTACTTCATCTTCGGCATCCTGATGAAGACGAAGCACGGGGTGCCGGACTTCGTCCCGTTCCTGGTCACGGGCGTCTTCATCTGGACCTTCACCAGCTCCTCGATCACCGCCGGCACCCGCGCCATCAGCGGCAACATCGGCCTCGTCCGGGCGCTGCACTTCCCGCGCGCCTCGCTGCCGATCGCGCTCGCCCTGCAACAGCTCCAGCAGCTGCTGTTCTCGCTGGGCGCGCTGGTCCTGGTCCTGCTGGCCTTCGGGCAGTATCCGCAGCCGTCCTGGCTGCTGGCCGTGCCGGCCCTGGCCCTCCAGGCCGTCTTCAACACCGGGATCTCGATGGCCATGGCCCGCCTCGCCGCGCGCACCCCGGACATCGCCCAGCTCACCCCGTTCGTGCTGCGCACCTGGATGTACGCCTCGGGCGTGATGTGGAGCATGGACACGATGCTGCGCGGCGACCGGGTGCCGGACTGGGTGAAGCTGGCGCTCGAACTGAACCCGGCGGCCGTCTTCATCGACCTGGTGAGGTTCGCGCTCATCGACAGCTTCGGCGGGAACCAGCTGCCCCCGCACGTCTGGGCGGTCGCCGCCGGCTGGGCCCTGGTGTGCGGCGCGGGCGGCTTCGTCTACTTCTGGAAGGCCGAGGAGAGTTACGGACGTGGCTGATTCCCGGATGCCCACCGTCGTCGTGGACGACGTCCACATCACGTACAAGGTCAACGGCGCCCGCACCGGCCGGGGCAGCGCCACCTCCGCGCTGAGCCGGATCGCCTCGCGCCGGCAGGCCCCGGGCGTGCGCGAGGTGCACGCCGTCAGGGGTGTCAGCTTCGCCGCGTACAAGGGGGAGGCGATCGGGCTGATCGGCTCCAACGGTTCGGGCAAGTCCACGCTGCTGAAGGCCATCGCGGGCCTGCTCCCCACCGCGAAGGGCCGCGTCCACACCCACGGCCAGCCCTCGCTGCTCGGCGTCAACGCCGCCCTGATGAGCGACCTGACCGGCGAGCGCAACGTGATGCTCGGCGGCCTCGCGATGGGCATGAGCCGCGAGGAGATCCGCGAGCGCTACGACGGCATCGTGGAGTTCTCCGGCATCAACGACAAGGGCGACTTCATCACCCTGCCGATGCGCACGTACTCCTCCGGCATGGGCGCCCGCCTCCGCTTCTCGATCGCCGCCGCCAAGAACCACGACGTCCTGCTGATCGACGAGGCCCTCTCCACCGGCGACGCCCGCTTCCAGCAACGCAGCAAGGCCAGAATCCTCGAGCTGCGCGAACAGGCCGGCACGGTGTTCCTGGTGAGCCACCACAACAAGTCGATCACCGAGACCTGCGACCGGGCCCTGTGGCTGGAGTCCGGAACCCTCCGCATGGACGGCCCGGCGAAGGACGTGATGAAGGAGTACGAGAGGTTCACGGGCCGCAAGTAGACGGGCGGTGACCCGGGCGCACGCCTCCCCGGTCACCGCCCCGCCGGCGCCGCCCACAGCCGCAGCAGCACCCGCTCCGGCCGCTCCCCGCCCGCCAGGAGCGACGCGGCCCGCCGCCAGGACGCGACCGGCAGCCGGTGCTCGGTGACCAGCCGGTACAGGGCGGCCAGCGGCCCCGGCAGCATCAGCAGCTCCCCGAGCAGACGGGCGTCGGCGGGCGGCGCCTCGCTCGCCAGGACCAGGTCGAGCGCGTCCGGACCGAACCGCTCCACCAGTTCGAGCCCGTCCTCACCGGCCGCCAGCAGCCACGGCGTGAGCCGGCCGCTCTGACCGCCGTGCCCCTCCCCGTGCTCGATCAGCAGCCGCAGCACCCGCTGCCCGGCGCCCCCGGCGAGCAGCGGCAGCCAGCGCGGCCCCCAGACGGTGAGGGCGTCCGCCGCGCCCGGCAGCCGCTGCTCGACCACGGCCGCGGTGACCGCCACGCGCGGCCCGAACCGGACACCGAGCGTCAGCACCGCCTCCAGCGAGGGCCCCGCGAGCACCCCGGTGAGCGGCGCGAGCCCGGCGAGCGTCCGGCGCTTCTCCGGGCTGAGCCGGCGCCGGTCCGCGAACTGCTGGGCGATCACCCCGAGCCCCTCCCGCAGCAGGGTCCGCAGCGCGGCGGCCGGGTCCGGGGCGCCGAGGATCAGGGGCAGTTCCCGCCGGGCCCGGGGATCGAGCACGGCCTCGGGCTCGGCGGCGTACAGGCCGAGGAGCGCGGCGCGCTGTCCGGGGCTGCCCAGGGAGGCGAGCAGCGCCAGCAGGGCGGGCTCGGCCCGCAGCGTCTCCAGCACCGGGGCCGCCGCCCCGGACGTGCCCAGGACCGCCCCGGCCACCCGGCGCTCCAGCCCCTGGCCGTTCACCGCCCAGTCACGGATCCGGCCGGGCCGCTCCACCACGTTGCCCACGATCCAGCCGAGCGGCTTGCCCCGTACGAGCTGGGCACGGGACCACTCGACGGCCGCCGCGGTGGCGAAGGCACCCGCCTGCTCGCTCTCGTAGGACCGCTCCTGGAAGGCGACGAGCACATCGTCCAGCGGGCGCCCCAGTCCCTGCGCGTATGCGCCGAGGACCTCCATGGCCCGCTGGTCCAGGCCCAGTTCACGGGCGTGCCGCAGACCCTCCGTGCCGAGGTGGGCGAGGGCTCCCTCCGGGTCGGGGAAGGCGGCGGTGATCGCCGCGATGTCCAGGTCGCCCTGCTCGGCCAGCCAGCGGGACGCGAGCACCGGGTGGGCGCAGACGGTGTCCCAGTTCTCGGCACCGGTGCCCAGCAGAGCGCGGACCGCGTCCCGGCCGGGGACCTGCGCGTCGGCCGCGATCCGGAGCAGCACCCGGGCGTCGACCGTGCCCGCGGGGTCCTGTGCCACGATCTGCACCCAGCCCAGGCCGAGCGCCCCCAGGTGCTCGGGCTGCCGGAGCCCGTCGAGCAGCATCCGCCACATCTGCGGGGTGTAGCGGCTGAGCAGGTCCAGGTCCTCGCCCTGGAGGTGCGGGCCGAGCAGTTCGAGGAGTTCCGGGTCCTCCAGGCGGCCGGCGAGGAACTGCAGGCTGGGCGCCGGGATGTCGCAGAGCGCGGTGACGAGCGCGTCGTCCATCCCGGCGACGGCCTCGGCGAGCCGGGCCGGGGCGACCTCGGTCACGGCGGTGCACAGCCGCCCGTACAGGCCGACCCGGCGGATGCCGGACCGCTCGCGCAGGGCGTCCTCCATCAGCAGCTCCCCCGGCGCCACGGCGCGGTCGGGGTCGAAGACGGCCGCGAGCCGGGTCGCGACCGGGAGCAGCCGGCGGGCGGCCTCGTCGTAGAGGTCCTCGGCGGCGGGGCCCAGCAGCGCGGACATCAGGCAGTCGCGGAAGAGGGAGCCGGGGACGCCGGACAGCGCGGCGACCAGGCGCCGCATCCGGGCCTCATCGAGCAGCCGGTTCTGTTTGCGCATGCCGGGGGTGTTCTGCCGGGCGCGCACGGCGACCAGGAGTTCGGTGTTGGTGCCGAAGCAGTCGGTCATCTGGTCCAGCAGCCTGCCCCGCTGGCGCGGGGGCATCTGGTCGGCGCCGCCGAGGGCGAGCGTCCAGCCCGCCGCGAAGGTCCGCCGCCGCATCGCCTGCCCGCCGACGCCGCCCAGCAGTTCCGCGGAGTAGGCGTCCATGTCGCGGTCGGTGAGGTACGGCAGCTGGTCGGCGGGGCGGCCCGCGATCCTGGGCACGGACTCGCTCAGGTTGTCCGGGTCGACGCGCTGGGCGGGTGCGCCGTGCACCCCTTCGATCCGCCGCAGGTCCTCCGCCCCGATCCGGCCCGCGACGACGAGCCGGGCGCCGGGGGCGGCGGCCGCGGCCCGGCAGACCTGGGCGGTGAAGTCCTTCGGGTTCAGCAGGACCCAGCCGGCGCCGGAGAGCAGGGTGGCGGTCCGGGTGCCGAGCCGGCGCTGTTCGAACGCGGCGAGCGCGAGCACCCGGGGCCCGTGGTCGTGCAGCAGCCCCAGGCGCAGCACCTCCGGGTTGATGTCGAGCCGGCCGCCGCCCCCGGTCCCCTGCGCGGCGTCGTCGTACACGAGGAGCGCCTCGGCCTCGGTGAAGTCCCGCAGGGCACGGGCCTCCTCCTCCTGCCGGGCGGCGCGGGCCAGCGTGTCGGCGAGTTGCCCGGGGCGCAGCGCGGGCACGCGCTGGAAGCCGGCCGCCGACAGGTATCCGCCGAGGTCCGCGGGGCCGCGCACCGGTCCCCAGGCGGCGGGCGGCAGTCCGCAGGCCATCCAGCCGGCCAGCCGGGTCAGGGCCCGCAGCTGCACCTCGCGCCAGCGCACCGCCGTGTCCTGCCCCGTGGTGGAGGCGGGCGGCAGGTCCTCGCCGAGCAGGAGCGCGCTCGGCAGGGACATGCCCTGCGCCCCGGGCAGCCGGCCCTCGGACGGCACGTAGCCGTGGCGCCCGAGACCGACCAGGGCGAGCGAACCGGAGTTGACGACGAGGTGGTCCGGGGAGAGCTCCAGCGGGGTGAATCCGGCGCGTGCCAGGTCGTCCAGGGCCCGGCCCAGCGGGACCAGGGTCTGCAGGGCCTGGGCCGGAGTCCAGCGGTGGCCGGCGGCGAGCATGGTGTCGAGGTCGTCGCGTTCCCGCAGAGCGTGCAGGGGGACGGCGGAGGCGCCGGGCGCCCAGGCGGTGACCAGGGCGGGCGGCAGTCCGGGGTGGTCGACGATGTCCAGCAGCGCGGGGGTGACCGGGTTGCCCGCGGCGAGGAGCGCCGCCGCCCGGCCGCGCTGCCGGCGGTTCGGGAAGACCCGCAGCGCGCCGTACGCGTCGGCGTCCTCGTCCTTCACCAGCCGGGTGGCCCGGACGGCGGCGGCACCCGACGAGCGCAGGTGGCCGGGGCGCAGCTGTACGGTGTGCGGCTCCCAGATCCGGCCGGAGCGGCCGGGGATGCGGGTGAGGAGCCGGGTGAGGGTGGACCCGCCGGCCTGGGGCGCCGCGGTGTGCCGTTCGTTCATCACTGCTCCCCGAGGATGCGCAGCGCGGACTGCAGGGCCGTGGCGCTGCGGGCACGGGCCAGGTCGGTGCGGACCCGGTCGACGGTGGCCAGCCGGAACTTCTTCGCCGACAGGCAGGTGGTGAGGGCGTTGGTGAGGATCGGCCCGTAGTTCAGGTTGGCGATGAACCGGCGGGCCGGGGCGCTCACGGCGAAGTCCTCGGCGTACAGCTCGCGCGCCTGGCGGTCGGTGAGCCTGCGCAGGGCGGCGGCGTGGGCGAGGGTGGCGCCCAGCATGTAGATGTCGAAGCGTTCGGAGGCGGGGGCCATTTCGGAGGGCTCGTCGGTGCCTTCGGCGGAGGGCGGGGCGTAGGCCCTCGTGGTGGTGCTGATGCGGTCGCCGATCTGGACGGCCGCGTCGTAGTCGATGAGCACGTACCGGGCGGGCGGCCCGAGCACGAGGATATTCTCCGGCTTGATGTCGGCGTGGATCCAGCCCTTGGAGTGCTCGCTGCCGCTGTGCCGGTCGGCGTGGAGCGCGGCGAGCGTGTTGCACAGCTGCTCGGCCAGGTCCAAAAGCTGGTCGGGCTTGAAGCGGCGGTGCGCGAGGGCCCGCTCTTCGATCTCCTCCTGGAGGGTGCGCGAGACGCCGCCCTGATGGCCGATGAACTGCTGGACGAGGAAGCTCTCGTACGGCACCTGGTCGCCGTCCGGGCCGCCGTGCCGTCCGTCCGCGAGCAGCGAGGGCGAGGGCTGCGCCTCGACGCTGATCACGACCGGGCACTGCTGGGTGAGCTGGGCGGCCTGCCGGGCGGCCCGCAGTCCTTGGTCGCGCTGCTTCTTCTGCTCGCCGAGCGCGCCGACGACGCTGCGCGGGTCGTCCAGGTGGGCCTGGGACCACCACATGCCCTTGATGACCACGTCGCCGCCGGACCAGCTGTCCTGGGCGAGGACGGCGTACCCCTGGCCGGCTCCGGCGAGCAGGCGGCGGGTGCGGAACCGGCCGTCGTCGCCGTAGCTCTCGGGTATCCAGGCGAGCCGGGGCGAGCCCAGGTGGTCGGGTTGGTCGGCCCGCACCCAGCCGGGCCGGAAGTCGGTCATCCGGTCGCCTCGCTTCCGGTCTCATCCCGGCCACCGGGCCCGTTGCTGATGCGCAGCCGTACGAGGCCGGGGCCCAGGTGGAGTTCGTCGCCGTCCTCCAGCGCGTAGACGGTTCCGGCGGCCAGCCGGGCGGTGCGCGGCAGTCCGTCGAAGTCCAGTTCGGGGTTGAGGAAGGAGGCGTTGTTCTCGGGCAGGTGCTCGGCGAGCGGCCGGCCGTCGTCGTCCAGGAAGACGCGCAGGTGGGCCCGGCTGATCTCGGCCGCCCGGCCGGCGTCGAGCCCTACGGTGACATCGGTGGTGCCCGGGCGGCTGCGCGAGGCCCGGCCCAGCGTCAGGCCCTCCGGCGGCACGGCGACCGTCGTCCGGACGGTGTATCCGTGCTGCACGGTGACCAGGACGGGTCCCTCGTCCAGGTCTTCGGGGACCGGCGGCTCGAAGACCACCTCGACCGCCTCGTAGCCGCACGAGCGGCAGAACCACCGGTTGCCGTCCTTGTTGACCTGGCGCGGCAGCAGGACCGTACCGCCGCGCAGACAGGTGCCCGCCGGGTCGGTGCAGCGGAAGCGCTCCTCCGCGTCCTCGCGCAGCAGCCCGGCCTTGTCCAGCTTGTGCAGCCGGTCGCGCTCGATCTGCTCGTCGGTGGCGACGCCCAGGTGGCGGCGGGTGAACACGACCCGGCCGTGCATCCAGCGCGCGGACCAGACCCGGGAGTTGTTCCCCTGCAGCCAGGTGTGCTCGCGGCGGGCGAAGCGGAAGTTGTCGCTGGAGACGACGGCGGCCCCGAACTGCGCGGCGAGCGCGAGGATGCGGTCGTCGGCGTCGCCCTGGTGGACCTCCAGCCACTGTTCGCGCTCGGCCTGCCGCACCAGGTGCTGCTCGTCGAGGAAGGGGCGGACGCTGGCGTCGAGCACGGCGATCGCGCTGCCGTCCGGGTGCTCGCGCAGCCAGGCGTCGCGCACTCCGACGACGCGGGAGAAGGGCCAGGGCCGTTTCCTGGTGGCGGCGACGTTCGAAGCGTCGATGATGACGTCGGGCACGCTCATCGCGGGCCCCGGTCCTGCGGCGGTCGGGTGGGGGCCGCAGGCGGCGGGGTGGCCGGCGCGTCGTAGGCACCACTGCCGTGGCCGCCGCCGTACGTGCCGCTGGTGCCGGTGTACGTGCCGCTGGTGCCGGTGTACGTGCCGCTGGTGCCGGTGTACGTGCCGCTGCCGTAGGCGCCACCGTAGTCGGCGTCGTCGTCATCGTCGTCGTCGAGGCTCGACCGCCTGCGCCGGGCACGGATCTCGTCGGGGGTCTCGACCGGGATCTGCTGGAACCAGTCCCGCTTGGACTTCGTGGAGCTGCGGCTGGACGCCGCCCGTGCCTCGTTCGCGACGTCCTTGGGGTCGAGCCCTTCGCGCAGGCCGCCGCTCGCCCGCTGGTAGGCGGCGACGAGCTCGGGGGCCGGGATGCGCCCGGCCCGCTCGACGCCCTCCTGGTAGATCCGCTCGCGCTCGCCCGCGGAACCGGCCGCCGCGATGCGCGCGCTGATCTCACGGTCCAGTTCGATGCCCCTGATCTGCCGCTTCAGGTCGGGCTGCAGGATCGGGGACGCCGGGTTGTCGACCGTACGCAGCGCGATCTGGCCGGGCGCCAGCTGCCGGGCGTCGCGCCCGGAACCGATGGAACCGGTCGCCTTCAGTACGGGCATGGGGCCGGCGCTGATCCGCTCGGGAGCCCGGAGTTCGAGCGCGTACAGGGGCTGGCCCTCCTCCCCCGCGCCGATCGCGCCGAGCTTGAGGTGCACCCGGCTCGGCCGCCGCCCGCCGCCGTCCGCGACCGCGCCCTCGATGCGCCGGCGCGTCGGGTCGAGCTGGTAGACCCCGAGGACCGGGAAGCTCGGGTTGATCTCCAGGGAGAGTTCGCCGCTGCCCGCCACCACGTCCCGGCCGAAGGCCGCGAACCGGGCCGTGATCTGCTTCATCGCGCCTGCCGCCCCGGCCCGGGAGGCGACGTGCTCGGGCAGGCCGGTCGGCGCCAGCCGTTCCAGGAGCCCGAAGTCGGCGCCCGCGCCGATGCCGATCACATCGGTGTGCAGCTCGCGCTCGGCGGCCTCGGCGGCGAGCGCGGCGAGCCGGCCGGGGTCGGTCTCGCCGAAGTTCGGCAGGCCGTCGCTGAACAGCACCACCCGGCGCGAGGCCGCCCGCTGGTGCTCCAGCTGCTGGTAGGCGCGCCGCAGCGCACCCTCGATGTTGGTCCAGCGGCGCTCGTCGTCGACGTTGCCGTTCCACCGGCCGCGCCGCTGGAGTTCGCCCGCGGCACCGGAGAAACGCACCCCGGCGTTCTGCGCGAAGGTCAGCACGTCGATGTGGGCGTTGCCCGGCAGTGCGGCAAGCAGTTCCCGCACGCCCGCCTCCGCGACCTGCTTGCGGCTCGGCCGGTCGGGGTCGTCCGGGTCGGCGAACTCGTCGCTGGTCGAATCGGCCCTGATCTCCATGGAGTAGCTGTCGTCGACCGCGAGGACGTAGGCGACGCCCTCGGCGACCCGGTCCCGGCGCCCCAGCTCACGCGGGGCGATCAGGACGGTGAACTCCTCCCCGATGTGCACCTCCTGCCGGTCCGCGGTGATCTTGATGTCCTCGGTCGCACTCATCAGTCCTTCGCCTCCCCCACCGCGCAGACCAGCGCGGTCGCGTTGTCCCATCCGCCGAGCGCCTCGGCCCGCTGCACGAGCGCGGCGGCGAGCGCGGGCGCCGTCGGCCGGCCGGACGCGTCGAGCTGGGCGGTCAGTTCCGCGAGCACGGTCCCGAACCACCGGTCCCGTTCCGGTTCGGTCGCCCCGTCGGACGCGAGGAGCAGCAGGTCCCCGGGGCCGACCTCGAAGACGCGGTGCGCCCAGCGGGCCGCGCCGCCGCCGAGGAAGGAGACGAGCTGCGACTCCTCGCCCTCGGCGTCGGCGGTGACCCGCAGCCGCTCGGCGAATCCGGTGTGCGCGGGTGTCAGCTTCCAGGCCGCGTACGGGATCTCCCCCGCCGGTACGCGCAGCGGGCGGATCAGCCACGCCTCGGCGTCGCCCACCGACACGACGGACGCGGTCCCGTCCGGCCGCACCGTAGCCAGGACCGCAGCCGCGCTGCCCTCGGCCGTGGCTCGCCCGACCGCCGCGTCCAGCTCCCCGATCAGCTCACCGGGCCGGAAGGCGCCCTGGGGCTCGTCGCCGGGGAGCCGGTCCCGCGGGTCGCCCGCACCCCGGGGGGCGTCCGCCGCCTCCTCCAGCCGCCAGCGGCGCACCACCTGCTCCAGGGCCGCCCGCGCCGCCGTGCCCCCCGAGCCGTCACCGTCCCCGGTCACCCCGTCGAAGACGGCGCACCGCAGCACTCCGCTCGGCCCGGCCAGCGCCCCCGAGGTGTCCTCGTTGTCCGTGGCCGGGTCGCCCTTGGCCTTGCGCGAACCGACCCCCGACTCCCGGTAGCAGCGCGTCGAGACGCCTTCGGTCGTCCGCCGGTCCAGCGCCTCGTGCAGCGGGGCGAGACCGGCGGCGACGCCGTGTCTGAGGTCGTGCCCGAGCAGCCGCCGGCAGATCGCGTCCAGACCGGGCGGAAAGGCCCCGGCGAACACGTCCAGCATGTGGAGGGCGTCGCGCACGTCCAGGGAGGGCCGCTCCGCCACGGCGTCCACCAGGGCCCTGACCAGCGCCCGTCGGTCCCGGAGCTGGGGTGCCGTGTGCGGCGCCCCCGCTCCGCGGCCACGGGCGCGGACCCGGCCCTCCACGTCGTAGCGGGGCAGCGCGGCCACCTGCCAGCCCTCGTACGCGTCGTGCCGGATGGACTCCGCGACCAGGCTCCCGGGTCCGGCGACTTCCAGGGCCTCGTCGACCGCCCGCCACAGTCCGGGCAGTGCCCCGACCAGGTCGTCGCGGGCCAGGCTGTGCGCGTCCAGCACGCTGTCGCGCAGGGTCGGCGCCAGCGTCTGCGGCCACTCCACGGTGATCTCCGGCAGGGCCACGGCGCCGCTGCCGACTGCCTCTGCGGGCGGTTCCACGTTCATGTCCCCCTCGTACTCCCTGGTCAGCGTCCGCCGTTGGCCCGCCGTCTGCGGTCCCGCACATGCTGGAGGAGACCGGCCTGCTCCGCCCTGGCCAGCGCGGCGTTCAGCCGGACGACCTCCGCCTCGGCCCGCAGTGCCCGGTCCTCGGCCCACTGCGCCCGCTCCTGCCACTGCCGGACGACCGCGGCGACGTCGTCCCGGGCCTGCGCGATCTGCTGCTCGGCGTACGTCCGCGCCCGCCGGGACGCCTCCTGCGCACGCTGCTCGCGCTCGGCCGCCCGCGCCTCGGCCGCCTCGGCCCGGGCCCGCGACTCCGCCTGGGCCTCGGCGAGTTCGCGTTCCGCCCGGCGGGTCCGCGCCTCCGCCTCGGCCCGGGCGGCGGCGCGTTCCTCCGCGACCGCGCGCTGGAGCAGGGCGTCGAGATCGGGGCCCTGGCCGACCGGGAACACCCCGGACCGGCCGGACGCGGCGGAGGTGTACGGCTCGGGGTCCTCGTACAGCTCCGACACCGGGGTCGCGGCGCCGATGGGCGGGTCGGCGAGGGCGAGCGGGACGAGCCGTACGGTGAGCGCGGCCGGGTCGACGACGACCACCGGCCGCCAGCCGGTGAACCCGTCCGCCGCCTTCCCGTCCTCGTCCGGGACCACGGCCACCCTGCAGCCCGAGCCGAGCACGGCGACCGGCCCGTCCACCTCGGCCCACAGCGTCTCGCCCGCGGTCAGGAGGGACGCGGCGACCTCGGGCGAGGGCACGGGGATGGCCTGGGGCCGCTGGGCGGGCTGCGGCGGCACGGCGGGCGGCGCCTGGTGGCCGGGCGCGGCCGCCACCTCGTCGGCGAAGCTGCCCCAGCCGTCGTCCCCGGTGTCCTGGCCGGCTGCCGGCCCGGTCTGCGGGCGGTTGTCATGAGGCGGTGCGGTGGGGCGCGGCGGTGTCTCGTCCACGAACGAACCCCACTCCGACACGTGAACGCCCCCACGTTGCTCGCACTGGTCGCCAGGACGACCAATATAGTTGCGGAGCAAGGGAATTAACATGCAATCAGCTCCTGGCTGTCCCGTAGGCAGGCCAGGTCTCCCGGGGAAGGCGTCCCTCGATGGAAAAGCACCTCACCACGGACTTCACCGAGGCATGCTTCCTGGTGGACCTCTCCAACGTGGTGCGCAACCAGCACCTGGGCGAACCCGGCGCCCGCTCCCTGCGGCGGCTGAGTCTCCTGGTGGACGCCGCCAAGGCGCTGGCCCGCGATCCTGACGTCAAGCTGTACCTGGTCGCCGACGCGAGCCTGCGGCGCGGGAGCCGCAAGGAGTTCACCGATCCCGCCGACATCCGGCTGCTCGGCCGCTGGGTGGGCCGCGGCCTGGTGGAGGAACTGCCGGACGCCGATCCCCGGCTTCTCGAACTGTGCGCCTACACCGGTATTCCCGTCATCAGCGGCGACCGCTTCCGCGGCCACCGGGACGAGCACCCCTGGCTCCAGGGCAACACGGACGACTTCCTGGAGCCCGTCCCGGCCGCGGGCCGCACGGTCCGGCTCGTCCCCGTCGACATGGGAGTGGCCCGCGCGGTGGACATGTCCCGGAAGCACGAGGAGGACGTGCTGAAGAAGATGGGCCTGCTGGACGGGCGCCGCACCCCGCGCTTCGATATCGTCGGCCGCAACTGGCGCTGCGAGGACCGCCGTTGCACGCTGTACGACACGCGCAAGGGCAGCGCCGCGCTGCTGCCGCGCGTCATCGGGGGCGTCCCCCGCTGCCAGAACCACGGCACCGCGCTGGCCGACGACGGCCCGCGCCGCGCGACCGTCCAGCTGAAACTGCTGGTCGAGGGCGAGCTGAAGGTCCGGTTCACCCTGGAGGACGGCACCCGGGTGAAGGTGGGCCGGGCCCCCGGCGAGGGCGGCATCACGCTGCACGGCCTCGTCCCGGACCACCTCACCGGAGGGCTCAGCCGCAGCCACGTGGAACTACGGGTGACGGGCGGCATCGTGCACGTGAGCGATCACAGCACGTACGGCACCCAGTGGCGCTCGGGCCCGGGCCCCTGGCAGCCCCTCGGCCCCGCCGGACGGCAGTACCGCGGTGGCGACGAACTCCAGCTGACCGAAGGCGTCATCCTCTCCCGCAGCGGCCGCCGCTTTCCCACCGAACTGGCCCAGGACTGGCAACGCCGCCAACCACCCCCACCGGAAGCCGCCGCAGAAACCCGCCTGTACTGACGCGGACCGCCGGCACTTCCAGCCGTGCGGCGATCGAGGAATTCCGGACAGCACGTCCCAGCCCGTCCGGCGAGTGAGGACAAGGGCGGCCACGGACCACACCCGCAGCCGCCCCCACCCGCGGCGCAGCCTAGACGTGCGTACGCAACAGCGTCCGCATCGTCCGCATGGCCACCGAGAGATTCGCCAGATCAAACGCGTCCGACCCCTGGATCTCCTCCAGCGTCGACCGCGACCGAGCCAGAATCGCCGCGTTCTTCTCCTCCCACGCCTCGAACCGCTCCTGCGGCGAAGACGCCCCGTTGCCCACGGCCAGCACATCGGCCGTCAGGGCCGCGTGCGCCGCGTACAGGTCCTCGCGGATGGACGCCCGCGCCATCGACTGCCACCGGTCCGCCCGCGGCAGCTCGATGATCCGGTCCATCAGCTGCGTGATCCCCAGCCGGTCCGCGAGGTCGTAGTACACCTCCGCGACGGCCAGCGGCTCCTTGCCCGTACGGTCCGCGATCGCCACGATGTCGAGCGCGGGGAAGACGGAGGAGAAGCCGGCGACGCGCTGCGCCAGCTCGTCCGGGACGCCCGCCCCGGTCAGCTCGTCCAGGATGCCCTGGTACCACTCCTGGTCGGCGCCCTTCAGCAGCTTCGGCAGCGCCGCCCAGACCTGCTCGACGCCGTCACGGAAGAAGTCGACCGTCCCGGAGATCGCCAGCGGCTGCGGCCGGTTGCCCAGCAGCCAGCGCGAGCCGCGCTCGACCAGCCGCCGCGAGTGCAGCCGCACCCGGGTCTGGACATCGGCGGCGACCTCGTTGTCGAGGGCTTCCACCGCGTCCCAGACCTCGCCGAGTCCGAAGATCTCGCGGGCCGCGAACTGCGCCCGCACGATCTCCTCGATGGAGGCCCCGGTCTCCTCCCGCAGCCGGTGCAGGAAGGTGGAACCCCCGCTGTTGACCGTGTCGTTGACCAGCACCGTGGTGATGATCTCGCGCCGCAGGGCGTGCCCGTCGACCGCCTCGGCGTAGCGCGTGCGCAGCTGCTCCGGGAAGTAGGCGTGCAGCAGCTTCTGGAGGTGCGGGTCGTCCGGCAGGCTGGTCCCGATCAGCTCCTGCGCCGCCGTGATCTTCGTGTAGGCGAGCAGCACGGCCAGCTCGGGCTGCGTCAGCCCCTTGCCGGCGCTCAGCAGTTCGCGGATCTGCCGGTCGCTGGGCAGGAACTCCAGCGCCCGGTCGAGGTGGCCGTCGCGCCCGAGCCGCCGCATGAAGCGCTGCTGGGCGTGGAGCAGGGAGGGTGCCTGGGCGACCGAGTTGGCCAGGGCGGTGTTCTGCGCGTAGTTGTTGCGCAGCACCAGGTGCCCGATCTCGTCGGTCATCTCGGCGAGCAGCTTGTTGCGCTGCTTGACGGTCATGTCGCCGTCCCGCACCAGCCCGTTGAGCAGGATCTTGATGTTGACCTCGTGGTCGGAGGTGTCCACCCCGGCGCTGTTGTCGATCGCGTCGGTGTTGATCCGGCCGCCGTCCCGGGCGAACTCGATGCGCCCGAGCTGGGTGGCGCCGAGGTT
This sequence comes from Streptomyces sp. DT224, assembly GCF_049844595.1. Classification (NCBI taxonomy): domain Bacteria; kingdom Bacillati; phylum Actinomycetota; class Actinomycetes; order Kitasatosporales; family Streptomycetaceae; genus Streptomyces; species Streptomyces sp. DT224. Next base: position 688,354 of record NZ_JBNCLI010000003.1, read on the forward strand.
TCCGCCCTCGCCGACGACCTTGGCGCGCAGTTCCGCGCCGTTGACGCGGATCGCGTCGTTGCCCTTGTCGCCGACGTCCGCGTTCGACTCGGCGGTCGACTTGATGTACGTGCCGATGCCGCCGTTCCACAGAAGGTCGACGGGGGCCTTGAGGACGGCCTGCATCAGCTCGGCCGGCGTCATCTTGCTGACGCCGCGCTCGATGCCCAGCGCCTCGCGCATGTGCGCGTTGACCGGGATGGACTTGGCGCTGCGCGGGTGGACGCCGCCGCCCGCGGAGATCAGCTCCTTGTCGTAGTCGGCCCAGGAGCTGCGCGGCAGGTCGAAGAGGCGGCGCCGCTCGGCGTAGGAGGTGGCGGCGTCCGGGTCCGGGTCGATGAAGATGTGCCGGTGGTCGAACGCGGCGACGAGCCTGATGTGCTCGGAGAGCAGCATGCCGTTGCCGAAGACGTCACCGGACATGTCACCGACGCCGACGACGGTGAAGTCCTCGGTCTGGGTGTCGTGGCCGAGCTCGCGGAAGTGCCGCTTGACGGACTCCCAGGCGCCCCGGGCGGTGATGCCCATGCCCTTGTGGTCGTAACCGGCCGACCCGCCGGAGGCGAAGGCGTCCCCGAGCCAGAAGCCGTACGCGACGGCGACCTCGTTGGCGATGTCGGAGAACTTCGCGGTGCCCTTGTCCGCCGCGACGACCAGGTAGGTGTCGTCCTCGTCGTGCCGGACGACGTCCTTGGGCGGGACGACCTCGCCGGCCACCATGTTGTCGGTGATGTCGAGGAGTGCCGAGATGAAGGTGCGGTACGCGGCGATGCCCTCGGCCAGCCAGGCGTCCCGGTCGGAGGGATCGGGCAGCTGCTTGGCGACGAAGCCGCCCTTCGCGCCGACCGGCACGATGACGGTGTTCTTCACCATCTGCGCCTTGACCAGGCCCAGGATCTCCGTACGGAAGTCCTCGCGCCGGTCCGACCAGCGCAGGCCACCGCGGGCGACCTTGCCGAAGCGCAGGTGGACGCCCTCCACCCGCGGCGAGTAGACCCAGATCTCGAACGCCGGGCGGGGCGCGGGCAGGTCCGGGATGGACTGCGGGTCGAACTTCATCGAGACGTACGCGTGCGGCTCGCCGTCGTCCGCGTGCTGGAAGAAGTTGGTGCGCAGGGTGGCCTTGATGACCGTGAGGAAGGAGCGCAGGATGCGGTCCTCGTCGAGCGAGGCGACCTGGTCGAGGGCCCCGTCGAGCTCTTCGAGGAGCCCGTCGGTCAGCTCCGTGCCCGCGCTCTGGCGGCCCGGCGACATCCGGGCCTCGAAGAGCGAGACGAGCAGCCGGGTGGTGTGGACGTTGTTCTGGAGGGTGGACTCCATGTAGTCCTGGCTGAACGTGGAACCGGCCTGGCGCAGGTACTTCGCGTAGGCGCGCAGCACCATGGCCTGGCGCCAGTCGAGGCCGGCGCTCAGCACCAGCGCGTTGAAGCCGTCGTTCTCCGCCTCGCCGGTCCACACGGCGGCGAAGGCGTCCTGGAACCGCTCGCGCGCACCGTCGGCCAGGTAGCCGCCGTTGGCGGTGGCCTTCGGCATCCGCAGCCCGAAGTCGTAGATCCAGGCGTGCGTACGGTCGGCGCACCGCAGCTCGTACGGGCGCTCGTCCACGACCTCGACGCCGAGCCGCTGGAGGGCGGGCAGCACGGCGGACAGCGAGACCTGCTCGCCGGTGCGGTAGATCTTGAAGCGCCGCTCACCGGGGGAGGCGCCGACGGGCTCGTACAGGCTGAGGGAGAAATCCCGCTCGTTCTCCTTGAGCGCTTCGAGGTGGACGAGGTCGGCGACGGCGGCGCGCGCCGAGTGGTCGGCCTTGTAGCCCTCGGGGAAGGAGTGCCCGTACTGGCGCAGGAGTTCGGCGGCGCGCTCCTCGCCGCACTCGGCGTTCAGCGCCTCCTGGAAGCCGTCGGCCCAGGAGCGGGCGGCCTCGACCAGGCGGGCCTCGATGCGGTCGGTCTCGGCGTCGGTGAGGCTGGGCAGCTCGCTGCCGGGCGCGACGCGGACGACGAAGTGCAGCCGGGAGAGGATCGACTCGGTGTTCCAGGCCGTGAAGTCGACGCTGGTGCCGTTCAGTTCCTCCTTGAGGATGTCGATCAGCCGCAGCCGCACACCGGTGGTGTAGCGGTCGCGCGGCAAGTAGACGATCGCGGAGTAGTAGCGGCCGTACTCGTCCTGGCGCAGGTAGAGGCGCAGCCGGCGCCGCTCCTGGAGATAGAGCACCGAGGTGACGATCGAGCGGAGCTGGTCGACGGGCGTCTGGAACAGCTCGTCGCGGGGGTAGGTCTCCAGGATCTGGAGCAGGTCGCGGCCGTCGTGGCTGTTGGGCGTGAACCCGGCGCCCTCCAGCACCTCGGCGACCTTGCGGCGGATGACGGGGACCCGGCGCACGGACTCGGTGTAGGCGGCGGACGAGAAGAGGCCGAGGAAGCGGCGCTCACCGATGACGTTGCCCTCGGCGTCGAACTTCTTCACGCCCACGTAGTCGAGGTAGCTGGGGCGGTGCACGGTCGCCCGGCTGTTGGCCTTGGTCAGGACGAGGAGCTTGTGCTCGCGGGCCTTGGCACGGGCGTCGGCGGGCAGCCGGTCGAAGGACGGGCTGACGGGGTGCGCCTCGTTCTCGGTGTGGTGCGGGTCGGAGCGCAGGATGCCGAGACCGGTGCCGGGGACGGCGGCCAGCGAGTCGGAGTCCCGCAGCTCGTACTCGCGGTAGCCGAGGAAGGTGAAGTGGTCGGCGGCGAGCCAGCGCAGCAGCTCCCTGGCCTCGTTGATCTCGTCGTCGGCGAGGTCGTCCAGCGGTTCGCCGGGCAGGTCGTCGGCGATACGGAGCGCCGCACTCCGCATCTTCTCCCAGTCCTCGACGGTCTCCCGTACGTCGGACAGGACGCGCAGCAGGTCCACCTGGATCTGCTTGAGGTCCTCGCGGTCGGTCTCGCGGTCGATCTCGACGTGGATCCAGGACTCGACCAGCGCGTCGTGCGGCAGGCCCGCCTTGGCGTCCTTGGGGCCCTTGCCGCCGTTCCGGCGGGTGCCGTCGGTCAGGACCTCGACCAGCTTGCCGGTCACGTCGCGGCGGACGACGACCTGCGGGTGGATCACGACGTGGATGCCGCGGCCCTGGCGGGAGAGTTCGTTGGTGACGGAGTCGACCAGGAACGGCATGTCGTCGGTGACGACCTCGACCACGGAGTGGCTGCACGTCCAGCCGTTCTCCTCGACGGTCGGGGTGTGCACCCGGACGTTCGCCTTGCCCTGGGGGCGCTCCTCGGCCAGCCGGTAATGGGAGGAGGCGGCGCCGAAGACGTCGATCGGGTCCCGGCCCACGATGTCCTCGGGGGCCGTGTGCAGGTAGTAGCGCTGGAGGTAGGAGAGCAGGACGTCCTGGGGGGAGTGCTCCTGCCCGGCCCCCGAGCCGTCGGCCCCGGCGGCCGCGACGTGCACCCGGGGGGCACCGCCCGGCCCGCCGACACCACCGCCCGGGCTGTTGTCAGCTACCTCGGCGGCCCGTGCGAGCAGCTCGGCCTTGGCTTCGTCCAGCTTGGTCTGCATGTCCTCTGGCTCCTGTCGCGCGCCGTTGCGTGACGTAGGTGAAAAGGTCGGCGTAACGCCACGACGCGGGGTTTCCGGTCAGGGTCGACGCTATGCCGCGATGAGAGACCGCCGGGACCGTATCGGCCGTTTCCAGCGGCCGGTCCGGGCGGGAGGGATCAGCCGAGGCAGCCCGGGCACGGTGGCGCTCCGGGCGCGGACCGGGGGCTTCGCTGCCCCCGAGGCATATCGCGCTGATCACGGGACCAGGCTATCTCGCCCGCACCGGTGACCGTCACGATCCGGATGTGTACAAAAGAAGGCCGCGAAATTCGACACTTTGGACAGCGCGGACGCGCCGGGCCGAGCCCTCCCGCACCGGCTACCGGGTCAGCTGCTCGGCGAGCGCCATGGCCTCGGTCAGCGTGTCCACGATGGGAACACCGGCCTTCTCCAGGCTGGCACGGCTGTGCGAACCGCCCGTGTAGAGGACGGCCTTGGCACCGGCGTGCGCGGCGGCCACGGCGTCGTCCACCGCGTCACCTATGACGACCGTGCGCTGCGGGGATATCCCGTCCATGGCGGCGAGATGCCGCTCCATGTACTCCGACTTGCTGCCGCCGGACGGACCGGTGCGCCCGTCCACGCGTACGAAGTGCCGCTCGATGCCGAATCCGCGGACGACGGGGACCAGCTCCTCGTGCCGGTACATGCTCATGATCGACTGGCTGTGCCCGGTCAGCTGCCACCGGGCCAGCAGCTCGGCGGCCCCGGCGGTCAGCCCGCAGGCGTCGCGCTGCTCGGTGTAGTGGCGGTGGAAGACCCCGTCCATCCGCTCCCACTCGGCGTCGGTGGGGAGCCGGCCCATCAGCCGCTCGTAGAACCGGGGTATCGGGATGCAGTACATCTCCCGGTACTGCTCCACGGTGATCGGCGCCAGGCCGACCTCGCCGAAGGCGGCGTTGGTCGCGCCGACGACGGCGGTGTTGTCGTCGAGCAGCGTGCCGTTCCAGTCCCAGACCAGATGTGTGCGGTGGTCCCCCGGTGCGATCCCCATGCCGGAAAAGGTACTCGCCCCCACTGACAACGCCCCGCCTACCCGATCAGGCCGGGGATCTCCTGGACCCCGAACCACAGCAGCTCGTGGTCCTCGGCGCCGTCGACGGTGAACTGCGCGTCGTCGTCCCCGAGGTCCGCCGCCCCGAGCGCGGCCGCGGCGGCCGTGACGTCCTCGTCCGCGTCGTCGGAGTCGACGTGCACCGCGGCGGCCTTGGCCAGCGGGACGGCGGAGGCGATCGTGACCTCGCCGAGCGAGGAGCCGTCCAGGATGTGGTCCGGGTCGGCGACCGCGTCCCCGTCGGCCACGTCGACGGCGACGACGACGCGGCGCCGTACGGCCTGCGGGTCCCCGGCGATCAGTCGCAGCGAGGCGGAGGCGGCCCGGCTGAGCGCCGCGTACTCCAGCTCCTCGATGTCGTCGGAGACGTACCACTCACGCAGCGCCGGGGTGACGGCGTAGGCGGTGAGCGGACCGGGTCCCAGCTCACCGGCCCGGTGCGCGGCGGCGAGCCCGGCGAGGGTCAGGGGTACGTACACGCGCATGGCTCGGCCGCTTTCGTAGTCGGAGACGCCTTCAGGATACGTGCGGCATCCCCCTTTGGGGTTACGCGCACGCCCTGGCACCCGTCCACCCGGCGAAGCCCCACTCACCCCCGCGCTCCCCACCGCGCCCGGCCCCCGCACCCTCCCGCCACCCGGACAGGTGAATCCCACCGCGCCCCGCTCACCCTCCCCGACACTTGCGACAAATCCGACTCCCCCGTAGAAGATCCCCAACAGAAGTTACCGCCCGGTAAAGCCGGGCCTCTGGAGCACGGGGGCGACAGATGACCACGAACAGGACCCGGCCCGCAGGACGCCGCGACACCCGCAGGCCCGAAGCCGTACCCGCCCAGCGCCACCGCGTCCCGAGGCGCATGCGCCCCCACCACTGGTTCGCGGAACGCCTGCTCGCGGTCCTGAGCGGCCAGCGCCCGGTCCACTGGATGCTGGGCCACACCATCGGCGACGCCTACGACCAACTGGCCGAACTGGCCCCCACGACCCCTTTGCGCACCCGAGGCACCCGCCCGGTCATCCGCATGTGCCGAGGCGCCCAGCCGGCCCCCGGCGTGGTGGAGGCATGCGCGAGCATCGCCGCGGGCGAGGAAGTCCGAGCCATGGCCTTCCGCCTGGAACAGGGCCCGGACCTCCGCTGGCGCTGCGCGGCGGTGGAACTGGGCAACACCCCGATGCGAACGCGATGAGGGCGCACGAACGGCGGGGGCGGGAACCCCCGGACCGCGAAGCCGGGGACGGCCCCAGGGGGCGGCGTACAAGGCTCGACGAGAGGGCGCAGGAGGACCAGGACCCTTCGGGGGCCGTAGAACGCTCAGAGGGGCGCTGAGGCGGCTGGGGACATGCGCAGGGCTCGGGGGTCACCGCCCCCTCCCAGCCCCACCGGCCCCTCCCAGCCCCACCGGCGCTTGAGGCGCGGGGTCCGGGGCAGAGCCCCGAAACCCACCCCTGCGCGCATCCCAGCCCCTCCGGCGCTTGAGGAGCGGGGCCCGGGGCAGAGCCCCGGTTACGGGAAGGGGCGGGGAGGGGGACAGCCCCGCCGCAGGCGCAACGCACCCCCACCGCCCAACGCAACGACACCGCACCCCGAACGCAACCGGGCCGGACACCACCCGGTGCCCGGCCCAGCCACGACCCACAACGTCAGCGCAAGCTACTTCTTGCGCCGCCGCCCCCCCGAAGACTTCTGCGCCTTACGCCGCTCCGCCCGAGTAAGCCCGTCCGACCCCGCACCGGCCCCCGACCCGGCGTCCGCATTCGCGAAGTCGCCCTCGACGACCCCGCCCTCCCCGTCAACCGTGGGAGCGGAGAAGTGCAGCCGGTCCGGCCGCTGCGGAGCGTCCAGCCCCTTGGCCCGGATCTCCGGCCGCCCGGCCGGCACCGCGTCCTCCTTGGACAGCGAGGTCGCCGCGTCCTCCACCGGCACCTCCTCGACCTGCTGCTCGACCTGGACCTCCAGGTTGAACAGGTAGCCGACGGACTCCTCCTTGATGCCCTCCATCATGGCGTTGAACATGTCGAAGCCCTCGCGCTGGTACTCGACCAGCGGGTCCTTCTGCGCCATGGCCCGCAGGCCGATGCCCTCCTGGAGGTAGTCCATCTCGTAGAGGTGTTCACGCCACTTGCGGTCCAGGACGGACAGCACCACGCGCCGCTCCAGCTCACGCATGATCTCGGAGCCGAGCGTCTTCTCCCGCTGGTCGTACTGCTCGTGGATGTCTTCCTTGACCGACTCGGCGATGAACTCCGCGGTGACCCCGGCCAGATCCCCCGCGGTCTCCTCCAGCTCGGCCACGGTGACCTTCACCGGGTAGAGCTGCTTGAACGCGCCCCACAGCCGGTCGAGGTCCCACTCCTCGGCGAAGCCCTCCGCCGTCTCCTGGCGGATGTAGTCGTCGATCGTGTCGTCCATGAAGTGGCGGATCTGCTCCTGGAGGTCCTCGCCCTCCAGGACCCGGCGCCGCTCGCCGTAGATGACCTCACGCTGCCGGTTGAGCACCTCGTCGTACTTCAGGACGTTCTTGCGCGTCTCGAAGTTCTGCTGCTCGACCTGCGACTGCGCGGAGGCGATGGCCCGCGTGACCATCTTGTTCTCGATCGGCACGTCGTCCGGCACGTTGGCCATCGACATGACGCGCTCGACCATCTGCGCCTTGAACAGCCGCATCAGGTCGTCACCGAGGGACAGGTAGAAGCGGGACTCACCCGGGTCCCCCTGACGGCCGGAACGACCGCGCAGCTGGTTGTCGATGCGGCGCGACTCGTGGCGCTCGGTGCCCAGCACGTAGAGCCCGCCGAGCGCCTTGACCTCCTCGAACTCCGCCCGCACGGACTCCTCGGCCTTCTCCAGCGCGGCGGGAAGGGCGGCCGCCCACTCCTCGACGTGCTCGACGGGGTCGAGACCGCGCTGGCGGAGCTCCGCCTCGGCGAGGTCGTCCGGGTTGCCGCCGAGCTTGATGTCGGTGCCTCGTCCGGCCATGTTCGTCGCGACGGTCACCGCGCCCTTGCGGCCGGCCTGGGCGACGATCGTCGCCTCCCGGTCGTGCTGCTTGGCGTTGAGCACCTCGTGCTGGACACCGCGCTTGGAGAGCTGCTGCGAGAGGTACTCCGACTTCTCGACGGAGGTGGTGCCGACCAGGATCGGCTGCCCCTTCTCGTGCTTCTCCGCGATGTCGTCCACGACGGCGGCGAACTTCGCGACCTCCGTGCGGTAGATCAGGTCCGACTGGTCGAGGCGCTGCATCGGCCGGTTCGTCGGGATCGGCACGACGCCCAGCTTGTAGATCTGGTGGAACTCGGCGGCCTCGGTCATCGCCGTACCGGTCATGCCGGAGAGCTTGTTGTACAGGCGGAAGAAGTTCTGCAGGGTGATCGTCGCGAGCGTCTGGTTCTCGTCCTTGATGTCCACCCCTTCCTTCGCCTCGATCGCCTGGTGCATGCCCTCGTTGTAGCGGCGGCCGGCGAGGATACGGCCGGTGTGCTCGTCGACGATCATGACTTCGCCGTCGATGACGACGTAGTCCTTGTCCTTCTTGAAGAGTTCCTTGGCCTTGATGGCGTTGTTGAGGTACCCGACGAGGGGGGTGTTCACCGACTCGTACAGGTTGTCGATACCGAGCCAGTCCTCGACCTTGGACACACCGGACTCGTGGATCGCCACGGTCCGCTTCTTCTCGTCGACCTCGTAGTCGCCGGTCTCCTCGATGCCCTTGAGCGGGTTGCCCGCCTCGCCCTTGCTGAGGCGCGTGACCAGCTTGGCGAAGTCGCCGTACCACTTGGTGGCCTGGTCGGCGGGACCGGAGATGATCAGCGGCGTACGGGCCTCGTCCACCAGGATCGAGTCGACCTCGTCCACGATCGCGAAGTTGTGGCCGCGCTGGACCAGCTCGTCCTTCGACCACGCCATGTTGTCGCGGAGATAGTCGAACCCGAACTCGTTGTTCGTGCCGTACGTGATGTCGCAGGCGTACTGCTCGCGGCGCTGGGCCGGCGTCATGTTCGCGATGATGCAGCCGACGTCGAGGCCGAGGAACTTGTGGACCCGGCCCATCATCTCGGAGTCACGCGAGGCCAGGTAGTCGTTCACCGTGATCAGGTGGACGCCGTCGCCGGACAGGGCGTTCAGATATGCGGGCAGCGTGCCGACGAGGGTCTTGCCCTCACCGGTCTTCATCTCGGCCACATAACCGAGGTGCAGCGCGGCGCCGCCCATGATCTGGACGTCGTAGTGGCGCTGGCCGAGAACGCGCTTGGCCGCCTCGCGGACGGTGGCGAACGCCTCCGGGAGCAGGTCGTCCAGGCTCTCGCCGTCCGCGTACCGTTCCTTGTACTCGTCGGTGAGCGCCCGCAGCTCGGCGTCGGAGAGGTTGACGAAGTCCTCTTCGATGGAGCTGACCTGGTCCGCGATGCGGTGCAGTTTGCGCAGGATCTTGCCTTCGCCTGCACGCATGAGCTTGTTGAAGACGGACACTGAGGCTGGTCTCCTTGCCGGTCGGGCCTGGGCACTGGGTCGTGTGATGGACTCGGGCACGGGCACGGCAGGTGGGCCCCACCGCAACGGTCATCGTAAGCGAGGACCCCGCCGCGCCGGGAGGGCTGCCACCGCGTTGTCCCCGCGGTGCCCTTCAGAGTCAACGGACGAAGGGCACCGAAGGTGCCGGGGAACCACGAAAAGTACTCGCGTCACCACCGGCACCTCACCAGAATCCCTTCATGGAACTCCTGGAACCGATCGCCCTCACCACCGACCGCCTGCTGCTGCGCCCCTTCACCTCCGACGACACCGACGCGGTGTACGAGGCGTGCCAGGACCCGGACATCCAGCGCTGGACGGTCGTCCCTCGCCGTACGCGCGCTCGGACGCGGAGTTCTTCACCGAGCGCCTCTCGCCCGACGGCTGGCGGGACGGCTCGATGTACAACTTCGCCATTGTCCCCCGCGAGGGCGGGCCCCTGATAGGCGCGCTCGGCATCAACCGCCGCACCGGCCCCGGCCTGTACGAGGTCGGCTTCTGGACCGCGAAGGAGCAGCGCGGCCGCGGCTTCATGACCGAGGCCGTGCTGTGCGCCGCCCGGTGGGCCTTCACCGCGCTCGGCTGCGACCGGCTGGAGTGGAAGGCCGAGACCGGCAACGTCCCGTCGCGGGCCGTCGCCCTGCGTGCGGGCTTCCGCATGGAGGGTGAGCAGCGCTCGGGCCTGCTCAACAAGGGCGTGCGCCGCGATACGTGGGTGGGCGCGCTGCTTCCCGCGGACCTCGGCCTGCCGGGCACCGCCCCCTACGTTCCGGCGACCGGTGTCAGTGCCGCCCCCTAGAGTGCGGAGCATGACGTCTGTGCAGCCACCCGCAGTCGAACTCTCCGCCGACCAGGCCCGCAGGATGGCCCTGCGTGCCCAGGGCTTCCTGGGCGCCCCGGACCGCCGGTCGGGGGTCCCGGGGGTGCTGCGCCACCTCGGCGCCGTACAGCTGGACACGATCTCGGTGCTGGCCCGCTCGCACGAGCTGATCCCGTACGCGCGCCTCGGCGCGATCGGGCGGCGCACGGTCGAGGAGGCGTACTGGTCGGGCGGCCGCGCCTTCGAGTACTGGTCGCACGCGGCGTGCATCCTGCCCGTCGAGGAGTGGCCGCACTTCGCGTTCCGGCGGCGTGCCTACCGGGCCCGGCCGCAGTGGTCCCACGACCTGCCGGACGGCGCGTACGACACCGTCATCAAGCAGCTGACCGCGGAGGGCCCGCTGACGGCGACGGAGCTGGGCGGCGCGAAGAACGGCGGGGAGTGGTGGGACTGGTCCGCCTCGAAGGTCGCCGTCGAACGGGCCCTGATGTACGGCGAGGTGGTCTGCACCGAGCGGCGCGGCTGGAAGCGGGTCTACGACCTCGCGGAGCGCGCCCTGCCGGACACCGTGCTGCACGACGACCTGGACGACGCGGAGTGCCTGCGCCGGCTCGTGGCGCTCGCCGGGCAGTCGCTGGGCGTGGGCACCCGGGCGGACATCGCCGACTACCACCGCCTGAAGGGCGAGCAGTTCGACGCCGTGGTGGCGGACTCCGGGCTCGTGCCGGTGGCCGTGGAGGGCTGGTCGAAGCCCGCCTGGGCGGACCCGGTGGCACTGGCCTCCGAGCCCCGCGGCCGGCACCGGACGACGCTTCTCTCGCCGTTCGACTCGCTGGTCTGGGAGCGGGCGCGGACCGAGCGGATCTTCGGCTTCACCCACCGCCTCGAGGCGTACGTGCCCAAGCAGAAGCGGGTCCACGGCTATTTCGCGATGCCGCTACTGGCCGGCGGGCGGCTTCAGGGCCGCGTCGATCCGGCCCGCGAGGGGACGACGCTGATCGCCCGGCAGGTGTCCCTGGCGGGCGCGAAAGCCGTGGCACCGATGGCCCAGGCCCTCGTGGAAGCGGCTTCCTGGGTCGGCTGCACGGGTGTCCGCCTCGAACGGGTGGAGGCCCCGGAGCTGCGCGGTCCGCTCGTGGCAGAAATCGGCCGCCTCCTGAGCTGACCGCACCCGGTGCGCCGTCCGTCGCGCCGGTTCACCGGATCTCCAGGATCTTCTCCCGCATGGCGTAGACGACCGCTTCCATCCGGGAGTGGAGCTGAAGCTTCTCCAGAATGTTGCGGACGTGGTTCTTCACGGTGTTCTCGGAAATGAACAGTTCCTTCGCGATATCGCGATTGTTCATGCCGGTGGCGACCAGTTTGAGGACTTCCAGTTCCCGTTCGGTGAGCCGGGGCGCCGGCACCAGCCGGCGTTCGTCGGTGCGCTGGATCATCGACTTGAACTCGGTGAGCAGTTTCGACGCCATGGACGGGCTGATCTGGGACTGCCCGTCGGCGACGGCGCGAATCGCGGTGGAGACCTCGTCCGTGGAGATCTCCTTGAGGAGATACCCCGTCGCCCCGGCCTTGATCGCCTCGTAGAGATCGGCTTCCTCGTCGCTGATCGTCAGCATGATGATCTTCGCGCTGGGGGCCACTTCCTTGATGGACGTACAGGCTTCGATTCCGCCGCGCCGGGGCATCCGGACGTCCATCAGCACGATGTCCGGGAGCAGGTCGGCTGCCTTGTCGACCGCCTCGGCGCCGTCCCCGGCCTCACCGACGACCTCGATGTCCTCCTCGTGCGCGAGGACGATCTCCAGACCTCTGCGGAAGAGCGCATGGTCGTCGACCACCAGGACCCGGATGGGCTCCTTGCGGTAGCCGCTGTCCCGGTCCGCACCGCCGAGGCCGCGTGCGGCGTCGTCGGCCTCACTCGCGTCGCGCACGGGCCCGAAGGTGTCCGCCATCGTTCCTCCCCCTGAAGGCCACGGCCTGAAGTTCACGAATGTCCGCCAACGGCAGTTCACAGAGCACCGATTGGCTTGGCTGCCATGATTTCATGCCGGGACGTCAGTGCGGTGATGACTTGGTGACAGACGGGTGCCCCCGGGGGCGCACGGACGCTTCCAGGGGCACCACTCGATGGTGGCGTCAGCCGCCGAGCGCGCCGCCCGCGCCGCCCGCCTCGTCGGCGGCCAGCGGGTCGGTCCTCAGATGAATGACACCGTAGTCGTAGGCGTGCCGCCGGTAGACGACACTGGGTTCCTTCGTCTCGTTGTCCACGAACAGATAGAAGTCGTGTCCGACCAGTTCCATCTCGTAGAGGGCCTGGTCGAGCGACATGGGCGCCGCGACGTGCGTCTTCTCGCGCATCACCAGCGGTCCATCGCCCTGCACCTCGAGCGAACCGACCCTGGTGGTGGGTACGGCCGGTGCCGTCTCGTCGGGAATCAGCTCGCCGTCACCATTGAAGGACGCCGCGTCCGGCACCATCTCTCCGACCTCGGCAGCGGGAATGCGTCCCGTGCCCCGGCGGCTGTAGCGCTTGTCGTGCTGCTTGCGCAGCCGGGCCTCCAGCTTTCCGGTGGCCAGGTCCAGCGCTGCGTACGGGTCGCCTGCGGCCGCTTCTGCCCTGATGACCGGTCCACGCGAGCGGAGGGTGATCTCCACCCGGTCGGAGCGGTCTGCCTGACGGGGGTTCGGCTCCTTGGACACCTCCACGTCGAGGCTGATCACCTTGCCGTCGAACTTCTGGATCTTGTCCAGCTTCAGCTTCTCGGCCACGTGCTTGCGGAACCGCTCGGGCACCTCGGTCTTGCGGCCCTTGACGACGATGTCCACGCAGAACTCCGTTCCCGGATCACTCCGCTCGACGGCGGAGCATCTCCCTTTTGCACCAGGCCCCGGTGATGGCCGGGACCGCGGACTCGGTGACTTCCACCTCCTCCTCCCCAGCCGGCCGGGTTTCCACCCCACCGGATTTCCGGTTTCCGAACCACTGGCGGGTCGCCTGCCCGAAACCTGATGGTGCATTCGTCGAGGGCCGGCATTCACCATTCCTCACAACCGAACATAGCCTGCTCGGACGGATGTCGGCACCCGCTACTCGCCCGTACCTCCGTTCAGGTCACTTCGCCCACTCACTACCTGCAACGATGCAAGTTCATTTCCAGTTCCGGTTTATTTCGCTGCCGACGGGACATGCTGCGTCGAAGGCCGACGGGGAAGCCGCGACCACGGCCGCGCCGCGTACGCAGGGCTCCGCGCGCCCGCACGCGGCGTCGAGCGCCCGGGCCGCCTCGGCCAGCGTGGCCCCCGTGGTCAGCAGGTCGTCCACCAGCACCACCCGTCCGGCGGTGAGCAGCCGCCCACCCCCGGCCACCACGGCCAGCGCACCGGCCAGGTTGGCCCGGCGCTCCGCCGCGGTCAGACCCGACTGGTCGGTCACCGGCCGCCGCTGCCGCAGCACCGCGGCAACGGTCGCCGGGACGCCCGTCCGCCGCAACCGGGCGGCCGCCGCCAGCGCGATCCGGCGCGCCGGGTCGTGCCCGCGCGCCGCGACAGCCCTGCGCGCGGAAGGCACCGGTACGAGCAGCAGCGGTCCTCCGTCCCGGTCCCGCCCCGCCCCGGCCCGTACCGCCCCCGCCAGGGCCCGGCCGAGGGGACGCGCCATCGCGAGCACGCCACGCTCCTTGTGGGCCAGCAGGACCGCCCGTGCCGCGCCCTCGTACCCGGCGGCGGCATGCACCACGGGCAGCCCGGGCGGCTCCGGCGAGGGCCGCACCCGGCGCGGCGCTCCGCCGTGCACCTGCGCGCCGCACGCTTCGCACAGCTCCGTCCGCGCCCTGCCGCAGCCGCTGCAGGACACCGGAAGAACGAGCCCGCTGATCTCCCGCCACCACCTCCGCACACCTCAACTGTGCCCCTCGCGGAGCCGGCGGGCCACCCCTGTGGAAAACCCCCGGCCGGGCTGCGGCGTCAGCCCGGGTAGACGAGCGCCGAGCCCTCCTTGAGCACGGTCTGCCAGTTGTCCCCGGGGAGGAGCTTGACTATGCCGTCGCCGAAGGTGTCCGCCATCAGCGGCAGCTGTTCGTCGTCGGCGGCGGCGATGGCCAGCACCTGGTTCACCCCGGGCAGGACGCCCGAGGAGGGGGCCGAGCCGTCCGCCTGCACGTAACGGACCTGCTGCACGCCGCCCTGCTCCTTGCCGACGACCACGAGGCGGCTGCGGCCGGACCAGGACACCGCCGTCACATCCGCGAACTGCGGCGCCGCCTGGCGCAGGTCGACCACGGACACCTGGGCGTCGTTCTGCCGGCCGAGCCGTTCGATCCGGCCGATCTTCAGCGTCGTGTGGCCGTCCTTCGTCAGCAGCAGCGCTATGCGCACCCCGTCCGAGGAGAGCCGCAGCCCGGCGATGCGGCTGCCGCCCAGGCTCGGCACGGACACTTCCTGCGACGTGCCGGTGCCGTGGGGCAGCCTCAGCAGCCTGGGGTTGTCCGGGTCCCGGTCGGCGACCCAGAGATCGCCCAGGCCGTCCCAGCTCGGCGCGGTCAGCCGGTCCTCGGGGTCGGCCGCCTTGCTCGTCAGGGACGGCTCCGGGAGCTCGCCGTCCGCCGCGATGGAGGCGACGTAGAGCGACCTGTTGTGCTGGGAGAGCGCCGCCGCCGACTGCTCGTCCCTGGCCACCCCGACCGCGTTCACCTTCAGCGCGCCGTCGCCGAAGGGGCCGGCCACCGGCTCCGGCTCGCCGCTGCCTCTGGTGCTGCCCGGAATGCGCTCCACCCGGCCCTTGGCGTCGACGAAGTACTGGCTGTCGGGTCCGCCCGACGAGCCGTCGGGGGCGTACTCCTCGGCCTGGTCCGCGTCGAGCACGCACAGCGGCGAACCGTCGGAACGCTGCAGCTCCACCTGCTCGACCCGCGCGGATGTCAGGTCCCGCAGGGTGAAGAGGACCTGCGAGGCCATCATCCGGCAGACCCGCTGCCCGGTCCCGTCCGCGTTCTTGTTGAGCGGGACCTTCAGGACGTTGCGGTCGTCCGGCGTCAGCGAGGCGACCCCCTTCCGCAGGTCCGTCCCCTTGGGGAAGCGGGAGGCGACGACCGGCCGCAGCCAGTCGGTCGGGCCCCGCAGAAGGCTGCGGACCGCCTGCGTCACGGTGTCCATCCCCGTCGCGGGGTCGGTCCGGTTGCGGAGGTAGACGGGGTCGGCGACGAGGGTCGCCTCCGCGTCGGACCGGCCGGTCGCGAAGTAGTACTTATTGACCGAGCGGTACAGCCGCTTGAAGTCGGACTGGCCGAGCACCAGGCCGTCCGACACGAAATCGATGCGCCATTCCTTGCCCTCCGGCGTCTTCTCCCGCACCAGGTGGACCGTGCGGGAGTAGTCCGTCGGCACGAGCGGCTGGTACGCGTTCTGCGCGTCGACCGTCGCCACCTGCTCCCCGGTCAGGGTGTAGCTGACCTCGGTCGCACTGCGGTCATGGTCGCGGACCGGGCGGTCGCTCCGGTTGGGCGCCTTGGCCAGCACGATGGTCTCCGCGCTCGGCTTCCACCGCCGCGACGCCTCCTTGGTGAGGTACTTGCGCGTCATCCGGAAGTCGGAGTCGTCGCTGGTCATCGACTCAAGGAAGCCGTCCACCACCTCGTTCGGGGTGGCGCCGTCCCGTGGAGCGACCGCGTACACCTGCACCTGGGAGTCGCCGGGCTGCGAGGCGTCGACGGCCTTGACGTCCCCGGACACGGGCATCGACCCGCACGCCGACAGCACGAGCGCGCCGCATCCGACCAGCACGGTCACCCCCACCACACGCCCACGGCCGCCCTGACGACGGTCAGTCCTCACGGATCGTGTCCTCCCACCCGGGTTCGCGCCCCGGAGAGTCGTTGTGACCGGCCTGCCGTTCCTCCGAAGGACGCGGCACCACCCGTGCCCCGTTGCCCGGCAGGGCCGCCGGATGCACCGACGCGGGCGCGGTCCTCGCCGCCGCGGCCCGGCCCGGGACCGGAAGCGAGGCGCGGCCCGTACCGGTGTGCTGCGAGGGCACGGCCAGCAGCCGGTGCCCGCCGCCCGTGGCGGAGGTGTCCTCGGCCCGCTCCCGGCTCTCCCGGTTGCGCCGCGAGTCCTCGGGCTCCAGTGGTATCGGCGAGCCCCGCAGCGGCTCGTCCGCCGTACGCGGCAGCGTCAGCCGGAACTGGGAACCGCCGCCGGGCTCGCCCCACGCCTGAAGCCAGCCGCCGTGCAGCCGCGCGTCCTCCACCGCGATGGAGAGGCCCAGGCCGGTGCCGCCGGTGGTCCGGGCCCGGGCGGGGTCGGCCCGCCAGAAGCGGTTGAAGACCCGGGTCGCCTCGCCGGGCTTCAGACCCACGCCGTAGTCCCGGACGGCGACGGCGACCGCTCCGCCGGCCGCGCCCATGCGCACGACCACATCGCGCCCTTCGCCGTGCTCGACGGCGTTGACGACGAGGTTGCGCAGGACCCGCTCGACGCGCCGCGCGTCGGCCTCGGCGATCACCGGCTGCTCGTCACCGACGATCCTGATCCGGGTGCCCTTGCGCTCGGCGAGCGGCTCGGCGCCGCCGATCACCCGGCGCACCACCTGCCGCAGGTCTATCGGCTCCGCCTCCAGCGCGGCGGCGCCGGCGTCGAAGCGGCTGATCTCCAGCAGGTCGGAGAGAAGCGACTCGAAGCGGTCGAGCTGGTCGCCCAGGAGCTCGGCCGACCGGGCCGTGATGGGATCGAAGTCGGCCCGTGCCTCGTGGATGACGTCGGCGGCCATCCGTACCGTCGTCAGGGGCGTACGCAGCTCGTGCGAGACGTCCGAGACGAACCGCCGCTGCATCCGGGACAGCTCCTCCAGTTGCTGGATCTTCAGCTGGAGACTCTGCGCCATCTTGTTGAATGCCTCGCCGAGCCGGGCGATGTCGTCCTCGCCCGTGACCTTCATCCGTTCCTGGAGCCGGCCGGCGGAGAGCCGTTCGGCGATGCCCGCGGCCATGCGTACGGGGGTGACGACCTGGCGCACCACGAACCAGGCGATGGCGCCCAGCAGCACCACCACGAACAGGCCGGCGGTCGCCAGCGTGCCCTTGACGAGGTTCAGCGACTTCTCCTCCTGCGTCAGCGGGAAGACGTAGTAGAGCTGGTACGGGTCGCGGTCGATGTCGTAGAGGCGCTTGCCGACGATGAGGCCGGGCTGGGACTCCTGCCCGTTCTCGTACTCGATCAGCGAGTACGTCTGGAAGGCGCCGGGGCCTTTGTTCACCGCGTCCCGCAGGCTCTGCGGAATAGTCGCCGCCTTGACGTGCCCCGAACCACGGGGCGCGCGGGCCCCCTCGTCGGCACTGAGCGCCATCACGTTGAAGGCGTTCTTGCCGCCACTGGCGAGCTGGTCGACGAGCTCGGTGCGCCAGGAGTTGTTCTCAATCGTGCCGTCCGCCGCGTCGTCGCCCTGGCCGGCGACGGGGATGAGCGGCGCGTTGGCCTTCTCCTGGGCGGCCGCGAAGCCGCCCGCGGCCTGTGTCTGGGCCGCCTTGCCCTTCGCGTCGAGCAGGCCGTTGCGCACCTGCCCGATCACGACGAGGCCGAGCAGCAGCACCACTCCGAGCGACATCAGCAGCGTGCCCGCGACGACCCGCAGCTGGAGGTTGCGCCGCCACAGCCGGACGACGGGCAGCAGCGGGCGCCGCACCCAGCGCATCAGCAAGCGCGGCACCGGCCCGCCGGGCGCCCGGTCCTGGAACAACCGGCCGCCCTGCAGGAAGCGCTCGACGGGGGACGAGGTGCGCCCCGAACCGGCAGCCCGCTCCGCACGGACTCCCGGCTCCCCGGGCTTCGGAGCAGTGCTACCCAGGGACATGTCAGCTCGGTCCGGCCTTGTAACCGACGCCTCGCACGGTCACCACGATCTCCGGCCGCTCCGGGTCCTTCTCGACCTTGGAGCGGAGCCGCTGCACATGCACGTTGACCAGACGGGTGTCCGCCGCGTGCCGGTAACCCCAGACCTGCTCCAGGAGCACCTCACGGGTGAAGACCTGCCACGGCTTGCGCGCGAGCGCGACCAGCAGGTCGAACTCCAGCGGCGTCAGGGCGATGGACTGCCCGTCCCGCTTCACCGAGTGCCCGGCGACGTCTATGACCAGGTCCCCGATGGTCAGCTGCTCCGGGGCCGGCTCTTCGGACCTGCGCAGACGTGCCCTGATCCGGGCCACCAACTCCTTCGGTTTGAACGGCTTGACGATGTAGTCGTCGGCCCCGGACTCCAGGCCCACCACCACGTCAACCGTGTCGCTCTTGGCAGTCAGCATGACGATCGGCACACCCGACTCGGCCCTGATCAGCCTGCAGACCTCGATGCCGTCCCTGCCGGGCAGCATGAGGTCGAGCAGGACCAGGTCCGGCTTCGCCTCTCGAAATGCAGCAAGTGCCTTGTCGCCGTCCGCTACGAACGACGGCTCGAAACCCTCACCACGCAGCACAATCCCGAGCATCTCGGCCAGTGCGGTGTCGTCGTCGACGACAAGGACGCGTCCCTTCATAAACGACATCATCCCATTAGCTAATCGTTACCTGCGATGATCTGGCACACAGCTCTGCCAGCCCGGCCCCCGTGACCGGCGAGATTACGCCCTCTTCCGTGACGATCGCCGTGACCAGCTCCGGCGGCGTGACATCGAAGGCGGGGTTGTACGACTGGGTCCCCACCGGGGCGACGAGCACCCCGCCCGCCTCCTCGTCCCCCGCTCCGCACGTCGGGGGTGTGAGCTCCGTCACTTCCCTTCCGGAGCGCTGCTCCACGGTGATGGACGCCCCGTCCGCGGTCAGCAGATCCACGGTCGTCGTCGGCGCGACCACGATGAACGGTACGTGGTGGTACTTGGCGAGCACCGCCAGCGGATAGCTCCCCACCTTGTTGGCCACCGACCCGTCCGCGGCGATGCGGTCCGCCCCGATCAGCACGGCGTCCACCTCCCCCGCCGCGAAGAGCGACCCCGCAGCGTTGTCGGTGAGCAGGCTGTACGGCATGCCGTTGCGCGCCGCCTCGTACGCGGTCAGCCGGGCGCCCTGCAGCAGCGGACGGGTCTCGTCCACCCACAGCCGCCTCAGCCGGCCTTCCCGGTGGGCCCCGAGTGCCACCGCGAAGGCGGTGCCCTCGCCTCCGGAGACGAGCGCCCCCGTGTTGCAGTGGGTCAGCAGCCGGTGGCCCCCGCCCGGAACCAGCTCGTCCAGCAGGGCGAGCCCGTGCAGGGCCATCCGCCCGCTGGCCTCGGCGTCCTCCCGGTGCAGCGCCTTGGCCTCCGTCAGCGCGGCCGCTCCCGCCTGCTCCTGACCGGCCCCCTTGTCGAGCGCCGCCCAGTACGCCGCGGCGGCCCGGCGCACGCCGTACCCCAGGTTCACAGCAGTGGGCCGCGCCCGCTCCAGAAGCCCGGTGGCCTCCGCCACGTCATAGCCCCGCACCGCCGCCAGGGCCACTCCGTAAGCTCCGGCGATCCCCAGCAGGGGTGCTCCCCGCACGGCGAGCGTCCTGATCGCGTCCACCAGAGCCGGCACGTCGGTGCACACCAGCTCCGTCTCCTCCGCGGGCAGCCGCCGCTGGTCGAGCAGCACCAGCACGGGGCCTTCCGGAGGTTCGTCCCATCGAATTGAGGGCAGCCCGGCGGGCTCGCTGCCCACGGGCGGTTGCGTGTCCTGATCAGCCATCCGCCCAGTCTGCCCGGTGACCCGCCCGGACCTGAAGGCACGAGCCGGTCACAGGGCCGGGCCCGGCCGGTATCGACGCGTGGCACGATGGCTGCCAGCCTGACGCCGCGACGCGCGGACAGGACCGCGAAGGAGCGACAATGAACGACACTCCGGGCTGGGCCTCGCCCGGATCCGCCCCCTCCGACGACGAGCAGGCGAACGGCCGCGAAACGGACCACCGAGCGCCGGCCGACCGCGAAGCGGCAGATCGAGAAACGGCTGGTCGGAAGACGGCGGATCAGGACGCGGCAGGTGGGAACGCGGACCGTCGGGAGAGCGACGGCCGGGCAACAGCCGCCCGGGAGACGGACCGCCTCGAAACGGGGATCCCCCGCCCCTCCGAGCCGGCCGACGAGACCGCTCCCTCGGGGACCTGGGCCGCCCAGCAACCGCCCGCCGGCCAGTGGTCCCCTCCGGGCCCCACCGGTACCGGCCCCGGCACCCCACCGCCCCGCCCGGGCCGGGGCGCCCGGGCACACCGCCCCGGTGCCGGCCCCGGCTGGGACTCCCCGCCGCGGGAAACCGGATGGGGCACTCCGCCGCAAGGAACGGGTTGGGGCGGCCCGCCGCCGGCGGCGAAGCCCGGCGTCATCCCGCTCCGGCCGCTCGGCATCGGCGAGATCCTGGACGGCGCCGTCTCCACCATGCGCGCCCACTGGCGCACGATCCTCGGCATCACGCTCGCGGTCGCCGTGATCGCCCAGGCCGCCATCCTCCTCATCCAGCGCAATCTGCTGCCGGACCCTCCCTCTCTCGACAGCGACGCCACCGGCTCCGAGGCGCTGCGTCAGGCCACCGAATCGCTCCGGTACAGCCTCCTCGACCTCGCCCCGCCCCTGCTCATCTCGATGCTGGCCACGATCTTCACCACGTCGGTACTGACCGTGGTGATCAGCCGCTCGGTGCTGGGCCGCCCAGTCACCCTGTCCGAAGCCTGGGCCGAAGCCCGCCCCAGGCTCCTCCCCCTGCTGGGCCTGACCCTCCTGCTCGCCGTCATGGGCGGAGCGATCATGACGGCCGGCATCCTCCCCGGGTTCCTGATCGGCGACGCGGCGGGAGTCGGCCTCGCATTCCTCGGGCTGCTTGCCGCGACAGCCGTCTTTCTCTGGCTGTCGGTCCGATTCAGCCTGGCCGCTCCCGCGCTGATGCTGGAACGGCAGCCGGTAGCCACCGCCATGCGGCGCTCCGCGAAGCTGGTGCGGGGCGCCTGGTGGCGGACGTTCGGCATCCTCGCGCTGACCTGGCTGCTGACGCTGATCGTGGGGCTGGTGGTCGGCATCCCCTTCGGCGTCGTCGCGATGGGCGTGGACGACGGCACCCTGAGCTCCCTCCTCTCCGGGGAAACCACCGAGTTCGGCTGGCCGTTCCTGATCGTCTCCGCCCTCGGTGACGTGGTCGCCGCCACCATCACGTATCCGCTCTCCGCCGGCGTCACGGCCCTTCTCTACGTGGACCAGCGCATCCGCCGCGAAGCGCTCGACCTCGACCTGGCCAGGGCGGCGGGGCTGCCCGGCTTCGACAACAGGACCTGACACCGTGTCGGGGCAGGCGAGACGGCGGCACGACTGCGGGTACGAGCGAGCGGCGGCGCCCCCGCGGGCACCGGCCGTCTGCCGGCCCAGCAGGCGGCCGGCGTGAACTGTCCAAGGGCGCGTACCAGGAGCACGACCCGCACCCCCTCCAACGCGCTCCGGACCACCTGTGGGCCTGGTTCAGCGATGTCCTCTCAGCGGCCTCCGTCGCCGCACCGGTCGGGCCTGGCGGACCTGCTCGTTGTCGTCCTGGCGGCCGCGTTCCGGTGGCGGCCGGGCCTCCGTAATCCGGCCGGAAGTCCACCGAAGCGCTCGTCGAGCACGCTCCACGCAGTACCGCAGACCGTCGTGTCGCCGCCGAGATCCATGCGGCAGCCGGACGCTGGAACCAAGCCGTCCAGTAACGGATGTGTGCCGTCGTCCGCCCTCTCGAGGAGCGGTCCCTGCTGGAGCCACGCCCGGGACGCATAGCCGAGGAAGCGGCCGCAGGAGCAGGCCGCGCCCTTCCCGCGTGTACGACGCACGCATACGGGCAGCGGCCCGGGGCTTCGACGACGTCACATACGGGGGCCGCTCCGCCGACCGAGCCGCGTACCTGACACCGCTCCACCTCGACCGCGCCATCGAGACCGCCACCCCGCGACTGGCCGACGCCCGCGCGAGGGCAGCCGAACGACACCGGTCACCGCCACGTCCCCCCTCTGCCACCTCCAGATCTGCCGCGCCTCACCAGATCTGGCTCCGCTCCCGCGGAGTGCTGCTCGCCCTCCCCGTGCTGGTAATCGCTGCCATAGCCTTGGCGGCCATCCGCTGGGGGACCAGCACAGCTGCCTCACCCACCGCCCGGCGGATCGCTACGGCAGCCGGAGTGCACGCGAACCTCGCCGTCCCCGTGGTCGCACGGCCCCCATATGCGACGCCCAGTGCCTTGGTGCCGACGCCTGCTACCCCGCCGGGGCCCTGCCCTCCGTACTCCTTCTGCGCCGGCCGGCAGCCGACGACACTGTCCTGCTCGGCTCGCGTTCTCACACGCAGGAAGGGCACGGAGTTCGCTGACGATTGGTCGGGCCGAGAACGCAGAAAAGCCCCGTGCCAGCGGCACGGGGCTTTCCCACAATAATTGTTCGGCGGCGTCCTACTCTCCCACAGGGTCCCCCCTGCAGTACCATCGGCGCTGAAAGGCTTAGCTTCCGGGTTCGGAATGTAACCGGGCGTTTCCCTAACGCAATGACCACCGAAACACTATGAAATTAACCAACACCGGATGAAAACACGGCCGTTCGTTATTTCAGAACTAACACAGTGGACGCGAGCAACTGAGGACAAGCCCTCGGCCTATTAGTACCAGTCAGCTCCACCCGTTACCGGGCTTC
>NZ_JBNCLI010000004.1:0-171838 GCF_049844595.1 Streptomyces sp. DT224
ACACGCCGTGTCCACCGTCACCGCCGGACCCTCGAAACCAAACGTGTAGGACACCCGCCCCGAGGCGACACTGCCCGCGTTTCCGATCCCGACCAGACCCTCCAACTCAGCCGGCGTCGCACCGAACTGAGCGGCATAGTCGTGATACATCACACCGGCGAATACACCCGTCCGGCTCCCCCGCAGCGAGGACGGACTGATACCCGCACGCTCCATCGCCTCCCACGAGGTCTCCAGCAGCAGACGCTGCTGCGGATCCATCGCCAGCGCCTCACGCGGCGAGATCCCGAAGAACCCCGGATCGAACTCACCCGCGCCGTAAAGGAATCCACCATGCCGGGCATACGAGGTCCCCACCGACTCCGGGTCCGGATCGTAAAGACGCTCCAGGTCCCAGCCACGGTCGGCCGGGAACTCACCGATCCCGTCAACCCCGGCCGCCACCATCCGCCACAGATCCTCCGGCGATCCGACCCCACCCGGGAACCGGCACGCCATCCCCACGATCGCCACCGGCTCGCGGACCGCCTCCAGGAGCGAACGGTTCTGTTCCCGCAACCGCTCCGTCTCCTTCAACGAGGACCGCAGAGCTTCGATGAGCTTCGGATCGTGCGTAGACATTCTCGCCTCGTGCTCTCGCGATACGGACTATCAGGGCGTCGTGGCAGACAGGGTGGACAGCTGCACTTGACGGGTCGGGCTTGACGGACAGGACTGGGCAGGCCCGGCTGGTGGACCCGGACCGGGGGCTAGCGGGCGGTCAACGTCTCGGTGATGTACCGCAGGACGGCCGGGGCGTGGTCGTTGAGGTAGAAGTGGCCGCCACCGAAGACCTTCATCTCGAAGGCGCCGCTGGTGTGCTCCTTCCAGCGCAGCGCCTCGTCCTGGCTCACGTGCGGGTCGTCGTCCCCGACCAGGACGTGAACGGGTGAGTCGACCACTGCGTCGGGCTGACACCGGTAGGTCATCACCGCGGTGTAGTCGGCGCGCATGGCCGGCAGGACCATGGCGAGCAGCTCGGGATCGTCCAGCATCCGCGGGTCCGTTCCGCCCAGGCTCTTGACCTCGGCGACCAGTGCCTGGTCGCTCTCCTTGTGGAGGGTCTCCTCGCGTACGCACGAGGGTGCGCGCCGACCGGACGCGAACAGGCCGAGGGGGATGACTCCCTGTTCGCGCAGCCGGAGCGCGACCTCGAACGCGACGACGGCCCCCATGCTGTGGCCGAAGAACGCGAGCGGGCGGTCCGCCAGGGGGAGGATCTCGGCCATCACACCGTCGGCCAGACCCGCGATGTCAGAGATCTGCGATTCGTGACGGCGCTCCTGCCGACCCGGGTACTGCACGGCCTGGACGTCCAGCACGGGCGACAGCTCCCGCGAGACGGGGTGGAAGTACGACGCCGAGCCACCCGCGTGCGGGAAACAGATCAGACGGGTCCCACCGGCAGGGGCGGGGTGGAACCGCCTCAGCCACGTTCCGCTTTCCTTGGACACTTGACGTTCCTTCCAACCTTCCAACAGTGTTCGAACTCACCCCGGACAGCCCCCGCCCGGGCGCGCGCGGCATCCGTCCCGGTGGGCAGGTGGCCCGTCGGAACGGCGAACCGGTCGTCGGTGCGGCCTGGCCTTGTCCGCCCGGACGACCGCACGGCCCGAACCCGGGCGCTCACCCGCCGACCCCTGGCTCGTTCGGTCGCATCGATCGGAATTTCCTGTGAGTCTGCTGAGGGGACCCCGGAGCCGGCGGGGCCGTGGGCCGGCCCTTGCTGCATTCCGTCAGGGCGTCACTGCAGGATCCGGGGGGGCGGGTCGGCCCGCTTCGACCCTCATTTCAGTCCATGAGGTCGGGCGTTAGCTACCGGGATCGCCCCCTGAACACCGGTCGACGTTCTCCCCTACCCGATCCCCTATCTCGCCTGACGGGCCACCCCTAACGCATCGCCTAACACATCGTCACAAAAGCCCTCTTGTAACCCACTTCGGGTTCCTGCCAGTGGCCCGTGCCATAATCGCCCGCATGCGCCGCCACCCCGTGATCTGCGGTGAGCATCCTGCCTGCAGCGTCCTCCCGTCCTGTTCCACAGGTCCGCCGGGCCCGAGGGGGCTGCGCGGCGCCGCTGTGATCCAAGCCACAGTGCCCGGCCGGTATCGTGTGAATCGCTGAAGCCGGTTCGAACGAGAGGGCTTGACGTGCACTTAAGTCAAGGGCCGCCTGTCGCTCATCAAATCGACAAACAAGGCCGACTCTGTCGTCACTGGGGTTCTCCTAGGGTTTCCGGGGATTGCGTACGGATCGATCCATGCCAGTCGGAGGTAGGACAAGCGAGTCGAAGCCGATGACATCGGCAGCTCTGGTCGTATTTCAAAGCTAAATGACGGGGGAACTCATGCAGCTGATAAGTCAGGAATCCGAACTCGCCCTATTCGAGACCGCACTCGGGCTGAGTAGAACCGGTACGGGCGAGATTCTTCTGATCGAGGGCGCCGCGGGCTCCGGCAAGAGCGAGCTCATGGAAGCCTTCGCCGCACGCGCGGAGCGCGAAGGCGCCACCGTACTGACTGCCACTAGTTCGGCCACCGACCGAGCGGTGCCGCTGAGCACGCTGCAGCAGCTTCTCGACCGGACGACCGGGATCTCCCCGGAGGATCTGCCGGTTACCGAGACCGGTGCGCTCACCCGGGAGTCCCTGCGCCTGCTCCACCAGGCCCTGAACCGGATCGCCGCCGACTCGCCCCTTGTGATCTTCGTTGACGACCTCCACCTCACCGACCCGGCGACGCAGGAGTTCCTGCTCCACCTCGCCAAGCACGGCCGCCGCAGCCCGACCCTCCTGGTCCTCTCCCAGACCCTGCACTGCACCCCTCTGGACGCCGAGTTCATCACTGAGCTGCTGCTGCGCACCAATCTGCATCGGATCCAGACCCGGCCGATGAGCACCGACGAGGTGACCGCTGCCGTTGCCGCCTCCACCCTCGTCGAGCCGGATGAGGCAGACGGCCTGACCGCCGAGCTGCACCGGATCAGCGGCGGCAACCCGCTGCTGATACGGGCCCTCATATTCGAGCAGTCGGCGGCCCGGCTGCGCCCGCTGTCCCAGGTGGTGGTGCCGCAGTTCGGCGGCCCCTTCGCCCGGGCCGCGTTCAGGTGCCTGCAGCGCTGCGGCGAGTACGCGCTCCTGCTCGCCACCGCCATCATCGTGCTCGGCCAGGGGGCGACGACCGAACTGCTCGCCCAGCTCACCAACCTCACCCTGGCCGAGGCCGAGCAGGGGCTCTCCGCGCTGCAGGCGGCCCGGCTGCTGGACGGCCGCGGTTACCGCCACCCCGTGGTGCGAGCCACCGTGCTGGAGAACATGCCGCCCAGCACGGTCGCCGGAATGCACCGTCGGCTGGCGGAGATCCTGCACCGGAGCGGCGCCGACGCCGAGGTCGTCACCCAGCACCTGATGGACTCCCACCCCGGATGCGGCTCGGACGACCTGCCGGTCTGGGCCTCCGACCTGCTCAACACCGCGGTCGACCAGGCGGCGCGCGTCGGGGACGTCGACCGGGCCGCACGCCTCCTCACCCTCGCCCGCGACACCTGCGACGACCCGGGCAGACGAGTCGAGATCATCACCCGGCTCTCCGGCCTGCTCTGGCAGGTCGACCCCGCGCGGTCCGAGCAGCACCTGGCTGAGGCCGTCGCTGTCGCGCGCTCCGCCCCGATACCCTCCGCCCGGCTGAAGCCCCTGTTCCAGTCCCTCTTCGCGCAGGGCCGGATCCCCGAGGCCGCCGAGGTGCGCTGCCTGCTGCTCGACGCGGACGGAGACAAGGCGCCGGCCGAGGACCTCCAGCCGCACAGCTACACCCTCGACGACGCCCACCTGCCCGACATCGAGCGCTTCCTGCAGGCGACGACGCTCACCGGTCCGACGCTCACCTCGATCATCCAGGCCATCACCTCGCTCATCCTCTCCGCCGAGCCGCAGCATGGCGTCGCCTGGTGCCAGGTCTTCCTGGAGCAGGCCCTCCGCTCCGACTCTCCCGGCTGGCACTCCGTCTTCTCCGCCCTGCTTGCCCAGGCCCAGCTGCGTCGCGGCGACCTCGAAAGCGCCGAACGGCACGCCGTCACGGCGCTGGAGAGCCTGCCGGACCGGAACTGCGACTACGCCTTCGCCCCGCTCGCCACCCTGCTGCGGGCCCGGACCGAGATGGGCCGCTACGCCGACGCCGCCGCGATCGTGCACAGCCAGGGCATCCAGGGGACCAGCCGGACCATCCACGAGCTGGGGTACCTGCGGGCCCGGGCCCGCTACTACTCCGCCACCCGGCAGTTCAGGGCCGCACTGGATGACCTCTACGAGATCGGCCGGCTGATGAAGGACTGGGACATGGACCATCCCTTGGTGCTCCCGTGGCGCACCGAGGCGGCCGAGGTGCTGCTGAACGTCGGTCATCAGCACCAGGCCGACCGGCTGGTCCTGCAACAGCTCGCCATGGCCGAGGCGCGGCACCCGTGGATCCGCGGCACCTCGCTGCGGCTGCGGGCGAAGATGAGCGACCTGCGCAAGCGGCCGGCCCTGCTGCACCGCGCCGTCGCCGAGTTCGGCTTCTCCGGCGACCGTGTGCAGACCGCCCACGCCAAGGCCGAGCTGAGCGAGGCGCTGCTGGCCCTCGGCGACCCGCTGGCCGGGGTCACCGGCCGGGAGGCGCTGGCGCTGGCCTCCGAGTGCCGGGCCGGCGCCCTGCAGAAGCGGATCCAGGCGGGGGTCCTCGCCCCGGCCGATCCGAGCCCGCCGGCCGTGTCGGCCTTCGACCCCACGGTGTCGGAGCTGAGTGCCACGCTCAGCGAGTCGGAGCGCCGGGTCGCCTCGCTGGCCGCGCTCAAGTACAGCAACCGGGAGATCTCTGAGGCGCTGCACATCACCGTCAGCACCGTCGAGCAGCACCTCACCCGGGTCTACCGGAAGCTGAGGATCAACCAGCGCAGTGCGCTGCCGGCCAGTCTTGAGCTCTGGGCGATGGACAGCGTCGAGGCGATCTGAGCGCCGCCTCGGGCCTGCCGCCACAGGACCGAGGCCACGCCCGGTCAGGACTTCGCCCGGTGCAGGACCTGCAGTTCGGTGAAGCTCTCCAGCCCCCATGGACCGTTCTCGGTGCCCACCCCGCTCCACTTGAAGCCGCCGAACGGCTGGCCCGGGTGCAGGTCGGCGTGGGTGTTGATCCACGCGGTGCCGCACTCCAGCCGGCCGGCCACCTCGGTCGCCCGGTCGACGTCGGCGCCCCAGACCGAGCCGCACAGGCCGAAGTGGGTTCCGTTGGCCCGCTCGACGGCCTCGTCCACCGAGCCGTACCGGACC
The DNA here is from genome assembly GCF_049844595.1 of Streptomyces sp. DT224. NCBI lineage: Bacteria > Bacillati > Actinomycetota > Actinomycetes > Kitasatosporales > Streptomycetaceae > Streptomyces > Streptomyces sp. DT224. The sequence continues at coordinate 5,342 of NZ_JBNCLI010000004.1, forward strand.
ACAGGGAGGACGGGGCCGAACTGCTCCTCGTCCACGATCCGGAAGCCGTCCTCGACATCGGCCAGCACCGTCGGGCGGTAGAAGTAGCCGGGCCCCTCGATCGGTCCGCCACCGGCCGCGGCCCGGCCGCCGCGGGCCAAGGCGTCCGCAACCAGCCCGCTGACGCGCTCCAGCTGCGGGCGGTTGTTGATCGGCCCGAACTGGACGCCCTCCTGCGTGCCGTCGCCCACCCTGGCGGCCCGCGCCGTCGCGGCCAGCGCCTCGACGAGGTCGTCGTGCAGGTGCTCGGGAACGTAGACGCGCTTGATCGCCGAGCAGAGCTGGCCGTTGTTCTGGAAGGCCCGGCTGAACAGCTTCGGCGCGATCGCGGCCGGGTCGGCATCGTCCAGCACGACCGCCGGGTCGTTGCCGCCCAGTTCCAGGGTGACGCGCTTGAGGTCGGCGGCCGCAGCGGCCGCGACCTTCTTGCCGGTGGCGATGCTCCCGGTAAAACTGATCTTGCGCGGGACGGAGTGTGCCGTCATCGCGGCACCCAGCGGGTCGAGCCCCGTGACTACGTTCAGCACGCCCGGCGGGAGGACCTCGCGCATCAGCTCGCCGACGGCCAGTGTGGTGAGCGGGGTGTACGGGGACGGCTTGAGGACGACCGTGTTGCCGCCCAGCAGAGCCGGCGCAAGCTTCCAGGTGGCCAGCACCAGGGGGAAGTTCCACGGCGTGATCGCGGCCACCACGCCCATCGGGCGGCGAATCACCTCGACCCGGGCGGCATCGTCGTCGCGGATCACCTCACGCGGGACCGGCAGGTCGGCGAAGTGCTTGAGCCAGATCCCGGCGCCGGCGATCTCGAACAGCGCGTCCGGGATCGGCTTGCCCTGTTCCGCCGTCAGCAGCGGGGCGAGCTCCTGGGCGCGGTTGAACAGCAGGTCGCCGGCCGCGTGCAGCGCCTTGCGGCGTACCGCCTCGTCCTTGCCCCACTCGCGCTGGGCCCGCTCGGCGGCGGCGAACGCGGCGTCCAACTGCTGCTCCGAGCAATCCGGTGCCCGAGCGAACACCTCGCCGGTGGCCGGGTTGATCACCCCGAAGGTGGCCGCGGCCGGTGCACTCCGGCCGTCGATGGTCATCGTGTACCGGGTCATTGCTACGTCTCCCCAAGTTCGCCAAATCGCAGGTCTGGTCAGCCTCACCGGCCCGGCCGGGTGCGCGCCACGACATTTGTCACGGGTACGCACGGGCACGGACGACTGGTGTCACGGGACCGGGCCGGGTCTCCCGCGACAGGCCCGTACCCAGTCCCGGCAGCGGCTCCGGCCCGCCCCGGTCACGTCCCGGGCCCGCTCCCGCGCGACGGGCCGTGCTCAGTCCCCCCGGGCGGCCCGGGCGGTCACCGGCTCGGCCGGCGCCTTGGCCCGGAGCCGGAAGCCGCCGAGCACCCGCCCGCTCTCCAGGGTTCCGCCGACCGCCCGCAGCCGCTCCTCAAGGCTCAGCAGCCCGTAGCCGCTGCCTGCCACCGCGAACCGCCCGCCGCGGCCGTCGTCCTGGATCTCCAGCCAGTTCGGTCCGGTCCGCACCGTACAGCTGCGCGCACCGCTGTGCTTGATCACGTTGGTGACGCCCTCGCGCAGCACGTAGCCGAAGACGTCCCGCAGGTCGACGCGGACCGCGTCCCCTCTCTCCGGCAGGGTGCCCTCGATGCCGGCCGCGCGCAGCGCCATCCGGGCGCTGGCCAGCTCTTCGTCCAGTGAGGAGGAACGTGTGTCCAGCACGGTGTTGCGGATGTCGCCGAGCGCCGTCCGGGAGAGCTCCTCGATCTCGCGGACCTCAGCTACCACCGCGGCGGGATCCGTGCCGACCTCCAGCATCCGCCGGGCCAGCCCGCTCTTGACCGCGATCACAGCCACCGAGTGCCCGAGCACGTCGTGCAGGTCGCGGGCTACCCGGGCCCTCTCGTCCGCGACCACCTGGTGCATCAGCGCCCCCCGGGCCGCCCTCAGCTGGGCCACCACACGGGTGAGCATGAAGATCAGCGACATCGACAGGGTGAGCAGCACCAGCAGGATCGTGCCGGTCCAGTGCACCTCACCGTCCAGCACCCGGGTCACCACCAGTTGGGCCACCGCGGCGCCCAGGCCGACCAGCCGGCTCGCCTGTGCTGGCAGCAGCATCACGGCGGCCACGATCGCGAAGGCCAGATAGATCAGCGAGTCGCCATCGCCGGTCAGGAACGGCAGCACCAGGCCGAGCAGCAGCAGCCAGGCGATCATCAGCACCCTGGTCGGCCAGGGGCTGCGGGCGCCGATCCGCGCGACGACCACGAAGCTGATCAGATAGACGACGAGGTCGGCGACCAGCAGCGCCGTCCGCAGCCCGGAGGCGTCCGGGCCCAACCGGGTCGCAGGCTGAATGAGTATCACCCCGAGGACAGCCACCACGATCCAGCCGCGCAGGCGAACTGACCAGTGCTTCCGCGCTTCGTCCCGGGGCCCGTCGAGGGGCCATTGCCAGCGGTCGGATTGGTTCGGCTCAGTGCTCACCACGCCGGGCAGACTATCCGACCGACTGGGGATGGCGCTTAGGGGCTGTTAGGGGTTACGTCCCGCGCTCGGCTGCGCAAATACTGAATGAGCGGACCGGGGATTTCCCTACGGCCTGACCTGCGTTCATTCTCATATCCCCGCTAAAGGAGCACGCCCGTTATGGAAGCCGTTTCCGACACCGCGCTGTGGGCCGCCGCCGTGCGGGCCGACGAGTCCCAGCTTGAGGACGCCCTCTTCGTGGACGACCTCGCCGCCGATCTCGCCGGCGAAAAGGGCTTCGCCCTGCGCGACCGGTACGACAACGCCGGGGTTCGGGCCTGTATCGCGGAACGGACCCGCTATCTGGACGAGGTGATCGCTCGTCACCCATCGTTCCGCCAGGTCGTCTTCCTGGCCGCCGGGCTGGACACCCGCTCCGTACGGCTGGAGTGGGCCCCCGGCACCACGCTGTACGAGGTCGACCACGCTGACCTGGTCGCGTGGAAGGAGCAGCGCCTGACCGAGCTCGGCGCCCAGCACGCGGTGGAGCGCCACACCGTCGGCATCGACCTGCGCGAGGACTGGCCGAAGGCCCTGGAGGCGGCCGGCTGGGTCCCGGGTGCCCCGACCCTGTGGATCGCCGAGGGCCTCTTCTACTACCTGCCCGAGGACGGTGCCCGGGAATTGCTGGCCCGGATCGCCGAGCAGGCCGCCCCCGGCGACATCCTCTCCGGCGACCTGGTCAGCCGGCAGACCATGGTCAGCGAGTCCGAGGCGGCCAGGCGGAACCTGGTCCTCCTGGAGGAGGACGGCAGCCCCTGGCTGTTCGCCACCGATGACCCGGAGGAGTACCTGAGCACCGGCGGCTGGGAGCCGACCGAGGTCCTCATCCTCGGCCACCCGGGCGCCAACTTCGGCCGCTGGCCGGGGCCGGCCATCCCGCGCGAGGCCATGGGCGTTCCGCGGAACTTCTTCTTCTTCGCCACCAAGCGCGGCTGACCCGGGGCTGCCCTGATGAACGATCCGCTGCCCCATCTCGCCGGCAACTACGCTCCGGTCACACGCGAGCTCACTCGACACGACCTGCCGGTCAGCGGCGCCATCCCCCCCGAACTCACCGGCTGGTACCTGCGCAACGGGCCCAACCCGTGCGAGGTGGAGTCCTCTCACTGGTACCTCGGCGACGGCATGGTGCACGGCGTCCGGCTGGAGGGCGGCCGGGCGACCGCCTTCCGCAACCGCTGGGTCCGCACCTCCGTGCTGACCGATGACGCCCAGCTCTACGACGCCTCCGGCCGCCGCGACCTGGCGGCCGGAACGGCCAACACCCACGTCGTCCGGCACGCCGGGCGGCTGCTGGCTCTGGCCGAGGCGTCGCTCCCGTACCAGCTCACCCCGGATCTCAACACGGTCGGCGTACACGACTTCGACGGCAAGCTGACCACCGCGATGACCGCGCACCCCAAGACCTGCCCGGTTACGGGTGAACTGCACTTCTTCGGGCAGGAGGTGCTCTCCTCCCCCTACCTCACCTACCACCGGGCCGACGCGGCCGGGAACCTCGTCGTCAGCCGGGGCATCGAGGAGGCGGGGCCGACCATGATGCACGACTTCAGCCTCACCTCGCGGCACGTCGTGTTCATGGACCTGCCGGTTGTCTTCGACGCGAACCGGATTTCCGCCGGCGACGCGGTGCCCTACGTATGGGATGAGACGTACGGCGCCCGGCTCGGTGTGCTCAGCCGGGATGACCCGCACGGCGCGATCCGCTGGTTTCCGATCGACCCCTGCTACGTGTTCCACGTCTGCAACGCCCACGACGCGGGGCCCGGGCAGATAGTCCTGACCGTCGTCCGCTACCCCGACCTGTGGCGCAAGGACAGCTCCGAGGCATACCCGTTCTCCACCCTCTGGCGGTGGACCGTCGACCTGGCCTCAGGATCGGTGCGCGAGGAGCAACTCGACGACCAGTTCACGGAGTTCCCCCGGATCGACGACCGGCTCGCGACCCTGGACGCCCGCTACGTGCACACCATCGTCGCCCCGGCACACCCCCGCCACGCGGACATCCCCGGCGCTCTGCTCCAGTACGACCTGAGCACCGGGGCTGTCACCCGCCACACCCTGGGCCCCGGCCGCATCCCGAGCGAGGCGGCCTTCGCCCCGTCCGACGACCGCCCCGGCGGCCACGGCTGGCTGATGGCGTACGTCTACAACGCGGCTACCGACACCAGCGACCTCGTGATCGTCGACGCCACGGACCTCTCCGCCCCGCCCGTGGCCACCGTCCATCTCCCTCAACGGGTCCCCTACGGCTTCCACGGCAACTGGCTGCCCGACCCTCGTTAGTGCCCCCCCGCCACCCCACTCCCGCAGGCCGGCACCGCCCCTCCACGGGCAGGGACCGGCTTCCGGCCCGTCCCGCGCGGCAGATTCCACAGCAGGCAAAGCGCCAACCCTGTGCCCGGCACCGGGATTCGACCCGCCCTCCGGCTCATCAGGCGGTCATCCCTGGTCCCCGAGTGGCAAGGTGATCCGGAAGGTGGCTCCCTCGCCGGGTGCGGTGTGGACGCTCAGGGAACCTTCGTGCGCCACTACCAGAGACTGAGCGATGGCGAGGCCCAGCCCGGCTCCGGTCCTCCCGTCCGCCTCGGACCTGTTGCGGGCGTCGTCGGACCGGTAGAAGCGACGGAAAATGCGCTCTGCGTGCTCTGGCGAGATACCGGTCCCCTCATCAGCGACCTCAAGGATGCTTTCGCCGTCACTGGTGCCTACCCGGATCTCGACCGCTGACCCCGCCGGTGTGTGGGCGATGGCGTTGCCGACGAGATTGGTCACGACCTGCCGCAGCCGGGCCTCGTCGCCCAGCACCGGTGCCACGCCGATCTGACCACCGTCCAGCCCGGTGAGGGTCACGTGGCGTGACGGGTCCAGGGCGCGGAGATCATGGAGCGCGTCCACGGCGACCGCGCGCAAATCCATCGGCGCGACGCGGAGCAGCGCGGTCCCAGCCACCTCGTGCTCGTCCAACTGCGCCAGGAGAAGCAGGTCTTCTACGAGACGAGTCAGCCGGTCCGCCTCGCGCTCGATGCGGTCCATGGTCCGGTCGACGTCGGACTGGTCCGACAGCGCACCCATCCGGTAGAGCTCGGCGAAGCCGCTGATGCCCGCCAGTGGCGTGCGCAGCTCGTGGCTTGCGTCCGCCACGAACCTCCGCATCCTCGCCTCGGAGTCGGTCCGGGCCGCCACTGCCGCCTCGATGCGCTGCAGCATGCCGTTGAGCGCCGTGCTCAGTCTGTCCATCTCGGTATTGGCCGCTGCGGATCCGGGAACCCGTCGGGACAGATCACCCGCGGCGATCGCCTCGGCGGTCTCCTCGATCTTCCGCAGCGGCCGGAGGCCGGCACGGATCGCAAAGAAGCCCATGAGGCTGAGAACGGGCAGCAGGGCGCTGCTCAGGGCGACGGAATTGCCCCGTACCCCCTTGATGGTCGCGTTCACATGGTCGAGCTTGCCGGCGATCACGACGCTCCCGCCCGCCGCCCAGGACGGCTTCGGAAGGAGAAGAACGCGCCACTCGGTGGGGCCCCGCGTGCTCCCGGTGGTGAACGGCCTCGACGCCCTTTCCCGGACTGCCGCCGCGCTCAGGTCGGGAAGCTGGGGCGGTGGGGTACGGGAGCCGCCGGTCCCGGCGGTTTCGGTGCGCTCGATCCGGCCGTCCGCAGACACATGAGCTACGTAGATGTCCCCGAGCAGATCGGCCCCGGACGGTTGCGGCAGCCCCCGGGTGGACGGAGGTGAGGCGGTGTGCTTCGGCAGCGCCATGACCACCAGATTCCCCGTGGTGCGCAGTTGGTTGTCCGCGCGCGTCATCAAGGCCGGGGTGAAAAAGCTCAGCAGCACGATGTTGCCGAGCAGCAGCCCCACGGCGAGCACCGCCGTAGTGATGAACACGAGGCGGATGCGGAGCGACAGCCGGATGCGCAGAGGCGGGAATTTCATGACCAAGGGCTTCGCATGACGTAACCGATGCCGCGGACCGTATGGATCAGCTTCGGCTCGACGTGGTCGACCTTGCGGCGCAGGTAGCTGATGTACGACTCCACGATGCTCGGATCACCGCCGAAGTCGTAGCGCCAGACCTCCTCCAGGACTTGCGACTTGGACAGCGTCTGATCGGCGTGCTCCATCAGATACCGGAGCAGTTTGAATTCCGTGGGGGACAGCTCCACGGGGACTTTGGCGCGTCTGACCCGACGTGTCGCCGGGTCCAGTTCGAGATCGCCCACGTGGAGCACTCCGTCGGTCGGTCCTCCTCCGGTCCGGCGGAGGATCGACCGGATCCGGGCGATCAGCTCTTCCAGCCGGAACGGTTTGGTCACGTAGTCGTCTCCTCCGAGCGTCAGGCCGTTGACCTTGTCCTCGATGTCGTCGCGCGCGGTGAGGAAGAGAACCGGTACGTACCCGGCCGGTGAGCCCGTGGCACTGAGGGCTGGGTCGCGCAGCCGGCGGACCACTTCAAAACCGTCCAGGCCGATGAGCATCACATCGAGGACGACCAGGTCTGGGCGCTCACGTGCCACCGCGACCAGGGCCTCCTCGCCGCTCGCCACCGAGATGACACGGAACCCTGCGAAACGCAGACTGGCGGCGAGCAGTTCCCTGAGGGTGGGCTCGTCCTCGACCACCAGCAAGACACCGTCATTGGGCCGCACCGCTATCTCCCTGGCCAGTGGCACGGCTGCCATGCGTCTCTCCCTTCACTGTCGCGCCGATCGGCCCGACCGTTCGTACAGACAATAAGTTGAAAGAGGCTGGGTTCGAGTCTTCGTCCGAGTTTTCCAGGAAGCACTCAGGATTCTCGGAGGAGCCGGACACCTGGCAAGGGCACGATCAGGGCATGAAATGTCAGCCGCGAGGTTCTGCAGCGGCCGCCGCCGATCGGCCATGCTGCCCTGCCGAGGAGATCGCCCAATGATCAGAGCACAAGGGCTCACGAAACGCTACGGCGACAAGACGGCCGTGGACAATCTCACTTTCCGTCTCCGCGAGGGCGTCGTCACCGGCTTCCTCGGCCCCAACGGAGCCGGCAAGACCACCACCATGCGGCTCATCCTCGGACTGGACTCGCCCACCTCAGGAACGGTGACCGTCGGGGGTGTGCCGTTCGCGCAACTGCCTTCGCCGATGCGGTCCGTCGGCGCCCTGTTGGAGGCGAATGCGGTTCACCCCCAGCGCACCGCACGCAACCACCTGTTGTGCCAGGCGCTGAGCAACGGGATTTCGCGGCGCCGAGTCGACGAGGTCCTGGAGCTCGTCGGCCTTGGCCAGGCAGGGCGGCGCAAGGCAGGAGGGCTCTCTCTCGGCATGGGACAACGGATGGGAATCGCGTTGGCCCTGCTGGGCGATCCACAGGTGCTCATCTTTGACGAGCCGGTCAACGGTCTGGACCCGGAAGGGGTGTTGTGGATGCGACACCTCATGCGTGACCTTGCGAGCGAAGGGCGCACGGTCCTGGTGTCCAGCCATCTCATGAGCGAAATGGAGCTCACGGCGGACCACTTGCTCATCATCGGACGAGGGCAGTTGATCGCCGACATGACCATGGCCGACTTCATGGAGGAGCAGTCCCGGCAGACCGTGCTGGTACGCACGCCGCCCGCGGAAGACACATTCGAACGGATCCTGCAGGACGCGGGTGGTTCCGTACGCCCCGACGGATCCGGAGCTTTGGTCGTGTCCGGCTTGGACAGCGGCGTGATCGGCGCGCTGGCCATGGCGAAGGAGGTGCCTTTGGTCGAACTTACTCCGCAGAGGCTCTCTCTCGAAGAAGCCTTCATGAAGCTGACACAGAGCAGTGTCGAATACTCGGCAGGCGAAGGAGCGCAGAGGTGACCACGCCCCCCACGGTCGCGGAGCAAGAACCGGGCAACGGTGCGGAGCGTCGGCAGGTGACCATACGCCAGCTGCTGATGGCTGAGTGGGCCAAGCTGTTCACCCTGCGGTCCACGACCTTCACCTTCCTGACCGCCCTGGCGCTGGGCACCGGCCTCGGCCTGCTCTTCAGCGCATCCGGTGCGAGGGAGTTCCGCGCCGCGTCCGCCGCCGCCCAGCAGGATTTCGACCCGGTCGCAAGCAGCCTGGGCAGCTACATCTTCGCCCAGCTGGCCTTCGCAGCCGTCGGTGTCAGCGTCTTCGCGTCGGAGTATGCGACGGGAACGATCAGTACCAGCCTGACCTCGGTGCCGCAGCGTGGCCGGCTCATGGCAGCGAAGATTATCGCCTTTGCCACGGCGGCACTGGCAGTAGGACAGGTAATCGGTTTCCTGTCGTTCCTCGGCGGCCAGATGATCCTGTCGTCGAAGCATGTGCCGCACGCGTCGCTTGGCGAGCCACTCGTGCTGCGCGCGGTGGCTGGGTGTGGCCTCTACCTGGCTGCGGTCGGGCTCCTCGGGCTGGCCTTTGGCGCCCTCGTACGCTCGGCGACGCTGGGGCTCGTGCTGGTCACCGTGGTGACTCTGGTGATCCCCACACTGAGCAACACGCTCCCGCACGCGTGGGAGGCGTGGTTGCAGAAGTGGTGGCCGCCGAACGCCGCAGCTCAGGTAATGGCGATCAAGCAGCCGGCAGACGCACTCGGCCCGTGGGGCGGATTGCTTCTGCTACTGCTTCTCGTGGGCGCAGCCCTCGTCGCCGCCGCCGTCGCCTTCCGGACCCGCGATGCCTGAGCTGAACGTGTCCCGCTCCGGCCAGTGATCAGACGAACGAGGACTGGCCATGCCACGAGGACATCGCGCAGCATGGCCAGTTCAGCAGGTGTCCGCCCTCGGGTGTCACTGCACCGTTCCGGGTTCCGCAGAGACTTCAGATAGTGGTTCGCCGGCGAGCGGCGAGTTGCCTGCTCAGGTATCTCAGGGTGGGGCTGGACAGATGGATCGAGGGCGGGTAGACAAGCACGCGAAGATCCCGGCAGACACGGGTGATCTTGGTCGAGAAACCCGTGTGCCAGGACCTTCGTCGTTCCGTGCAGCCCTCACTCGTCAACTCTCCGACGCTCAAGTCAGGTGGGGAAGGGCTCACTGCCGCCGGCCTAGTCCACGGCGAAATAGGGCACATCCCACCCGTCGCATTCGAAGCCAACTACTACCTCACGACCACGAGACCCCAGGCCACAAGCACAATCTGAAGCCTCTGCGGAACCCGGAAGGGTTCAATCTACCGTTTTCGGGCCATGGGCCACCGTGGGTGGAACTTTCCAACGCCCCGCGTGCGGGGCAAGCTAGGCCGGCACGCCGTCGCAAGGGAGTAACTGTGGGAACCGGCAAGCTGTTGGCCGTCAGCGATCTGCACACTGTCCATCAAGAGAACCGCGCCATCGTGGAGTCACTACGGCCGTCATCGGCAGACGACTGGCTGATCATCGCCGGCGACGTCGCGGAGAAGTACGCGGACATCGATTGGGCTCTGAGGCTTCTCAGCGAACGGTTCGCAAAGGTGGTTTGGGCGCCTGGCAACCATGAGCTATGGACACATCCGGATGATCCGGTCCGCCTGCGTGGCGAGAAGCGCTACCTGCATCTGGTCGAACTCTGCCGCGGCCTGGGCATCTCCACTCCTGAAGACCCGTACCCGGTGTGGAGCGGAGAGGGCGGCCCGGTGACGGTGGCCCCCCTCTTCGTCCTGTACGACTACTCGTTCCGGGTTCCGGAAGCTCGCAGCAAGGAAGAATCCCTTTGCCTGGCTCGTGAGGCCGGGATTGTCTGCACCGATGAGTACCTTCTGCACCCCGACCCCTATCCGACACGCGACGCCTGGTGTCACGCCCGGGTAGCGGAGACCGAACGACGGCTAGCCGCTGCCGACCCGGCTCGTCAGACCGTTCTGATCAACCACTTCCCTTTGACGCGCCACCCCACCCACATCCTGCGCTACCCGCACTTCGCGCAGTGGTGTGGCTCGGAACTGACCTCCGATTGGCATGTACGTTTCCGCGCCGCGGCCGTCGTCTACGGGCACCTGCACATCCCTCGCGTCACTTGGCACGACGGAGTCCGCTTCGAAGAGGTTTCCGTCGGCTATCCCCGCGAGTGGCGCACCCGAGCCTGGCGTGACCCCCTTCGCCAGATTCTTCCGCAACCGCCTCGGGAGGCAGTGGACCTGTGATCGAGGAAATACTTCCCGCTGAGGTCCTCTCGGCGGAGGCCTTCGACGATCAACTGCTCGGTCAGTTGGGTCCGTCTGCAGTGCTTTTCCCCGAGGAAGCGGCGGTTGTGGCCATGGCCGTCCCGCAACGGCAGCAACAATTCGCAACCGTGCGCGCACTTGCTCGGCGCGCACTCGCTCAACTGGGCCTGCCTCCCGTGCCGCTGTTGCCCAATAGGCGCGGGGCACCTCAGTGGCCGGACGGGGTAGTCGGTAGCATGACGCACTGTGACGGGTACCGGGCGGCGGTGGTGGCCAGGGCCGTCGAAACTCTAGCCATCGGGATCGACGCAGAACCGCACGGCCCGTTGCCGGAAGGAATTCTGGACGCCATCTCGTTGCCGCTCGAACGCTGGTGGATACGCGAACTCACAGAGCGCGACCCCGGCGTGTGTTGGGACCGGCTGCTCTTCAGTGCCAAGGAAAGCGTGTTCAAGGCTTGGTATCCGCTTACTGGTCTGGAGCTGGGATTTGAGGAGGCGGAAGTCAGTTTCGAACCGGACCAAGGTATGTTTTCTGCTCGCTTGCTCCGCACCGGGCCAGTGGTGGCCGGCCGAGAGCTGGGAGGCTTCTCCGGCCGATGGCTGGTCCGTGACGGTCTCGTCACCACTGTGATCGCACTGTCCGCGACTCAGTGAGCGCTTTCCAACCTGACGTCTGAGTAGCTGTTGCCGTTCCGATGGTGAGGGGTGGGCGTCGAACGGGGAGTCTCGGTCGGCTGGTCGTGGGTGGCTGCGGGCATGAAGCGGGGGCCGTCCCGCCACGTGTGTCGCCTACGTCGGTTTCGTCAGAGTGCCGGGCCCGCATGCCGACCGTCCTCGGCAGATCAACGTTGCCCCGCCGAGGCATTAGTGTTCGCCACGGCGTAGAGGCGACCGGAATGATCCGACGACGGCCGGGGGAGCACGAGGTGACGAGTCGGCACGACGGCCGCCAGGACTTCGGCAGCAGTGCACCCAAGCGCGTCAAGGAGCGGCTGACGCCGGGTTTCGTCGGCCGGACCGAGGTCCTCGAAGCGGTGCTCGACGCGCTCCGCGAGGGGCCAGCCTTCGTCGTCATCGAGGGCGAGGCGGGGATCGGGAAGACCCGGTTGCTGCGGGAGGCTCTCGCGGCCCTCGTCCCTTCCCCGTCCCGGTCGCGTCCGGTGGCACTGGTCGTCACCTGCCCGCCGGTCGAGGAACCCTTTCCGTTCGGCGCGCTGGTGGACGCCCTGCGCCGGCTCCGCCCCTCGATCGACGGCCTCGTCCTGAGCCGGCTCGCAGGCGCACTGCAGCCGCTCTTCCCTGAATGGGCCGACGAACTGCCGCCACCGCTTCCGCCGTTGCACGACGCGCAGGGCACCCGGCACCGGGTGATGCGCGCCCTCACCGAACTCGTCGAGAGGATGGGCGTCGAACTCCTCGCGGTGGAGGACGCCCAGTGGGCCGATCCGGCGACGTTGGAGTGGCTGCTGGCCCTGACGGCCGGCGGCGGCGCGCACCCGTCGATCGTGGTCACCTACCGGCCCACCGATGTCACCGACGGCTCCCTCCTGCGTCGCCTCACCGCCCGTCCGCCGGCCGGCGCGCGGCATGTGCGGGCCGAACTCGTCCCGCTGGACGCGGAGGCGACCCGGCAGCTCGTGATGTCGATGCTCAGCACGGAAGAGGTTTCGCGAGAATTCACCGAGTTTCTGCACGAGCACGCCGATGGAGTACCCCTCGCGGTCGAGGAGACGGTCCGGCTCCTGCGGGACCGACGCGATATCGTGCGCCGCAAGGGCCGTTGGGCACGGCGGGCGCTGCGCGGCCTGGTGGTGCCACCGACCGTGCGGGACTCCGTCCTCGAACGTGTCGCCCGGCTGGATTCCGGCACACGCCACATGCTGGAGGCCGCGGCGGTGCTGGTCGAGTCCGCGGACGCCGACACGCTCACTGCCGTTGCCGACGTGGACAGGGCGACCGCGCGGAACGGACTCGCCGCCGCGTTGTCGTCGGGTCTCCTCCTTGAGGCAGCCCCCGGCCAGTACGCCTTCCGGCACGTCCTCGACGCGACCGCTGTGGGCGAAGCGATACCGGCCCCCCGGCGCCGTCTACTTGCCCACCGGGCGGCATGGACGCTCGAACGGATCACCCATCCACCGGTCGCGAGGCTCTGCCGGCACTTCCAGGACGCCGCGGATGTACAGGGGTGGAGCCGATACGCCGAGGCGGCAGCCGACCTCGCGCGGGAGTCCGGCGACGACCACACCGCCGTGACCATGCTGTACACGCTGCTCACCACGGCCCCGTTGACGGACGGAGAACGTGCCCGCCTGGCCCGGAAGCTCGGCTCGGTGACCGTGCACCGCACCGAACCGCTCGGTGACCTGGAGATCGCGGTGCGCAACGCACTGACCGAGATCCTGGGGGACGGCGCCCTCGTCGGGCCGGAGCGGGGAGAGATCCGGCTGCTCCTCGGATGGCTGCTGTTCCAGCTCGCCGAATTCGACGCGGGGCACGACCAGTTCCGGGCCGCGGTCGACGAACTGCACGACCGCCCGGCGAGCGCGGCCCGCGCCATGATCTTCCTCTCCCGTCCCGAAGCCCCTCGTGACTGGCCGGTGGCGCGCCACCTGGCGTGGCTGGACCGTGCGAGCGTGGTCATTTCCCAAGTCGAACCGGCCTCGGCACGCCGGGCCCTGTACATCGACCGCGCGGTGCGGCTCCTCGACCTGGGCGAGGAGTCCGGCTGGGCGGCCGCCGACGCGATTCCCTCGTCGGCCACCTCCTTCGAGGAGTCGTACGACTTCCTGCGCGGGCTGCTCAACGTCGCCCAGCACGCGATCGACTGGGGACGGTTCCCGGAGGCCCGCGAGCGCCTTGACGCGGTCATCGGCTCCGCCCGGGCCGTCGGCCACCTGCGGGCCGTCGAGTTCGCCGAGTTCGACCACGCGCTGCTCGACCTCTGGACCGGGGAGTGGGGCGGTCTCCCCGACACGGCGGCCCGGCTGGAGTCCGAGGGAACCCATCCGTTGATCCGCCTGGCGGGGGGTGCGATCCGAGGCACCCTCGAAGTCGCGGAGGGCCGGCGGGAGAGTGCGGTGACACTGCTGCGGACGATCCTTGAGAGGACCACGGCCAGCCCGGCGACATCTCCTGCCGTACTCGCCGCGGCGGCCCTGGGCCGGCTCGCCCTGGCGGACGGCAACGCGGTAGCGGCCCTGGAGTTCACCACACCGCTCATGACGGTCGTCGCCGAGAAGGGCACCTGGCTGGACGGGACCCTCGCGACTCCCGTGCACCTTGACGCGCTGACCGCCACCGGCAGGATCGACGACGCCGAGGCGCTCCTCGACCGGATGGCCGCCTGGTCACAACAGCGCTCCGCCCCCGTACTGGCGGCAATGGTCCTGACCGGCCGAGGGTACGTGGCCCAGGCTCGTGGCGCATTCGGCCGGGCCGCGACCCTGTTCGGTGAGGCAGCCGTCGCACTCGATGACCTGCCCGCCCGTCACCACGCACTCCTCGCGCGCGAACGGCGCGGCCGGTCGCTGCTGGCCGGCGGCGACCGCGAGGCCGGCCTCTCCCTCCTGCGTGACGTGCGGCTCCGGTTCTCCGGCCTCGGCGCCCCGTGGGACGCAGCCAGGGTCGAACGAGTGCTGCACGAAGCCGGGCCGGTCACCACACGCTCCGGGCGCCGTGGCCCGCGTGGCTACGGAGACGCGCTCTCCCCCCGGGAGCAGCAGGTACTCGCTCTGGTGGCGCGCGGCATGACCAACCGGGAAGCCGCCGCAGCGCTGTTCCTGTCACCCAAGACGGTCGGGGTGCACCTGGGTTCGGCCATGCGCAAGCTCGGTGTGTCCTCCCGCACAGCGGCCGCGATCACTGCCATGGAGAACGGTCTGATCCCGACCGGGCACAGCCCGGGGTGACGTGTTCGCCGCCCCTCGGGGCGGCGGCAGGCGGTCCGTGCACGTAACAACTAGGCATTCGCCTTATAGGTGTCGGCGGGCCGGGAGGGCAGCCTGGCCGGATGCAGCCCGATTCAGCCGCCCCCGGCGCGCCCGACGACGCGACAGGCGACTTGCACCCCCATGTCCACGACGGCCTCGACGACTTCCCCGATGACGACGACGTGGACGATGCGACGCACGACGCACTCGAACCGCTCTGAAGCCTGCCCGCCACCACCGACGCCGGCCGGATCCGACCTGGAGGACCAGTTGAATTCACGCACAGAGAGCCCGCCCGGAAGATTCCGCAGGCCGCGTCTGGCGCTGCCGCTGGCGGCCGTGCTCACAGCAGGGCTGCTCACCACCGGTGCCGCGGCGGCCGCGGCGCCGGACCCCGCAGGCCTGCCCAGGACCGCCGCCGTGACCGGCACGACCTCGGCCGACGTGCTCGGCGCCATCGCCGGTCTCGGCCTCGACAAGCCCGTCACCGTCACGCTCGTGACCGGTGACGCGGTCACCTTGCGTCCCGACCGGGCCCCCACCGTCAAGGCGGGCGACGACCGCGACGGGATCACCTTCGACGTCCGCGGCCAGGAGGGGAAGCTCCTGGTCGTACCCTCCGACGCGGACCCGCTTCTCGCGAGCGGGCGCGTCGACGAGCGGTTGTTCGATCTCACGTACCTGGTCAGGGAGGGATACGCCGACACGCAAAGGAACGAGCTGCCGCTCCTGGTGGAAGGCGACCCGGCCGCGACACGCGATCTGGCGGCGGACGCGGGTGCCGCGGTGACCCGTAAGTTCCCGGATCTGGGCGTGAGCGCCGTCAAGGCGGACCGCGGCGACGACGCGGCGCTCTGGGCGGGTCTCTCCGCGCCGGACGGGTCCGCACGCCGGTCCGCCCAGCCCGGAGTCACCGGCTGGTGGCCCGAGGGCGTCGGGAAGCTGTGGCTGGACGGGACCGTGCACGCGGCCCTCGACACGGCCGCCCCGCAGATCGGGGCACCGAAACTGTGGGCCGAAGGAGTCGACGGCTCCGGGGTGACGGTCGCGGTTCTCGATTCCGGCGTGGACCGTACGCACCCCGACCTGAAGGGCAAGGTCACCAAGGAGGAGGTCTTCAGCTCCTCGGCGACGTCCGGCGTCCTCGACATCGCGCAGCTCGACGAGCCGGTCGGCTACGTCGGCATGCCCGGCGGCCGGGCCGTGCCGAAGACCGGCGCGTCGGAGTCGTTGGTGTACGTCGGCCGGGCGTGCGTCGACAGCGCGGGCGATGAGTTGCTCGCCTCCCCGGCGGGCAAGGTGGCGCTCATCGACCGGGACCAGAAGGCATGTCCGCTCTCCGAGGAGTACGACGCGGCAGTGGAGGCGGGCGCCACCGGCGTGGTCGTGCGCAACGACGAACGCGGCCTCTTCTCGGGGCTCCTCCTCGATGCGGAGCACCGCAATGCGGTGTGGGCGGCCGGAATCAGCCAGGCCGACGGCACGAGCCTGAAGGAGCTCATCGGGAAGGGCGACGCGGAAGAGGTCGTCATCGGCTTCAGCAGCGCCAAGTTCGCCGGTGACCTCCTCGGCCACGGGACGCACGTGGCGGGCACGGTCGCCGGCACGGGGGCCGCATCCGACGGGCGCTACCGCGGCATCGCCCCCGGTGCGAAACTGCTCAACGGCAAGGTGCTGTCCGACTCGGGCCAGGGGCAGGAGTCGTGGATCATCGCCGGTATGGAGTGGGCCGTCGCCAACGGCGCCGACATCGTCAACATGTCGCTGGGCGGCAGCCCGACCGACGGAAGCGATCCCCTGTCCCAGGCCGTCGACCGCCTCGCGAAGGAACACGACACCCTCTTCGTGATCTCGGCGGGGAACTCCGGTCCGTACGGCCCCATTGGCTCACCCGGCGCCGCGGACTCGGCCCTGACCGTCGGAGCAGTGGACAAGAACGACGACATGGCGTCGTTCTCGTCCCGCGGTCTGCGCCTGAAGAACTACGCGGTCAAACCGAACATCGTCGCTCCCGGCGTCGGAATCGTCGCCCCGCGGGCCGGCGGCACCTCCATGGCCGGGAACGCCCAGGTGATCGACGACTACTACATGGGCGCGAGCGGCACATCGATGGCCACGCCCGTCGTCGCCGGCGCCGCCGCGCTCGTCGCGCAGGCCCGGCCCGGTCTCCGCGGGGAACAACTCAAGAACGCCCTGACCTCGACTGCGGCCGACACCGGACACCCCGTCACGGATCAGGGCACCGGCCGGGTGGACGTCGCACGCGCCGCCGCTCAGGGCGTGTACGCGGACGCGGCCATCGCGTTCGGCGCGCTGAACGACCGGAACGAGCCGGTCGAGCGGACGGTGACGTACACCAACGACACCGATGCGGCCGTCAGCCTCCGACTGGCGGCCGAGCCCGCAGGCAAGGTGAGGCTGTCCGCAGCGGAGCTCAGTGTCCCCCCGCACGCCGGCGCCACGGTGAAGGTCTCCGTCGACCCCGCGGCCGCCGGCCTGGGCACCGTCAGCGGTGTGGTCACTGCAACCGGCGCCGATGTCTCGCTCCGCACCGGATTCGGCTTCCGGGTCTCCCGGGTCATCGACCCCAGCCCCGACACATGGAGCGAGGACTGGGCAGCCGGATTCGACCCGGCGGCGGACGACGTGGGCCACGTCCTCGGCGACTCGGCGCTCAGCCCCGACGGCAAGCGGCTGTTCATGTTCGGCGGAGCCCTCATGGAGCACGAGTTCACGACCGCCGCCGTGGACACGGCCACCGGCAAGACCGCCTGGACCGCGCACTACCCCGTGCCCGACTGGGGCGGCACCCGCGGAGCCGGCGTCGCCGTCAGCCCCGACGGCAGGACGGTCTACGTGTCCGGGGAGGAGTGGAACCCCGAGACGGAGCGCCTGGACCTGGTCGTCCTCGCGTACAACAACGCGCCCGCGCGCACCGCGGACGACCCCGAGCCGGGCGAGCAACTGTGGCGGGCCGTGCATCCGGGCGTCGCCATCCGCGGGCTGGGTCCGGGCGGCGGCTCCCAGATCGCCGTGACCCCGGACGGCGACAGCGTCGTCGTGAGCGGCACCGAATGGACCGACTTCCCCGACGCCTCGATGATGATCCTCGCCCTGGACGCCGCAAACGGTGAGCAGCGGTTCGTGGCCCGTCACGGCGAGAAGGGGCGGACGTTCGCCGGGCTCGATCTGGCCATCGACGCGTCCGGCCGGCACGCGTACGTCACCGGGTTCGGGCAGATCAAGGAACGCGATTACCCGGCGCACCCGGTCACCGTCGCCTACGCGCTCACCGGCGACGAGCAGGGGAAGGAGCAGTGGGTGGCCCGCCACGACTCCGTCACCAGCAACTACCAGTCGTGGCACAACGCCCTCAGCGCCGACGGGCACCGCTTGTTCGTCACCGCCACGGTGGAGGTGGACGACGAGCCGTTCGACGAGCGCATGGAGACGCACGCCATCGACACGGCCACGGGCAAGGTGCTCTGGACCACCACCTACGGCGCCGCCGAAGAGGGCTGGCTCCCCGGTCTCACGGAGCCGAGCCGCGGGGCGAACAACCCGAAGACGCCGGCGATCGCGGTGAGCCCGTCCAACGATCTGGTCTACGTCACGGGCGGGCACTGCGAGGGTGCTTCGTGCAGCGGTGACTTCGCCAGTGTCGTCCTCGCCTACGACCAGCGGACCGGCAAGAAGGTGTGGTCGCACCTCGACGCCGTCGAGAGCCCGCCGATCCCCCGGACGCTGCACACGTCCGTAGCGGTCAGCCCGGACGGAACCCGGGTCTACGTCGCCGCGACGTGCTGCGCGACACGCACCAGCCTGGCCCCCCGCGACCAGGTCGTCACCGCGTACGACGCGGCAACCGGCGCAAGGCTGGACTCGGCCCGGCACAACATCGGCGGCATCACGTCCGAGCAGGGTGGGTTCGTACTGGCGAGCCCGGACGGCTCCAAGGTGTACGGGGTCGCCCAGAGCGAGTACCTCAACGCGGCATACCCGTACCGGTGGATCGTCACGTCGTACACGACCCCGGTGACGTTCCCCAGCCTCAGGTCCACGGTGACGGGGTTTGCCGACGCACACAAGGTGACACGGGCCGGCGAGGCCCGTCTCACGGCTGCGCTCCGTGCGGCCGAACGGGCCCGGAAGCCCGGCGCGACGGACATCGCGCGCAAGGCGTGGGAGAGGTTCCGCACGGTCGCCGCAGATGACCGGTTCGTACCGGACAAGTCCGCGCGGACCCGATTGCTGGACGAGGCCGAGCGTTTGAGCGCGAGAACGAGCGACCGGTAGCCCTACGATCGGCCGCTGCCTCCAAGGCAGCGGCCGATCGGGTTCGGCGAGGCGCGTCGCGGGCGGCACCGTGTGCCCGACTGCGGGCGGACGCTGCCGCAGACGGATCGCCTTCGCCGCCCTGACCTGCTACGAACCCGGCCACCGTGCTCGGCTGACGACCGCGCCCCGGGCCACCTGGGCGAGGAGCCACAGCGGGTCCTCCGTCTCCGCGTAGGGCGGGTGCCCGGTCGCTGCGTGGAAGAGCGAGCAGACGTCGGACGCGGGTGTCGAGGGCTCGCCCCGCGCCTGCTCGGGCGAGGTGAACGCAATGGTCCACAGGGTGAGGCGCGTGCGCGACGCTGCTCGTCTCCGGCCATGCGTCTAATCTGAGAGCTACGCGAGTGAGGGGGAGCCGGGACCGCCCATGAACGACGAACAGCCTTCGGGCGGGGACGCCCCCTTCCTCATCGACCGGTCCGGCGCGCGCTACTCCCTGGACGACCCGCGCTGGCGGGGTGACGACGGTGGTCCACTCGCCGTCAGCGCGCTGCCGGGGCTGCGGCCGAAGCAGATCGATACCGCCGAACGGTCCCTCTGGCGTTACCGCGCCGCCCTCCCCGTCCCGGCCGACCGCCGGGTGAGCCTGGGGGAAGGCTGTACGCCGATGATTGCGGTCGACTGGGCCGGTCGGCGGGTCCACTTCAAGCTGGAATGGTTCAATCCGACGTCCAGTTTCAAGGACCGGGGTGTGTCGGTGATGATCTCGCACCTCGTGGCGCACGGCGTCGACCGTGTACTCGAGGACAGCTCGGGGAACGGCGGATCCGCGGTGGCCGCCTACGCCGCCGCTGCCGGTATCCGTGCCAAGATCATCGTTCCCGCCGCCACCTCGGCGGCCAAGATCCTCCAGGCCCGGGCCTACGGGGCCGAGATCGAGCTCGTGGAAGGCACCCGCGACGAGGTCGCGCAGGAGGCGGTCCGGCAGTCGCGGCGGATCCCCTACGCCAGCCACAACTGGCACCCCATGTTCCTCCAGGGCACCAAGACCGTCGCCTACGAGATGTGGGAGTCCCTGGGCTTTGCCGCGCCCGACAACGTGGTCCTCGTGGCCGGCGCCGGCAGCAACGTCATCGGCTGCGACCTCGCGTTCGGTGAACTGCTCGCCGCCGGACAGATCGAGAGGCGCCCGCGCCTCTTCGTCGGGCAGCCCGAGCACTGGGCGGCCATCGCGGACACGTTCAACGGCGTCGCCCCGGGCTCCCGCGGCGAGCGGGTCCCGACGATCGCCGAGGGCGCGTCCATCGCCCGGCCGGTCCGGCTGCCCGAGGCGGTGGCGGCCATCCGCCGCTCCGGCGGAGCCGCGTACGCCGTGCCCGAGGCGGAGATCCACGCTGCGGTACGCGCCCTGAGCGCGCGCGGCCTGTACGCCGAGCCGACCAGCAGTGTCGCCGCGGCGACCCTCGACCACTTCATCGCCTCCGGTGAGATCGCTCCGGACGAGACGACCGTCGTCGTGCTCACCGGCGCGGGTCTCAAGTCCGCCGAGAAGATGGCCGCGGTGTTCACCGGCCCCGGTGACGACGCCCGGGAAGCGGGCGGCACACGATGACCCGCAGTCCCGTCCGGCGCACCCCCGGCCGGACGGGCATCTCGCGGGCGACCGTCCACACCTGCACGCAGCAGCCGTGCCGACAAGCAAGGGACCCACGATGAGTGAACCGGCCAAGCCCGAGGCCGAGGTGCCGGAGGGCCCCGCGCCCACCGAGCTGACGACCCGCGACCTGGTGGTCGGGGAGGGGCCCCAGGCGCTGCCGGGCACGGTGGTCCGGGTCCACTACGTCGGGGTCACGTTCGCGACCGGGAGGGAGTTCGACTCCTCCTGGGAGCAGGACCGGCCGTTCAAGTTCGCCGTGGGCGGCGGCAAGGCCATCAAGGGCCTGGACCGGGGCGTGCGGGGCATGAAGGCCGGCGGCCGGCGCGAGATCATCGTTCCTCCGCGTCTCGGGTACGGCAAGCAGTCGCCCTCCGCCTTCATCCCGCCGAACTCGACCCTGGTCTTCGTCGTGGACCTGCTCACGGTGGTGGCGCCGGGCGGCTCGGTCTGAGCTCGGCGTCCTCTACCGGCCGCCCCGCCGCCGACGCGCGCGCTCGAACTCGGCGTGGTCCAAGATCCACGGGCCCAGCCCGTCGAGCGCCGCGCAGCCGCCACGGACGAAGGCGCTCACCAGGCTCCGGTACCCGCTCATCCCGTCGACCAGGCTGTACTCGACCCGGTACTCCGGCCCCGCCCCGCCCCGGCCCTCGCGCACGGTCGTGATCCGGGCGGCGGAATCCGCGGAGAAGTGGACCTGGATGCCCTCGCCCTTCTCCTCGTCCTCGATGGTGAAGACCTGGTTGCCCGAAGCGACACGGGCCTCGACGAACTCCCAGAACTCCACGGCGGCGGTACGGGGACTGCCCGGGCGCCACTTCTTCTCGGCGCCCTTGTCGTCGGTGAACGACAGGACCGTACGCCCGCCGGCAGCCTCCTCGTACGCTTCCAGGGGGGTGTTCCTGGCGCGGCCGGCGGCCTCCGAGCACATCAGGAAGGCCACGGTGCGCACCGCCTCGTCGGCGAGTTCCGGGTGTGCCCGGCGTACGGCCGCCTCGATCGTCGCCGCCATCCGCTCCCAGTCCCGCTTGTCCGTGCCGCGCCTGCCCCGTCGCGGATCGCGGCCGATCCGCAGGCCGTCGCAGGCGTGCTCCGCGGTGGCGACCACCCGCACGACCTCGGGCAGCAGCGCCGGGTCGACGGCGTCGGGCAGCCGCCTCGGGACCGTCGCGCCGTGCACGTACTGGCCCGTGTACCTCAGGACCGCGGCGTCGAGCGGACCGAGGACGGTGCCGCGCTCGGCGCGGCGGCGCTGTGCGTGGTACTCCTGGGCCCGTTTCGCGTCGGACGCCTCCGTGGCGGTGCGCATCGCCGCGCAGACCTGCCCCCGTTCGAGCAACTCGACGCCGGCTCCATGCGCGACGAGCCGGTCCTTGTCCCAGCGGATGCGCCCGAAATACGCGTCGACGTCGGCGGGCGCGGAGAGAAGGACCGGGTCCAGGAGCGCGACGGCGGCGTCCTCGTCGAGCCGGCCCCGGGTGCCGGCGGCGTCGCAGAGCGGCAGCACCGCACTCCACAGCAGCAGATGCCTGCCCAGGTCCTCCCGGATCACCGCGAGATGCTCCTCCCCGATCGGGAACGAGAACGTACGGGGCTCGTGAAGGGCATCCGCCCCGGCCCCGAGCATCAGCTTCAGCACACCGTCCTCGCGGACCACGCTCGGGATCCAGCCGCTCCCGCGTGTGAAAACGACATCGCTCATGGCCCCAGTCTTCCTCACGGGACGGCCCTCAGGAGGCGGCTCCGTCGTCCAGCAGGAAGGACCGGATCAGGGCGCTCAGCCGGGCGGGCTGGTCCTCGGGGATCAGGGTGTAGCTGTCCTCGATCTCCACGAGCCGGCCCTTGGGCAGGAGCTCGGCGAGCCTGCGCCCGTGTTCCGGGGGCATCACCTTGTCCTCCGCCGCCCACACCACGAGGGCGGGCCGGTCGAAGTCCCGCAATTTCTCCGCCCAGCCGAGCAGTTCGCTCTTCGGGGGGACGCCCAGTACGTACCTGCGCAGGTCCCGGCGGATCTCCTCGGAGGTCCACAGCGGGGTGAACCACGCGTCCATCACCTCGTGCGGAACCGGCCGCTTGCTCATCCAGCCCCAGGTCATGGGCAGCCGGCGCATCGGCTTCGACTTCAGCAGCCTGAAGGCGAGGTTGATGCCGCCCGGCAGCTTCGCCGAGGCGAACAGGTTTCTGCCCGGCACGCCCGGCGGGAAGTTGTCGAACGCCTCGCAGGACGTGATGACGAGCCGCCCGATCCGCTCGTCCCTGCCCTCCGAGACCAGGGCCTGCGCACCGCCCCAGTCGCTCATCACCAGCGTGACGTCGCGCAGGCCGAGCCGCTCGAGGAACTCGGCGACCAGCCGCGCCACGCCCGCGATCGACAGGTCGGCGTCGGGGCGCATCGGCCGGCGGTGACCACCCAGCGGCAACGTCGGCACCACACAGCGGAAATCGGATCGCAGAGGCTCCACCACGTTCCGCCACAGGGAGCCGTCCATGGCGACGCCATGCAGCAGGACCACGACCGGCCCCTCGCCGCCGGTGTCCAGATACTCGATCGTGCCCGCCGAAAGGTCTGCCTCAGCCATGTAGCGTCGCCTCCCCGCGCATGTGCTCACCGACTCCCTGAGGACTCTGTCACCGCCAGGGAGGTCAGGCGGCGGGTTTCGGCCAGGCGGTTCGGTCCCGCCGGGAACACCGGGTCCGGTCCGGACGGTTGCACCGACGGGGGCGCGGCGCGTTCGTCGCGTCCCCGTACCGCATGCTCGATTCCGCTGGAGGACTGTGTGATGACTGACCGGCCGCTGACCCTGATGGCCGTGCACGCCCACCCCGACGACGAGGCCACCGGGACCGGGGGCGTGCTCGCCCGGTATGCGGCGGAAGGCTTCCGCACGGTGCTCGTGACCTGTACCGACGGCGGTTGCGGGGACGGGCCGGGAGGCGTGAAGCCGGGCGATCCCGGGCACGACCCGGCCGCCGTCGCCGTGATGCGGCGCCGGGAGCTGGAGGCCAGTTGCGAGGTCCTGAAGATCAGCGATCTGGAGACCCTCGACTACGCCGACTCCGGGATGATGGGCTGGCCGGCCAACGACGCGCCCGGCGCCTTCTGGGGAACGCCCGTGGCGGAGGGCGCCGCACGGCTCGCCGAGCTGATGCGCCACTACCGCCCCGATGTGGTCGTCACCTATGACGAGAACGGCTTCTACGGCCACCCCGACCACATCCAGGCCAACCGCATCACGATGGCCGCCCTGGAGATGACCGAGCTGACGCCGAAGGTCTACTGGACGACGGCACCGCGCTCGATGATGCAGCGCTTCGGGGAGACCATGCGCGCACTCGGCGAGGACCTGCCGGAGCCCGACCCCGAGGAGGCCGCCGCGATGGCGCAGATCGGCCTGCCCGACGACGAGATCACCACCTGGGTCGACACCACCGCGTTCAGCGGCCAGAAGTTCGACTCCCTGGCCGCGCACGCCAGCCAGGGCGAGAACATCTTCTTCCTCAAGATGGGCAAGGAGCGGTTCGGCGAGCTGATGGGCATGGAGACCTTCGTGCGTGTCCG
Organism: Streptomyces sp. DT224; assembly: GCF_049844595.1. Taxonomy (NCBI): domain Bacteria; kingdom Bacillati; phylum Actinomycetota; class Actinomycetes; order Kitasatosporales; family Streptomycetaceae; genus Streptomyces; species Streptomyces sp. DT224. The sequence continues at coordinate 29,458 of NZ_JBNCLI010000004.1, forward strand.
GGACACCACCGGCGCCCCCGTCCCCGAGAACGACCTCTTCGCCGGACTGCGCTGACCTGGGCTGTTCGACCGCGTCCGGCCGGCTCCCACCCCGCCGGGTGTGAGCCGGCCGGACGTACTCAGTGCTCGCAGAGGGAGAACTCCCGCTCGAACAGCTGCTCGTTGTTTTCGTCCATGAAGAACGTGCGCTCCCGCATGAGCTCGTCGCGGTACTTCTTCGCTTCTTCGAGCGTCATGATCGAGGTCCCGGCCCAGGGCTGCTGCGGCGGCACGTCGGAGGTCGAGACGATCGCCTCCGACGGGTCCACCAGGAAGAACGCCAGGATCTTGCGGTGCCCGGCGCGGCTCGGGTCCGCGAGACGGAACGAACCGACCCGGTGCTGCAGGACGTTGGGGAAGGCCAGACAGCGGCCGGCCGGTGTGGATGCCGAGCCCAGCACCTGGTTGAGCGGGCCCTCGTTCTCCAGGCCGTACACCTCGCGGACCCCGTCGTAGTCGCTCTGCTCGTACTCCGGATCGTCGACCGCGGTGCGGAAGCCCAGCCGGCTCTCCGTGATGTTCTCGCTGTCCCAGTAGTAGATGCCGGTCGAGACGATCCGCTCGTTCAGCATCCCCTCGACGTGCCACGAACCGCCGGCGTACTCGGGCTTCTCGGGTGTCAGGCGGATGGTCGCCAGCTTGGTGATGACCTGGAGCCGGCGACCGCGCAGGGAAACCCGGCCGGACGCGTCACACGGCTCCGGCGGGGTGAAGTCCGGGGCGTCCGGCACGACCGGGCGACGGTTCTCGTACCAGTCGTCCTGGGCCGCCTCGTGTGCCTCGACCGCTCGCCCGTACGCTTCCTTGTCGCTGTAGTCGTCCTCGTCCGGGTACTCCGGCTCCGGGCCGTACCACCCGAACGGGTCGGCCTCGATCCGCAGGGGCCGCGGTCGGCGCAGATCGGTGAGCACGTTCTCCCACAGCGGGAGCATGCGGGTGAACAGCTCCGGCAGAACGGCGGCCAGCTCCCGGTGGGCCTCGGGGTGGACGTTGTTCACGTACGAACGGAAGGCGGCCTCGCCGTCCGCGCTGACGTCGACATCCGTGGGCAGCCACTGGAACCGGTCCGAGAACTCGTACGTCGCGTAGCGGTCCGCCGGGTTCTCCCAGGCCCGCTCCGGGCCGCCGCTCACGCCCCGTACCAGGCAGAACAGCGAGGGATGCACCAGGTCCAGCACCTGCCCGTCCGTCCCCGGGTGCCAGTCCTTCTCCTCCTCGGGTACGTCCTCCAGCACCCGGACCGCCTCCCGCAGCCGCGACCGCAGCTCCTCGTCGATCAGCGTGTCCGACTGCCAGACACCGTCGACGGCGGACACCTCGACGCCGGTCCGCGCGTCCCGCAGCCGCGCGTAGTGCGCGAGCTCCGCCAGCACATGGCGCACCTGCGCCTCGGTGAGGCCCTGGTCCACGGCCTCCCGCGTCCACGTGGCGGCTATGGCGGTGTCGTGCATCTTCTCGAACCAGTCCGGCTTCGCCCGAAGGTGCGCGCTGCACGCGATCATCTCCAGTTCGCGCACGGTCCGGGGTTCCGCGCACGACCGGGAACGGGAGGTGTGGAACGGCAGCGGAAAGGGGGGCAGGCCAGTCAACTCTCTTGGTCCTTCCGGGCGGTGAGTGGTGGCCGGAAGACTACGGGAGCCCGCTGACACCACCGCCGGCACGGGTCAGGGCCGTCGCAGGGCCAGGAGCGTCGCGTCGTCGGTGCGGTGGGGACCGTTCAGGCAGGCCACGAGCCGTTCGACGTAGTCCTGGAGCCCGGCGTGGCCGCGGCCCGGCGCGGCCTCCCGGAAGCAGCGCTCGGCCGCGCCGAGGAAGCGGAGCGTGTCCTTCTCGGGGTCGGCCGGGCGGCGTTCGGTCAGCCCGTCCGAGTACATCAGGACGATGTCGCCGGTCTCCAGCGTCGTCTCGGTGGCGCTGTACGACGTCCCCGGGAGCACCCCCAGGGTGAGCCCCGGCCCCCCGGCGGGCGCCGGCAGCTGACCGGCGCGGCTGTCACGCAGCAGCACCGGACGGGGATGCCCGGCGCAGGTCCAGCGCAGCAGGGTGCGCTCGGGGTGGTAGCGGGCGATGATCGCGGTGGCGGTGGACTCCCTGTCGTCCGCGCAGGCCACCTCGTTGAGCCACTGCGTCAGCTGTTCCACGGACTCCGAGGTGTACGCGAGCCCCGCGAGTGCGTAGCGGAGTTTGGCCATCAGAGTGACCGCCGCCAGCCCGTGGCCCCGGGCATCGCCCAGCGCCAGCAGCAGGCGGCCGTCGGGCAGCCCGCGGGCCTTGTACCAGTCGCCGCCGACCCCGGCCCCGCGCGCGTCCGGGCGGTAGACGGCCGCGGCCTCCAGACCGTAGCCGTCCAGCTCGTCCTGTAAGTGCGGCAGCACCGCGTCCCGCAGGACACCGGCCACCTCCGCGACGGCCTCGGCGCGCTCGTGCTCGCGGCGCGCGTGGCGCTCGGCCCGCTGCGCCGCCTCCCGCCTGCGCCGGTCCGTGGTGACGTCGATCAGGACGGCCCGCAGGGCCCACACCAGGCCGCCGGGCACGATGCGGACGGGCTCGGCGACCATGCGGAAGACGCGCTCGCTGCCACGGAAGCGCAGCTCGCACTGGGTGACGCGCTTGCGCAGGAGCACGTCGTACAACGCCTGGTACAGCGTGGGCAGGCAGTCCGGTGTGACGGCGGCGGCCAGCTCGGACAGGCGGGGCACCGGCGCGTCGTCCGCCAGGCCGAGCACCTGGCGGAACCCCCTGGAGGGCTGGATGCCGTCGTCGGCGAGATTCCACTCCGCCCAGCACGCGCGCACCAGCTGCTGGGCCGCGCCGGCCATGCTGAGCCGCCCGCCCGGCTCCCAGGTGAGCAGGAAGTGGTCGCCGCAGGGCGCGATCCGCACCTCCGCGTTGATCCGCACCGGCCCCCTGCGCGTGTTCACCAGCCATTCCACCGTGTCGCTCTGCTGCGGCACGCCCTGGCGGTGCGCGTCGGCCAGCATGCGCGGGATCGCCGTGGCGGCCAGGGACGGGACGCGTTCGAACAGTGACACCGGTCCGGTCCACGGGGGCATGGCCTCGTCGGGGAAGCGGGAGGCCGCGTAGGCGCGGGCTGTGGCGTTGCGGGCGAGGAGGACCACCTCACGGATCTCGCCGTCCTCGCCGAACTCCGGGGCCAGCAGCAGAGCCGCCACCGGGAGGGCGTCGAGCACCTGCTGACCGGAGGGCGGGGGAGCGGCGACGGCTGCCGCGGCCGGGGGCACGACGGCGGCGGGCGCCGGGGCCCCGTAGCGCTCGGCGTACCGGGTGACGCGCCGGCGCTGCGCGTCCAGCAGCGCCCGGATCGCCTGCAGGTCCAGACGTGCGCGTCCGCCGCCCGCGGGAGGAGGTGGGTCCACAGGCATGTCGGGCCTCTCGGTGCGGGTGTACGGGCGGCGCCGGAACAGCATCGGGGCGGGGGACCGGAGGCACCACTCGGTGTACGCCGGGTGGCGGCGTCGCCCCGGCCGGCGGGCTCGGCTCAGGCGGCGGCGAGGGGCCGGCTGTCCACCGAGTCCAGGAAGAGCACCGCGGTGTGCAGCGCGCCGCTGGTCGCCGGGCAGATCGCGTACCGGGTCAGCTGCTCGTCCAGCTCGGTCAGCCGCCGGCGCCCCTCGGGCATGCCGGCCCCACCGGCGGCCAGGACTCCGGCGGCGTCCTCCCGGACCATCCGCAGCGCCAGCGGCCCCTTGTCACGTACGACCCGCTCGTCGTCCATGTCCGCCATCAGCGTCAGCAGCGCGTCGAGCTGCGCGGTCTCCTCGGCGACGCCCCGCGTCCGGGCGTCGCGCACGGCGGAGAGCGCCGCCTCGGTGGCCGTGAGACCGTGCCGCTTCGTGCGGCCCGACAGCATCCGGTAACTGTCCCGGAAGTCGCCCGAAGGCTCCACCCGCTCATCGAGGGCGAGGGCCCGTGCGCAGGCGTCCCGGGGGCCGGCGGGGCCCTGCGCCCATGCGGCCGCCAGCAGGCACAGCGCGCGGGCCGCGACGTCGAATCCGTTCAGGGACGCGGTGTGGGGCACCACGTCCTGGGCCGCGCGGCAGGCGGCGGCGAGCCGGCCGATGTCCGCTCCGGCGCCGGATGCGGCGGCCGCGCGCAGCGGCCCGTGGAGCCGCACCCCGACATCGACGAGTGAGGAGAACACCGAGTTGGCGGGGGTCTGCGCGGTGCGGCAGTCCGGCAGTCCCGGCTTGGGGGTGAGGAACACCTCGCGGGTGAAGGCCGCGACGGCGAGGTCCGCGAGGCCGTCCGCGTCGAGCCGGGGCAGGTGCTGAGAGGGCATGCGTATCGCTTCCACTGGGCGGTGCGGGTCGGACGAACCCGGCACGGGGCCGGGCTCACAGGGTGATGCCCACCACCGGAGGGGCAAACCGGGACCAATGACCCCTCCGGTCGGGTACTCCGCCCCGCACCCGGCCGTCAGGCGGTCGCCGCCTCCCCGTTCGCCTCCAGATACGCCCGCCAGCCGCCGTGCTCCGTGATGTCGGTGCCCCGGGCCGCCGAGTCCGGGTCGCACTGGAAGCCCAGGACCCAAGTGCCCTCGGCCAGCTCGACCCGGCCCAGGGACATGGGCGCCGGAAGCGCCGCGAGGAAGCGCCCGAGTGCGGCGGGCGAAAGGGTCCACCGCTCGCCCGTGATCGGGGCGCCCCGTGCCGGCCCGACGCGGACGAGGCCGGGCTTCGGCGGGGTCGTCCGCAGGGCCGCGAGCCGGTAGCACGCGGTGGTGGTCACCTCACCGGCGTACCGGGCACCGCAATCGGTGAGCTGGTGGTTGAGCGGCTGCCCGGTCAGGTGGGCACCGAACACGGCGAGGTCCACGCCGCCGTCCGGCAGGGGAGCCGGCGCCTGTTCCCCGGTGAGCAGGGCGGCGATGTCGATGGCCGGCTGGTCCTCGAAGGCGCGGGTGACGACGCTGACGCCGAACGGGCTGCCGTCCGCCTCCCCGGCCGGCACCGCGACGGCCGCCATGTCGAGGAGGTTCACGAAGTTGGTGTAGGTCCCCATCCGCGAGTTGACGGCCACCGGGTCGGCCAGCACCTCGGCGATGTCCGGGTGGCAGGTGGTCGTGGGCAGCAGCAGCGCGTCGAAACCGGACAGGATCCGGCGCGCGAGGGCCCGGTAGCGGTCCAGCCGTTCCTGATCGGCGGCCAGGGCGTGGGCCGGCAGAGCGGCGGCGGCGAGGATGATCCCGGCGACCGTGGGGTCCGCCGCCGACGGGTCCCGGGAGATGAACTCACCGACGGCGGCGTAGCGTTCGGCGACGAGCGCACCGTCGTAGAGCAGCCGGGCCGCCAGCAGCAGCGGTGACACGTCCACGACGGCGGTCGTGGCGCCCGCGGCCTCCAACTGCTCGACCGCCGCAGCGAACGCGGCGCGCCCCCCGGGCGACAGCGGGACGAGGTCTTCGTCCCGGGGGACCGCGACCCGGGGCCGGGGCGGGGCGGCCAGACGGACATCGTCGGGCCAGACCCGGCCGCGCGGGTCACCGTCGTCCGTTCCCGTCATGACGCCCAGGGCCCGCTGGGCCTCGGTGAGGGTGCGGGCGAACACGGTGACCGCGTCGTAGGAGCGGGCGGCGGGGACCACTCCGGTGGTGGGGACCAGGCCCAGCGTGGGCTTGAGGCCGACGATGCCGTTGAGGGCGGCCGGAACGCGTCCGGAACCGGCCGTGTCGGTGCCGAGCGCGATGTCGGCGATTCCGAGGGCCACGGCGACCGCCGACCCGGAACTGGAACCGCCGGAGACCTTCTCGGGGCGCAGGGCACTGCGCACGGCGCCGTACGGGCTCCGCGCCCCGACCAGACCGGTCGCGAACTGGTCCAGGTTCGTCTTGCCGAGCACGACCGCGCCCGCCTCCCGCAGCCGCCGCACGGCCGGCGCGTCCGTCTCCGGGGTGTACGCGAACGGCGGGCAGGCGGCGGTGGTGGGCAGCCCGGCGACGTCGATGTTGTCCTTCACCGCGACCAGGACGCCCGCGAGGGGCAGCGGTTCACCGGCGGCCGGCCGGGAGTCCAGGGCGGCCGCCTCGGCCCGGACGTCCGCCTCCGCCCGGAGGGTGATCCAGATCTCCGGGCGGGCGGTCTCGGCGATGCGGCGGTAGGCGGCGGTGACGCGTGCGACGCAGCTCTCGGTCACGCTGCTTCCTCTCGTGCGACGACGGCCAGCGGCGTGCCGGCGTCGATCTGCTTTCCGGGGGTGACGAGGACATCGGTGACGACCCCGTGAGCGGGAGCGCGCACCACGACCTCCATCTTCATGGCTTCCAGGACCACGAGGGCCTGACCCGGCTCGACCCGGGTGCCGGGCACCGCTTCGACCTTCCATACGGTGGAGCTCAGCGGGGCCTCGACCAGGCCCGAGCCCGGGGGGAGGGCGAGCGGGGCCATGACGTCGCCGGCCGGCTCCGGTTCGGCGCGCGGTGCGAACTCGCCGGCCGCCTCCCACGCCCGCCGCTCCGTCTCGAAGGCGGCGGACTGGCGGCTCCGGAAAGCGGCGATGTCCTCCGCGTTCTCCCGCAGGAACGCCTCGTGCTCCGCGAGCGAGAAGACACCCGGGCGGATGTCCAGGGCGGTCCGCCCGGAGGCGAGATCGGCCCGGATGTCCAGGAGTTCGGCCGGATCGACCGGGTACCAGGCGATCCGGTCGAAGAACCGCAGCAGCCAGGGCGTGCCGTCGGCGAAGGAGCGGGGCGGGCGCAGACCGCCCCACACGGGGACCGTCCGGCCGATGAGCTGGTAGCCGCCGGGGCTCTCCATCCCGTAGACGCACAGGTACGAGCCGCCGATGCCCACCCCGGCCTCCGCCGTCCAGGTGCGCGCCGGGTTGTACTTGGTGGTCACCAGGCGGTGGCGCGGATCGAGCGGCGTGGCGGCCGGAGCGCCGAGATAGACGTCGCCGAGCCCCAGGACCAGATAGCGGGCGTCGAAGACCGTGCGGCGTACGTCCTCGACGCTGTCCAGACCGTTGATACGGCGGATGAACTCGATGTTGGACGGGTTCCAGGGGGCGTCTTCGCGTACCGAGGCGGCGTAGCGGTCGATGGCCTCGTCCACGGTCGGGTCGTCCCAGGACAGCGGAAGGCGCACCTCCCGGCTGGGCACCCGCAGACCGGCGGTGGCCGGCAACTGGTCCTCGGCCTCCCGGAGCAGACCGAGCAGGGTGCGCAGCGGCAGCACGTCCGGATCGGTGTGCAGATGCAGCGAGCGTACGCCTGGAGTGGCGTCGACCAGACCGCGCGGCGCGAGCGCCCGTACGTGCTCGGCGAGGGCGTGGACGCGCATCCGCAGACCCAGGTCGAGGGTCATGGGCCCGTACTCGACCAGGACGTTGTCGTCGGCGCCCCGCCGGTAGGTGACCTCGGGAACGGTGTCCGTGGCGGGGCGGCGGCCGAGCACACCGTCGTCGCCGTCCGGGCCGCCGGGAGCCGGCAGCGTGAGCAGCGCGGGGGTCCGGCGCAGCGCGTCGGCGGTCCGCTCGGTGACCGGGACGAACTGGACGGTGTCGCCGGGACGGAGCTGCCCGGTCTTCCAGCGCTCTGCGCGCACCACGGTGACCGGGCAGGCGAAACCGCCCAGGCTGGGTCCGTCGGGGCCGAGGATGGCCGGGGTGTCGCCCGTGAGGTTGACCGCGCCGACGGAGTACGCGGTGTCGTGCACGTTGGACGGATGCAGTCCCGCCTCCCCGCCGTCCGGGCGGGCCCACTCGGGGCGGGGCCCGACGAGGCGCACCCCGGTCCGCGCCGACTGCGCGGAGACCTTCCAGTGCGTCCCGTACACCGTCCCGATCCCCTCCCGCGTGAGGAAGTCCGGTGCGGCGTGGGGCCCTTCGCTGACCGCGATGCGCCAGTGCGAGGCGAAGTGCGGACGCGAGGCGGCCGGGACGGGCGCGGGCGCGGGGGCCTCCGGCACGGGCCGGGCGGGTCGCAGCACGTCGCCCGTGCGCAGGGCGCGGCCGGCGTGGCCGCCGAAGCCACCCAGGGTGAAGGTGGCCGCGCTGCCCAGGTAGCCGGGGACGTCGAGACCGCCGCGCACCAGGACGTACGTACGCATCCCGGGGCCGAGGGCGGTGCCGACGTCGAGCAGCTGCCCGGCGGCCAGCTCGACCGGCTCCCACAGGGCGACGGGGTGCCCGTCGACGGTGACCGTGGCGGGGGCGCCGGTGACGCAGACGACGGCCGGTGCCGAGAAGCGCAGCGCCGGGCCCTCCAGCGTGCACTCCAGGCCGGGGGCGCCCTCCGGGTTGCCGACGGCCCGGTTGCCGAGGCGGAAGGAGAGGTCGTCCATCGGGCCGCCGGGCGGGATGCCGACCTCCCAGTAGCCGGTGCGGCCCGGCCAGTCCTGCACCGTCGTCTGGGCGCCGCCGCGTTCCACGTCGATCCGGGGACGCGGATCGCGCAGACCGGCCAGGGTCGCCGTGGTGTGCCGGGCGTCGAGCACCACCGGTTCGCGGCAGGCGGCGCGCAGCAGCCCGAGGTTGGTCTCCACCCCGTCCACCACCGTCCCGTCCAGGGCCTCGGCCAGCCGGGCGAACGCCTCCGTCCGGGTGTCACCGGTCGCGACGACCTTGGCGAGCATCGGGTCGTACGCGGAGGAGACGTGCTGCCCGGTCTCCGCCCAGCTGTCCACGCGTACGCCCTCGGGGAAGGCGACGCGGGTCAGCAGACCGGAGCTCGGCCGGTGGTCCCGGGCCGGGTCCTCGGCGTAGATCCGCGCCTCGACCGCGTGGCCCCGGGCGGGCGGTTCCGTCAGGAAGCCGCTCTCGCCGCGCGCCAGGCGCAGCATCCAGGCGACCAGATCGATGCCGTGGATCTCCTCGGTCACCGGATGTTCCACCTGGAGGCGGGTGTTGACCTCCAGGAAGTACGCCTCCTCGCGCACCGGGTCGTACACGAACTCGACCGTGCCGGCCGACCGGTAGTCCACCGACGCGCACAACTCCCTCGCGGCGGTGCGGAGCACGGTGCGCAGCCGCGGCGGCAGGTCCGGCGCCGGGGCCTCCTCCAGCACCTTCTGGTTGCGGCGCTGGAGGGAGCAGTCGCGGTCGCCGAGCACCACGACCGCGCCGGCGCCGTCCCCGAAGACCTGCACCTCGACGTGGCGGGCGCGCTCCACGTAACGCTCCAGGAAGACCCCGCCGTCGGCGAAACTGCCCCGGGCCAGCCGCGACACCCGGGCGAAGGCGTCCCGCAGCTCCGTGGGCCCGGCACACGCCCGCATGCCGATCCCGCCTCCGCCGCCGGTCGCCTTGAGCATCACCGGGTAGCCGGTCCGCTCCGCCGCGCGCAGGGCGTCCTCCTCGTCGGCGAGGAGCCCACTGCCGGGCAGCAGAGGGACACCCGCCGCGAGCGCCGCGGCCCGTGCGGTGTGCTTGGCGCCGAACACCTCCAGCTGGGCGGGCGTGGGGCCGACGAACGCGAGGCCCGCCTTCTCCACGGAGGCGGCGAACGCCGTGTTCTCGGACAGGAAGCCGTAGCCGGGGTGCACCGCCCCGGCCCCGGTGGCGAGGGCCGCCTCCAGGACCGCGTCCGCCCGCAGATAGCTCTCGGCGGCGGGGGCGGGGCCGAGGCGCACGGCCTCGTCGGCGAGGCGGACGTGCGGGGCGGTGCGGTCGGCGTCGGAGTACACGGCCACCGTACGCAGACCGAGGGCTTCGGCGCTGCGGATGACCCGGCAGGCGATCTCGCCGCGGTTGGCGATGAGCAGGGTGTCGAACATGACGGCAACTCCTGGGTACGGGGCCGGGGGTCAGGCGAGCGGAGGCTGCGCGGGCAGCACGTGGTCACCCACCCGGTCGGTGCTCAGGCAGAGCGAGCAGACGACCGCGTCATGGGTGGCGCAGGCGGCGAGGTCGGGGCGTTCGTACGACTGGTGGCAGACATGGCAGTCGTAGGTCGCCGCGCTCGGGTTGCCGTCCGCGTCGAGCATCGGCTCGTCCAGGCCGTCGTCGGTGCGGCGCAGGTAGTAGCGGCCCTTGGTGACGTACGCGACCAGGGGCGTCAGCACGAAGGCGAGGACGGCGGCGGCGACGGGGGAGTACGGCTGGAGGGTGTCGCCCAGCGCGTGGAAGTACATCGCGATCGACAGGCCGGAGGCGGCGGTGAAGGCGACCACGCCGACGGGATTGACCGCGTACAGCATGCCCCGGCGGAACTCCGGCCGGAGCGGTGAGATGCGCAGCAGGTACTTGTTGACGCCGATGTCGGTGGCGACGGTGACGATCCAGGCGATGGCGCAGTTGGAGTAGAAGCCGAGGATGTCGTTGAGGAAGCTGAACATGTCGGCCTCCATCAGCGCGAGCGCGAAGCCGAGGTTGACCAGCACGAAGACCAGCCGGCCGGGGTAGTGCCCGGTGACCCGGGTGAAGGAGTTGGTCCAGGCGAGCGAGCCGGAGTACGCGTTGGTGACGTTGATCTTGATCTGGCTGATGACCACCAGGACCACGGCCAGCGGGACGACCAGCCAGGACGGCAGCATCGCGTCGAAGGCGCCCCGGAACTGCTGGATCGGCTCGGGCGCGGCATCGGCTCCGACCTCCGCGAGGACGTACACGGCGAGGAACACACCGATGGCCTGCTTGAGCGCGCCCAGCACCACCCATCCGGGCCCGGCCATCACCACGGCGGTCCACCAGGCGCGCTTGTTGGCGTCGGTCTTCGGCGGCATGAAGCGCAGGTAGTCGATCTGCTCGCCGATCTGCGCGATGAGCGAGAGGCATACACCGGCACCGAGGAGCACGGACGCGGTGTCGATGCCGCCCTTGCCGTCGGTTCCGGCGTACGAGAGGAACCGGTCGACCGTGCCGGGGTCGGTGGCGACCAGGTAGACCAGCGGGCCGGCCATCAGCAGCAGCCAGATCGGCGTCGTCCACACCTGGAGCTTGCTGAGCGCGGACATTCCGTAGATCACCAGCGGAATGACCATCAGGGTGGAGACGAGGTATCCGAGCCAGAGCGGCAGTCCGAGGCCCAGTTTCAGGCCCTGCGCCATGATCGAGCCTTCGAGGGCGAAGAAGATGAAGGTGAAGCTGGCGAAGATGACCCCGGTCAGGACCGAGCCGTAGTACCCGAAGCCGGAGCCCCGGGTGATCAGGTCCAGATCGAGGTTGTACCGGGCGCCGTAGTACGCCAGCGGGAAGCCGGTGGCGAAGATGACGACGGCCGCCACCGCAATCGCCAGGAGCGCGTTGCCGGTGCCGTGGGCCAGTCCGATGCCCGCGCCGATCGAGAAGTCCGCCATGTAGGCGATGCCGCCCAGGGCGGTGGTGGCCACGACGGCGGGGGTCCAGCGGCGGTAACCGCGGGGCGCGAAGCGGAGGGTGTAGTCCTCCAGGGTCTCGCTCGTCGCCCTGGTCTCGGCAGCGGTCGGTGGGGTGGACGTCGCACGTGACTCGGTCGTACTCATGGGCAGCCTCTCGGGAAGCGGTGAGCTGAGGGAAGGCCGTGCTGAGGACGGGCGGGGGCGGACGCCGTCGGCCGCCGGGGTTTCAGAGGCGGTCGGCGTGCAGGGCCATCTGCGTCATGGCGCGCCGGGCCCGTTCGAGCACGACGGCCATGGAGTCGCCGACATGGGCGTGCAGGGCGCGGTGGCCGTCGGCGAGGCGCCCGTCGCGGACGGCCTCCATGATCGCGATGTGCTCGGTGATGGTCGTCCCGATCCGGTCCGGGGTGAGGAAGTCGTACATCCGGACCCGGCGGATGCGCTCACCGACGGCCACGAGGGCATCCGTCAGGGCGGGGTTCCCGGAGGCGCGGGACAGCTCGGCGTGGAAGCGCTCGTCCTGCACGACGAAGCGGGGATCGGGGTCCGGCGGCCGCTCGCGCATGGCGTACCAGCGGTCCAACTCGGCCTTGAGAACGGCCGGATCATGCTGTACGGAGGGGTCGTCGATCGCCCGGGCGATGCCGCGCAGTTCCAGGGTGACCCGGAGTTCGTACAGGTCCCGCAGCTGGGCCAGGTTGGGGATCGTGACGAAGAAGCCGCCGTCCCCGCGCTCGATCAGGCCGTCCGCGAGCAGGCGCGCCAGGGCCTCGCGCACCGGGGTCCGCGAGACGCGGAAGCGTGTGGCGAGCCGCGTCTCGGCCAGTCGCTCGCGCGGCCCGAACTCGCCGTCGAGCACGGCCGCGCGCAGCTGCCCGTACACCGTCTCGCGGAGCGGGGGCGCGGGCTCCGCACGTGCGCCCCGCGCTGTGTCCGGGGGCGTATACAGCGTCGTATCCAGCGTCGCATCCATGGGCGGAGACGCTAGGAACCGGTTGTTTCACCGGAGTCCACGGTGGGGTGAACGACTGGTTTCCGGTAGCTCACGCCGGTCCGGGGACATGGCGAAGCGCCCCGCGCGCGGGCGCGGGGCGCTTCACCGTGGGGGCGAGGGGCTTCAGCCCGTGGCGCAGGAGACCGCCGGCCAGGTCCAGTTGCCGTTGGTCTGGATGGTGACGCCGAAGTTGTTGCCGCTGCCGTTGGGCTTCGCGGTCAGCACCTGGGCGCTCGGGTAGGAGGCGCTGACGTTCCAGGTGGAGAGGACCCGCTCCGGGGAGGGGAGGCGCAGCGTCACCGTCCAGTTGGACGAACCCGTGACGGCGACGTTGAGGTTGTAGCGGTCGCCCCAGCTCTGGCCGGCGGAGAGGGTCGCGGTGCAGCCGCCGGTGTTCCCGCCGCCGTCGTCTCCGCCGCTGCTGCCGTCGGGTGCGACGGCCCGCCCGGTCTGCGGCGAGATCATGCCGGAGCACAGGCCCCGGGAGGCGAGCGACTGGGCGATGCGCGGGATGGCGGCCAGGGTGTTGGCGGGCCACTCGTGCATCAGGATGATCTGGCCGCTGGAGAGGCGGGACACGGCCTGGACGATCGCGTCGGTGCTCGCCCCGTTCCAGTCCTGCGAGTCGACGTCCCAGATCACCTCCGTGAGCCCGTACTTGGCCTCGACGGCCTTGAGGGTGGCGTTCGTCTCCCCGTACGGCGGCCGGAACAGCTTCGGCGTGCCGCCGCCGGCGCTCGCGATGGCCTGCTGGGTCCGGGAGAGCTCCGAGTCGATCTGGGCCTGGCTCTGCTGGGTGAGGTGGGGGTGGGTGTAGCTGTGGTTGCCGACCCACATACCCGCGTCGACCTGGGCCTTCACCTGTGCCGGGTACGAGGCGGCGAACTGGCCCTCGTTGAACATCGTGGCCCTCAGACCGTTCTGCTTGAGGGCGTTGAGCAGGGCGGGGGTGTGGTCGTTGGACGGGCCGTCGTCGAACGTCAGGCCCACGTAGCCGTTGCAGGCGGCGGCCTGGGCCGGGGCGGCGGCCGTGGCGGTCAGACCCAGGGAGCTCGCCGCGGCGAGCACGAGCCCCGCCGCCAGAGCGGCGGGGCGGCGGTGGAATCGGAGACGCATGAGGGGGTCCTCCAGGTGAGCAGAGTTCCGGCCGCACGGGCGGCGCGGCCGGGTCTGAGCACGGAGTTTTTGGGCCGCCTCCGGTGACTGTCAATAGTTTCGGCAAGTGTTTCGAAAGCGTCGGTACTGCTTTGATCGTGCTTGGGCTTCAACAGTGCACGTCAGCGGCGTGCGGGGCTGTCCTGCGGGATGACGCAACGGCGCGCTTGGCTGAGAGGGTGTTGCGGCGGGAGCTCGTACGGCGAAACTTTCGGACCCTGTAAAAGTCGCGGACCACCGCCGTATTGACAGTGTGCCGTCAAGTCGCTGTCATACATGGGAGCGCTCCCACCCTTCCCCACGCCCCGAGGAGGCGCACATGACCATCCACCCCCGCCGCTTACCGCGCAGACCCTGGACGGCGGCCGGCTCCGCCGTCGCGCTGGCCCTGTCGCTCTTCGTCGCCATGCCCGCCGGTGGGCCGGCCGCTGCGGCGGAGTCCGCATCCGGGTGCCAGGTGGACTACACCGCCAACGAGTGGACCGGCGGCTACACTGCCGAGGTCCGCGTCACCAACGAGGGCCCGGCGCTCAGCGACTGGCGCCTGACCTGGACGTACGCCGGTGACCAGCACGTCACCTCCGGCTGGAACGCCACCGTCACGCAGACCGGCCACGCCGTGACCGCCGTCAGCACGGCCTGGAACGGGGCGGTGGCCGAAGGCGGCACCGTCTCCTTCGGGGTGCAGGGGACCTCGCAGTCGGGCGGACCCGCTCCCGGCGACTTCGCCCTCAACGGCGTGCCGTGCGGCGGCGACGGCACCACGCCCCCGACCACGCCGCCTCCCACCACACCGCCTCCCACCACACCGCCCTCCGCCGAGTGCGGCGACGCGGTCGTCTGCGACGACTTCGAGGGCCAGACCGGTCCGGCCCCCGCCGGCGACTGGCGCTTCACCGCACCCGACTGCCAGGGCACCGGGACGGCCGCCGTGGACACGGAGACCGCGCACAGCGGCACGCGCTCGCTGCGGCTCGACGGGAAGGCCGGCTACTGCAACCACGCCTTCGTGGCCTCCACCGCCGACCTGTCGGCCGTCGGCCCCGTGCTGTACGTCCGCATGTGGGTGCGGCACACCACGGCACTCCCGGCGGCGCACGTCGCCTTCGTGTCGATGCCCGACAGTTCCCAGGGCGGCAAGGCCCTGCGGATCGGCGGGCAGAACGGGGCGCTCCAGTGGAACCGGGAGACCGACGACGCGACGCTCCCGGCGCAGAGTCCGACCGGGGTGGGGCTGAGCAGGCCCCTGCCCACGGGCAGCTGGCAGTGCCTGCGGTTCGCGGTCGACACCTCGGCCCCGGGGCTCGACACCTGGCTGGGCGACGAGCAGGTGCCGGGCCTGCACGCCGACGGCGTACCCACGCGTGACGTGGACGACCAGTGGCTCTCGCGGACCACGCCGCCCCGGCCCACCGCTCTGCGGCTGGGCTGGGAGAGCTACGGGGTCGGCGACGACACTCTGTGGTTCGACGACGTGGCCGTCGGCTCCGAGCCGATCGGCTGCTGACGGGCGGCCGCCCGGCGAGCGGGAGACGGGCGGCCGCGGCGGGCCGGTGCGGGCTTCGGAAGAGGCCGGCACCGGCCCTTTGCCGTGTCCGGACGCGCAGTCGCACCGGGTCCGGGCGGATGCGGGAGGGGTTGTTCGGAGGGGTTGTTCGGAGGGGTTGTTTTCCTGCGGAACCTATAGCATTCTGCAACTCACTCCAGATTCCTATATGAACTGAGCGGGTGTGCGCGTGCCTGAGCATGTGGTTTCCGAGGCCGACCCGGTCTCCGTCGTGGGCCCGGGAGCCGTCGGCCTCGCGCTGGCGGGCCGGCTCGCCCTTCGGGGGCATCCGGTCACGCTGTGCGGACGGCCCGGCTCGCCACCCGTCCGCGACATCGAGCAGACCGGCGACCTGGGCGCCCGCACGGCGCGGGTGCACTGGCAGGACGACCCGGCGCGGGCGCGCCCGGCCGCCTGGATCCTCGTGACGACCAAGCTGCATCAGGGCGCTGCGGCTCGCGCCTGGCTGGAGCGGCTCGTCGACCGGGAGTCGGTGGTGGTCGTCGCGCAGAACGGCGTCGAGCACCGCGAGCAGGCGGCCCCGTACGCCCCGCCGGGCCAAGTGGTCCCGGCGCTCGTCCACTTCAACGCGGAGCGCCTCGGCAGGGGCCGGGTCGCGGTGCGCGGCGAAGGGGCGGGGCTCGTCATCGGCGACGACGAACCGGGCCGCAGGGCCCGTCCGTTGCTCGAAGGAACCGGGCTCGGGGTGGACCCGGTGGCCGACTTCACCACCGCGGCCTGGCGCAAGCTCATGGTCAACGCCGTCGCCAACCCCGTCACCGCGCTCACCTCCCGCCGCGTCGAGGTCTTCGCCGACCCGGCCGTACGGGCCATGGCGGCCACCATGCTCGACGAGGTGGCCGAGGTGGGCCGGGCCGAGGGCGCGCGGCTGCCCGGCAATGCCGCCGACGAGGTCCTCGCCTGGATCGATGCCCGTCCGCCCGGAGCCGGCTCCTCGATGCTCGCCGACCGCCTCGCCGGCCGGCCCATGGAACACGACGGGCTCCTCGGGGCCGTGGTCCGCAGGGCGGACGCGCAGGGGATCGCGGTGCCCATGTGCCGGACCGTCCTGGCGCTCGTCGCCGCCCTGGACGGCGCGCGCCCCTGACGCTCCCGGCACCCACGCGTCCCGGGAGCGGACACGCGCACGACACGACGACTTCTTCAACCCATTCACGTACAACGCACGGAGCAGCAGTGGCAAAAGTGATCAAGGCCGAGGCGTACCTCGTCGACATCGAGGTGGAGACGGTACGCACCGACGCGACCCAGGCGTTCCTCAAGCAGGAGACCCTTTTCGTGGAGGTGACGACGGACGAGGGGCTGACCGGCACCGGCTACGCGTACACCATCGGCACCGGAGGCCGCGCCGTGCTCGCGATGCTGCGCGACCACCTCCTGCCCGCGCTCGCCGGGCACGACTCCCGGGAGATCGAGGGCGCCTGGCGGACGATGTACGACAGCACGCGGGCCACGATGGTCGGCGCGCTCACCGCGCTCGGCCTCGCCGCCGTGGACCTCGCCCTGTGGGATCTGCGTTGCCTGCGGGCGGGCGAGCCGCTGTGGCGCGTGGCCGGCGGAGCCCGGCCGGCGGTGCCGGTGTACGACACCGAGCGCGGCTGGCTCCAGCTCGGCGAGGACGAACTGGTCGCCGGTGCCCGCGAGGCCCAGCGTCAGGGGTTCTCCGGCGTCAAGATCAAGGTCGGCAAGCCGAGCCCGGGCGAGGACGCCGCCCGCATCCGGGCCGTGCGCGAGGCGGTCGGCCCCGGCCTGGACATCATGGTCGACGCCAACCAGGCGTTCACCGGCGCCGAGGCCGTGCGCCGCGCCGCCCTGCTGGAGCCGTACGACATCGGCTGGCTGGAGGAGCCGCTGCCCGCCGACGACGTGGCGGGGCACGAACGGCTCGCCGCCTCGACGTCCATCCCGGTGGCCGTCGGCGAATCGATGTACTCGCTGGGCCACTTCCGCGAGTACCTGCAGCGCGGCGCGGCCGGCATCGTGCAGCCCGACGTGGCCCGGATCGGCGGCATCACGCCCTGGCTCAAGGTCGCCCACCTCGCGGAGGCGTTCAACGTCGAGGTCTGCCCGCACTTCCTGATGGAGATCCACGTCAGCCTGACGGCCGCCGTGCCCAACGCCCGCTATGTCGAGTACATCCCGCAGCTGCGCGCCGTCACGACGCACGGGCTGCGGATCGAAGGCGGCCTCGCCCACGCCCCGTCCGAGCCCGGCCTCGGCATCGCCTGGGACGCCGACGCCATCGACGACCGGCGCGTCGCCTGACCGCCGGCCGCGAGCCGGCCCCGCACCTCCACCGCCCCCGTCCCGCTGTCCCAGCACACCCGGAGGACGACGATGTCCACCCTCACCCCGGCCAAGCCCGCCCGGGCCGTCGCCGCGCACCGCCGGCGCGTCCTGCTGGCCTCACTCGTCGGCTCGGCCCTGGAGTGGTACGACTTCTATCTCTACGGCACCGCCGCGGCCCTCGTCTTCAACAAGATCATCTTTCCGTCGTTCGACGCCACGGCCTCGCTGCTCGCCTCGTTCGGCACGCTCGCCATCGGCTACTTCGTACGTCCGCTCGGCGGCGTCGTCTTCGGCCGCCTCGGCGACCTGTTCGGCCGCAAACGCGTCCTGGTCCTCACCCTGCTGGTGATGGGCGCCTCCACCGTCGGCATGGCCCTCGTGCCCACGTACGAGCAGGCCGGTGTGCTCGCGCCCGTCCTGCTGGTCGTGCTGCGGGCGGTCCAGGGGCTCGGCGCGGGCGCGGAGTACGGCGGGGCCGCCGTACTCGCCGCCGAGTTCTCCGAGCCCCGCCGGCGCGGTCTGTTCGGCGCGGCGCCCAGCATCGGCGTCTACATCGGCATCCTCATGGCCTCCGGCGCCTTCGCGCTGGTCACCCGGCTGCCCGAGGACCAGTTCCTCGCCTGGGGCTGGCGGATCCCGTTCGCGGCCAGTGTGCTCGTGATCGGCGTGGCGCTCGTCATCCGGCTGCGGCTGACGGAGAGCCCCGCCTTCGAGGCGGCCCAGGAGCGCACCGAGACGGCCGAGGTCTCGCCCGTGCGGGACGTCGTGCGCCACGAGTGGAGGGCCGGCCTGGTCGTCTTCGGCCTGCAGACCGCCCAGAACGTCGTCGCCTACCTCAACCTGACGTTCCTGGCCGCCTATCTCACCGACACGCTGGAGATGTCCAGCTCGACCGGTCCACTGGCGGTGACCGTCGGCACGGCGGTGACCGCCGTGACCCTCGTCCTCTTCGGGCACCTCACCGACCGCGTCGGCCGCAAGCCGGTGGCCCTGGCGGGCATCGTCTTCTCCGCCGCGTTCGTCTTCCCGTACTTCTGGGTCATCGACCACAGCCACAGTTCGCTCGCCGTCACCCTGGTGGTCGTGGCGAGCATGGGCATCGGGGTGGGCTGCATGTTCGCCCCGCAGGCCGCCTACTACAGCGAACTGTTCACCGCCCGCTCCCGGTTCACCGGACTGGCCCTGTACCGGGAGATCGCCGGCGCGGTCACCGGCGGGCTCACCCCGCTCATCGCCGTCGCCCTGGTCGCCGCGGCGGGGGACCGCTCCTGGGGTGTCGCCCTCTTCGTCGTCGCCGCATGCCTGATCGGCGGCGTCGCGGTGGCTCTCGGCCCCGAGACCAGGGGGCGCGACCTCGCCGCCACCACCGTCGCCGAACTGCACGCCTCGACCGGAACCTACCGCTGAACCGGCCGGCCGCTCGTGGGGCGGCCGCAGCCATACCCGCACCCTTTCAGGAAGGCACCATGCGCATCGCCCGCCTCGGCCCCCCGGGCCAGGAGATCCCCGTCGTCCTCGACGGCGACCGCGTCCTCGATCTGCGCGGAGTGACCCCGGACATCACACCGGAGTTCCTGGAGCGCGGCCTGCCCGCGCTCGACGTGACCGCGCTGCCCGAACTCCCGGACGCCCAGCAGCTCCGCCACGGCCCGCCCCTCACCCGCCCCACCGCCGTCGTCTGCGTGGGCATGAACTACGCACGGCACGCGGCCGAGTCCGGCGCCGAGCCGCCCACCGAACCGGTGGTGTTCCTCAAGCACCCCAACACCGTGGTCGGCCCGGACGACCCGGTCACCATCCCGCGCGGCAGCACCATGACGGACTGGGAGGCCGAGCTCGGCGTGGTCGTCGGGCGGCGTACGAGCTACCTCGCATCGCCCGCCGACGCCGCGTCCCACATCGCCGGGTACGTCCTCGTCAACGACGTCTCCGAGCGCGAGCTGCAACTGCGCACCTCGGGCGGCCAGTGGTCCAAGGGCAAGTGCGCCCCCACGTTCACGCCCGTCGGGCCGTGGCTCGTCACCGAAGACGCGCTCGACCCGGCGGCGGTGCGGCTGCGCAGCCGCGTCAACGGGGCTGCGCGGCAGGACTCCAGCACCGCCGACATGATCTTCTCGGTGCCTGAAATCCTGTACCGCCTCAGCCAGTTCATGACCCTGGAGCCGGGCGACCTTGTCCTGACCGGCACGCCCGAGGGCGTCGCCCTCTCCGGCCGCTTCCCCTATCTGGCCGCCGGTGACGTCGTGGAAATCGAAGGCGAAGGGCTCGGCAGGCAGCGCCAGACCATGGCAGCGGAGGGCTCCCGATGACACAGGAGACACAGGAGACACAGGAGATGAACCCGATGACCGCACCCGAGTTCGCCGGCCTCGTCGCGGTGGTGACCGGCGGCGCGTCCGGAATCGGCCTGGCCACCGCCCGGGAGCTGCACGCGCGCGGCGCGCGGGTGGCCGTGCTCGACCGGGACACCTCGGACGGGCCGTTCCTGCAGGTGCGCTGCGACGTGACGGACGACGACGCCGTGCGCGCGGCCGTCGACGAGGTGACCGCCCGACTCGGTGGAGTGAACGTCCTGGTCAACAACGCCGGGATGGGAGCACAGGGCACCGTCGAGGACAACACCCCGGAGGAGTGGCACCGGGTGCTCGACGTCAACGTCGTCGGCATCGCCCGGGTCACCGCGGCGGCCCTCCCCGCACTCCGCGAGGCGGCCGCGGGCGGCGAGGGCCACGCGGCGGTCGTCAACATGTGCTCGATCGCGGCCACGGCCGGGCTGCCGCAGCGGGCCTTGTATTCGGCCAGCAAGGGCGCCGTTCTGGCCCTGACCCGGGCCATGGCCGCCGATCACCTGCGCGAGGGTATCCGTGTCACCTGCGTGAACCCCGGCACGGCGGACACCCCCTGGGTCGGCCGCCTGCTGGACGCCTCGGGCGACCCCGAGGCGGAGCGCGCCGCCCTGGCCGCCCGCCAGCCGAGCGGCCGCCTCGTCAGCGCCGCCGAAGTCGCCCACGCGGTGGCCTACCTGGCGAGCCCCCGGTCGGGCGCCACCACCGGCACCGACCTCGCGGTGGACGGCGGGATGCAGGGGTTGCGGCTGCGCCCGCAGTGATCACCGGGCAGACGCGGGCGCACCCTCGGGCCTCACGAGGGCCGCGCCCGCGTCTGTTTTCCGTTCCGGTGGGGCTGCGTGCCGGTGCGGTGCCGTACGCGGCTGGAGCGCAGGTGCGTCGTCATCGCCTCGGCGGCCTGCTCCGGGTTGCGCCGGGCCACCGCGTCCAGGATCCGCTCGTGTTCCTCGATCGTCGTGCCGGCCGCCCCCGGAGCACTGGTCAGGCGGAACAGATGCAGGTGGGAGTGGAGGCGGTTCACCGCGTCGGCGAGCAGCGGGCGGCCCGCCGCACGGGCCAGCGTGTCGTGGAACTCCTGGTCCAGCAGGGCGAACCGGTGGTAGACCGCATAGCTCTCACCGGTCTCGGGGTGGCTGCGCATCCGCTCCGCGATGTCCCTGAGCCGCTGGAGATCCGGTCCGTCCGCGTTCTCCGCGGCGAGCGAGGCGGCCTTCGGCTCCAGGAGCAGCCGCATCTCGAAAAGGTCGCGCAGGCCGTCCGGATCGAGCAGGTCGGTCGCCCGGTAGCCGGCGTTCGGCCGCTTGACCACGAGGCCGTCCGATTCGAGCCGCGCCAGCGCCTCGCGCACCGGAGTGGCCGACACGTCGAGCCGGCGGGCCAGCGCGTCGATCCCCACGCGCGCGCCCGGGGCGATGCCGTGGTCCATGACCATCGCCTTGATGTCCTCGTAGACACGCTCGGCCAGCACATCCTGTCGAATCCCGTTCCCCATGGCGTCAATCATAGAGAATGTGCAGGTCGCGGGTGACGCGAGCGGGACCGTTCCCTCCTCGATGTGCGGGAGGCCGGTCCGCGTCGGGGCCACCGGTCCCCGGCGCGTCGGCGCTCCGGGCCCCGGTGTTCGGGAGCCGTGCGAGGCCCCGCCGCCTTGACGGGCCCGCGTTCAGCCGGCGCCGAGGTGGTCGCTCAGTGTGCCGATCGCCGCGGCGGCATCCCTCACGTGCGCCACGGCCCGGTCGGCGAGGTCGGGGTCGGAGGTGACCACGTTGACCGCGGCCCGGACGGGCCAGCCCGGCAGCGGGGCCGCGATGCCGTGGGCACCGATGTTGACCTCGCTGTGGGTGATGACGTAGCCGGCCTCGCGGATCGCCTGCACGCGGGGCGGTTCGGCGGCGCGCGCGGGGCCGGAGGCCAGGGCGGCCAGGCCGCCGGAGCCGTGGTCCAGGGGGTCTCGGCTGCCCTTGCGGTACCAGAACAGCGGGCCGTCGGTCGGCGGTTCGGCCACCACCGTGGTGACGGCGGCGGTGCCGACGGCCTCGACCAGGCTCGCGGTGGCGTCCAGGCGGCGGGCGAGGCGGTGCAGGACGGGCTCGGCGACGGACCGCAGGCTGGGGCCGGTGCCGCCGAGGAGCCCGGCCACCGCCGGGCCCACGGTGTAGCGGCCGCTGTCGTCGCGCGCGGCGAACCCCGTCCGGTGGAGCGAGACGAGCAGCCGGTGCGCGATGGAGCGGTGGAACCCCGTCGCGGCCGACACCTGGCTGGTCGTCAGCCCTTCCGGCTGGCGGCTCAGTTCGACCAGGAGGGCGAGGCCGCGCTCCAGGGTCTGCGAGCCGCCGCTCTCGGAGTCGTTCGGCGGTGTCATTCCACCTCTTCGGGGAGCGGCCGGATGGTGGGGAGGATCCTGCCACGGACCTCGCCCAGGCCGATGCGCCCCCGCGCGCCCGGCGCCGAGTAGCGCAGGACGACCTCGTCGCCGTCCTGGAGGAACGTGCGCTCCTCGCCGCCCGCCGTCCAGGTCTCCTTGCCGCCCCAGGACAGTTCGAGGAACGAGCCGCGCTGGTGCTTTTCGGGGCCGGAGATGGTGCCCGACGCGTAGAAGTCGCCGACCCGCAGCGAGGCGCCGTTGACCGTGAGATGGGCCAGCATCTGCGCGGGCGACCAGTACATGGAGGCGTACGGCGGACGCGCCACCACCGTGCCGTTGACCTCGACCTCCACGTCGATGGCGTAGCCCGAGGGGCCTTCCTCGCGCAGGTACGGCAGTACGGCGGGGCTCTGGCCGGGCAGGTCGGTGCGGGCGTGCTCCAGCGCGGCGAGCGGGGTGACCCAGGCGCCGATGCTGGTGGCGAAGGACTTGCCCAGGTTGGGGCCCAGCGGCACGTACTCCCACGCCTGGATGTCGCGCGAGGACCAGTCGTTGACGCCGGTGACACCGAACACGGTCTCGGCGAACTCGCAGGTCGCGACGCGCCGCCCGAGCGGGACCGTGCGGCCGACGACGAAGCCGAGTTCGGCCTCGATGTCCAGGCGCAGCGACGGGCCGAACGTGGGCGCCGGGTCGGTGGGCGCCTTGCGCTGTCCGGCGGGGCGGTGCACGGGGGTGCCCGAGACGACGATGGAGCCCGCGCGGCCGTGGTACGCGACCGGCAGGTGGCGCCAGTTGGGCATCAGCGCGTCCCCGTCGGGCCGGAAGATCCGCCCGACGTTCGTGGCGTGGTCCACGGAGGCGTAGTAGTCGACGTAGTCGCCGACCTCGAACGGCAGGTGCAGCGTGATCTCGGCCAGCGGCACCAGGCGGACGCGGTCGCGGTGCGCGGTGTCGGTGAGCAGACCGGTGACCCAGGCGCGGACCTCCGCCCACACCGGCGCGCCCGCGGCCATCAGCGGGTTGAGCGCGGGCGCGTCGAGCAGCGGAGCCCAGCCGGGGCGCAGACCGGTGGCGGCGGCGCCCAGGTCCAGGACGTGGTCGCCGATGCGGACGCCGATGCGCGGGGCGGTGTCCGTGGTGGAGAAGACGGCGTACGGGAGGTTGTCGACGTCGTACGCGCTGCCGGCCGCGGCCTCGACCCAGGTGACGGGGTGGGTGGTCATACGTGGCGCCCTTCGGTGATGGGTGATCAGGTGGTGGCGGGGCCGAGCAGGCCCAGGGCGGTCAGGTCCTCGAGCGGTTCGAGCACGCTGCACGACCCGTACGAGACGAACGCCTCCCGCGCGGCGGCGGTCTCGGCGGCCGGGAGCGCGGTCACGGCTCGGGCCAGCGCCTCCGGGTCGCGCTCGGCGAGTGCCGCGCGGACAGCGGACAGGGACGCTCCGGCGCGGGCCCGCGCCGCCGCCAGGAGCACGTTGAGGTAGCCGTGGTGCTCGAACCCGGTGGCGGCGGCGGTGTGCCGGACCGCGTGGTGCAGCCCGGCCGTGCACTTGAAGGCGGCCCCGGCGGCCACGGCATCGTGGATCCACGCGGCCACCTCGTCCTCGGACGGGAACGCCGCCGCCTCGGTCCCGCCGGTGCGGAACTTCAGCCGGAAGCCGTGGCGTACCACCGGCGCGAGAGCCCGCTCCCACTCCGGCGTACCGGGGCGCGGCACCTCGACGTACACCGTCCCGGGGAAGCCGAGCGCGGCCAGTTCCTCGATCTGGGGTCCGAGCGGCCGGGCGGGGTCCGGCTTGAACTCCACGGCCGCCGGCACGAGCCGGCCGGTCCCCGCGAAGGCGGCCAGGACGGCGGGGAGCGCGGCCGGCCCGGCCACCACGCTCACCCGCAGCCCGCCCGGGAACAGCCCGGGCCCGGCCAGCCCGGCCAGTTCGCCGAGCCGGTCGGCGCCGATCACGAAGGGGCCCACGAGTTCGGCGTGCCCGGACGCGAGGTGTCCGGCGTGGTCGGCGACGGCGCGCGGCAGCGGAGCCAGGCCGGGCGGGAAGACCGCGGCGTCGTCCACGAGATGGCGGAAGGCGAGAGGGAAGGACACGCGCGACACCCTAGCGGAGGAGCATCGGAATGCGGACGGTGCGTGTTCTGATATCGGTCACGCGGTCGTCTGTGCGCTGTGCTCTCCGGCGTGGCCACCGCCGCCCTGGCCACCGCAGGACTCGCGGCCTTCGCCGCACAGCAGGCATCGGGTGCGTCCGCCGACGCTTCCAGGCCGTCCTGGAGTGCGCCACCAGCCACCACAGGGACCGCTTCACCTTCCGGTCCCTCAACCGCGACCGCCAGTGCACCTCGCGGACCACGTCACCCCCGACCGGCAGTTGCACCGCCGCCGCGTGGAGCGCCGACGCCGTCTGCACCGGCGCGTACGGGGGCCACACCCCGGAGGCCACGTGGTGGACCCGGAACGAGACGCCCGGCGCCACCGGTGAGCGGGGCGTCCGGCAGGACCTGGCCCCTGCTGATCCGCTGACCCGACGGCCGGCCCCGGTCCCGGCCGGGCGGACCCGTACCACGCACCCGCCCGTACGCGTCACCCGCTTTGCCCACCCCCACCACCCTGCGGCTAGTTTGTGTCCAGCACAGACGGGCGGTCCGTGACGGCAGAGCGCACGGGGACGAGAGGTCGGGAAGAGTGTCGCTGCGCGCAGGCGATCCAGCCGAGATCGGCGGTTATCCGCTAGAGGCGCGGCTCGGTTCAGGCGGCATGGGAACGGTCTTCCTCGCCCGTACGAGCTCCGGCCGGCCCGTCGCGATCAAGCTGATCCACCAGCACTTCGCCGGGGACAGCGAATTCCGCATCCGCTTCCGCCAGGAGGTCGCGGCGGCGCGCCGGGTCAGCGGCGCCTTCACCGCCGCCGTGGTGGACGCCGCGCCCGAGGCCGAGCGGCCCTGGATGGCCACCACCTACATCGAGGGCCCCACCCTCGCCGAGCGCATCGCCGCCGAGGGCCCGCTCAACGGCGCCGGACTGCGCAGCCTGGCCATCGGGCTCGCCGAGGCGCTCCGCGACATCCACCGCGTCGGGGTCGTCCACCGCGACCTGAAGCCGTCGAACGTCGTGCTGTCCTCCGAAGGGCCGCGCGTCATCGACTTCGGCATCTCGCGCGCCGCCGACCAGCAGACCCTGACGATGACGGGACGCGTCATCGGCACGCCGCCCTTCATGTCGCCGGAACAGCTCCAGGCACCGCGCGGCGTCGGACCGCGCTCCGACGTCTTCTCACTGGCGACCCTCCTGGTGTACGCGGCCACCGGCCACGGCCCCTTCGACGCGGACAGCCCGTACCTCACCGCCTACCAGGTGGTGCACGAGGAACCCTCGCTGGACGCCGTACCGGAGGCGCTGCGCACGGTCGTCGAACCGTGCCTGGTCAAGGAACCCGAGGGCCGGCCCTCGGCCGGCGAACTGCTGGAGCTGCTGCGCGACCTGCCCGCCGACCTCGGCGGCGCGCCGGCGGCCGGGCGCGCCGCCGGCCGCACCCGGGACGTGGCCACCCAGCACCACCTGGCCACGCGCGACACCCCGGTGCCGCACGTCCCCGCTCCGCAGGAGACCGGCCCCCTCGGCGGACGCGGGCTGCGCGGGCGCTGGCGGCCCGTGCTCGCGGCGGCGGTCGCCGTGGCGGCGATCGGCGGGGGAGTGGCCGCCCTCCGGGCGGGCGGCTTCGGCGAGGAGCCGGACGAGGGCAAGGCCCGCACGGTCGCCGCGCCCGCCGGCACCCTGCCCGAGGGCTTCACGCCCTGGCGCGTGACCGTGCCGGGCGGCCGCGAGGACATCCCGGACGAACTGCGGTGCGTCGCCCGCGCCGACGCCGTGTTCTGCGGGGGCGGCGGGGTCGTCGCCGCCCGGATCGACGTCCGGGACGGCTCACGCGCCTGGACGGCGAAGAGCCCGGGCGTGCCCGTCCAGGGCCTGCACCTCGTGGGCGCGACCGACGACACGGTGCTCGGCTACCGCATCGCCGCGCAGGACGACCCGCGGGGCACCTCCGACGAGGTGGTCGCCCTCGACGCCGACAGCGGCGAGGAGCTGTGGTCCACGCCCTCCGGCGCGCAGTCGACGGCCGTCACGGGCCGGACCCGGGACGCCGTGGTGTTCGGCACCGACGTGATCACGGTCGACGCCTCCGACACCGCCCTGGAGGCCCGGGACGCGCACACCGGCGACCTCGCCTGGACGGCGCCGTTCCCCGCCGGCTCCCGGTGCGCCCCCGTCCCCGTGGGCACCCGACTGCTCGCCATGTGCGCGACGGACGCCGAGCTCGACGCCTCGGCGGTGCGCCACCCGGCCCTGTACCCCCTCGACCCGGCCTCCGGCACCTGGGGCGGGGCCGTCGCGGTCGACGGTCCCGCCGTGCCGGTGGGCGTCGCCGGCGGCCGGCTCGTCCTGCTCACGGAACACATGGAGGGCCCGGCGCTCACCGGGTACGACGCGGTGGTACAGGTCGATCCGGTCTCCGGGAAGGTCACGGACGCCCCGCTGCCCACCACGTACGCGGGCACGCCCGGCATGGCGGCCGGCACCGTGTACGTGAGCGGGCAGACCGGCCGCGTCACCGCGTTCGACCCCGCCACGGGCCGCACCAAGTGGTCCCGGCAGACCAGCGTCGAGGGCGCCTCGGGCCCCGTGGCCGGGAACGGCGCGCTCTTCTTCAGCTCCGCCACCGGCCGCGTGGTCGCCCTCTCCCCGTCCGACGGCTCGGTGCTGTGGGCGACGGACCCGAGGGCCGACGGCCTGACCGGCCAGGAGGGCGCGAGCCCGCGCGTGACCGTCGCCGGACGTGCGGTGATCGTGGCGGCGGCCCGGAACACGGTCTTCGCCTTCGACGCCCTCCACCCGCCGAAGTCCGGCTGACCAGGGCCCCGTCTACAGTGGCCCGCATGAACCGCTGGACCGAACTGACCGGAGACACCTCGGGCGAGGACTACGCCGCCCGCTTCGCGGCCCTCGCCCGCAGCGGCAGGGACATGCACGGCGAGGCGCGGTTCTGCGCCGCCCTGGTGCCCGCCGGGGCCCGGGTGCTGGACGCCGGCTGCGGCACCGGCCGGGTCGCGATCCGGCTCGCGGAACTCGGCTACGACTGCACCGGGGTGGACGTCGACGCCTCGATGCTGGCCGTCGCGCGGGGGCAGGCGCCCGGGCTCCCCTGGTACCGCGCCGACCTGGCCGCGTTCGACCCGGCGGCGCTCTCCGCCGGACCGGGGTTCGACCTCGTCGTCGCCGCGGGCAACGTGATGGCGCTGCTCGCCCCCGGCACCGAGGCCACCGTCGTCGCCCGCCTCACCGGGGCGCTGCGCCCGGGCGGTCTGCTGGTCTCCGGGTTCGGCCTGGACGCGGCCCACCTCCCCGTCCCGCCCGGCCTCACGCTCGCCGAGTACGACGCCCACTGCGCCGCCGCCGGGCTCACCCCCGTCGACCGCTTCGCCACCTGGGACGCCGCCCCGTACGACGGCGGCGGCTACGCGGTGAGCGTGCACCGGCGGGGGGACGGCCTCTAAGCCGTGCCCGCGAAGTCCCGTCGGGCCCGCGACGCCTGCACGCACTCTCGCCGCACCGGCCGGCATCCCTCGGTGTCACGGCGGCACTGTCGTTGGCCGTGGATCCGGCGACCTCGTGGATGCACCAGACCGGCCGGCGTCCCTCGTACTGGATGTACGCCGATCGTCGGCGGCTCCCGGCTTCGTTCCATTCGCTCGTCCGATCCCCGCCCTCAACGTGCCCGCTGATGAGCCCACACGGTTCATCGCGGTGATGCACCTTTCGACGCCCTGGGAGGCTGGGCCGCACCAGCACCGTCTGCCGTCCGCACGAGCGCATCACGATCCGTTCCGGACACTCCGGGACTCGGCCGCCCTTCGCGCTCGGCCCTTACCCGTGCCCGGAGGCGGGGCCGGCAGGGGCGTCAGCCAGGCGCGGCTCATCGGCCCTCCCGATGGCACCCTCGCCCTGTAGCCGCGCCACGTCCTCGATGCCCGGGTGGCGGCGGTCCGATGCGACGAGGCAGGCGACAGCGCCGAGGAAGACCAGGACAGAGGTCCAGTTGTTCAGGCGCAGACCGAGGAACGTGTGGGCCTCGTCGATGCGCAGGTACTCGGTCCAGAACCGGCCGACCGTGTAGGCGGCGACGTACAGGGCGAAGGTCCTGCCGTGACCGAGCGGGAACCGGCGTGCCGCCCAGAGGACCAGTGCGGCGACGCCGATGTTCCAGAGGGACTCGTAGAGGAAGGTGGGGTGATAGGTCGTGATGTCGAGCATGCCGGACGGGCGGTGCGCGAGGTCGATCTCCAGGCCCCAGGGGAGTGTGGTGGGGCGGCCGTAGAGTTCCTGGTTGAACCAGTTGCCCAGGCGGCCGATCGCCTGGGCCAGGGCGATGCCCGGGGCTACCGCGTCCGCGAAGGCGGGGAAGGGGACGCGGTGGCGGCGGCAGCCGATCCACGCGCCGACCCCGCCCAGGGCGATGGCACCCCAGATGCCGAGTCCGCCCTCCCACATGTACAGGGCCCGGATGGGCTCGCCCCGGTCGCCGAAGTACGCGTCGGGGCTGGTGATCACGTGGTACAGCCGTCCGCCGGCGAGGCCGAACGGCACTGCCCAGACGGTGACTTCCGCGATGACGCCCGGCTCGCCGCCACGGGCGACCCAGCGCCGGCTGCCGAGCCGGACTGCCGCGAATACGCCCAGGATGATACAGAAGGCATATGCCCGTAAGGGGACGGGGCCGAGGTGAAGCACGCCGGTCGAAGGGCTGGGAAGGTAAGCGAGATCCATAGGTGAGAGCCTTGGTCGAGGTCGTGGAGGCTTCGGGTGCCAGGCCCGAAAGCGCGGGTCGCTCGGCCATCGCTCAGCGCTGCCAGCCGTCTGCGGTGCGCAGCCCGTGGCCGAGCGCGCGGTCGAGGGAGATGTGCAGCAGCCAGGCGAGTCCGAAGGTGAACAGTGCGGTGCCAGGCGGGTCAGGCAGCACCACGCAGACGACGAGCCACAGAACGGGCGCGATCGGCCGGTGGACGAGGTTGTAGCCGGGCACCCGGCCGCGGGTGAGCTGCCCGGGCTCGTGCGCCCCCGACGGCCCGACGAAGAGCGTCAGGTCAGGAGCGAAGATGCCCGCAATCCCCAGCGGAATCGTCCCGCCACCGTGGTTGACCATCTCCAACACGAGCCAGAACAGCAGAAATGCGCCGAACAAAGCCCAGGCTGCGCGGACGGGACCCGAGGCCGAACTCCGGGTGGCTCCCTGGGCCGAAGGGGGTGTCACAAGATCACTCTCCCCGGGTCTTGGTCCGGGTCGCCTGGGTGAACGCCTCGCAGGCGGTGCGCCAGGCCGCGTCCAGGTCTGCGCCGGGCGGGAAGCGGTCGTCGAGTTCGAGCACGACCATGCCGTGGGCGAATGCCCAGAACGAGCGCGCGATGTCGATGTCGCCGTGCACCGCACGGGCCAGCGGCAGCGCCGCACGGTCTTCGAGTCCTTCGGGGAGCGCGGTGCGGGCGAGCGGCCGACTGTGGGTGATGCGGTAGAGGTGCGGACCGGCGAGCGCATGACGTCGGTAGGCGCGGGCGAGCACGAGCAGGGGCGGGTCGGTGCCGATCCCGGCTTCAGCGGCCTCCAGGTCCTCTGCCAGGCGGATCATTCCCTGCGCTTGAAGCCCGGCCTCGACAGCGGCCTTGTCCGGAAAGTGCTTGTACAAGGAAGGCGCCCGGATGCCGACGCGCTCGGCGATGCGCCGCATCGACAACGCATCCGGCCCTTCCGCGTCAAGCAGTTCCCGGGCGGCGACCATGATCTGCTGCGCGCGGTCAGCCACGGCGGGCCGTTCGCGCGATCGCCATCCGGGCGGCGGGTGAAGCCGGGGACGAGGCGAGACCTGGGCACCGGATGTCCGCGGCGTGCTTCGCGGGGTTCGGTGAGAACGGGCTCGGCCCAGCAGGGCATGCGCGCGCGGCTGCCGGCGACGGGTGCTCTCCCCCGGAGACCGCCCACGTCCCCAAGGGCAGCACCAGTGCTGCGCATGCTCTCCGGCGGGGCTGCGGCAGGGGGCTGCCGCGCAGGGTGCTGGCTGTGGCAGTACTCACTGCGGCCCTTTCACGTGACGTCCCATCAATGTGGCTAACGGCGTTAGCTGCGTGCGTCAATGTATGGCTACCGGTGTTAGCTGTCAAGGGGGAGATCCAGCGGCCGCATCATGCGATTGCGTCGCAGGACACGATGAACAAGCCGCCGCAGAGCGCGCGTTGCGGCCCGGTCGCGGCACGTGCCGGATCTACTGCGGCGGAGACCTTGTCGTGATCGTGGCGATCTGTGGTGGTGCGTTCCGGCTGCCGGGGCGCTCCGCGCGGCCCGCGTCGGCTCGGTCGATCGGCACGTCGCCGAATGCGACCCCGCTGCGCGTCGCCACGCGTGGATCCGAGCGGATCAGGGCTTCGAGATCATCCCGTCGCCCCTTTGGTGCGCGCCTCGGTCACGCCCCTCGTTGATCCATTCCATCGCGTGTTCGTATTGACTTGGACTTGGTCCATCGTAGGATCGGTTCCGGCCGCAGCCAGGGCAGGACGTCCTCCGGACGAGACCGGTCAGGCCATTCCCCCACATTCTCAGAGCACCGAGATCCGCCCCGTCCGGAAGGAATTCCATGACTGAGAACCACGACGCGATCGTCACCGACCCCAAGTCGGAGGAGGCCGGCGGCTGCCCCGTCGCGCACGGTCGCGCGCCGCACCCCACCCAGGGCGGCGGCAACCGCCAGTGGTGGCCGGACCGGCTCAACGTGCGGATTCTCGCCAAGAACCCCGCCGTGGCCAACCCGCTCGGCGAGGACTTCGACTACGCCGCGGCGTTCGACGCGCTCGACCTGCCCGCCGTCAAGCGGGACATCGCCGAGGTGCTGACCACCTCGCAGGACTGGTGGCCCGCCGACTTCGGCAACTACGGCCCCTTCATGGTCCGGATGGCCTGGCACAGCGCCGGCACGTACCGCATCAGCGACGGCCGCGGCGGCGCCGGCTCCGGCCAGCAGCGCTTCGCCCCCCTCAACAGCTGGCCGGACAACGCGAGCCTCGACAAGGCCCGGCGCCTGCTGTGGCCGGTCAAGAAGAAGTACGGCAAGAACCTCTCCTGGGCCGACCTGCTCGTCCTCACCGGAAACGTCGCCCTGGAGACCATGGGTCTGAAGACCTTCGGCTTCGGCGGCGGCCGCGTGGACGCCTGGGAGCCCGACGAGGACGTGTACTGGGGCCCCGAGACCACCTGGCTCGGCGATGAGCGCTACACCGGCGACCGGGAGCTGGAGAACCCGCTCGGCGCCGTGCAGATGGGCCTCATCTACGTCAACCCGGAGGGCCCCAACGGGAACCCGGACCCGATCGCCGCGGCCCGCGACATCCGCGAGACGTTCCGCCGGATGGCGATGACCGACGAGGAGACCGTCGCCCTGATCGCCGGCGGCCACACCTTCGGCAAGACCCACGGAGCCGGTCCCGCCGACGCCGTCGGCCCCGACCCCGAGGCGGCCCCGATGGAGCGCCAGGGCCTCGGCTGGGAGAGCTCGCACGGCACCGGCAAGGGCGGCGACGCCATCACCAGCGGCCTCGAAGGCATCTGGACGGACACCCCCACCACCTGGGACAACAGCTTCTTCAACATCCTCTTCGGCTACGAGTGGGAGCTGTTCAAGAGCCCCGCCGGCGCCCACCAGTGGCGGCCGAAGGACGGTGCCGGGGCGGGCACCGTGCCCGACGCGCACGACCCGTCCAAGAGCCACGCCCCGACCATGCTCACCACCGACCTGTCGCTCCGCTTCGACCCGGCGTACGAGCAGATCTCGCGGCGCTTCCACGAGAACCCGCAGGAGTTCGCCGACGCCTTCGCCCGCGCCTGGTTCAAGCTGACCCACCGTGACATGGGCCCCGTCGTCCGCTACCTCGGCCCCGAGGTCCCGCAGGAGACCCTGATCTGGCAGGACCCGCTGCCCGAGCGCACCCACGAGCTGATCGACGCCGCCGACATCGCCGCGCTCAAGGAGAAGGTCCTCGCCTCCGGCCTGTCCGTCTCCGAGCTGGTCTCCACCGCCTGGGCCTCCGCCTCGTCCTTCCGGGGCAGCGACAAGCGCGGCGGCGCCAACGGCGCGCGCATCCGCCTCGAACCGCAGAACGGCTGGGAGGTCAACGACCCGGACCGCCTCGCCGGCGTCCTGCGCACCCTCCAGTCCGTCCAGGAGTCCTTCAACGCCGAGCAGCGTGGCGGCAAGCAGGTCTCCCTCGCCGACCTGATCGTCCTCGCGGGCGCCGCCGGGGTCGAGAAGGCGGCCAAGGACGCCGGTACGGAGATCGAGGTGCCGTTCACCCCGGGCCGGGTCGACGCCTCGCAGGACCAGACCGACATCGAGTCCTTCGTGGAGCTGGAGCCCGTCGCGGACGGCTTCCGCAACTACCTCGGCAAGGGCAACCGGCTCCCCGCCGAGTACCTGCTGCTCGACCGGGCGAACCTGCTGAACCTGAGCGCGCCCGAGATGACGGTCCTCGTCGGCGGTCTGCGCGTCCTGGGCGCCAACCACCAGCAGACCTCGCACGGTGTGCTCACCGACGCGCCGGGGACGCTGACCAACGACTTCTTCGTCAACCTGCTCGACATGGGCACGACGTGGAAGTCGACGGCCGACGACCAGAGCTCCTTCGAGGGCCGGGACGCCGTCACCGGTGAGGTCCGCTGGACCGGCACCCGCGCCGACCTGGTCTTCGGCTCCAACTCCGAACTGCGCGCCGTCGCCGAGGTCTACGCGAGCGACGACGCCCAGGAGAAGTTCGTGCGCGACTTCGTCGCCGCCTGGGACAAGGTCATGAACCTGGACCGGTTCGACCTCGTCTGACGACGCCGCAAGGGCCGGCCCCCGCGTGGGGGCCGGCCCTTGCCGTTGTCCTGATCCCGTCAGGCGGTGGCCACCGCGAAGACGTGGATGATCCCGCCGTCCGTAGTGGCCGGCAGCGTCACGGACGCGAGCCGCTTCCCGGCCTGGAGCGCGATCGGCGCGGTCGTGAAGACCTCGGTGCCCACCGGGTCCTTTCCGCCGCCCTGCACATCGCGGTACTCGGTGTGCAGGGCCACCGTGTTCCCGTACGACGGCTGCTGCGAGCCGCCGCCCAGCGTCCAGTCGCTGAAGCCGATCCCGGCCTGCTGCGTGGTGCCGTCGGTGTACGTGAGCGTCACCGTGCCCGACGCCTTGCCCTCGGCGGCGCTGCCGAGGAACGCGAGCTTCGTGTCACCCCCGTCGGAGGGGACGTTCAGCACCTGGGGGCTCGTACCGGCCACCTCGATGTTGTCGGGGTCCCCGGCCTTCACCTTCGGCCAGGTGAAGTCGAAGCCGCCCGAGGAGACCGTGCCGCCCGGCTTCGCACCGGCCGCCGCGAGCGCCTGGGCCGAGTAACTCCAGCCCTCGCCGTCGAAATTGGCCTGCGGGTTCTCGTCGTCCGCCGAGATCCCGGTGCTGTTGCGGTTCCACAGCAGACCGTTTTTCTCGGCGACCGTCACCGCCGCCGACGTCTTCGGCAGCTCCGTCCCCGACGAGGACGTCAGCGTCACCGGGACCGTGTAGTAGCCCTCGGCGGTGTCCTTCCCCGCCGACACGGTGAGCTTCGCCTGCGCCGCACCGCTCGCCGGGACCGTGAAGTCGCCCTCGGCGGGCGTCACGGTGACGCCGTCCGGCGCCTGGGCCTTCCAGTGCACGGTGGTGGCCTTCGTCTCCAGGCTCTGCACCTTGAGCACGGTCTGCGTGCCCGCGCCGCCCGGCTCGGCCTTCAGCTGGTCGGGGGACGCGCCCGTGAAGTACTTCAGCCCGCCGCCGGGGAAGGACGGCGGCGCGTCGGCCGGTGCGCTGCCCCAGGAGGTGTCGGGCGTCGTACCGAGCGTGAAGTCCAGCCGCCCGCCGTGCTCCACGAGCGAGTCACCGACCCACGGCTTCGTGGACGTACGGCCGTTCACCTTCAGCCCGTGGATGTACGTGTGGTCCGCGGAGGCGGCCGGCGCCTCGATGGTGATCCTCTTGCCGTGCCCGGTGTGCACCACGGCGTGCGGGAACAGCGGCGCGGTCAGCGTCAGATCGGCGCGGCTCGGGTTCTGCGGGTACATGCCGAGCGCCGAGAAGACGTACCAGGACGACATGGTGCCCGCGTCGTCGTTCCCCGGAATCCCGCCGGGACCGTCGGTCCACAGCTGGTCCAGCTCTGCGCGGACCGTCTCCTGCGTCTTGTACGGGGCGCCGAAGTAGTTGTAGAGGTACGGCGCGTTGATGTCGGGCTCGTTCGTCGGGTCGTAGCGCGTGTCGTCCTTCGCCGAGAAGTCGAACGTCCCGTCCGGCGTACGGAAGAACGCGTCGAGCCGCTCCGTGGCGCGCTCGTTGCCGCCCATCGCACCGGCGAGACCGGCCACGTCCGAGTAGACCATCCAGGTGTACCGGGCGCTGGTGCCCTCCACGAACCCGGCTCCGGTGCCGGGCGTGAAGGTGCCCGCCCAGCTGCCGTCGGACTTCCGGTCGCGTATGTACCCGCCGTGCTCCGTGGCGTTGGCGTCGAACACGTTGGTCCAGTTGCCCGAACGGTCCAGGAACTTCTCGGCGTCCGCCTTGTCGCCCAGCCGCCGGGACAGCTCCGACAGGCCGTAGTCGGCCGCCGCGTCCTCCAGCGTCTCGGCCGCGCCGCCCCAGCAGTGGCAGTTGTCCGCCGGTACGTAGCCGAGCTCCAGGTACTTGTCCAGCGCGGGGCGCTGGCCCACGCACTCCACGTTGCAGCCGGCGCTGTCGGAGTCGTTGGCGGTCGGCACGGTCGCCGCCTTCACCAGCGACTTCAGCGCGCCCTTGACGTCGAAGTCACGGCCGCCGAAGGCGTAGATCCCGGCGAGCGCCGCGTCGGACGGGTCGCCCGACATCACGCTCGTCTTGCCGTTCTCCAGCAGCCAGCGGTCCCACTCGCCGTCCCGCTGGTTCGCGTAGTTGAACAGGGACTGCGCGTAGTCGCTGCCCGCCTTCGGGTTGATCAGCGCCATCAGCTGCACCTGAGCCCGGTACTGGTCCCAGCCGGAGAAGGTGCCGTACTGCGCCTTCTGGCCCTTGGACAGCCGGTGCGGCTTGCGGTCGGCGCCGAGGTAGCGGCCGTCCACGTCGCTGGTGAGGGTCGGCTCCAGCATGGAGTGGTAGAGCGCGGTGTAGAACGCGGTGCGCTGCGTGTCGGTGCCGCCGCCGATCTCGACGGCCTTCAGCGCCTTGTTCCAGTTCGCGGCGGCCTGCCGCTTCACCGCGTCGAAGCTCCTGCCGGGCCCGTTCTCCTTACGGAGGTTGGCCTCGGCGTTCGCGGCGCTGACGTACGAGACGGCCACCTTGGCGCGCGCCTCGGTGGTGCCGTCCGCGAAGGTGATGTACCCGCCGGAGCCCTTGCCCTCCACGGCGTTGCCGGACGAGCTGTAACCGGTGCCACCGGATGCGGAGGTGGAGCCGGGGGTGAGGGTGCCGTCCTTCCAGGTGCCCACCTTCGCGAAGGGCTTGTCGAAGTGGGCGGTGAAGTACAGCGTGTAGAGGTCCTTGCGGTTGTTCGCGCTCTGCGGCCCGCAGAAGTTGCCGGCCGTGACGGACCCCGTCACCGTCCGCGCGGCCTTGTCGATCCGCACGGTGGCGTCGGTGCTGCCGGTCTCCGAGTTGGAGGTGCGGAAGAGCATGCTGGCCGGCTTGTCCGCCGGGAATCCGAACGTTCCCGACCCCGTCCTGGCGGTCGTGGTCAGCGCCGCCGAAGCGCCACTGGTCAGGCCGACCGCGTAGTACCCGGCGGCCGCCGTCTCGTCGTCGTGCGAGAAGCCGCTCGCGTACTTCGCGTCGGTGGTGTCCGAGGTGGGGGAGGAGTCCACGTCACCCACGTACGGCATGATCGGGATGTCGCCGTTCGCGCCCGAGCAGCCCACCCCGTTGAGGTGGGTGAGGCTGAAGCCGCGGATCTTCTTCGCGTCGTACTGGTAGCCGCCGGGAGCGGGCGTCGAGACCTGCTTGCCCCTCGAATTCTGCGGGCTCCACGCCAGCATGCCGAACGGCTGCACGGCGCCCGGGTAGGTGTTGCCCGCGTTGGACGTGCCGATGAGGGGATCGACGTACGACACCGGGTTCTTGACGAGGTCCCTGCCCGGCGCGGCCGAAGCCGGGGCGGCGGCGGCCGCGAGTCCCGCGACGGCCATGGCGGCGGCCGTGAGGGAGCCCACGGCCCGGATCGCGGGGTGCGTACGGCGTTTGTGCGTCTGTGGCACCGTTCCTGCCCTTCTGATGTGACGGACGGTCAACGCGGCGCGAGGCCGGCGCCGTGACCGCGGGGGAACGGCGTCGTCCCGACAACGTTGTCAACGACGTGAGGATGCTCCTCCTGCCGGTCCGAGGTGTCAAGGCTCCCCGGAATCCATCCGTCCGGCCGGGCTGTCCTCGTACAACAGCCCGGCCCGCGCACCCGATTGCGGCCCCGTCAGCGCAGGGACGCCGGAAGCGCCTCCCGGTGCAGGACGCCCAGCCGCTGCGTGGCCCGGGTCAGCGCCACGTACAGGTCGCTCGTCCCGAACCGGCCCGGCTCCACCACCAGGACGTGGTCGAATTCGAGTCCCTTGGCCTGCCGGGGCCCCAGCAGCACCACCGTCCGGGTCAGATCCGGCTCGCCGCCGGGCGTCACGCCGTCCAGCGGCGCCGCGATCTCCTCGTGCAGCTCGCGCGGCGCGATCACCGCGAGGCGCCCCTTGCCGGGCGTCAGCTCCTCGACCGCCCGCGCCACCGCGCCCGCCAGATCCGCCCCGGCGTCGCGCACCCAGGGCGCCTCGCCCGTGGAGCGCACCGACCCCGGCGGCTCGAACGACGGGTCCACGGCCCGCAGCACCTTCGCCGCGACCTCCATCACCTCGGCGGGCGTACGGTAGTTGACCCCGAGCCGCACATGCTCGTACCGGTCGCCCACATACGGCTCCAGGATCTCCTGCCACGAGCCGACCCCGGCCTCCTCCGAGGTCTGCGCGGGGTCGCCCACCAGCGTCATCGACCGGGTCGGCGACCGCCGCATCAGCAGCCGCCAGGCCATCGGCGACAGCTCCTGCGCCTCGTCCACGATGATGTGCCCGAACGCCCACGTCCGGTCGGCGGCGGCCCGCTCCGCCGCGCTGCGACGGTCGGCCTCCTCCTGGCGCTCCGCCATCCGCTCCGCGTCGATGATGTCGTGGGCGGCGAGCAGCTCCGACTCCTCGTCCTCGAATTCGAAGGACTCCGAGCCCCGGGACAGCTCCAGGACGCCGTGGGCGTACGCGATCCGCTCCTGGCGCTCCGCCTCGGCCGCCGCCCGTTCGGCGCTGTCGTCCACCCCGAGCAGTTCCGCGGCCTCGTCCAGCAACGGCACGTCGGCCGGGGTCCACCCGCCCTCGCCGGGTGCCCGCCGGATGGCATCGGCGTCCGCCTCCGGCAGGTGGACCGGCTCGGCCAGGTAGTCGGCGAGGAAGCCCTCGGGGGTGAGGGCCGGCCACAGCTCCTCGATCGCGGCGTGCACCTCCTGGCTGACGGCCACCGCCTTGCCGAGCTGGGCGATGTCGTCCGGGCCCAGGAAGTTCGGCCCGCCGTACGGGTCGGCGCCGATGCGCTCGGTGAGCTGGGCGGTCAGCGCGTCGATGATCCGGAACGCGAAGTGCGGCCGGGCGAGGTTGTGCGGCAGCCGGGTGTCCCGGGCCGCCTGCCGGGCCTCGTAGGCGATCTCCCAGTCCAGGACCAGGTCGCCGTCGTCGTGCGGGATGATCAGCGGGGCACCCGGCTCGGGCAGCAGCTGCCGGTCCCGCACGGCGAGCGCCAGCGCCTCGGCCATGGGCGCGCCGCCCTTCACGGCCGCGGCCCGGGGCGTGTCCGTGGAGCGGGCGTGGACGCCGGGGAACAGCTCGGCCTGGGTGGCGAGCAGGACTCCGGTCTCACCGAGCGAGGGGAGCACCTCGCCGATGTAGCTGAGGAAGGCGGGGTTCGGGCCCACGATGAGGACCGCCCGCTTGGCCAGCAGCTCCCGCTGCTCGTACAGCAGGAACGCCGCCCGGTGCAGGGCGACGGCCGTCTTGCCGGTGCCGGGTCCGCCCTCCACCACCAGGACGCCCCGGTGGGGCGCCCGGATGATGCGGTCCTGCTCCGCCTGGATGGTCCGCACGATGTCCGCCATGCGTCCGGTCCGCGCCGAGTTCACCGCGGCGAGCAGGACCGTGTCGCCGCTCGGGTCCTCGAATCCGGTGCGCTCCCGGTCCCCGACGTCCAGGATCTCGTCGTGCAGCTCGGTGACCGTGCGGCCCTCGGTCGTGAGGTGGCGGCGCCTGCGCAGACCCATCGGGGTGTGCTGGGTGGCGAGATAGAAGGGGCGGGCGACCGGGGCGCGCCAGTCGATCAGCAAAGGCGTGTGGTCGCTGTCGTCCTCACGGATTCCGATACGGCCGATATGGTGCGCGACGCCGTCCGTGAGATCGATACGGCCGAAACACAGCGAGCCGTCCACCGCGTTGAGAGCGGCGAGCAGACCGGAACGCTCGGCGACCTGGACATCGCGTTCGAGGCGGGCCTGCTGGCCGGTGCCGACCGGCGTCAGGGCGTCCTGGACCTGCTCGGCGGCGTCACCGCGCAGCACGTCGACACGGTGGTGGAGCCGGTCGACGTATTCCTGTTCCTTCTGCAATTCGGCGCTTTCCCGAGTTGACAAAACAGCTCCCTGGCGGATATGGTGATTCTTGTTGGCCCCCAGTGAGGGGCCTTTTTCTGTGGGCGCACAGAACCACTCAATATACCCAGGGAAAACCCCGGTCCGCAATAAACGTCGCTCCGGCCCTTCGGGCCCGGGGATTTTCTCTTTGCGCGGCGGGAGTGCCGACGGCCGCGCGGTTATGCGAGGATTTCGCGCAGCCGCTCGGCGTAGGCCCGGGGGTGGGTGGTGTTGCCGTTGTGCCCGCCGGGGAACGCGACGACCTCCCGTCCGACGAGACCGGCCAGCCTGCGCGCGCACTGTCCGACGAAGACGTCCGGCGCCGTGGTGGCACCGCCCGCGGGCACGATGCGCACCGGCGAGGCCCGCAGGGCCTCCCGGTCGAGTTCCGCCTCGATGACGGCCGTGAAGTCGTGTGCGATGAAGAACCCGAAGTTGGCGACGCGGCCCGGGGTGAGCGGCATGGGCGTGAGACCGGGCTCGGTCTCCTGCCGGCCGGGGTCGATGCCGAGGACCCGGGCGATCTCCGGGAACGCCGCCTTCAAGCCGCCCTCGCGGTGGACTCGTTGGAGGTGGGCGAGCTCCGCCGCGTGTCCGGTGCGCGGCCCGGCCGGCAGCAGGGACGGCGAGACCGGGTCGTGCGCCACGAGGGTGCCCAGCTGCCCGGGATGGGCCACCGCGAGGTGGAGCCCGATGGCGGCGCCCATGCTGCATCCGAGCATCAGGGCGGGCTCGTCGGTCAGCCGGGCCAGCAGCCGGTGGACGTCGTCGGCGTGCTCCTCCATGGTCACGCCCCGCTCGGGGGCGGTGAGCGTGCTGCGGGACAGGCCCCGGCGGTCGTACGTGACCACGGTGTACCGGTCGGTGAGGTGGTTCACCAGGTCCGTGCTCCGGTCGGCGTCGCCCTCGCCGCTCTGCGCGATCAGCAGCAGGGGGCCGGTGCCCCGGACGTCGTAGTGGAGTGTGGCGCCGTCGGTGTCGAGGAACATCCGGGTCTCCCAGGTCGGTGAGGTGACCGGCGCGGGAAGCGCCGGCGGCGCCCCTCACAGTACTGAATCTATTTAGATGTATCAATAGAGATGCATCTAACGGTGATGGGTGGGCGGTAGGGTGGCGGCCCATGAGCGCTTCGATGACCCCGGTCCAGCTCTTCCTGCTCGGCCGGACGCTGATGAAGATCGGTGAGGAGGCACTTCCGGAGCCGTCGTCCCCGGCCGGCGCCGGGCCTCGCGGCGGTACGCGTGCGGCCCTGGTGGTGCTGAGCGACGTCCTGGGACACGAGGACACCTCCGTGAGCGAGATCGCCGCGCGCACGGGCCTGCCGCAGAGTCAGGTCTCGGGAGCCGTGGCCCGGCTGAAGGAGACCGGCTCGCTCGTGTCCGCACCCGATCCGGCGGACGGCAGGCGGCAGTTGATCCGTACGGCCTCCGAGGTGTCGGACCGGGTCGCCGAGGTGCGGGCCGCCCGGATCGACGGCGCGCTCGCCGCAGCGCTGGCCACCGACGACCCGGAGACGCTGCGCGCGGTCGGTGACGCCCTCGACGTGCTCGCCCGTCACCTCACGCCGGAGGCGGCCGGCCGCCTCCGGGCGTGAGCGTCCCGGCCCTCACATCTCCTTCAGCAGCGCGTCCGTCGTCGTCACGACCGCGCAGCGGCCCGCCGCCCAGCGCAGCGCCATGTCGTGGTCCTCGCGCGAGAAGTCCGCGACCGCGTCGGCCACCACGAACGCCTGGATGTCGCGCATCCAGGCGTCGGCGGCGCTCATCAGCACGCCGATGTGCGCGTACACACCGGTGATCACCACCTGGTCGCGGCCGTCGTTCCGGATGAGGGATTCCAGCTCGGTGCGGACGAACGCGCTGTACTTCCACTTGGTGAGCACCGTGTCGCCCGGCGCGGGCGCCACCTGGTCCGGTGCGGCCAGCGCCTCCGGGTCGTCCGCCATCCCCGGCCCCCAGAAGTCCAGCTGGAGACCGCGCTCCTCGGCGCTCTGGCCGCCGCGCTGCGCCGAGTGCACCACCGGGATTCCGGCGCGGCGGGCGGCCTCGATCACGCGGGCGGTGTTCGCGAGCATGCCGGTCAGCGGCTCCTCGCCGGGGCGATAGGCGCGCAGGAAGTGGTTCTGGAGGTCGTGGACGAGCAGCACGGCGCGCGCCGGGTCGACGGTCCAGCCGACCCGGTTCGCCGGGAGCTCGTCGGCGCCGGGCAGGGGATAGGGGGCGATGGCGGGAAGTGCCATGGGGGAAGCCTTTCGGTGCCGCGCGGTGCGGACTCAGTGCTGTGCGGGGGGAGTTGACGTGGAGCCGGGGGCCGCATCGGTCCGCAGGCCCTTCTTGCTGATCTTGCCGATCCCCGTCTGCGGGAAGACGTCCACGAATGCGACGAGGTCGGGCACCTTGTACGCGGCGATCCCGTGTGCGCGCACATGCCGCTTCACGGCGAGCGCCCCGGGCGGTTCGGCGCCCTCGCGCAGGATCACGTATGCGAGGGTGCGTTCACCGAGATACGGGTCGGCCACCCCGACCACCGACACGTCGTGCACCGACGGGTGGGCGAGGATGATGTTCTCGACCTCCTCGGGAGCGACCTTCTCTCCGCCCCGGTTGATCTGGTCCTTGGCCCGTCCCTCCACGACGAGATGGCCGCTCGGGGTGCGGCGCACGATGTCGCCCGTGCGGTAG
Organism: Streptomyces sp. DT224; assembly: GCF_049844595.1. Taxonomy (NCBI): domain Bacteria; kingdom Bacillati; phylum Actinomycetota; class Actinomycetes; order Kitasatosporales; family Streptomycetaceae; genus Streptomyces; species Streptomyces sp. DT224. Next base: position 70,943 of record NZ_JBNCLI010000004.1, read on the forward strand.
AACCCGTCCTCGGTGAACGCGGTCCTGTTGTGCCCGGGCGCGCGCCAGTAGCCCCGGATCGTGTACGGGCCCCGGGTCAGCAGATGCCCGAACTGCCCATCGGGAACCTCCTGTCCGGCGTCGTCCACGATGCGGATCTCGTCGTCCTCGGAGATCGGGCGGCCCTGGGTGGTGACGACGGTCTCGTAGTCGTCGTCCAGCCGGGTGTAGTTGACGAGTCCTTCGGCCATCCCGAAGACCTGCATCAGCCGGCAGCCGAGCGCCGGTTCGAGCCGTCGGGCGGCCGTCTCACTGTATTTGGCGCCGCCGACCAGGATCAGTTCGAGGCTCGACAGGTCCTGCTCCGCCGAAGCGGCAGCGTCCGTCCAGACCAGGGCGAGCGGCGGGACCATGCCCGTCATGGTGACGCGCTCCCGCTCGATGACCGGGAACGCCGTGGCCGGGTCGGGGCGCGGGCAGAGGACCACGGTGCCGCCCGCGTACAGCGTGCCGAGCCAGCCGGGCGAGCTCATCGGGAAGTTGTGCGCGGCGGGCAGGACCACCAGGAAGCGGGTGTCCGCGTCGACGCCGCAGATCTCGTTGGAGCCGCGCAGCGAGTAGATGTAGTCGTCGTGCGTACGGGGGATGAGCTTGGGCACCCCCGTGGTACCGCCGGACAGCTGGAGGAAGGCCAGATCGTGCGGCTCGGGCCCGTCCTCCGGGTCCCCGGCCGCGTCGCACGGCACGTCGGACAGGGCGGTGTGCTCGCCGGGGTCCCCGACGACGAACACGTGCTTCAGGGTGGGCGCCTGCTCCCGTACGGCGGTGGCCAGCGCGCGGTGGTCGCATCCGGCGTGCTTGTCCGGGATGACATAGGCGACGGCCTCGGCGAAGGAGCAGAAGTAGCCGATCTCCGCCTCGCGGTGGGCGGGCAGCGCGTATACGGGAAGCGCGCCGATGCGGAAGAGGGCGAAGACGACCTCGGCGAACTCGGCGATGTTGGGCAGCTGGACGACGACCCGGTCGCCCCTGGCTATCCCGCGCGCCCGGAAGCCCGCCGCCAGCCGGGCCGCGCGCTCGTCCAGCTCCCGGTACGTCCAGGCGCGGCGCTCGGGCGCGGGGTCGATCAGCGCGACGCGGTCGCCGTGGGCCTCGGCCCGTTCGCGCAGCATGCTCGTGAAGGTCTCGCCGCGCCAGTGCCCGGCCGCGCGGTAACGGGCGGCGAACTCGGCGGGCCAGGTCGGGGCGTCTTCGTACGGTGAGGCGGTCATCGTTCCAGGACTCCAGGGGGCGTTTGCGGAGGTGCCGGGCGGACGGGTCAGGCGCGCAGGGTGGCGCCTCCGTCGACGTACAGGTCGTGCAGGGTGATGTGGCGGGCCCGGTCGGACACGAGGAAGGCGACCGCCTCGGCGATGTCGGCCGGTTCGGCGATCCGGCCCAGCGGAATGCCCGTGCGGTAGCTCGCCAGGTCCCCGGCTATGACGCGCTGGGCGGCTGGCCCGTCGTCGTGCGCCTCATCGGCCGGCCACATGCCGCGCTGCATGTCGGTGAGCGTGGAGCCGGGCGAGACCGTGTTGCAGCGGACGCCCCGGGGGGCCAGTTCCAGGCCGAGGCACTTGGTGAACATGACGGCCGCGGCCTTCGACGCGGCGTACGCCGCCATGGTCGTGCGGGGGATGCCGGCGGCGTTGGACGCGACGGTGACGATGCTGCCCGCGCCCCGGTCCGCCATCCGGCGCGCGACGGACCGCGAGACGTGGAACACCCCGTCGGTGTTGACGGCGAATGTCGCCCGCCAGTCCTCGTCGGTCAGCTCGGTGACCGGTGAACAGCGCAGTATCCCGGCGACGTTGACCGCGATGTCGAGGGCGCCGAGCGTGTGCTCGGCCTCGCCGACCAGGGCCTCGACGGCCGCCGCGTCCGTGACGTCCAGCGTCCGGGCGACGACGTCCCCGTCGTGCTCCCGGGCGAGGGCGTCGACCCCCTCCGGGGCCGCGTCGGCCGCCAGAACCCGGCAGCCGCGCGCGACGAGGGCCCGCACGACCGCCTCGCCTATGCCGCGTCCGGCTCCCGTCACGAGGGCCAGCCGGCCGGTGAGTTCCTGCTCGACGGGGGCGACGGCGGGCGCGGCGGTGGGGGGACGGCGGGAGGAAGAGGCGGAATGCGGCGCCATGGTCCTGGGATCTCCATGTGACGGTGAACGGGAAACGGCAACACTTAGGTAAGCCTAACCATAGGGTGATCACGTGGGCGAGGGGGCCTGAACCGGCGATCCACGACGCGCGCGCGTCGCGCCATGCCCCTTTTGTCGACCAGTGGGCAAAAGGTCAAGGAAGGGCGATCAAAGAGGGTTTGGTGCGGTCAAACGCCTCAAAACGGACGAACGTGAGCAATCTGATTTCAGTGGGCAGCGTCACGTCGGCCGTTTCTGACGCAGGATCCGATCTCCCGGTTCCCAGTCGTGCCAAGAAATTTGACTTCCCCCGGCGCGGGCGATCATGAGCATTTCCTTTGATTGATCTTGCAAAACAATTGTGATCAGCAATTCCGGGCTTGTTCCGGCCGTCGTTTCTCGCTTACGGTCCCGTCATCAATCCGGATGGAACGCCGAATCCTGCCGCCGTCCGGGAACCCGACCACTCACGTACGGCAGGAGCGGGGGACCCAGGTTTGCCGCCGGTCCGGAATCCGGAGCGGCTAGGGGTGAAGTCGCCATGCGCGACCGGACATCTCCAGTCCGAACCCGACAGCTCACCTCGTAGGCGACGGAGAGGAAATACGCCATGCCCATCATGGGTAAGCACCGTCGTGCCAAGTCCGCGTCCCTGACCCGCGGTTTCATCGCCGTCAGCGCGGGCGGAGCCGTTCTCGCGCTCCCCCTGATCACGGCCGGATCGGCCTCCGCCGCCCCCGCCAAGTCCGTCGTCGCCGAAAAGGCGGCGGCCCCGACTTCCGTCGCCGGCAAGGGAATTGCCGTCCGCGAGGCCGCGCCCTCCACCTATTCCGTGGTGTCCGGCGATTCGCTTTACAAGATCGCCCAGGGGCATTCCCTCAGCGGCGGCTGGGAGCGGCTGTACAAGGACAACCGCGGTGCTGTCGGCAGCAACCCCGACCTCATTCACCCGGGCCTGAAGCTGACCATTGGCGCCACGTCCGAGGCCGCCGCCCCGAAGGCCGCGGAGAAGAGCGCATTCAAGGCGGAGACCGCCGAGAAGAACGGCGACGCCGCTCCCCGGACCGAGAGCGCCGACCGCGCCGACCGTTCCGAGCGCACCGTCGTCCCGGTCGCCGCCGAGAAGCCCGCCGAGACCCAGGCGGCCGTCACGTACACCGACGACCTCGACGGCTGGATCAAGGAATCCCTGGCCATCATGGCGCAGCAGGGCATCCCCGGCAGCTACGACGGCATCTACCGCAACATCATGCGCGAGTCCTCGGGCAACCCGATGGCGATCAACAACTGGGACGTCAACGCCGTCAACGGCACGCCCTCCAAGGGTCTGCTCCAGGTGATCCAGCCCACCTTCGACGCCTACCACGTGCCCGGAACGTCGATGGACATCTACGACCCGGTCGCCAACATCACGGCCGCGTGCAACTACGCCGCCGCCACGTACGGCTCGATGGACAACGTCTTCGGCGCGTACTGATCCACACCGGCCCCGCGCTCGGGGCAGGGCCGTGAGCAGGGGTGGAAAGGAGCGGAAGCGCTCCTTTCCACCCCTTTCGCATGCCGTACCGCGCGTGTCGCGGAAAGACCGTACAACCCTTGTGCCACAAGACGTGTCGAACAGGGCGTCCAGGAAGACAGCGGGCTCTTCCCGGCGCCCCCCGGACCCGCCCGGCCATCCTTGATCCAAGGAGCCACTTGTGCGTACGTACCGTTCGGCCGCCGTCCTCGCGGCCTCGCTCCTCCTGCTGACGGGTGCGGCCATCGCCGCGCCCTCCGCCTACGCCGTCACCTCCGGCGCCACGCACGCGAACGACCGCCACAGCGACTTCGACGGCGACGGCCACGAGGACGTGCTCATCGGCGCTCCCGGCGGGACCATCGACGCCAAGCCGGGTGCCGGGTTCGTGACCGTGCAGTACGGCTCCGCGCACGGCCTGGGCACCAGCCCGTCCGCCGTCTTCAGCCAGAACACCCCAGGGGTACGCGGCGCCGCCGAGGCCGGTGACTCCTTCGGAGCGTCCCTGGCCACGGGAGACCTGAACGGCGACGGCTACGACGACGCGATCGTCGGCGTTCCCGGGGAGGACATCGAGCCCGTGGGCGACGCGGGCGGCGCCGTCGTGCTGTGGGGGTCGCCGCAAGGGCTCACCGGAGCCGACAGCGACTGGCTCCAGGCCGCCGAGCCCCGCGCTTGGGCGAGATTCGGCAGCGCGCTCGCGGCGGCCCACTTCAGCCCCGACATCCCCGGCGACGAACTGGCCGTGACCGACCTGTACGACCTCATGCTCTTCCGCTACGAACCGGCCCTGCTGAAGAAGGGGGTCGCGCCCCTGGCCCCCGCCCAGCGCGAGAACGTGATCCCCGCCGAACCCGGACACGAGATCGCCCCGAAGTCCCTGACCACGGGCGACTACGACGGCAACGGCCTCGACGACCTCGTCGTCTCCGGGACGAGCGCGGGCGCCGCCCGCGGGCAGGGCTGGTCCGCCTACTTCTCCGGCCAGGTGCAGGGGCTCCGCTTCGAGCGCTCCCTGCGCGGCGGCCCCGCCGTCGCCACCGGGGACATCAACAACGACGGCTACGACGACCTGGTGACGGGCGACCCGTACCGCTCCGACGGCACCAGCAGCGACGCGCCGGAGGGCGGCGTGGTCGGCGTCTACTACGGCAGTGCCGGTGACGGCCCGGTCGTCGGCGCCTCGGGGCCCGGCACCGAGCCCGCCTGGTGGTCCCAGGACTCCCTGGGCGTCCCCGGCGTCTCCGAGCAGGGCGACGGCTGGGGCACCGGCCTGTCCGTGGGCGACACCGACGGCGACGGCTACGCGGACGTGGTCGTCGGAGCGCCCGGCGAGGACGTCGGAGCACCGGGCGCGGACATGTCGCGCATCGAGTCGGGGGCCGTATGGCTGCTGCGCGGCGCGTCGGACGGTCTCACGACGGCCGGCGCACGCTCCTGGAACCAGGACTCCGGGGAGGTGCCCGGGGTGACCGAGGCGTACGACGCCTGGGGCGCCCGGGTCCGCCTGACCGACCCCGACGGCGACGGGCGCTCCGACCTGCTCGCCGCCGCTCCGGGTGAGGACGGGGGCAACGGGGTCGTCTGGGTGCTCCCCTCCGGGGCCGACGGTGTGAGCGCCACCGGATCGTGGACCTTCGACGGCGGATCGCTCGGCGCCCCCCGGACGAAGGCCCGCCTCGGCGAGGCGATCGACGAGTAGGGCCGCCGAGCCCGTCCGTCCCGGAATGCGCGGGCACGGCGGGGCGTGGATGCTGGAACGGTCAGCGTCTCTAGGAGGTCAGTCATGAGCATGCTCGACAAGATCAAGGGCATGATCAAGGGGCATCCGGACCAGGCCCGCCAGGGAGTCGAGAAGGGCGGCGACTACGTCGACAAGAAGACCGGCGGCAAGTACGGCGGCCAGGTCGACTCGGCGCAGCAGAAGATGAACGACCAGCTCGGTGACCGTCGCCCGCCCGACGAGGGCCGGTAGGCGCTCGCAGGGCCGTGAGGGAGCGGTGGACGCCACAGCCGTGGTGTCCACCGCTTCTGCGTGTCCGCGCCCCGCCGGGCGCATGGGCCGGGCGGCTCCGACGTGCCGCACCGGCCGGCCGGGAGCATCCTGGCTGTGTGACCTGGCACGGCGCGGCCGGGCGGCTGCCCTTCGGCCCGAGCGACGGCCCGCCCGCACAACCGGAGGACGGCCGGGCGCCGGGCGACCTGTCCCTGGTGCTCGCCCAGTCCGTCGTGAACGCCGTCGAGGCGGTCGGCGGCCGGGCCGGCGGGGTCTACCTCCCCTCGCGCACCCCCGGCCTGCTCCGGCTCGCCGTCCTCGCCGGGCTCCCCGGCCCCCTGTTCCGCCCCTGGTGGCGGATGCACGTGAACCGGCCGTTCCCGGTCGCCGAGGCGTTCCGCACCGGCAGCCCGGTGTACCTCGCCGACGCCGAGGACGCCATGCGTCGCTTCCCGCAGCTGATGGCCGGACTGCCGTTCCCCTTCGGCTCCCTGTACGTGCCTGTGCTGCGCCGACGCGCACCGGTCGGCGTCCTCGTCGTCCTGCGCGCCGCGACCGGCGACGAGCCGGTGCCCACCGCCGACCGGGGCCGTCTCCAGCACGTCGCCCGCGGCCTGGGCGCCGACCTTGCCGCCCTCGCGGAGGCGGGCGTCCGGCCGGAGTGGGAGGGCGAGCCGCTCCCCGTACAGCTGCCCGCCAGGACGTCCCCGCCCGTGCGCATCGGCCGCTTCGACTGGAACCTCACCACCGGTGCCGTCGAGGCCGACGACGACCTGTCGGCGATCCTCGGCACCGGGACCGGCCGCTTCCCCGGCACCATCGACGCCCTGGCCGCCCGGCTCGCACCGGAGGACGTCTACGGGCTCTGGGCGCTCGCCCGGCAGGCGGCGGGATCCGGCGGCCCCGTCGTACGCCGGATGCGGCTGCGCGGCCCGGACGGGCGCTCCCACCTGCTGGAGGTGTCCGGGCGCCGGCAGGCGCACGAGGGGCCCGGCGGGCACCTGACCGGCTTCCTGGTGGACCTGGGCATGGACCCGGTCGTCGCCGAGGCCGCCGACCGGCTCCCGCGCGGCATCTTCTCGCTCGACCGCTTCGGCCGCTTCACCTACGTCAACCCGCTCGCCGAGGACATGCTCGGCCGGTCCCGCGCCGCCCTGGTCGGCCGGGTCTTCTGGGAGGCGCTGCCCTGGTTCGCGAACCCGGCGTACGAGGACCACTACCGGTCCGCGATGATCTCCGACGCCCCGGTCCACTTCCTCGCCCGCCGCGACCCGCCCCCCTGGCTCTCCGTCTCCCTGTACCCGGGGCAGGACGGCCTGACCGCCGTCCTCACGCCCGCCGAGAAGCCCGCCTACGCCCCGGACTCCGTCGTCACGCCCGGACTGGGGCTCGGCTCACCGGCCGACCGGTCCGCCGCCCTCTACCGGCCGGTCGCCCTCGCCATCGCGCTCACCGAGGCCGTCACCGCCCGGCAGGTCTCCCGCGTGGTCACCGAGGAGCTGCTGCCCGCCTTCGGCGGCCGGCAACTGGCGATCTACCTGCTCAAGGAGGGCCACCTCTACCTGGAGTGGGAGACCGGCTTCCCACCGGGATTCCTCGACCGGTTCGACGCGGTCGGCCTGGACGCCCGCATCCCCGGCGTGGAAACGCTCACCACCGGGCGCCCCATCTTCTTCGAGTCGATGCAGCGCCTGGCCGCCGCCTACCCGGGCATCCCCATGGACACCGACGTCGGCGCCCGCGCCTTCCTCCCGCTCATCGCCTCCGGGCGGCTCGTCGGCTCCTGCATCCTCGGCTTCGACCAGCCGCGCGGCTTCAGCCCCGAGGAGCGCACGGTCCTGACCGCCCTGGCCGGACTCATCGCCCAGGCCCTCCAGCGGGCCCAGCGCTACGACACCGAGGCCGCCCTCGCCCGTGGCCTCCAGGACGCCCTGCTGCCGCACCGGCTGCCCGCCGTCCGCGGCATCGACACCCAGGGCCGCTACCTCGCCGGCACCCAGGGCATGGACGTCGGCGGCGACTGGTACGACGTAATCGAGACCGGCGGCCGCCTCGCCCTCGTCATCGGCGATGTGCAGGGGCACGGCGTGGCCGCCGCCGCGACCATGGGCCAGCTCCGCAGCGCCGTACGGGCCTTCGCGCTCAGCGGCCACGACCCGCAGGAGGTCATGAGCGGCACCAACCGCCTGCTCATCGACCTGGACACCGGCCAGTTCGCGAGCTGCTGCTACATCGTGACGGACCCGGCCACCGGCCGGACGCACGCCGTGCGCGCCGGGCACCCCCAGCCCGTCCTGCGCCGGCCCGACGGCACCGCCGAGGTCATGGAGCTCCCCGGCGGCATCGTCCTGGGCATCGACGGCGATGCCGCCTACCCCGTCACCGAACTGCACCTCGACCCCGGAGCCACGCTCGCCCTGTACACCGACGGCCTGGTCGAACAGGCGGGCATCGACATCGACGTCGGGGTCGAGCGGCTGCGCGCCACCCTCCAGGCCCTGGGCACCGCCCCGCTCGCCGACACCGCCGACCACGTCATCGGCCGGGCCCGCCAGGCCGCGGACCGCCCCGACGACATCGCCCTGCTCCTCGCGGCCCGGTGGACGGGCGAGGACGGCGAGACCGTGGGCGGGCGGCCTGAGAACCTCTGACCGGGCCCGGCGTACCCGTGCCCCGCAGTTCGGTGTACCGAACCTCGTCGGCGGTGACACCGGCGCGCGCGTATTTCCCCTTGACGGTGGTGCCCTTGTACGGGCCGGGCAGGACAGGGGAATGCCGGTGGGACGGCTCGTGGAAACCTCCGGAGCGCGCCGCCGGGCGGTGACCCGGCGGCGCGGAACGGAACGGCTTCGCGGGTACGGGGAGCGGGCGTGGGCGGCCGGGTGGCTCAGGCGTGGCCGGTGGCCGGCTCCGGGCCGGCGGACGACTCCTCCGGCGCCTCGGGGGCGGCCGGTCCGGGCTTGGGCCTCCCGGGCAGCAGCAGCCCCGCGGCGAAGACCACGACGGCCGCGGCGACCGGCCACCAGAAGGCGTGGGAGAAGGAGCCGGCGGTGGGAGCCGCGTGGGAACCGCCGCCCTGGAGGATGAGGGCGACGACGGCGATGCCGAGCGAGGCGCCGATCTGGTTGAGGATGAAGACCGCGCCCGTGGCACCGGCGACCGACTCGCCCGGGACCGTCTTGTAGACCGAGCCCATCGTGGGCGCGCCCACCAGGCCCATGCCGAAGCCGGCGGCGAACTGCGCGGCGGTCAGGGCCACCTGGGAGGTGCCGGAGCCCGAACCGGTGAAGACCAGGGCGCCGGCGCCGATCAGCAGCGCACCGGTCGGCACCAGCCGCCGCGCGCCCACCTTGTCCGCGAGGTTGCCCGCGATCGGCATCCCGATCAGCGTGCCGAGACCCAGCGGGGCGAGCAGCAGCCCGGATTCCAGGACGGTGTGGCCGTGCACCTGCTGGTAGTACAGCGGCAGCAGGAACAGCAGCGAGAACAGTCCGCCGCCGAGCAGGAACATCGTGGTCACGCTGGCGCTGAAGCCCTTGCCGGCGAACAGCCGGAGGTCCAGCAACGGCGTTCCCGAGGTGCGCAGCGCGTGCACGGCGTACGCGACGAACAGGGCGGCGCCCCCCGCGAGCCCGATGATCACCTTCGTACTGCCGAAGCCGTCGCCGCCCGCCTGCGACAGCGCGAACACGATCGCGGCGAAACCGGGGGAGAGCAGCGCGACGCCCAGCGCGTCGAACGGGACGGGGTCGCCGCCCGGCGGCGGGTCGGCCGGCAGCACCCGGATCGCCAGGACGATCGCGGCCAGCGCGAAGGGGACGTTGACCAGGAACATCCACTCCCAGGAGAAGGTGTCCAGCAGCAGCCCGCCGACCACCGGGCCGATCACCGGTCCCAGCGTGATCGGAACGGAGACCAGGCCCATGACCCGGCCGATCCTGGCGGGTCCCGCGGCGCCCGCCACCACGGTCATCATGATCGGGTCGACCATGCCGCCGCCGAAGCCCTGGACGACGCGGAAGGCGATCAGGCTCTCCGCGTTCCGGGCGAAGGCGCAGAGCACCGAGCCGATCAGGAACACCGAGAGGCCGATCAGCCACATGCGCTTGGCGCCGAACCGGACCACGGCCCAGCCGGCCAGCGGAATCGCCAGCGCGACCGCGAGCAGATAGCCGGTGGTGACCCACTCGATGGTGGCCAGCGTCGCGTGGAACTCACCGCCCAGCGTGCTGATCCCGACATTGACGATCGTCGCGTCCAGATACGACATCATCCCGCCGAGCACCATGACCCCGACCAGCGTCAGCAGCGCGGCATCGAGCCGGGCGGCGCCGCTTCCTACCGGCTTTGCTACAGGCACGGCAACTCCTTTGAACTGAGCCGGTCATTAAATTTAACTGGGTAGTTAAATTAGGTGGCTGGCACCGTAGCATGGGCCCATGAGCGTTGGCGAGAAGGAAGAGACGGACGGACGCCCGGCGGACCGCGGGCGCCTCGACAAGCGCCGGGCGATCGTGGAGGCGGCCCTGCGGGTCTTCGCGCAGGCCGGATACGCGCAGGCGAGCCTGGACGTGATCGCCGCCGAGGCCGGGGTCTCCAAACCGACGATCTACAACCACCTGGGCTCGAAGGAGAAGCTCTTCCGGTACGTCCTTATGGAGACGGCGGCCCGGTCCAACGCCAAGACCCTGGACGTTCTCGCCGACTTCCCCAGCGACCCGGACCGGCTGCGCCCCGCGCTCGAGGACCTGGCCACCAAGCTCGTCGACTGCTACTGCGACGAGCAGTCCGAGGCCGTACGCCGGCTGCTGTACGCGGAGGCCGTGCGTTTCCCCGACCTCTTCGACGCGGTACGGGCCAGCGGGCCCAACCAGTTCACCGAGGCGCTCGCGGGCCGCCTCGCCCGGCTGGCCAACGCCGGGCACCTGCGGGTCGAGGACCCGGTCAGGGCGGCCAACCAGTTCATCGCGCTGGTCTACGACGAGCTGCCGGGGATGAGCGCGCTGGGAACCCGCCCGCTGGACCCGGCGGAGGTCGCCGAGGTCGTCACGGCGGGCGTCGACACCTTCTTGCGCGCCTTCGGCGCCCACGGGAAAGCCCCCGACGCGCCGGGGGCGGCGTCGGGGGCTTCCGGCGGGGTCAGCGGCTGAGCCGCCCCTGCGCCGGAGCGGCGGACAGGGACACCGCCAGCTCCGCGATCACCGGCAGATGGTCGTCCAGGAAGAAGTGCCCGCCCGCCAGGACCCGCATCGCGAACGGGCCCGTGGTCGTCTCGCGCCACGGCCCCACGTCCTGGGGCGCCACCTCCGGGTCACCGTCCCCCGTGAGGGCGACGACCGGGCACGTCAGGAGGCCGCCGCCCGGCACGTACCCGGCGACGGCCGCGTAGTCGGCGCGCAGCGCCGGCAGGATCACGTCGAGCAGTTCCGGACTGGCCAGCACCGCCGGGTCCGTGCCACCGAGCTTGCGGACCCGCGCGAGCAGCGCCTCATCCGATTCCGACCGGCCGGAGCCGAGCCGCGTGGGCGCCCGCCTGCCCGACACGATCAGCGCCGACGCCCCGTGGCCCGGTACGCCGGACAGCCGCAGCGCCACCTCGTGGGCGAGCGAGGCGCCCATGCTGTGCCCGAGGAGGACGCGCGGCCCGGCAGGTGCGGGGCCGGCCGCCAAAGCCTCGGCGATCAGGTCGGCGAGCCGGTGCAGATCCTCGACGGGCTCCTCGCGATAGCGGTCCTGCCGGCCCGGGTACTGCACCGCGCGTACGTCCAGCGCGTGCCGGACGGCCTCGGACAGCGGACGCCAGAACCCCGCCGTACCGCCCGCGTGCGGGAAGCACACCAGCTCGGCGCGGGCGTCCGTGGCGTGGTAGCGGCGCAGCCAGGCTTCCGGGCGCGCGCCCGCTCCCCGGCCGGTCTCTTCGGTCTGTTGCTTGTGCATCGATTGCCTTCGGTTCTCACATCTGGTGTGCGGGGTGTCCACCGGCGAACGGTGAGCACGCTCCGGATCAGCGGCGCCGGGCGCCCGGCGCCGGCACCAGGCGGACCGCCGTGTTCAGGACATGGTCGATCGCGTCGCGCGAGGGGTGCTCCGTGAGGTTCGTGAGGAGCCTGGCCAGGGTGTTGAGCAGGGCCGGCGAGCCCATCACGTACCGGTTCAGCACCGGCTGGAAGCCCGACCGGCTGAAGATCAGATCGGCGGCGGTGTTGCCGAGCCGGTAGTAGCGGCCCCAGCGCCGGTTCATCTCGGCCGGGTAGTGGCGCAGTGCACGCTCCCGCCTCGGCCCCGGCGGCAGCGCCAGCGCCAGCGCCGTCGTCTCGGCGGCGACCTCGCCCGCCTCCATCGCCTGCCCGATGCCCTCGCCGTTCCACGGGCTGACCATGCCCCCGGAGTCACCGACGAGCAGGAGCCCCCGGGTGTACAGCGGGTGGCGGTTGAAGCCCAGCGGCAGGGCGGCGCTGCGCACCGGCCCTTCGGCGTTCTCCTCCCGCAGCCCCCACTCCTCGGGCGTACGGGCGAGCCACCGGTCCAGCGTGGCCCGCAGGTCCGCGCTGCCGTGCCGGCGGTGGGGGAGCGCGCCCAGGCCGACGTTCACCCGGCCGTCCCCCATCGGGAAAATCCAGCCGTACCCGGGCAGATAGGCGTCGCTCCTCGGGAGGCGCAGGTCGGCCCAGAGTTCGAGGAAGTCCTCCCGGGACCGCTCCGGGCTGCGGTAGTAGCGCCGGGCGGCCGTGGCGATCTGCCGCTTGGCGTCCCGCTCCAGCCCCATGGCCAGGGCGATCCGGGCCGAGGCGCCGTCGGCGGCGATCACCACGGGAGCCCGGTGCACCACCGTGCCCGCCCCGGCCGCCGCCGCCACCCCGGTGATCCGTCCCGCCCGGTCGGTCACCGGCTCCTTCACCTTCACCCCGGTACGCAGCCGGGCCCCGGCCGCGACGGCGTGCCGGGCCAGGATGTCGTCGAAGTCGTGCCGGCTGCGGGTGAGCCCGAAGTCCGGGAAGCCGCCCAGCGCCGGCCAGTCGATCTCCACCTGCCGGGGCCCGGCCACCCAGCGCATCCCGCGCGACCGGGTCCAGCCGGGGGCCTGGATGTCGACGCCCATGCGGATCAGCTGGTGCACCGCGCGCGGGGTCAGGCCGTCCCCGCACACCTTCTCGCGCGGGAAGCGGGACTTCTCCAGGAGCAGCACATCGACCCCGGCTCTCGCGAGGTGGTAGGCGGCGGACGAACCGGCCGGGCCCGCACCGACCACGATGACCTGCGCCTCCTCGCCCGCGTCGTGAGCGGTCTCCTCGTCCGGCGGCGACTGCTCTGCACGCGTCTCCCGCATGGGGCTCCCTCCTCTGTCCGGCGTCGCCGCCCGGGGACGACGACCCTGTACAGCGCCATCCTGCCGGTTTCCCGGGCCCCGGGGAGGGTGATCAAAAATGCTGGCGCCCGGTACCGGGCCGTTCATACACGGCCGGGTGACCCGGGCCGTGTCCGGAAGGGCGGGGCACGGCCCCGGCCCGACGCCCCGCCGTTCAGCCCGGCGGCCTGTGCCCCGCGTCGGCGAGCAGCCGCTCGATGCGGTCGAAGCGCTCGTGCAGCAGCCGCTCCGTGTCGTCCCGCATCCGGCGCGCGGCGTGCTCGGCCTCGGCGGTCAGCCGGTGACGGCGCCGTTGTTCGTGCCCGACGAACCAGGTCGCGAGGGCGGCCGTGACCATCCCGTACGTCGTGATGCCGACACCCATCACGACGACGGCGACGATCCGCCCCCACAGCGTCACCGGGAAGAGGTCCCCGTAACCGACGGTCGTCGCGGTCTCCACCGACCACCACAGCCCCCGCGGATACGAGGTGATCGTGGCGTCCGGCGCGTGCCGCTCGGCCAGGACCACCAGCCAGGAGCCGGCCAGCACGGTCAGGGCGAGCAGTACCGTCGCCCAGCCCGCCGCCTTCAGATGCAGTGAGCGGTTCTCCCGGCCGAGCAGCAGCTCGACCGCCTTGGTCAGGAATACAGGCACCATTTCCGGATCATCGGGCCACGGCGGCGCTCCCGGCTCCCGGGCGCGCACCCGCCGACGGCGTGTCACCCGATCGCGCCCCGCCCGGCCCGCCGGGGCACATGGGCCGGTCCCGCACGCCGATCGCCCTGCGACGATCCGTGTTAAACCTGGATATGTGGGTGGCACAGGTCGATTCCGGGCGAGGTTTCACCGCTCCGCCCGGCGTCCGCAGCGACACGAGGGCGGCCACCCGGGCGGTGACGCACCCGCGCCCGCCGGCCCGCCGCACGGGCGGATCTCCCCGGGGCGCGGTCCGCGCTTCCTCTTCAGCGTCCGCACCGTCGCCGGACAGTTCTTCGTCCTCATGCTCGGCATCGTCGTCCTGCTCGACGCCGCCGCCGTCGTCGCCCTCGTCGTGCAGGGCCGGCGCGACAGCATGAGCGCGGCGCGGGCCCAGTCCCTGAGCGTCGCGGAGACCTTCGCGCACGCCCCGGGCGTGGCGGCGGCGCTCGACAGCAAGGACCCCACGGCCGCCCTCCAGCCACGCGCCGAGGAGATCCGGCAGAGCACCGACGTCGAATACGTCATCGTGGCCGGCACCGACGGCATCCGCTACACCCACCCCGACATCGCGCTCATCGGCAAGCAGATCCCCGGCCCGTTCAAGGAGGCCCTGGAACACGGGCCGGTCACCCGGACCGTCGACGCCAGCCGGGGCAAGGCCGTCAGCTCGGCGGTGCCCGTCCCGCGCAGGGACGGAACGCCTGCCGGGCTGGTCGCGGTGGGCATCAAGGTCGCGGCCGTGAACAAGCTGGCGTACCCGAGCATCCCGCTCACCGTCGGCGCGGGGGTCGCCGCCCTCGCCCTCACCACGGCCGGCGCCGCCCTGGTCAGCCGCCGGCTCAGCCGCCAGACGCGCGGCCTCGGCCCGGCCGAGATGACCCGGATGTACGAACACCACGACGCCGTGCTGCACGCCGTGCGCGAGGGCGTCCTCATCATCGGCGCCGACCACCGGCTGCTGCTCGCCAACGACGAGGCCCGGCGGCTGCTCGGCCTCCCGCCCGACGCCGAGGGCCGCGCGGTGACCGACCTCGGGCTGGCGTCCGGCACCGCGGAGCTGCTGGCCTCCGGGCAGGTCGCCACGGACGAGCTGCGGCCCGCCGGGGACCGGCTGCTGGCCGTCAACCTCCGCCCCACCGAGGAGCGCGGCGGCCAGCCCGGCATGGTCGCCACCCTCCGCGACACCACCGAACTGCGGGCACTCACCGGCCGGGCCGAGACCGTACGGGAACGGCTGACGCTCCTCTACCGGGCGGGCGCCCTGATCGGGACGACCCTGGACGTCACCACCACCGCTCAGGAACTCGCGGACGTGGCCGTCCCCGGATTCGCCGACAGCGTGACGGTCGACCTGGCCGACGCCGTCCTGCGCGGCGGGGAGCCGGGACCGCCCACCGGTGACACGCTGGAGCTCCGCCGCACCGCCGTCCGCAGTGCCACCGAGGATCACCCGTTCCACCCGGCCGGGCACGTCGTGGGTCACGTCCCGACCACCGCCGAGGGCCTGGGCACCGGCGTCGGGCACACCTGGATCGTCTCCGACCTGGCCGCCTCCCGGCAGTGGTGCGAGAGCGACCCGGAACAGGCCGCCCGCGTCCTGGAGTACGGCTACCACTCACTGCTCTCGGTGCCGCTGCGGGCCCGCGGCGTCATCCTGGGCATCGCCAACTTCTGGCGCGCGCACAACGAGGAACCCTTCGACCTCGACGACCTCTCCTTCGCCGAGGAACTGGTGGCCCGCGCCGCGGTCAGCGTCGACAACGCCCGCCGCTACACCCGCGAGCACGAGATGGCGGTCACCCTTCAGCGCAGCCTCCTCCCGCGCGGCCTGCCCGAGCAGAACGCCCTGGACGTCGCCTACCGCTATCTGCCGGCCCAGGCGGGCGTGGGCGGCGACTGGTTCGACGTGATCCCGCTGTCCGGCGCCCGGGTCGCCCTCGTCGTCGGCGACGTCGTCGGGCACGGGCTGCACGCGGCGGCCACCATGGGCCGGCTGCGCACGACCGTCCTCAACTTCTCCACGCTCGACCTGGCACCCGACGAACTCCTCGGCCACCTGGACGAACTGGTGGTCAGGATGGACCAGGACGAGGAGTCGGACGGCGGCGCGATCACCGGTGCCACCTGCCTGTACGCGATCTACGACGCCGTGACCGGCCGCTGCACCGTCGCCAGGGCCGGCCACCCCGGGCCCGCGCTCGTGCTGCCCGACGGCACGGTCGGCTTCCCGGAGATCCCGGCCGGACTGCCCCTCGGGATCGGCGGCATGCCCTTCGAGATGACCGAGCTGGACGTCCCCGAGGGCAGCCGCCTCGTCCTCTACACGGACGGTCTGGTGGAGCGCCGCGACCGGGACATCGACGACGGCCTGGACCTGCTGCGCCGCTCGCTCGCCGACCGCGACCGCACCCCCGAGGAGACCTGTGACGACGTGCTGGAGGCCCTGCTGCCCAGCCGCCCGGGTGACGACGTGGCCCTGCTGGTCGCCCGGACCCGCACCCTGGATCCGTCCCGGCGCGTCGAGTGGGACGTGCCCCCGGACCCCGCCGCTGTCGCCGGAATCCGTAAGCAGGCCATGCGCTGGCTCTCCGACCGGGGCCTCGAAGAGGAGGGCTTCGTCACCGAACTCATCCTGAGCGAGCTCGTCACCAACGCCATCCGCTACGGCTCCGGGCCCATCACGGTCCGGCTTCTGCACGACAGGGCCCTGACCTGCGAGGTGTCGGACTGCAGCAGCACCTCCCCGCACCTTCGCTACGCCACCACCACCGACGAGGGCGGCCGGGGTCTCTTCCTCGTCGCCCAGTTCGCGGAGCGCTGGGGGACCAGGTACACCGACCGGGGCAAGGTCATCTGGTCCGAGCAGGCACTCGGCGGCCCGCCGCCCGGCGGACTGCTGTGAGCGGACGCGGGGCCCGGCGGACTGCCGGGCCCCGCGCCGGTTCACCTCAGGTGCCGGATGTCCTGCGTGTCCCCGTCAGGGGTAGGACACCACGTTCGACGGCACGGTCGAGGTCCCGGAGGTCGGGGCGCCGGTGTCGTTGATGACGTGGTTGTACTGGCCCTGGCCGCCGAGTGAGACGACGAGCAGGTCGTGGAACTTCACGCCTGCCTTGACCGGGGCTTCGAAGCCGTGGTCCTGGCGGATGCCGGGGTCGACGTTGAAGTAGCAGTAGCTGCCCAGTCCCCAGCCCTCGTGGGTGGTGACCGAGTCGTCCACCTTGTAGGCGGCGTAGCCCTTGATGCTGCCGTTCTGCACGGCGTCCTGGTTGGGGGCGTCGTACGCCTTCTCGTTCTGGAAGAAGATCGTCTTGCCGTTCTCGCCGGACCAGCGGACGTCGTACTTGTTGAAGTGCTCGACGAAGAGCCCGGTGGCCAGGACGTTGTCGCCGTTGACCTGGAGGCCGTAGTCGGAGCGGTTGGTCTCCCAGCCGATGCCCTCGCCGTGGTCGGCGCGCCAGAGCCAGGTGTGGTCGATGATCGTGTCGTTGCTGTTGATCACCATGCCCGTGGTCGCCTTGCCGGCGCCCGCGCCGCCGACCCGGACGAACACGTCCTGGACGCTGGTCGGGTTGGCGGCGTGGCTCGCGGAGGCGCCCTCGGGGCCGACCTGCACGAGGACCTGGGAGTTCTGCGGTCCGGCGTCCACGAGCAGTCCGGCCAGCTTCACGCCGTCCACGTCACCGACCTTGAGGGCGGTGACCCCGTTGTCGGGGATGATCGTGGCGAGGCCGAGGCCCAGCACGACGGTGTTGGCGCGGTCGATGTTGATCGTCTGGTTCACGTGGTAGATGCCGGGTGTGAACAGCAGGTGCAGGCCCTGCTGGACGGCCGCGTTGATGGTGGCGGCGGTGGCCCCCGGCTTGACGACGTAGAACTGGCTCAGCGGGATGGACTCGCCCTGCGGGGTCCCGCTCCAGGAGACACCGCGCGCGTTGGTGCGCTTGGCGGGGACGAAGACCTTGTAGTCGTTGCCGTCCAGGTAGAGGAACGGCTTCTCGCGGGAGACCGGGGTGTTCTGCAGGGTGGTGTACGGGGGGTTGGGGAAGCTCTGCGCCGGGGCGCCCTCGACGCCGGAGAACGTCATGTTCCAGACGCCGTTGCCCCAGCTGCCGATGGAGCTGTCGCGGGTGTACCACTGCTGCTGCGAGTACGGGCCGACCTGGCCGTCGATCTTGCTGTCGGCGATGTAGCCGCCGCTCGCCCAGCCGTAGCCGTTCGGGGCGAGGTTGAGGCCGCCCTTGACGTGCATCCGGCGGAACGGCGCGGCCTGCGAGACCGCCCAGCGGTCGGTGCCGCTGACCGGGTTCAGCGCCAGGTTCTCCGCCGAACGCCAGAAGTTCTGCGTGGCGTTGCCGTTGAACCAGCCCGCGTCCACGGTGACATCACCGTTGAAGGTGGTGTCGTCGGGCTTGAGGCCGAGGCCGGCGATCGACGTGTAGAAGCCGATCTGCGCGTTGATGTTGTTGTACGTGCCCGGCTTGAAGAGCAGCGCGTAGCGGCCGTTGCCGAACTGCGCCGACTCCTGCTGGTGGAAGATCTCGTCGACCTTGGCCTGGATGCCCGGCGTCGACGGGTCGAAGACCAGGACGTTGGGGCCGAGGTCACCGCCGCCCGGGAGCTGCGGGCCACCGTCGCCGCCGGTGGTGCCGAACACCTGGAACTCCCACAACGAGTAGCCGTACCCGGTGGCGCGGGCGGTGCCGGTCAGCCGCACGTAGCGGGCGGTGCCCGAGACGTTCAGCGTCTCGTTGCCGCCGGGGCCCGTGGTGGTCGAGTAGGCCGTGCTCCAGGTGTTGTTGTCCGTGGAGAACTCGATCTTGTAGCTCTTGGCGTAGGCGGCCTCCCACTTCAGCGCGATCTGGCTGACCGAGGCGGAGGTGCCCAGGTCGACCTTGAGCCACTGCGGGTCGGAGAACGCGCTCGACCAGCGGGTGCCGTTGTCGCCGTCGACGGCGGCGGTGGCGGGGGTGCCGGCGCTCTCCTGGCTGGACGTGGTCACCGTCTTGCCCTGCGAGAGCAGGGAAGGGGCCGCGCCGGCCGGGGTGGAGGGTACGAAGGCGAGGAGCGAGACGACGAGACCGGCGACGGCGGCCAGTACGCCGGTGCGTCTTCTTCCGGTCGAAGGTGCGGGTCTGCGGAGCGAGGGGGGTCCATACATGGGGGCTTGTCTCCTGAGTCGCGGAACGGGTGCACGACACACAGCCGGAGAGCGCTCTCTCCGGCCGATGGGGATACTTCACCCTGGCTTCCGACGCGTCAATAGGTGTGCCGGAACAGCTTGTTCACGTGGCCCTGAGAACAACAGTTGACGACGGAAAGCTCACGAGTGTCCGCCTTGCGGACATCTTGCGGGCGCCGGTGCCCGAGAGCTGACGCACCGTCGGTTCAGGTGATGACGGGGTGCGTACGGGAGTGAGTAGGGCCCGAGCGGGTCGTTGCCACCGCAATCACCGGGCGAGCGCGCCGGACGCGCGGACCTCTCCGCCGCCGACTCCCGCGCCTGTTACCGGACATGTTGTTCCCGCCGTGGGGACAGCGGCCCCGGCCCCTCGCTATCCTCCGGGGCATGAGCCGTGAGCGTGGCGCGAGAAGCAGCCCTGACCAGGCGCGACGAGGCCCGGGGTGACCGAGGTGACGGGCCCCGCACCCGCGGACGCCCGGGGTATCCAGGCGTGGCGGTCGTTCGGCACCCGGCTGCGTCGCTGGCGCAGGCGGGCCGGTCTCACCCAGGCCCAGGTGGGCGCCCGGGTCGGCTACGACCACACCGCCATCAGCAAACTCGAACACGGCAGCCGCCGCACCCCGCTCCCGCTGGCCCGCCGCCTGGATCAGCTGCTGCGGGCCGACGGTGACCTCGTCGCCGCCTGCGAGGAGGCGGAGGCGGAGGCGGGTGAGCGGGCGTCGGCGGTCCCTGTCGCGCCCGGACCCCTTACCGCCCCGGTCCGGCAGGACCCGCTGCCCGGCGAGCCCCGAGGCGGGGAACTCCCGGCGATGCTGCCTCCGGATACCGTCCTGCCCGGACGGCTCCCGGCGTACGGCCTGGTCTGCCCGCTGCACGGGCGAGACGGCTGCGCGGTCCCGGCGCTCGCCGATGTCGTCGCCCTGCACGCGCGGTTCTGCGTTCTGGGCCCCGACGCCGCCGACCGCCCTGCCCTGGACACCGACACGGTGCACGCACTGACCGCGCTGCTCGCCGTCTGCCTGCGCGCCGACGAGGAGCGCGCCTGGCCCGGAGCGACCGCCGTGGTCGAGCGCACCCTGCACGCGATGCTCCGTTGGATGGCCCTCCCGGCCGCCCCGTACCAGCGCCAACTCGCCGCCCTGGCCGCCGAGTACGCGCAGTCGGCCGGCTGCCTCCGGCTCCTGTGGGGCCGCAACGGCACGGCGATGGCCTGGCTGGACCGTTCCCTGGTGTGGGCGGCCGTGTCCGGCCACGTCGGCGTCCGGGTGGCGGCGCTCAGCGACATGAGCACCCTGGCCAGGCTGGAGGGCGACGGCCCGTCCGCCCTGGCGTACGGCGAGGCCGTGCGCCAGGCAGCGGCGGGCCGCCACTGGGCGGGAGCCATGAGCGACCTGTACCAGGCGCGCGGCCACGCGGTGCTCGGCGACGCCGACCGCACCCTGCACCACATCGCCCGGGCCTGGTCGCAGATGGATCTGGCCGGTGAGCGGGACGAGGCCGAGGCGCCCTGGCTCTCCGTCGCCTCCGTGCGCCTGCGGGTGGAGTCCGGCGCGGCGGGCGCCCTGCGCGACCTCGCCGCCGCGACGGGGGAGCGCCAACACGCGCTGCGCGCCCTGGACGCGGCCGGCAGCGCGATCCGGCTGCTGCCACCGGGCCTGCACTCGGCCCGCAGGCTGCTCCTGGCCCGCACGGCGGACGCGTACGTCTGCGCGGGCGAACCGGCCGCCGTCCCGGCGGTGGCCGGACCGGTCCTGGACAGCACCGCGGTGCACCCCGCGACCCTGCTCGGCCAGGAGCTGCGCGGACTGTACGGGCGACTGGCCGGCCGCTTCGACGGGTGCGCGGAGACCGGGGACTTCGTCCGCAGGCTGGCCGCAGTCGTCCGCTGAAGCACAGGGGCGGGGCGTGTGGTCCACGCCCCGCCCCTCGTACACACGCCCTCGGCGGTCAGCTCACGTCCAGGGCCACGTCGTCCACGACGAAGCTGGTCTGCAGGTAGGCGTCCTCCTTACTGGTGAAGCCCAGCGTCACCGTCTGCCCGGCGGCCGACGCGACATCGAAGGTCCGCAGGACGTAGCCCCCGGCCGCGTCGAGGTTCGAGTACGTGGCCAGCGTCCGGGACCCCAGCTTCACGGTGAACGTGTCGTACGCGTTCCCGTCGGGCGTCTCGGCGGAATCGGTGCGCAGATAGAACGACAGCCGGTACGACGAGCAGCCGGCCGGCACGGTCAGCGACTGCGTGACGTAGTCGGAGTGGGTGCTGCCCCAGCCGCCGAGCCACGCCTGGTACGAGCCGCTGTGCGCGGGCTTCTCGGAGGTCCGGTTGTTGATCACACCGTCGGTCTGCGTCCACGGTGCGGTCCCGCTCTCGAACCCGCCGTTGGTCACGACCTGCCGGGACTGGCAGCCGCCGCCGCCTCCGACCACCAGCGAGTAGGTGGTGGTGTGGGTGGCCGTGCCGGTGCCGGTCACGGTGAGCGTGTACGTACCCGCCGCGGTCTGGGTGCTCGCGGAGACCGTCATCGTGGCGGACGAGCCCGACTGCACCGACGTGGGCGAGAAGGAGACGGTCACGCCGCTCGGCGCACCGGACGCCGAAAGCCGGACACTCTGCGCGTCGCCGCCGGTGGTGGCCGTGGACACGGTCGCGGTGACCGATCCGCCCGGCTGGACGCTGCCCGAGACCGGGTTCACCGAGACGGAGAAGTCGTCGTCGGGCGCGGTGGAGCCCACGGCGGACTTCCACAGCGTGTACGCGACCCCGTCGGCGCTGCGGTTCAGCGCGGTGGCGCTGATGTTGGCGGTGGTGTCGCAGGAGGAGTGGTAGCACGGGTCGTACGAACGGCCCGCCGTCCCACCCCACTTGGACGCCTGCCCGGAGGTCTTGGTGTCACTGGCCCCGGTGGCGTACCCCGAGGTCGCGATGCCCGCCTGCTGGAAGGAGTAGTCGTCGGAGCGGCCCTGGCCCTCCACGTTCTCCTCCGGGGCGAGACCGAGGGAGTCCCAGTACGCCTTCATCGGGGCCGACGCGGCGGAGGTGAGGTTGTTGATGAAGTAGCCGCCGTTGACCGAGGCCACCATGTCGAAGTTGTAGTAGGCGGTGATGGCGCTGCGCTGTGCCGGACTCAGCTGGCTCACGTAGTACTGGGAGCCCTGGAGGCCCTGCTCCTCGCCGTTCCACCAGGCGAACCGGACGTGCTTGGTCATGGTGGGGTTCTGCTGGGCGAGTGCGAGCGCGTTCTCCAGCAGGGTGGCCGAGCCGGAGCCGTTGTCGTTGATGCCGGGACCGGCGGACACGCCGTCCAGGTGCGCGCCGAACATCAGGGTGCTGCCGGCGGGCCCGCCGGGCCAGTCCGCGATGAGGTTCTTGCCGGCGTAGGTGCAGGTGGCGCAGGTCTGCTCGGTGACGGTGTAGCCGGCCGCCTGGAGCTTGCCCTTCACGTAGGAGAGCGAGGCGTTGTAGCCGCTGCTCCCGGCCCGCCGGTTGCCGCCGTTCTGCGAGGCGATGGTGTTGAACTGGGTGAGGTGCGCCTGCACCTCGGCGACGTCGATGTCGGGCGGGGTGCCGCCGGGCGTGCCGCCGCCGTCATCGACGGTGAGGGTGTACTGCGCGGTGTGGTCCTGGGTGCCCGCGCCCTTCACGGTGAAGGTGTACGAGCCGGGGGCGGCGGCCGACGTCGTCGAGACGGTCATGGCGGAGGTGCCGCCGGACTGCACGGAGGACGGGCTGAACGAAACGGTCACCCCGCTGGGCAGGCCGCTCGCGGACAGGTTCACCGTCTGGGCGCTGCCGGAGGTGACCGTCGTACGCACGGTGGCCGTCACCGAGCTGCCGGGCTTCACCGAGCCGGACGCCGGGTCCAGGGACAGCGAGAAGTCGTTGTTGCCGCTCGGCGAGCAGGTCGGGTCACTGCTCTGGGCGGGCACGCTGACCGCGTCCCACGCCGCCTTCGTGCGGTTGTACAGCGTGCAGGTGGCGTCGAGGTTCCTGGCCGCGGTGAGGGTGGCCGTACGGTAGCGCTTGTACGTCATGCCGCTGGTCTTCAGGAGCATGCCGCCGTAGAACACCTTGCCGGCGCTCTGGATGCCCACACCGGTCACCGAGGAGTTGTTGCAGGTCGGGCTGGAAGGCTTGCCGCCACCGGGGCTGGAGCCCTCGGCGAGCAGGTAGAACCAGTGGTTGAGGGGCCCGGCCGCCGCGTGCTCCTCGGTGTTGGGTATGGAGGAGCTGTAGCAGTTCGGGTCGCCGATCTGGCCGGGGTTGTACATGATCCGGATCGGCCCGTTGCCGACGAGGTCGATCTTCTCGCCGACGGTGTAGTCCGGGTCGTCGTACGGGGCCGGCTCATTGGTGTACGCCTCGGTCAGCGCGCCCATGATGTCGCCGGTGGCCTCGCCGAGCCCGGACTCGTTGTTGGCGCCGCCCGGGGTGTACTGGTCGATGCCGTGGCCGAACTCGTGGGCCACGACGTCCATCGCGCCGATCCACTGGTTCGCCTGGTTGTGGCCGATGGAGACCGTGGAGCCGTCCCAGTAGGCGTTGACGTCGTTGAGGCCGACCTTGACCGGCCAGCTGCGGCCGTTGCCGTCGTGGCCGTTGCGGCCGAGCCAGTCGCGCAGCATGTCCCACTCGTGCTGGGCCGCCCACATCACGTCGACGCAGCCGGTCTCCTTGCTGGACGCGCTGCCGGTGCCCCAGGAGTCGGTGGACTTGGTGAACACGCTCCCCGTGCTGTAGTCGGCGCAGCTGAGGCCGGTGCGACTCGGGTCGCGGAGCGCGTAGCTTCCGCCGGAGGACGTGGTGTTGATGGTGAGCGGGCTCGGCCCGTTCCACTGGCTGTTGCCGGTGCCGGCGCGCACGTCGTCGTAGCTGTCGAGGACCGCGCCGGTGCCCGCGTCCACGAACACGTGCAGCCGGCTGGGCGCCTTCGCGGTCCGGCCGGTGAGTACGGTCTCCCAGGCCAGCCGGGAGCGCTTGCCGGTGGCCCGGACGACGAGCCGGTGGCTCTCGACCTTGTCCACCGTGCGCAGTTGCCTGCGGGAGGTGGCCTCGGCGGTCTTCGCGGAGACGGTCGCGGTGGTGGGCACGTTGATGCGCCGCGAGACCGCCGACTGCGAACCGCGCACCCGCCCCTTGGAGTCGGCCACCACGACGGCGTCCCCGCCGACGACGGGCAGGCCGCGGTAGGTGCGCTCGTACGCGACGGAGTAGAGGCCGTTGATCCACGGGGTGACCATCCGGCGCTCGTAGCGCTCCTCCGGCCCCTTGGCCAGGGTGTCGAGCCCGCTGGCGGCGGCCTTGTCGGCGGCCGAGACGGCGGTGGTGAGTGCCTTGGGGGCGGGCGGCGGTGCGGGGTCCGCCGAGGCGGACGGGCCGCTGACGGCGACCAGCATCCCGGCGAGGACGGCCAGGGTCGTCCCGGCCGTCATCGGTCTGCGTTTCATCGAGGCTCCTCATGGTGTCCGTGATCGAGCGACCGAACACTCACATGTGGTCATGACCTCGTCAACGAACTGCGGGCGCCCGCAAGGGAGTTGGCAAGTCCTGTCAAGTCGGGAGGACGTGCCGCGGGAAACGCACGAGAAGGGGGGATGGACAGGCGAGGAGGGGGACGTTATCCTGCACTCTCACCAGAATGGTGATCTGCACGCAACTGTCGAGGCGATCATATCACTCAATCGGCAGGCATGCAAGCACTTCTGGCTACCCTTCATGTGTTGTCTTTCCTCCTCCTGCTCCAACCCACAAGGAAGGCACCAGCCTTGACCTCGTACTCCCTCACCGCGGCGGCCGCCGGCACCTGGCGGCTCGGTGATCTGACCGTCAACCGGATGGGCTTCGGTGCCATGCGGCTGACCCAGAACGGCCGGGCGTTCAGCGACGAGCGCACTCCGCACGACCGGGACCGGGCCGTCGCGGTGCTGCGCCGCGCCGTCGAGCTGGGCGTGAACCACATCGACACGGCGGCCTTCTACTTCTCGCCCCTGCGCTCGGCCAACGAGCTGATCAACCGGGCGCTCGGCCCCTACCCGGAGGACCTGGTCATCGCCACCAAGGTGGGCCCGGGCCGCGGCCCCTCCGGCGACTGGCTCGACTGGGCCCGCCCCGAGCAGCTGCGCGGCCAGGTCCAGGAGAACATCCGTCAGCTCGGCCGCGACCACCTCGACGTGGTGAACCTCCGGATGAACGGCAACCGCCCCGTCTCCGACCTCTTCGGCGCCCTGGCCGAACTGCGCGAGGAAGGGCTCATCCGCCACCTGGGCCTGTCCAACGTCTGGCCGGAGCAGATAACCGAGGCCCGGGCCATCGCCCCCGTCGTCTGCGTGCAGAACCGCTACGGCGTCGGCGAGCGGCGCGCCGACTCCCAGGACGTCCTGCGCCTGTGCGGTGAACTGGGCATCGCCTTCGTCCCCTTCTACGCCATCGCGGGCGCCGGCCGGGAGTCCGGGGTCGTCGCCGAGCACGAGGCGCTGCTCGACGTGGCCCGCGCCCGGGACGCCTCGCCCGCCCAGGTCCGGCTGGCATGGAGCCTCCAGCAGGGCCCGCACGTCCTGGCCATCCCGGGGACCGGCGACCCCGCCCACCTGGAGGCCAACGTGGCGGCGGGCGCCCTGCGCCTGACCGACGAGGAGATGGCGCGCCTCACCGCGCTCGGGCAGGCCACCGGGGCGGACGTAGCATGATCCCCATGGAACAGCGCGAACTGGGCAGGACCGGACGCAATGTGTCGGTCGTCGGACTGGGCACCTGGCAACTCGGCGGGGACTGGGGTGAGGTCCGCGAGGAGGACGCCCTCGGAGTGCTCGACGCGGCCGTCGAATCGGGGGTCACCTTCTTCGACACGGCGGACGTCTACGGGGACGGCCGCAGCGAACAGCTCATCGGCCGCTATCTGAAGGAGCGGCCCGACGCCGGGGTCTTCGTGGCGACGAAGATGGGCCGTCGCGTCGACCAGGTGCCGGAGAACTACACCCTGGACAACTTCCGCGCCTGGAACGACCGCTCCCGCGCCAACCTGGGCGTCGACACCCTTGACCTCGTGCAGCTGCACTGTCCGCCCACCGCGGTCTACTCCTCCGACGAGGTGTACGACGCGCTGGACACGCTCGTCGCCGAGCAGCGCATCGCCGCCTACGCGGTCAGCGTCGAGACGTGCGCCGAGGCGCTGACGGCCATCGCCCGCCCGGGGGTGGCGAGCGTCCAGATCATCCTGAACCCGTTCCGCCTCAAGCCGCTGGACGAGGTCCTGCCGGCGGCGCGGGCGGCCGGTGTGGGCATCATCGCCCGGGTGCCGCTGGCCTCCGGTCTGCTCTCGGGCAAGTACACCGCGGACACCGTTTTCGCCCCCGAGGACCACCGCACCTTCAACCGGCACGGCGAGGCGTTCGACCAGGGCGAGACCTTCTCCGGCGTCGACTACGGAACGGGTGTGGCCGCCGCTGCCGAGTTCGCCGCGCTGGCCCCCGGGGGAGCGGCCCCGGCGCAGACGGCGCTGCGCTGGATCATCCAGCAGCCGGGTGTCACCAGCGTCATCCCCGGCGCCCGCTCGACGGAGCAGGCACGGGCCAACGCGGCCGCCGCCGCGCTCGTCCCGCTCCCGCAGGGCACGCTGGACGCGGTGCGCGACCTCTACGACCGGAGGTTCCGCGCGACGGTCCACGACCGCTGGTAGTCACCGCCCGGAGAACAGGCTCATCCCCAGGAACACGGCCGCCAGGAAGGCGATCGCACCCGCGATGGCACTGGCCACCCTGGGCCGGCGCCGGATCGCCTCGCCGGCGGTCCGCCGCCGGCCCGTCCCGGTCCTGGCCGCCGCACGCCGTCCGTGCCCGCCAGGTCCTTGCGGGGTGCCGTGTCCCGCCGGTGCCTGCGGCAGCCGGTACGTCGTCGGCGCACCGGAGTCCGCTCCGGGCAGCGGGGCGGGCGAGGCGGGGAAGTGCGCGGGGGCCGGCACCCGCGCGGGCTCCGGGTGGTGCGGCGGCAGCGGTTCCGGGCGGCCCCGCCAGGCGTCGCTGTGGAACCAGTCGGCGACCTGCTGGGCGGTGGGCCGGTCCTCCGGCTGCTTGGCCAGCAGACCGAGCAGGTACGTGTCGAAGGCGGCGGGG
Organism: Streptomyces sp. DT224; assembly: GCF_049844595.1. Classification (NCBI taxonomy): domain Bacteria; kingdom Bacillati; phylum Actinomycetota; class Actinomycetes; order Kitasatosporales; family Streptomycetaceae; genus Streptomyces; species Streptomyces sp. DT224. The sequence goes on from NZ_JBNCLI010000004.1 coordinate 97,946, forward strand.
ACGTCCACGCCGCGGCGGCGCAGCGGCACCGGAGGCGTGTCCACGTGCTGGTAGAGGGTGGCCGTCGCGGTGTCCGAACGGAACGGCGGCTCGCCGAGCAGCAGTTGGTAGACGACGCAGCCGAGCGAGTACATGTCGGACGCGGCGTCGGCCGTCCGGCCGAGCGCCCGCTCCGGGGCGAGGTAGAGGCTCGTACCGACGATCTGGCCCGTCGTCGTCAGCGCGGCGGACGGGTCGTCCACGAACTGCGCGATGCCGAAGTCCCCGATCTTGACGGTGCCTTCGCCGTCCAGCATGAGGTTTCCGGGCTTGATGTCGCGGTGGACGATGCCCTGGCGGTGCGCGGCGGCCAGCCCGGCGGCGGCCTGCCCCGCGATGCGGGCGGCCTGTTCGGGGCCCAGCCGTTCCTGGGCCAGCAGCAGATCCGCCAGGCTCCGGCCCTCGACCAGCTCCATCACGAGGAAGAGCCGGTTCTCCCAGGCCCCGAAGTCGAAGACGGCCACCAGATGAGGGTGGCTCAGGCGGGCGGCGGTCTGGGCCTCCAGACGGAACCGGGCGGTGGCCGACTCGTCGGCGTGTTCCCCGAGGAGCAGCTTCACGGCGACGGCACGGCCGAGGACTTCGTCGGTGGCCCGCCAGACCTCACCCATCCCGCCCCGGCCGATGGCGGATATCAGCCGGTACCGACCAGCAACCAGCACCTGTGCACACCAATCTCGATAGCTCGGCCTCGCGCGGCCCGGACCGAGGACCGCTTCGACTGCCGCGGCGACGGCCTCGCCGGGGCGAGAGCGGGGTGGGGGAGCGCGGCAAGATCAGGATATCCGGCGCGCGGACCCCGTACGACCGGCCCTCCTCAACGGGCGGCGCCGCCCAGCGATTCGACGAGGGGAAGCAGCCGGTGCGGCACACGTTCGCGCAGTGCGACCTCGGTCCGGGTCCTGACCACGCCGGGCAGCCGGATGAGCCGTTGGATGACGTCCTCCAGGTGCCCGTTGTCCCGGGCGACCACCCGGGTCAGCAGGTCGCCGCCGCCCGTGGTCGAGAACGCCTCGATGATCTCGGGCACGGCGGCGAGAGCGTCGCCGACCTCGTCCAGGTGGCCCTGCGTGACCTCCAGGTGCACGAAGGCGAGGACGGGGTGGCCGAGTGCGGCGGGGGAGAGGAAGGGGCCGCTCCCGGTGATCACACCGTCCCGCTCCAGCCGGTCGATGCGTGCCTGGAGGGTGCCCCGGGCGATGGACAGGATGCGTGCGTACTCGCGCACGCTCGTCTGCGGCTGCTCGATGAGCAGCCGCAGGATACGGGTGTCGAGTGCGTCCACCGCCATGCTTCGCCGGCCTCTTTCGGTGCGTCCTCCGGGGGCCAGCGACTGTACCAACGGCCTCCGTCCGCGACGGTCCCCGCGTCACCGTCGCGGCCGGATGTGCCCCGCGCGCGGGCGGGTGGCGCGGGGCACGGGCCGGACGGTCAGAACTGCACGTCGGAGCAGGCGTAGAACGCGTTGCCGGTGTCGGCGATCGTCCACACGCCGAGAATCAGGTGCTTGCCGGACTTCTGCGGCAGTACGCCGGAGTGGCTGACCGTCGAGCCGGGCAGCCGTCCGCCGAAGGGCACCGTGAGGAACGGCTGCGTCTCCAGGTCGGCCCGGGTGAGCGGCCTGGCGGGGTCGTAGCCGTCCTTGGTGATGTAGTAACGGAAGTCGGTCGTGGCGTGCCGGGCCTCGATCCGCCAGTTGAAGGTGTAGTTCTGGCCGGCGGTGACCTTGGTGGCGGGCCAGGCGCCGCCGCGCGGGTCGTCCAGCTCGGAGAAGCGGCCGATGCCGCCCGAGCAGATGTGGCCGTCGGCCGGGCCCCGGGTGGGGAAGCCCTTCGGGCCCTCGACGCTCGGGGGCTCCCACTGGATCTGCCCGCAGCGCTTGACGGTGCCGATGCCGCAGAGCTGCTGCCGGCTGATGGGGGAGTCGGTGTAGCCGTGGCTCTGGGCGGGGGCCGAGGTGGCCAGCAGGGCCGCGCCGGCGACCGCCAGCCCGGCCAGTAACGAAGTGATCCTCTTGCGCATACGTCGCTCCTGGATGTGTGGGGTGATGTCCGGAGAGTGCTGCGGTCTAGACCAAGGATGAGCGTAGCGATGGCAATTTGACATGTCTAGACCAAGGGAAGTGCGTCACGGGGCGGCCCTCGGTGGTGCTGGTCCGTTGGCCGGCGGCTGGTTGTTCAGATGGGCTGTGGAGTGGGCCAATGGTCCAGTGAATCGAGTTCAATTTGAGCCAACCGCCCTTCGGGTGGTCTTATGTATCTGTCGATGGCGCTGCGGACCTCCGCGGCGCCTTTTTCATGCCTGGAGGGAGAGCCGGTGAACCGGACCGGGGGAGCAGCAGTGCTGAGGAAAGCGTTCGTGGCCCGGGATCCGGGGCGGCTGCGCCTGCGCTTCGCCTGCCGTGCGGTGCTCGGCATCGGACTCGCCGTCGTGGTGTGCGGACTCGTCGGCCACTCGCTCGTGGCGGCCATCACCGGCGGCCTGGCCGCGCTGCTCGCCCTGTTCACCGTCGCCGACCCCACGGTCCGGGGCCAGGCGGTCACCACCGCACTGCTGCCTGCCGTCGGCTTCCCGGTACTCGCGCTCGCCGCCGTACTCCACGACCACCCGCTCGCCCGCGACACCGCGTTCCTCGCGGTGATGGGGGCGGGGGTCTACGCGAGGCGGTGGGGGCCGCGCGGACACTCCCTCGGCATCTTCGCCTTCATGGCGTTCTTCACCGCGCAGTTCCTCCACACGCTGCCCGGGCAGCTCCCCGGGCTCTACTCCGCCGTCGCCCTGTCCCTGCTCTGCGCGTCGGCCGTCCGCTTCGGCCTCTGGTGCTACGAACGCCGGCTGACCGTCCCCGCCGCGCCCGCCCCGCCCTCCGGCGCCGGCCTGGCCAGGGTCACCACCCGCCAGGCCGTCCAGGCGGTCACCGGCGGAGCCGTCGCGCTCATGGCCGGGCAGCTGATGTCCGACCAGCGCTGGTACTGGGCCGTCGGCGCCACCTGGTGGGTCTTCGTGAATACCGCCTCGCGCGGCGAGACCCTGGTACGCGGCTTCCGCCGGGTGCTGGGCACCCTCATCGGCATCCCGGTCGGCCTCGCCGTCGTGGTCCCGCTGCACGGGGCGCCCGTGCCCACGGCCCTCGTCGTCGCCGCCGGGGTGTTCGGGATCTTCTACACGGCCGCGGTCTCCTACACCTGGATGATGCTCTCCGTGACGGTCATGGCCGGCGCGCTCTACGGCTCGCTGGGCGTGCTCGACCCGGGGCTGCTCGCCCTGCGGCTCGGCGAGACGGCCGTCGGCGCGCTCGGGGCGATGCTCGCGGTGCTGTGCGTCCTGCCCGTCACCACGCACGCCACGACCGACGCCTGGATCCAGCGCGCCCTGCGCTGCGTGCACGCCTGCACCGAGGAGGCCGCCGCCCGGCTCTCCGGCTCCGCCACCGCCGACCCGGCCCCGCGCATCGCGGAGCTGGAGGCGCTCCTCGGGCGCGTCCGCCTCTCGCTCGCTCCGCTGGTCCACCCGCTGAGCCCGCTCCGCGCCCGCCGGTCCCGGGCCGGACACGTGCTGGCCCTGCTCGACGCGTGCGCCCGCGAGGTGCGGGGCCTCGCCTCGGTGGCCGCCGACCCGGAGGCGTCCCACGACGCCAGGCTCGCCGCCGCCTGCTGGCGCGTCGAGAACGCGGTGGAGGCGCTGACCGGCCGCACGGCCGTCGCGTCCGCCGTCCCGGCGCACCCCGTCACCACCGAACCCGCCCTCGCCCATCTGCACAGCCTGGAACGCGCGCTCGCCGAACTCGCCGCGCCGCTGCACAGCCCGCCGAGCGCACCCCTGGTCACCGCCTGACCCCCTGGGGCCCGGGCCCGGACCCGGCACCCTTGGTCTAGACCGCACCGGCACGCTGCTACCGTCGCGGCAAAAGATCACGACGGCCACGTCCGCCGCGCAGAGCCGGCGGGGAGGAGCAGCGGTGGACAGCAGCAGCGGAGCGGTACGGGCATTCATCGGGTCGTTCACCTCGGCGGGAGGGCGGGGCGTCACCGTCGCCGCCGTGGACGCGGAGACCGGCGCGCTCACCGTCCTGGGGGCCACGGACGCCGTGCCCGACCCCTCCTACCTGGCGCTCGGCGCCGGCGGCACGGTCCTGTACGCGGTCAGCGAGACCGAGCCGGGGGGTGCGGCGGCCCTGGACGTCACCACCGACGAACCCCGTCCGCTCGGCGAGGTCCGGGCGGTGGACGGCGACGGCCCCACCCACCTCACCCTCGCCGGCGGCCATCTGGTCACCGCGAACTACGGCTCGGGCAGCGTCAGCGTGCTGCCCGTCGCCGGGGACGGAACCCTCGGCCCCGTCGCGGCGGTTCTCGCGCACGAGGGCAGCGGGCCGGTCGCGGACCGCCAGGAGGGCCCGCACGCCCACCAGGTCCTGCCCGACCCCTCCGGGGCCTGGGTGCTCAGCGTCGACCTCGGCACCGACTCGGTACGGGTCTGCGCGGTCGACCCGGCCACCGGCGAGGTGCGCCCGCACGGCGAGACGGCCCTGCGCCCCGGCACCGGCCCCCGCCACCTGGCCTTCCACCCCTCGGGCCGCCACGCCTACGTGTTGAACGAACTGGAACCCACGCTCACTGTGTGCCGCTGGGACGCCACGGCCGGCGTCCTGGAACCGCTCGGCGAGACCCCGGTGCTCCCCGAGGGCGTGACCGGTGAGAGCTACGCCTCCGAGGTCGTCGTCTCCCACGACGGCCGGTTCGTGTGGGCGGCGAACCGGGGCCACGACAGCATCTCCGTCCTCGCGCTCGACGCGAGCGGTGAGAAGCCGTCCCTGGTCACGACCGTGGGCTGCGGCGGGCACTGGCCCCGCGACCTCGCGCTGGACCCGGCGGGGCACCGGCTGTACGCGGCCAACGAGCGCAGCGGGAACGTCGCCTGGTTCACCGTGGACCCCCAGACCGGTGTCCCGCGCCACGACGGCACCCTGGAGGCCCCGGCCGCGTCCTGCGTGGTCTTCGGCTGAAAACCGGCGAGGCCCCGGTGCCGGACTGCCGTCCGGGCCGGGGCCTCACGCATGCCGAAGGGGTCAGCGGGCCTGCGCCCCCTGGGCCACCGCGGGAACGATCCCGAGGGCCGAGGTGTACATCGAGAGGACCAGCTTGCCGATCGCCGGGTACGCGCCCAGCGGCTGGGCGCTCGCGCAGCCGGCCTCCTTGGCCGCGGAGTCCAGCAGGCCCTCCGCCACCTCCGGGCCCACCAGGTACGGCGCCACGGCCAGCTGGAGCGAGCCGGAGCCCTTGAGCTGATCGGCGATCGCGGCGACCGAACCCTCCACGTCGAGCGCGGCGGCCATCACCGGCACCGCGAGCCGGGCCGCGAGCAGCATGCCCGTGATCCCCGCCGCCTGCACGGCCTCCTCGCCGCCCACCGTGGCGAGCACGATGCCGTCGGCGGCCGTCGCCACCGTGAAGAGCCTGGCCCGGTCCGCGCGGGCCAGCCCGGCCTCCGACAGCCGGACGTGCAGCGCCTCGGCCAGCAGCGGGTGCGGGCCGAGCACGTCGGTCAGCTCCGCCGGGGCCTCGCTGTCGGTGATCGCCTGGCGTATCCGCTGCACCAGCGAGCTGTCCGGGCCCGCGAGCAGCGGGACCACCACGGCGGCCGGGCCCTCGGGCTCGGCGACCTCACGGCCCACGGCCAGCGCCTGCTCGTAGCGCGCGGTGCGCTCGGCGGCGGAATGCGCGATCACGGAGGCCAGCGCCGGGTACTCGGCGCCGTCCCCGTCCACGTAACCGATCAGGGCGTTCAGACCGGGCAGCTCGGAACGGGCGATGCTGATGACCTCTTCGGCCAGAGCGCGGCTCGTCGAGGAGGGGGTACCGGGAACGGCGAGAACGAGCGCGGCAGCGCCCTCGGGTGCGACCACGGGCTCCGGGCGGCGGTGCCGTCCGGACTGGCGAGGTCGCGGCATTCGTACAGGCAGGCCGGAAGCGGGCCCAGTGGGGGTGCTCATGGCGCCGCATGCTACTGGTTTTGGACGGCGCCCCGCGCGGGGAGGGTCCGGTCGAGCGGCCTCTGTCCGCTTTTATCCGATCAGCGGCTTACCGGGCGACTGCCCTGATCTGCTGTCAGCGTCCGGGCGCCCGTCGCCCTACGGGCGGGGCCCGGGCGCCGGAACGCAGAGCAGCGTCGGGTGGTGCGGCAGCCTGAGCCCTCCGGCGTCCAGGGCCTGGGCGATGCGCAGCGCACCGATCAGGGGATCACCCGAACCGGGGACGGCCCGTGCCCGGGGCAGCAGCCGTGCCAGCTCCTCGCGCAGCGGTACGAGCAACGGTTCGCCCATCCGGAACAGCCCGCCCGTCAGCGCGACCTCGCAGGCGTCCTCGTCCGCCTTCGCCTCCGGGCACACCGCCGCGGCCGCCTCCGCGATGTGCGCGGCGGCTCCCCACAGGATGCCCGCCGCGACCGGATCGCGGTCCGCGCACGCGGCCACCTCCGGTGCGAACGAGGCCAGCAGCGCGGGCCGGTCGGTGCGCGGGTAGAGCAGACCGGGCAGCTCCTGAGGCGGCCCGAACACCGCTTCCAGCCGGGCCAGCAGTGCGGGTGAACCGCCGCGCCGCCCGTCGTACGCGCGCATCGCGGCGTCGAGCCCGGCCCGCCCGATCCAGGCACCGCCCCCGCTGTCGCCCAGCAGGTGCCCCCAGCCGTCCGCCCGCCGCCACCGCGTCAGGTCCGTGCCCAGCGCGATCAGGCCGGTGCCCGCGGCCACCACCGCACCGGGCCGCTGCCCGACCGCGCCGGCGTACGCGGTCACCGCGTCCGCCGCGAGCGCGATCCGGCGGACCCCCAGCGCGTCCGCCAGGGCGCCCGGGAGTTCGGCGCGCAGCTCGTCGCCGAGCGTGGCCATCCCCGCGGCGCCGACCGCGGCGGCGGTGATCCGCCCGCCGGGGCCGTGCTCGTCGAGCAGGCCGCGTACGGCGGGCAGCACCTGCTCCAGGAGGTGCGCGGCGTCGATGCCGCGCGATCCGGTGCGCACCGGACCGCCGCACGCGACGGTCGTCAGCGGGGCGTCGGCCTCCGCCGTGCCCAGCGCCACCCGGAGCCCCGAGCCGCCCGAATCCACGCCGAGGACGAAGGCGCCCGGTTGGCCGTGTGACGTCATGGACCGGCTCCCGGGGGCGAAGAGGTGAGGGACGGGCAGCACCCTATCCCCGGGGCACCGCGTTGCGCCGGTAGGGTGATCTTCCGTGACAGCGCGACCGTTGAACGAAGTAGTCGAGCCCGGCTGGGCCGACGCCCTGGCCCCCGTGGCGGGGCGCATCGCCGCGATGGGCGATTTCCTGCGCGCGGAGGTCGCGGCCGGCCGCACCTACCTCCCCTCCGGGGCGAACGTGCTGCGCGCGTTCCAGCAGCCGTTCGAGGACGTACGGGTCCTGATCGTCGGTCAGGACCCGTACCCCACACCGGGGATGGCGATCGGGCTGAGCTTCGCGGTCGCCCCGGACGTCCGCAGGCTGCCGGGCAGTCTGGAGAACATCTACCGCGAGCTCAACGCCGACCTCGGGCTGCCCCGGCCGTCGAACGGCGACCTGACCCCGTGGACCCGCCAGGGCGTACTGCTGCTGAACAGGGCGCTGACCACCGCGCCCCGCTCGCCCGGCGCGCACCGCGGCAAGGGCTGGGAAGAGGTTACCGAGCAGGCCATCCGTGCCCTGGCCGCCCGGGGCAAGCCACTGGTGTCCGTGCTCTGGGGCCGCGACGCCCGCAATCTGCGGCCGCTGCTCGGCGACCTGCCGGCCATCGAGTCCGCCCACCCCTCCCCGATGTCCGCCGACCGCGGCTTCTTCGGCTCCAGGCCGTTCAGCCGGGTCAACGAACTCCTCGTCGCCCAGGGCGCCGAGCCGGTCGACTGGCGGCTTCCGTAAAGGGGCTCCGCAACGCGCTCACACCTCGACCGCCGCCGCCCGTACGCACAGCACGTCCGGGAGATGCGAGGCGAGCTGCTCCCAGCTGTCCCCGTCGTCCGCGCTCGCGTACAACTCGCCGTTGCGGTTGCCGAAGTAGACCCCGGCCGGGTCCGCGTCGTCCGTGCAGAGCGCGTCCCGCAGCACCGTGCCGTAGTGCGCGCTCTCGGGCAGGCCCGCCGACAGCGGCTCCCAGTGGGCGCCCGCGTCGGTGGTCCGGAAGACCCGGCAGCGGTGCTCGGCGGGCACCCGGTCGGCGTCGGCGTTGATCGGGAAGACGTACGCGGTGTCCGCGCGGTGCGGGTGGGAGGCCACGGCGAAGCCGAAGTCCGAGGGCAGGCCCGCGCCGATGTCCGTCCAGTGGCCCCCGGCGTCGTCGCTGCGGAAGACGCCCCAGTGGTTCTGGAGATAGAGGCGGTCCGGGTCGGCCGCGTCCCGGCTGACCTTGTGCACGCACTGGCCGAACTCCGGGTCCGGGTCGGGCAGGAAGACCGCCGAGACCCCCTTGTTGGCCGGGGCCCAGCTCGCGCCGCCGTCGGAGGTCCGGAACACCCCGGCGGTGGAGACCGCGACCGTCACGGCGCGCGCGTCCCGCTCGTCGGTCAGGATCGTGTGCAGCCCCTCGCCGCCTCCGCCGGGCACCCACCGCGAACGCGTCGGGTGCTCCCACAGCGGACGCACCAGCTCGAAGGACTCGCCCCCGTCCTCGGACCGGAAGAGCGCGGCCGGCTCCGTGCCCGCGTAGACCACGCCGGGCGCCTCGGGCCCCGCCGGGTGCAACTGCCACACCCGCTCCAGCGAGGTCCCGGTGAACTCCGGGAACTTCACGGCCGGGGTCTTCGGCTCGACCCAGCTCGCCCCGAGATCGTCGGAGTGGAAGACGGACGGGCCCCAGTGCGCGCTGTCCCCGCCGACCAGCAGCCGCGGCCTGCCGCCCCGGGTGTCGATGGCGACCGAGTAGATCGCCTGGGCGTTGAAATGCGGCCCGTCGAACTCCCACGTGCCGCCGCGCCTGCGGCCGATGAAGAGCCCCTTGCGGGTGCCCACGGTGAGCAGTACCCCGGTCATGACCGAACCTCCCGAAACGCCGTTGTGCCGGATACCGGTCAGTCTGCACCCCGGCACTGACAGCGGCCCGGACCACGGCCCGGAATGTTCCGGTCCGGGCGGACCGCGGCTCAGCGGCAGGGCGGGGCGGTGCTGCTGCGGACCACCAGATTCGTCGCCAGGTCCACCCGGGTCGTGGCGGGCTGCCGGCCCCGGCCCAGGTCGAGGACCAGCCGGGCGGCCGTCTCGGCCATCTCGATCAGGGGCTGGCGCACCGTGGTCAGCGGCGGGCCGATCCACCGGGTGAGCGGCAGGTCGTCGAAGCCCACGACGCTCAGGTCCTCCGGGATGCGCAGACCCAGCTCGCGCGCCGCCTCGTACACGCCGAGCGCCTGGAGGTCGTTGCCGGCGAAGACGGCGGTCGGCCGGTCCGCCGAGCGCAGCAGCTCCATCCCGGCCGCGTACCCCGCCTCGTGCGAGAACTCGCCCTCGCGGATCAGCGACTGGTCGATCGGGATGCCCGCCGTCTCCAGGGCGGCCCGGTAGCCGTCCACCCGGGCCCGGCTGCACATCATCCGGGACGGTCCGCTGACCACGCCGATCCTGCGGTGGCCGAGGCCCGTGAGGTGGCGGGTCGCGGCCAGACCGCCCTGCCAGTTCGTCGTGCCGACCGACGGGATGTCGTCGCCGGGGTCTCCGGCCGGGTCGACCACCGCGTACGGGATGCTGCGGCTGGTGAGCTGTGCGCGCTGGGCGGCGGTGAGGTCGGACAGCACCAGGATGACCCCGACCGGCCGGCGGGCCAGGACCCCGTCGACCCAGGTCTGCCCGGGGCTGAGGCGGCCCGCGCTCTCCGAGAGGACCAGGCTCAGCCCCTCCTCGCGTGCGACGTTCTCCACCCCGCGTACGACCTCCATGGCCCACGCGCTGTCCAGCTCGTGGAAGACCAGGTCGATGAGTTGCGACTGCGTGGTCGAGCCGCGTCTGCGGCGGTAGCCGTGCTGGAGCAGCAGCTCCTCGACCTTCGTGCGCGTACCGGGCGCGACATCGGCACGCCCGTTCAGCACCTTCGAAACTGTCGGAGCCGAGACTCCGGCCGCTCGGGCGATTTCCGCCAGCGTGGCAGTGCCGTCCGACGGCGCTGCGGCAGGCGCATTCTCCTGATGTGACTGGACGTTTGCGGGGCTCATAGAGCGAATCGTAACCGCCCCGCGGCCCATCGGCGGCGAGAGCCCCGGCGAAAAATTCGCTGTCCGCGACCTCTTGACTGGCCGGAAACCCAACCGTACGGTTCCGGCAACATTCGCAAGCAACTCCGAAAGATTCGACAGAGGTGCGGTCATGCGGTCGGGAATTTTCACTCAGGGCAAGCGTGCGGCGAGATGGACCGCCGCCGGTGCGGCCATGGTCATGGCGGGGGTCCTGGCGGGCTGCGGATCGGACAGCGGCAGCGGCGGTGACGGCGGCGGCACGCTGACCGCGTACGTCTACGGCGACGACGCGGTGAAGGTGCAGCAGGCGGCGGTGAAGGAGTTCAACAAGACCTCCGACGTCAAGGTCAAGCTCGTCTCGGTGCCCGGTACCGACTACGTCAACAAGCTCCGCAGCGCCATGGGCTCTCCCAGCGCCCCCGACATCTTCTTCAACTGGGGCGGCGGCTCCATCAAGCCGTACGTCGAGGCCAACCAGCTGGTCGACCTGACGTCGACGTTCAAGAGCGACGCCACCCTGAAGGACGGCTTCCTGCCCTCGATCGTCACGGCCGGCAGCCTCGACGGCAAGGTCTACGGCGTCCCGATGCGCGGGATGCAGCCCGTGATGCTCTTCTACAACAAGACCCTCTTCGCCGAGAACGGCGTCACGGTCCCCAAGACGTGGGAGGACCTGCAGAAGGCCATCAAGACCTTCAAGGCCAAGGGCATCACGCCGTTCGCCCTCGGCGGCTCCGACAAGTGGCCCGAGCTGATGTGGCTGGAGTACCTGCTCGACCGGATCGGCGGCCCCGACGTCTTCCGCAAGATCCAGAACGGTGACAGCTCCGCCTGGGGCGACCCGGCCGTCCTGAAGACCGCCCAGACCGTCAAGCAGCTCGTCGACGACGGCGCGTTCGGCAAGAACTTCAACTCCGTCGACTACGGCAACGGCGGTGCGCCCACCCTGCTCAACAAGGGCAAGGCGGCCATGCACCTGATGGGCTCGTGGGAGTACTCCACCCAGCTCGGCAAGGCGCCCGAGTTCGCCAAGAAGGACCTCGGCTGGACGAACTTCCCGACCGTCGCCGGCGGCGTCGGCGACCCGGCCGACGTGGTGGGCAACCCCACCAACTACTGGTCGGTGAACGCCCGCACCAAGCACAAGGACGCGGCCATAGCCTTCCTCAAGGCCATGGCCTCCAAGTCCTACGCGCAGGCCCTCGTGGACAACGGTGACGTGCCCACCACCTCCAACGCCGCCTCCATGCTGAGCGGATCGCCGAACCCGAAGTTCGCCACCGACCAGTACGAGATGGTCCAGAAGGCCCCCGACTTCACCCTGTCCTGGGACCAGGCGCTGGAGTCCAAGATCGCCACCCCGCTGCTCACCGAGATCAGCAAGCTGTTCGCCGGCAAGTCCACGCCCGAGCAGTTCGTCGCCGCAATGAAGGCCGTCAAGTAACGATGTCGCACGTCTCCTCGTCACCGAAGGTGCGCGGAGGACGGAAGGCGGCCGCCGGAAACGTCGGCCGCCCCCCGGTCGCCTGGGCGCTGCCCGGCATCCTCTTCTTCGCACTCTTCGCGATCGTCCCGCTGGCGATCGCCGTGTATCTCTCCTTCTGCCACTGGGACGGGCTGAACTCCCCGACCTCCGCCGGCACGGCCAACTGGACCCGGCTCTTCAAGGACCCCGAGTTCCGCCAGGCCGCCTGGCTCAGCCTGCTCCTCACCACGATCAGCTGGGCCTTCCAGACCCCGGTGGCCCTGCTCCTCGGCGTCTGGGCGGCCGGCCGGCAGCGCAGCCGCGCCGTGCTGTCCGCGATCTTCTTCATCCCGCTGCTGCTGTCCACCACCGCCATCGCGATGCTGTTCCACGCGCTGCTCGACCCCAACTTCGGAGTCATCAAGGAGATCGGGCCCTGGTTCGGCATCGACCCGAACATCATGGGCTCGTCCACCGGCGCCCTGCTCACCGTGGCGTTCGTCGGCGGCTGGCAGTTCATGCCCTTCCACACCCTGATCTACCAGGGCGGCACCCGGCAGATCCCGCAGGTCCTCTACCAGGCCGCCGAGATCGACGGCGCGGGCATGTTCCGGCAGTTCTTCCACATCACCCTGCCGCAGCTGCGCAACACCATCACGACCTCCTCGGTCCTGATGATCGTCGGCTCGCTGACCTACTTCGACACCGTGCTCATCATGACCAAGGGCGGTCCGGGGACGGACACCACCATCCTGCCGTACCTGATGTACCGCACCGGTTTCCAGACCTACGACCTCGGATACGCCGCCGCGATCGCGACCGCCCTCGTCGTCGTGGCCACCGCGATCTCGCTGATCCTCGTCCGCTTCAGCGGCTTCGGGAACATGCGCTCCACCCGGGAAGGTATGTGACGCGATGTCGATCGACACCCGCCCCGCGGCGCGCCCCGCACGGCCCCTGACCCGCACCCGCCCGGCCACCGCCGCGCGCCGCCGCAGGTGGGGCAACCCGCTGGCCGGCCTCGGCTCGCTGGTCTGGCTCGTGCTCGTGATCGTCCCGCTCTACACGCTGGTCTCGTCCTCGCTGATGCACCAGGACGAGGCGCTGAACGGCGACCCGCTGGCCCTCCCGACCAACCCGACGCTCGACAACTACCGCACGGTGCTGGACAGCGGTTTCTCCACGATGCTGTCCAACACGGCGATCGTCGCCGCGGCGACCACGGCGATCGTGCTGGTCCTCTCGATCCCCGTCGCGTACGTCGCGGTACGCACCCGCAGCAGGCTCTCCGGGCTCGCCTTCCGCACCTTCCTGCTCGGCGTCGCCATCCCCGCCCAGGCCGTGATCGTGCCGCTCTACCTGCTCATCACCAAGATGGGCCTGTACGACAGCCTGCCGGCCATCATCCTGCCGACCGCGGCCTTCGCGATGCCCGTGGCGGTGCTGATCCTCAGCGGAACCATGCGCGACGTCTCCGAGGAGATGTACGAGGCCATGGCGCTGGACGGCGCCTCGTCGCTGCGGATGCTGTGGCAGCTGGCGATCCCGATGTCCAAGGCGGGCATCAGCACGGTCGCGATCTACACGGCGCTCCAGGCGTGGAACGGCTTCCTGTTCCCGCTGATCCTGACCCAGTCGGAGGAGAAGCGCGTGCTGACCCTCGGGCTCTTCAACTTCATGTCCCAGTTCGGGGTGAACATCCCGGCCGTGCTCGCCGCGATCGTGCTCTCCGTCGTACCGATCTTCGCCGTGTACCTCGTGGCACGTAAGGCACTGGTCAACGGACTGATGGGGGTGGGCGGCAAGTAACACACCCACGCCGCCGCGTACCACCGCACTCTCGAGAGGAATCCTCGCCGCCATGGCAAACCCCCCTGTTCCGCATGCCCGCAGGACCGAAGCGGCCACCGCCGTCGACGGCCCCTGGCAGGACCCCGCGCTCGCCCCCGAGGAGCGCGTGGCCGATCTCGTCTCCCGGATGACCCTCCAGGAGAAGACCGCCCAGCTGTACGGAATCTGGGTGGGCGCCGACGCCGACGGGGACGGGGTCGCCCCGCACCAGAACGAGATGGTCGACGACATCGACTGGGAGGCGCTGATCCCGCGCGGTCTCGGTCAGCTGACCCGCCCCTTCGGCACCGCCCCCGTCGACCCCGCCGTCGGCGCGATCTCGCTCGCCCGGGCCCAGCGGGCCATCACGGGCGCCGGCCGCTTCGGGATCCCGGCGCTCGCCCACGAGGAGTGCCTGGCCGGCTTCACCGCCTGGGGCGCCACCGCCTACCCCGTCCCGCTCTCCTGGGGCGCGGCCTGGAACCCGGACCTGGTCACCGAGATGGCCCACCGGATCGGCAGCGACATGCGGTCCGTGGGCATCCACCAGGGCCTCGCCCCGGTCCTGGACGTCGTGCGCGACCTGCGCTGGGGCCGCGTCGAGGAGACCATCGGCGAGGACCCCTACCTCGTCGCCACGATCGGGACCGCGTACGTGAAGGGCCTGGAGTCCGCCGGCATCGTCGCCACCCTCAAGCACTTCGCCGGGTACGCGGCATCGGCCGGCGCCCGCAACCTCTCGCCGGTCCGGGCCGGGGCCAGGGAACTGGCCGACGTCATCCTGCCGCCCTTCGAGATGGCCCTCCTCGACGGCGGCGCCCGCTCCGTCATGCAGTCGTACGCGGAGATCGACGGCGTGCCGTCGGCGGCCGACCCCGCCCTGCTCACCGGGCTGCTCCGCGACACCTGGGGCTTCCAGGGCACCGTCGTCGCCGACTACTTCGCCATCGGCTTCCTGGAGACCCTGCACAAGGTCGCCGAGGGCCGCGCCGACGCCGCCCGCCTCGCACTGCACGCGGGGGTCGACGTGGAACTGCCGACCGTCCGCAGCTACGGCGATGAACTCGCCGCCGCCGTCGTGGCCGGTACGGTCCCCGAGGACCTGGTCGACCGCGCGCTGCACCGGGTCCTCCTCCAGAAGTGCGAACTCGGGCTGCTCGACCCCGACTGGACCCCGCTCCCCGCGCTCCTGCGCGACACCGACCCGGAGCAGGCCCGCGAGACCATCGACCTGGACCCGCCGCGCAACCGCGCCCTCGCCCGCGAGCTCGCCGAACAGGCCGTGGTCCTGCTCGCCAACCCGCAGGGGGCGCTGCCGCTCGCCGGGACCGGGCGGATCGCGGTGATCGGCCCCCGCGCCGACGACGCGCTCGCCATGCTCGGCTGCTACTCCTTCCCCAGCCACGTCGGCGTCCTGCACCCCGAGACCGCCATGGGCATCGACATCCCCACCGTGCTCGACGCGGTGCGCGGCGAGTTCCCCGGGGCCACGGTCACCGGCGCCCCCGGCTGCGAGGTGGACGGCACCGACACCTCGGGCATCGCCGAGGCGGCCGGCCTGGCCCGGGACGCGGACGTGTGCGTCGCCGTACTCGGCGACCGGGCCGGGCTGTTCGGGCGCGGCACCTCGGGCGAGGGCTGCGACGCCGACGACCTCGCGCTCCCGGGCGTGCAGGGCGAACTGCTCGACGCGCTGCTGGACAGCGGCACCCCGGTCGTCCTGGTCCTGCTGACCGGCCGCCCGTACGCGCTCGGCCGCTGGGCGGACCGCGCCGCCGCCGTGGTCCAGGCGTTCTTCCCCGGTGAGGAGGGCGGCCCGGCCCTGGCCTCCGTCCTCTCCGGCCGGGTCAGCCCCTCCGGCCGGCTGCCGGTCTCCGTCCCGCGCCACCCGGGCGGCCAGCCGTGGACCTACCTCCAGCCGCCGCTCGGGCTCGCCAACGGGGTCAGCAACCTGGACCCGACGCCGCTGTACCCCTTCGGCCACGGCCTCACGTACACCTCCTTCGCCTGGGAGCCCGGCGCCCCCGCCCCGGAGGAGCTCCCCACCGACGGCTCCGCCGACATCGAGCTGACCGTCCGCAACACCGGGGACCGGGCGGGCGCGGAGGTCGTCCAGCTCTACGTGCACGACCCGGTCGCCCAGACGACCCGGCCCGACACACGGCTCATCGGCTACGCCCGGGTCCCGCTCGACGCGGGCCAGGAGGCGCGGGTGCGCTTCCGGTTCCACGCCGACCTGGTGTCCTTCACCGGGATCGGCGGGCGGCGCGTCGTGGAGCCGGGCGCGCTGGAGCTGCGGCTCGCCACGTCCAGCGGTGCCGAGGACATCCGGCACACGGTGCACCTGCGCCTGACCGGCCCCGAGCGCACGGTGGATCACCGGCGCCGGCTGGTGTGCGACGCGGAGGTCGAAGCCGTGCCGGCGGTCGCCCCCGTACAGGGCTGACCGCACCCGTACCCCGGGCGGGGGTGCCGCGGCCCTTACCGCAGCACCCCCGCCCGGTCCAGAGCTCCACGAAACTTTCGAAACACCCACACCCGCGCACGCCCCCCGGTCACCGGGTCCGGCCGTGCGCGCTCTCTCGAAGGGTTTCTGTCATGCGCAAGCCAATCAAGGCCGTTCTGGTCGGCACCGCCGCCGCCGCTCTGCTCGCCCCGTGCACCATCAACGCCTTCGCCCACGACGACCACGGACGCGGACACCAGGACACGCGGGCCACCACCCTCGGCGCCCTCGGCCTGCGGTCGGGCGTGCGCATCGGCACCGCCGTCGACATGGCGGCCCTGGCGGACGACGCGCCCTACCGCGCCAAGGCCGCGAGCGAGTTCAGCTCGGTCACCCCCGAGAACGTCATGAAGTGGGAGGTCGTCGAGCCGGCTCGCGGACAGTACGACTGGAAGGCGGCCGACGAACTGGTCGACTTCGCCCGCGCCAACGGCCAGCTGGTGCGCGGCCACACCCTGCTCTGGCACAACCAGCTGCCCGCCTGGCTCACCACCGGCGACTTCACCGCCGACGAGCTGCGCGCCATCCTGCGCAAGCACATCACCGACGAGGCCCGCCACTTCAAGGGCCGCATCTGGCAGTGGGACGTCGTCAACGAGGTGTTCAACGACGACGGCACCCTGCGCGACAGCATCTGGCTCCAGAAGCTGGGCCCCGGCTACATCGCGGACGCCTTCCGCTGGGCCCACGAGGCCGATCCCAAGGCCAAGCTCTTCATCAACGACTACAACATCGAGGGCGTCAACGCGAAGAGCACCGCCCTCTACGACCTGGTCGTCAAGCTGCGCAAGCAGCACGTACCGATCCACGGCGTCGGCATCCAGGGCCACCTGTCCGTCCAGTACAACGCGCCCCACGACATCGCCGAGAACATGAAGCGGTTCGACGACCTCGGCCTGGAGACCGCGATCACCGAGGCCGACGTCCGCGTCCCGATGCCCTCCGACAGCACCAAGCAGGAGGCCCAGGCCGAAGGCTACGACGTGCTGCTGCGCGGCTGCCTGCTCACCCGCAAGTGCACCGACTTCACGGTGTGGGGCTTCACCGACAAGTACTCCTGGGTGCCCGACACCTTCGAGGGCGAGGGCGCGGCCAACCTCTTCGACGAGGACTACAAGGCCAAGCCCGCCTACAGCGCCCTGCGCGACGACCTGCTGCTCGCCGGCGGCCGTAACTGAGTACGGAGAAGGAGAGCAGGATGGACAGCGACACCCCCGGCCCCGGCACCTCCGGCCCCGGCACGTCCCGCCGGACCACCCGCAGATCGGTCCTCGGCCTCGGCCTCGGGCTCACCGCACTCACCGCCACACCCCTCGGCTCCCTCGTCGGACTGACCGGTGAGGCGTCCGCCACCGGACACGGCCCCGCGCCACGGCCCACCGATCCCGGCGCCTACATCTCGTTCACCGCACGGCGCGGCAGCTTCCCGCTGGTCAGGCACGGACGGGCGGCACCGGTCCTGGTCAGCGACCGCGACTGGCCGGGCGTCGTCAGGGTCGCCGGCGACCTCCGCGACGACATCGAGCGCGTCACCGGAGTCCGCCCCGCCCTCTCGCACGGGGCGGTGCCCGAGGCCCGCGAGATCACCATCGTCGGCACCGTGGGCCGCAGCCCCCTGATCGACCGGCTGGTCGCCGACGGCCGGCTCGACGTCTCCTCGATCCGGGGCAAGTGGGAGACCAGCCTCCAGGCCGTCGTCGACAACCCGCTGCCCGGTGTCGAGCGCGCACTCGTCATCGCGGGCAGCGACCAGCGCGGGACCATTTTCGGCGCCTACGACGTCTCGCGCGGCATCGGCGTCTCGCCCTGGTACTGGTGGGACGACGTCGTCCCCGTACACCGCGACGAGATCCACGTACTGCCCGGACGGCACACCCAGGGCACCCCGGCCGTGAAGTACCGCGGCTTCTTCATCAACGACGAGAACCCGGCGCTCGGCACCTGGGCCCCCGCCCACTTCGGCCCCGGCAAGGCACCCGGCTTCGAGGGCGGCTTCAACGCGGACTTCTACGCCCGCGTCTTCGAGGTCATGCTCCGGCTCAAGGCCAACTACCTGTGGCCGGCTGTCTGGGGCCGCGCCTTCGCCGAGGACGACCCGCTCAACCACGCCACCGCCAAGGCGTACGGCGTCGTCATGGGCACCTCGCACGAGGCGCCCATGATGCGCGGCATCGAGGAGTGGAACCGGCATGCCGTCGCCGCCGTACGCGACGGCGAGGGCAACATCACCACCCCCGGCCACGACCCCTACGGCGGCACCGGCGAGTGGTCCTTCCGCCGCAACGCCGACGCGCTCAAGGCGTACTGGGCGGACGGCATCCGCCGGATGAAGGACGAGGACTTCGAGGGCGTCGTCACCCTCGGCATGCGCGGCAACGGCGACGTCAGCCTCCCCGACGGCGACGGCATCGAGCTGATGACCGAGATCATCGCCACCCAGCGGCAGATCCTCGCCGAGGTCTCCGGCAAGGACGTCACGACGATCCCGCAGGTCTGGACGCTCTACAAGGAGGTCCAGCGCTACTGGGACCGGGGCCTGCGCGTCCCCGACGACGTCACCGTGGTCCTCACCGACGACAACTGGGCCAACATCCGCAAGCTCCCCGACCCCGCCGAGGGCCCGAGAAGGGGCGGTTACGGGCTGTACTACCACTTCGACTACGTGGGCGTCGGCCGCAACTACAAGTGGGTCGACACCGCCTCCCTCCCCAACATGTGGGACCAGCTCCACCAGTGCGCCGCGTACGGCAACCACGGCCTGTGGGTCACCAACGTCGGCGACCTCAAGGGCAACGAACTGCCCACGCAGTTCTTCCTGGAGTACGCCTGGAACCCGGAGCGCTGGACGCTGGACCGGCTGCCGGAGTGGGAGGAGACGTACGCCCGGCAGAACTTCGGCGAGAAGCAGGCCGCCGAGATCGCCTCCGTCCTGCGTGAGTACGCCCGGCTGCAGGCCCGCCGCAAGCCCGAACTCCTCAACCGCCGCATCACCCTCGACCCGGCCAAGGACCCCGCGACCGACAGCTCGGCCGTGGTCTACGACGACCGGGCGACCCCCTTCAGCCTCGTCCACTACCGCGAGCTGGAACGCGTCACCGAGGAGTGGCGCCTGCTCGGCGAGCGCGCCGGGCGGATCGGGCGCCGGCTGCCCGCCTCCGCGCAGGACGCCTGGTACGAACTGGTCGGCTACGAGGTCGCGGCCACCGCCAACCTGTACGCGCTGCGCGAGGCGGAGTTCACCAACATCCATTACGCGGCCCAGGGCCGGGCCCTCACCAACGAGCTGGCGGCCACCGCGGAGGCACGGCTCGCCGACGACTTCGCCCTGGCCGACCGCTTCAACAAGAAGATCGCGGGCGGCAAGTGGCAGGGCTTCCAGACCCAGCCGCACATCGACTACGGCGACGTCGAACGCTACGGGCCCAACGCGCCCTGGCAGCAGCCCGAGATCGACAACGTCGCCATCAAGGACGTGCTCTTCCCGGCCGTCAAGCGCATCGACCTGCCGGCCGGGGCCCGGATGGGCGTCGCCGTCGACGGCTCCACCGCATGGTGGCCGCACGAGACCGCGCCCGCCGTGCTGCCGGTGTTCAGCCCGTACCAGACCCGGCCCGCGCAGTACATCGAGGTGTTCAGCCGGGGCCGCGACCCGTTCGACTACCGGGTGCGGACCGGAGCGTCCTGGCTGACCGCCGACCGGGTGCGCGGCCGCGTCACCACGCAGGACCGGATCACGCTGCGCGTCGACTGGGACCGCGCGCCCCGGGGCGTCACCCGCGTCCCGGTCACCGTCACCGGTCCTGACGGGGCGGAGGTGACCGTCACGGCGGTGGCCGACCGCCCGACGCTCTCCCGGTCCCGGCTCGGCGGCTTCGTGGAGGCCGGGGGGTACGTGTCCATCGAGGCCGACCACTACCACCGGGCGGTCGGCGGCGGGGGCATCGGCTGGCAGCGCATCCCGGACATCGGACGGACCGGTGCCGGCATGGAGCCCTTCCCGGTCACCGCGGCCCGTCGGACGCCCGGCGGCCGGAGCCCGCGCCTGGAGTACCGGGTCAGCCTCTTCACCACCGGGCCGGTCACCGTGTACGCGTACCTCTCGCCCCGTAACAACCCGCTGCCGACCGACGGGCTGACGTACGCGGTCTCCTTCGACGACGCCGCCCCGCAGCGGGTGAACGTCACGAAGGCGACGGGGGCCGACGACGGGACCATGAACCCCCAGTGGGCCCGGCACACCTCCGACAACGTCAACATCACCGGCACGGTCCACCGCATCACCGGTCCCGGGGTCCATGTGCTGAAATTCTGGATGGTCGACCCGACGGTGGTCCTCCAGAACCTGGTGATCGACACCGGCGGCCTCGAACCGAGCTACCTGGGCCCGCCGGAAAGCCTCCGGCTGGACTGAGCCCGGAGCACGGAACGTACACGGGAAGGTGCGCACGATGACGGACGAGCACGGGGACGGCGGAATCCTGGAGGTCGCCCCCGCGGGGGCGGAGGTCGGGATCACGGTCGCCGTCCCGTCCGGCGAGCACACCTTCCTGTGCACCCCGGCCCGGGCCCGGGAACTGGCCGCCGCTCTCGCCCTGGCGGCGGAGGAGGCCGAGAGCGGGCCGGCCGACCCCGTCACCGTCAGGGCGGGGGAACTGCGCCGCGGCGATGTGCGCGACGGCGACCGCGCCATGACCGTGGAGGCGGTCAGGGTCGACGGGGGCACCGCCCATGTCACTTGGACCTCCGGGGCGGGCCGCGGCTGGAACCAGATGTACGACGCCGACGCCTCCCTCCCGCTCCGGCGCCGGGGCCGGCCGCCGGGCGCCTGACGAGGGCCACCCGCTCGCGCGCGGACCGCGAACGGGCGCACCCTGGAAGGGAGACCTTCCGGAGGTGGAACCCCATGACCCGAACCGCTGTCGGATGGCACATCGAGCTCGCATTCGAGGAGGACACCCACCGCACCCGCGCGGCCGCCCTGGTGCGGCTCTCCGACGGACAGGAGGTGCGCGCCCACGGCTACGCCAGCCGCCACCCCTCCGACGCCGAGCAGCCCCGGGTCGGGGAGGAGATCGCCGGAGCCCGCGCGCTCAACGAACTGGCCATGAAGCTCCTGACCAAGGCCCACGACGAGATAGACGAGGCGGCCGGCCGCAGCTCGTATCCGCTGAAACCCCGCTGACCCGGACTCCGCGGAACGGCGGACCGCTTGTACGGGGGCGGTCGTAATTTGACGGGCGTCGTACTACGGGATGTATCGTACTAGCGATCCTTCCGTACCCGGCGAAACGGAGTCCGTCGTGAGTGCCCTCTTCGAGCCCTTCACCCTCAGGTCGCTTGTCGTACCCAACCGGGTGTGGATGGCGCCCATGTGCCAGTACAGCGCCGAGGTGGAGGGGCCGGGGACGGGTGTGCCCAACGACTGGCACTTCGCCCATCTCGCCGCCCGCGCCACCGGCGGTACCGGCCTGATCCTCACCGAGGCCACGGCCGTCAGCCCCGAGGGCCGCATCAGCCCGGCCGACCTCGGCATCTGGAACGACACCCAGGCCGAGGCGTTCCGCCGGATCACCGACTTCGTCAGGGCGCACGGCTCCGTGGCCGGCATCCAGCTCGCCCACGCGGGCCGCAAGGCGTCGACCGCCGCGCCCTGGACCGGCGGCGGCCCCGTCGGCCCCGAGGAGCACGGCTGGACCCCGGTCGGCCCCAGCCCGCTGCCGTTCGACGACGGCTACCCGGTCCCGCACGAGCTGACCGCCGACGAGATCGCGCGCGTCGTGGACGACTTCCGCCGGGCCGCCCGCCGCGCCCTGGACGCGGGCTTCCAGGTGGCCGAGGTGCACGGGGCGCACGGCTACCTCATCGGCCAGTTCCTCTCCCCGCACAGCAACCACCGCACCGACGAGTACGGCGGCAGCTTCGAGAACCGCGTCCGCCTCGCCCTCCAGGTGGTCGACGCCGTACGCGAGGTGTGGCCCGAGGAGCTGCCGGTCTTCTTCCGCGTCTCCGCGACGGACTGGCTCACCGAGAATCCCGAGGATGAGCGCGAGGGCTGGACGGCCGACGAGACCGTGCGCCTCGCGGCGCTCCTGCGGGACCACGGGGTGGACCTGCTCGACGTCTCCACCGGCGGCAACGCGCCCCGCGCCCGTATCGCCACCGGCCCCGGCTACCAGGTGCCCTTCGCCGAGCGTGTGAAGCGGGAGACCTCGCTGCCGGTGGCGGCCGTCGGCCTCATCACGGAGCCGCAGCAGGCCGAGAAGATCCTCGGCGAGGGCCGCGCGGACGCCGTCCTCCTCGGACGCGAACTGCTGCGCAGCCCCTCCTGGGCCCGGGACGCGGCCCGCGCGCTGAACGGCACGGTGCACGCCCCCGCCCCCTACGGCTACGCCATCTGACCCGCCCTCAGGGCTTGCCCTTTCGTACCCGGCCGCCCCCTTCGCACCCAAGGTGTGCGAAGGGGGCGGTCTGCGTGCTCCCTTGCGGGGCTCGCGCCGGCCGTGTTTTCTATCGTTGAAAAAACCTCGCGCACGACTGTTGTTTTGCGTTTGGTGCTGTGGCTCAATGTTCGATTGTGTGCTGTGCCTCACAGGTTCGAGGCACTTCAGCTCTCTCGACAGGACGACGCCTTGAGACCACAAACGCCCCACCCCCGCGCTCTGTTCAGGACGGCGGCCTGCGCCGCCGCACTGCTCATCCCCCTCGGTGCCACGCTCGTCCCGGCCGCAGCGGCCGCCCCCGCGAGCGCCGCCTCGACCACCTTCAAGGCCGGCGACCCGGCCACCACCGTCCACGGGCTGAAGGGCGAGTACTTCAGCATGTCCGCGCCGGGTGCGCGCGACTTCGACAAGCTGGGCGGGGTCTCGCTCGACCCGAACATCAACTTCCCGGGCCTCACCGGCACGTTCGAGTCGACCACCGGTCAGACGGAGAACACCACCGCCCGCTGGACCGGCTTCATCACCGCCCCCGAGGACGGCGACTACACCTTCGCCGCCAGCGGCGACAACGGCTTCCGGCTCTTCATCGACGGCAAGGCCGTCATCGACCACTGGCAGCCGGACTGGGACAACGAGCAGACCAGCGAGCCGATATCGCTCAAGGCCGGCGAGCCGCACGAGTTCAAGCTGGAGATGTTCCAGGACGTCGGTGGCGCCAACATGTTCCTGCGCTGGTCCAGCCCGAACCTGGCCAGGCAGTTCGTCCCGGAGTCCGCCTTCACCCCGCCCGCCGACTTCGAGGTCTACCCGGTCGGGCTGAGCGTCGGGGACGACGGCACCGAGCTCCACGCGGTCTTCGACGACAAGGTCAGCGACTACGCGGACCTGAAGAACCACCTCACCATCGAGGCCGACACCACCCCGATGCCGGTCAAGTCCGTCACCCTGGCCCCCAGCGGCAAGGAACTCGTCGTCAAGCTGGACGCCGCCGTGCTCAAGGGCCAGCGCGTCAAGATCGCGTACGACGGCGAGGGCGGCCTGAAGGCGGGCGGCGAGACCGTCCCGGAGATCAACCGCACCGCCACCAACAACTCCACGCACCGTCTCACCACCAAGTGGGGCGACAAGGTCGACCGCAACCACCCGCTGCCCGAGTACCCCCGGCCGCAGCAGGTGCGCGACAAGTGGAAGAACCTCAACGGCCAGTGGGAGTTCGCCGGGGCCAAGGCGGGCGAGCAGCCCGTCTTCGGCAAGAAGCTCGGTGAGCGCATCACCGTTCCGTATCCGGTCGAGTCGCAGCTCTCCGGCCTGGAGCGCCACGAAGACCACATGTTCTACCGCAAGCTCGTCACCGTCCCGCAGAACTGGGCGGTCAAGGCTGACAAGCACGGCAAGAGCAACCGGCTGAAGCTCAACTTCGGCGCCGTCGACTACCAGGCCACCGTCTGGGTCAACGGCAAGAAGGTCGCCGAGCACACCGGCGGCTACACCGCCTTCACCGCCGACATCACCGACGCGATCAAGGGCAGCGGCCCGCAGGAGATCGTCGTCGGGGTCACCGACACCACCGGCCCCGACCAGCCCACCGGCAAGCAGTCGGCCAACCCCGGCGGCATCTTCTACACCGCCTCCTCCGGCATCTGGCAGACCGTCTGGATGGAGCCCGTCGCCCCGGCGGCCGTCGACTCCCTGACGACCACCCCGGACATCGACAAGGGCCGCCTGGCCCTGAAGGTGAACTCCGAGGACGCCTCGAAGTCGGCGCGGATCACCGCCGTCGCCCGCGACAAGAAGGGCAAGGTCGTCGGCACGGTCACCGGACCGGCCAACAGCGACCTGAGCCTGCCCGTCGCCAAGCAGCATCTGTGGACGCCGGACGACCCGTACCTGTACGACCTGGAGGTCACCCTCAAGGACGGCAGCTCCAAGGACACCGTCGACAGCTACTTCGGCATGCGCTCCGTCGGCATCGCCAACGTCGGCGGCTACCAGAAGATCGTCCTCAACGGGAAGCCGTTCTTCTCGCTCGCCCAGCTCGACCAGGGCTTCTACCCGGACGGCCTGAACACCGCGCCCAGTGACGACGCGCTGGTCTTCGACCTGAAGGCGCAGAAGGACCTCGGCTTCAACTCGGTGCGCAAGCACATCAAGGTCGAGCCCGCCCGCTGGTACTACCACGCCGACCAGCTCGGTCTGTTCGTGTGGCAGGACTTCGTATCCGGCAACCTCACCAACGAGAAGGGCCACCAGGCCTTCATCGATCAGGGTGCCGAGGAGATGGAGCAGCTCCACAACTACCCCTCGATCGGTTCCTGGATCGTCTTCAACGAAGGCTGGGGCGAATGGGACCGCACCGAGACCGGGAAGATCACGGAGAAGGTCCAGGCCGCCGACCCCTCCCGCATCGTCAACGCCCACAGCGGTGTCAACTGCTGCAACTCGAAGGGTGACTCGGGCAAGGGCGACATCATCGACCACCACGACTACAACAACACCGACCCGGCCTTCCCGGACGCCAACCGCGCCGCGATGGACGGCGAGCACGGCGGCTTCACCCTGCGGATGCCCGGCCACATGTGGCCCGGCGCCCCGACCGCGATCTACAGCGGCGTCGCCGACAAGGCGGCGCTGACCGCCAAGTACGTCGAGAACACCCGCAAGTACTACCTGGAGGCGGCCGGCGCCGAACTCTCCGGCTCCATCTACACCCAGGTGACCGACCTGGAGAACGAGCTCAACGGCCTCTGGACGTACGACCGCCGCGAGATCAAGGTCGACGCCGCCCAGGTCCGCAAGATCAACCAGGAGGTCATCGCCGCCGGCGCCGCCGCGGGCACCCGCACCCCGGTCAAGGGCGGCGGCTCCTGGTCGCTGGACGAGAACAAGGGCACCAAGGCCGCCGACAGCGGCCCGAACCACAAGGACCTCACCCTCTCCGAGGGCACGTCCTGGACCACCGGCGTGCACGGCTCGGCGCTGAAGTTCAACGGTGAGGGCCAGTACGCGGAGACCGACGGCCCGGTCGTCGACACCACCGGCGACTACACCATCTCGGCCTGGGCGTCCCTGGACGCGCTGCCCGGCAACTACGCCACCGTCGTCAGCCAGGACGGCCGGCGCCAGGAGAACCCGTTCTACCTCCAGTACGGTCAGGGCGCGTTCGCCTTCTCCACCCCCGGCGCCCACCGGGCCCGTGCGGAGATGACCCCGGAGCTCGGCCACTGGTACCACCTGGTCGGCGTCCGCAGCGGTGACCGGATCAAGCTGTACGTGGACGGCAAGCTCGCCGCCACCGCCGCGGCCGGATCGGCCGACATGAGCAGCGGCGCCCTCTCCCTGGGCCGCGCCAAGTGGTCGGGCAACAACACCGACTTCTGGAACGGCTCCGTGGACCAGGTGCAGGTGTACGACAAGGCGCTCACCGACCAGGAGGTGACCGCGCTGTACGACGGCGGGAAGGCGTAAGCCCTCCCCGCACCCAGGACCGCTCCCGGCGGTGCGCGGCACAGGCCCGCACCGCCGGGAGCTTCCGGCTGCCCGGAGAAGGGCCCTTACGCCCCGCTGCTCTCCCGCACGAGGAGCCGGTGCGGGACCACGATCCGCCGCGCCGCCAGCCCCGACAGCCGCCCGAGGACGCGCTCGCTCAGGCACTGCACCGCCCGCTCGGCGATCTGCGCCAGGTCGGGTGAGACCGTGGTCAGCGAAGGCGTGGAGAACCGACCGTCCTCGATGTCGTCGAAGCCCACCAGTGCCAGTTCCTCGGGCACCCGCACCCCCCGCTCACCGGCCGCCCGCAGCGCCCCCAGGGCCAGTTCGTCACTGAAGCAGAACACCGCGTCCGGGCGCTCCGGCATGAGCAGCAGCTCACCCAGCGCCCGCGCCCCCTCCGCCCGGTGCAGGTCCGCCACCTCCACCTCGGCGACCGGGCTCAGCCCCGCCTCGGCGAGCCCCTGCCGGAAGCCCTCGGCCCGCAGCTCGGCGGTGCCGTGCCCCAGCGCGGACTGGAGCCCGATCGCGGCGACCCGCCGGCGGCCGGCCGCCACCAGGTGCCGGGCGGCGTCCCGGGCCGCCGCCACGTTGTCCAGGGCCACATGGTCGATGGACCCGTGCGGATCGAGTTCGCCGAGCACGACAAGCGGCAGGCCGCCCGCGAGCGAGGCCAGTTCGGCGGGGGGCGTCGACCACGGGCTGATGACCATGCCGTCCACCTGGTGCCCCTCGGAGCCGTCAAGCAGCCTCCGCTCCAGGTCCGCCCGGCCCCCGGTCCGCTCCACGAGCACCGTCCAGCCGCGCTCCTGGGCCGCGTCGATGAGGAGGCCCGTGAGCGCGCCGAAGTAGGGGGAGTGGATCTCCGGGACGGCCACACCGATGAGCCCCGTGCGGCCCTGGCGGAGGTTGCGCGCGGCGAGGTTGGGCCGGTAGCCCAGCTCCTCGACCGCCGCGAGCACCCGGGCCCGGGTGCCGGGGGCCACGGCCGCCGCGTTGCTCACCACGTTGGAGACGGTCCTGACGGACACACCGGCGAGCGCGGCCACGTCCTTGAGTCTCGCTGCCACGTTCGGTGCTCCTGCTCTGTGCCGGCGGGCGGAGTTACCGCGCCCTGTGCGCAGTGACCGTAACAGGTGGTGCGCGATCCGGCCGCGCAGACTCTTGCCACGTTGGTTGCAACGTTGCAATATGAGGGTGCTCCGAACGAAGGAAGGAACACACCATGACTGAGGCCGCGACCACCACCGCCCCCTTCCCGCCCGTCGAGGACGCGGTGCGTGACCTGTACGGCCCGGGGATCACCGCCTGCCGGGCGGCGTTCAGCCCGGAGTGGGCGGACCGCATGCGCGAGGACATCGACGCGGCGTTCGCCGAGGCGCGCGGCCGGGAGGGCGGCGCGGTCGGCCGCGGCCCGCACCGCTACTACGTGGAGATCCACCCGGAGCAGCTGCGGGGCTTCGTGGACCTGGTCGACCACCCCTGGGTGCGCGCGGTCAGCGAGGCGGTCCTCGGCCCCGGTTACCGGATCGTGGAGCTGGGCTTCGACGTGCCGCTGGCCGGGGCGGTGAACCAGCCCTGGCACCGCGACTTCCCGATGCCCGAGGAGACCCGCCGCGACCGCAGGCTCACCTCGCTGGCGTTCAACCTCACCGCTGTCGACACCCGTGAGGACATGGGCCCGTTCGAGATCGCGCCCGGCACCCAGTGGGACGACGACGCCCGCTTCGGGCACGCGATGTTCCCGCGCCGCGAGGACTACCCGCGCTACGAGGCCCTGGCCGAGCGCAAGTACCCGCAGCGCGGCGACATCTCGGCGCGCTCGGCCCTGACCATCCACCGGGGCACGGCCAACCAGTCGCAGGACCCGCGCCCGGTCCTGGTCCTCGGCGTGGACGCCCCGGGCGCGGGCAACGACGGCCACCACGACATGGCGGTCACCAGGGGCTTCTGGGAGTCGCTGCCCGAGCGGGTCCGGGCGCACCTGGGCTGCCCGGTGGTCGACCGCCTCGCCCCCATCGTGCAGAAGCACACCATCGAGGGCCTGGTCATGGGCGACGCGTGACGAAACCGGGGTCCGGCGGCAGCCGCCGGGCCCCGGCCGGACCCCGGCTCACCTCAGACGAGCTGCCAGAGGTGGTCGTCGGTGCCGTTGTCGTCGAACTGCACGACGTGCGCGCTGTCGGCCGTGGACATGTTGTCGACGCCGAGCACCTTGCCCGAGTGGTGGTTGCGGATGCGGTGCCAGCCGTCGCCCTCCGCGACCAGCCGCCAGTCGTGGTCGTCGGTGCCCGTGTCCCCGAACTGCACCACGTGCGCGCTGTTGGCGGTGGACATGCTGTCGACGCCCAGGACCTTGCCGGAGTGGCGGTTGCGGATGCGGTACCAGCGGTCCGCGAGCCACGGTTCGGCGTCCGGGGCAGCGGTCGGGAACGAGGTGACGCGCAGCCTCGCCGCTCCCATCGGCACGAGGGTGACCTCCTCCACCGGCTCGGTGCTGCGGGCCGGCGAGTCCTGGAGCGGGGCCACCACGTGCTCGTCGTCGGCCGTCCACTCCGGGATGCGGCGCGCCTTCGCGGTGATGGACAGCGGGGTCCCGTCGAGCGTGAAGGGGTTGCCGCCCTTCACCCCGCGGGCGGTGTGGTGGCGCAGGGACGCGGCGGGCTTCTTCGCGTCCAGGACGAGCCCGTAGTTCCACGGGCCGGCCGCGTGGACCGCGTACTCGGGGAACTGCTCGCTGCCGCCGATGCGCTCGTACGTCTCGCCGATGCGCAGGGAGTACGTGAGCGGGCCGCGGTCGACGCTGACGGCGCCGTGGTTGTGCGCCCAGGTGCGTACGGTGGTGCGCTGCGGGAAGCGCAGGACGACCCGGTCCCCGTCGGCCCAGGTGCGGTCGATCCGGGTGAAGGCGGGTCCGGCCGGGGCGGCCACGCGCCGCCCGTTCACCGTGATCTCGGGTGCGTCGCACCAGGCGGGGACGCGCAGCACCAGGGGGAAGGACAGCCGCTTCGGCGCCTTCAGGGTGAGGGTGACGGTCTCCTTGAAGGGGTAGTCCGTCTCCTCGGTGAACGTGACCTCGGTTCCGTCGGCGACCTTGGCCGTCACCTCGCAGGCGGCGTACATCGCGGCGGCCAGGCCCCCGTCGGGGGTGGCGAGCCACAGCTCCTCGGTGAAGTAGGGCCAGCCCATGCCGTAGTTGTGCGGGCAGCAGCGGTACTGGTCGACGCCCGGCAGGAACGCCTGCATGGCAAAGCCGTTCTGGAACTGGCGCTCCGACTTGGGCACGTTGTCCAGGTCCACGCTGTTGGCGCTGGTGATGTAGTGGATCGCCTTCCCCGACGGGTCGAGCGAGGCGGGCAGCGAGTTGAACGCCAGCTCCTCGCAGCGGTCGGCCCACAGCGGGTCGCCGGTGATCCGGGTCAGCAGCTGGTGGCTGGCCATGAACTCCACGATCCCGCAGGTCTCGAAGCCCTGCCGGGGATCGCCGTGCCCGGGCCGCGCGTTCTCGTCCCCGGCAAAGCCGCCGCCGGGGAACTGGCCGTACTGGTCCATGGCCTTGCCGTACGTCCCGTACGTGTCCCGGGTGTCCTGGGCCGAGCCGCTGCGCAGCGCGTACTGCGCGGGCTCGCGGAAGCCCTGGGCGATGTTCACGTTGTGCGGGTTGACCAGGTTGTCGCCCCAGTCGGCCCCGTACGCGTGGATCTTGTCGGCGAGGTCCAGGAGGAAGGTGTCGCCGGTGCGGTTGAAGAGCCAGAAGACGCTGTCCAGGCCGTCGCCCCAGCGCAGGGCGATCCAGCTGGTGTTGAAGGCGCCCGGGCCCTGGGCGTTCATGTAGCGGAAGAACCGGCTCAGGAAGGGGATGATCCGGGTGTCCCCGGTGTACTCCTGCCAGGAGCGCAGGGCCTGCACGAGCGGCAGGAACGGCCAGAAGTCCGGTCCGCCGTTCAGCGAGGTGCGCAGTGCCTTCGGGCCGAAGAACCCGTCGGACTGCTGGGTGGCGAGGATCGCGTCGAACCAGCGGCGCACCGCCGCGAGCGCCTTCGCGTCGCCGGTGACGATCGCCAGGTCGGTGTAGCCGCGCAGCCAGTACGGGACCTCCTCCCAGCCGCCGAGTTCGGGGCGCACCCAGCCGGTGGCCGTGAAGTCGAGGAAGTGCGAGAACTCCTCGTACCGGCCGCACAGCCCGTCCAGCTGGAGCTTCAGCTGCCCGGCGAGCCAGCCGCGCGCGGTGACCTTGCCGGGCGGGAGTTTCAGGAAGGCGGTGGGGTGCAGGGGTTGCGCGTTGGGGGAGTAGTGGCCGCCGTGCGCGGGCCGCGCGCGGTGCTCGGCGGCGGTCGCGGTGGCCGACCAGCGGCCGGCCGCCGTGGTGGCGGCGACGGTGGCGAGGGCGCCGGTCATGAGCTGTCTGCGGTTCAGGGGCATGGGAGAGGGCTCCTGCTCTGCCGGACGCGGGGCTCCGGCTGAAGGAATGCGCATGACAAGAAGGGGATGTGGCGGTGCGGCGGTCCGGTTCGGATGCGCGCATGGCGAAGAACGCCGCCACGACCCGGGCGGAGGGTGCGATGCCTCTTCTGCAACGTTGGAAATCGGGGTTCCGGCGGTATGACAGCACGTCGTCGGGCGGCTGTCCAGGGGTGCGGCGGCATCGCCCCCGCCGGGTGCCGCCGCCCGGCGAGGCTCGTCCCGACACATTTTGGAAACGCATCGACCACGCTCTTGCCGCCCGTGCCGCACCGCCTATATAACGTTGTAAACCGAGCCGCCGAGAGGCCGCGCAGGCTCTCACGACCGCAGTTTGTGCAGCTAGGGGCCGTCTCCTAGCGGGGCCGTGAGTGCAGTGACATCGGCCGCCGCGCAGCGGCCGATGCATCGTCCAGCCATGACCGACCGCACGCCCTTCGGCGTGCCGTCAACCCGCCAAGGAGCCCCCGCGCATGATGATCCAGCGTCGAACCCGTACCCTCGCCGTGGCCTGCGTTCTCGCCGCCACCGCCACGCTGGCCGTTTCCGGCTGCTCCAAGTCGGAGGGCTCGGACAACGCCGCGAGCAGCGACAGCAGTCAGGCGGCGCAGGCGGCCAAGACCCCCGAGTCGTCGTCCGGTTCCGGTTGCTCGCTGCAGAGCTACGGCGCACCGAAGCTCGACCTGAAGAACGCCGTGGTCGGTTTCTCCCAGTCGGAGAAGGAGGCCAACCCCTTCCGTATCGCCGAGACCCAGTCCATCAAGGACGAGGCCAAGAAGATCGGCGTCAAGAAGCTGCTCACCACCAACGCCCAGTCGCAGCTGTCCAAGCAGATCAGCGACATCCAGGACATGCTCGCCCAGGGCGCCCAGTTCCTCATCGTCGCCCCGCTGAACTCCGACGGCCTGGAGCCGGCCCTCAAGGCCGCCGCCGCCAAGAAGGTCCCGGTCCTCACCGTCGACCGCAAGCTCAACGCCACCGCCTGCAAGGACTACGTGGCCTTCCTGGGCTCCGACTTCGTGGAGCAGGGCAAGCGCGCAGCCGACGCGATGATCAAGTCGACCGGCGGCAAGGGCAAGGTCGCCATCCTCCTCGGGTCGTCGGGCAACAACGTCACCACCGACCGCACCAAGGGCTTCGTCGACCAGCTCAAGGCCAAGGCCCCCGACATGGAGATCGTCGCCCAGCAGACCGGTGAGTTCGCCCGCGACAAGGGCCAGCAGGTCACCGAGCAGCTGATCCAGTCCAAGCCCGGCATCACCGCCATCTACGCGGAGAACGACGAGATGGGCCTCGGCGCCGTCACCGCCGTGAAGGCCGCCGGCAAGAAGCCCGGCAAGGACATCAAGATCGTCTCCGTCGACGGCACCCGCAACGCCGTCCAGGCCATCGTCAACGGCGAGTACAACGCCGTCATCGAGTCCAACCCGCGCTTCGGCCCGCTGGCCTTCGCGACCGCCCAGAAGTTCTACGGCGGCGAGGAGATCCCCGAGAACGTCATCATCAGCGACCGCTCCTACGACGAGTCCAACGCCAAGTCCACGGTCGGCAACGCGTTCTGATCCCAGCCGGCCCCAACTGCCCGTACCGGCTCCGTCGGTTCCCGGCCGCCGTGGCGCACCCCGTCACGGCGGCCACCGGGCCCCCATCCTTGGAAGAGCGGAAGGCCAAGACCAGCCATGGCACCACCCGAAGCAGTACCGCAGCCGCCGGAGCCGGCCGCCGACGTGAAGGAGAGGAACGCGGCCGGAACGGCCCTCGCGGACGAGGCCGCCGCGGCACCGGCCGTCCTGGAGGCCCGCTCGGTCAGCAAGCGGTTCCCGGGCGTCGTCGCCCTCGACGGTGTCTCCTTCTCCCTGCGCGCCGGCGAGACCCACGCCCTGGTGGGGGAGAACGGCGCCGGCAAGTCCACCCTCATCAAGGTGCTGACCGGCGTCTACCGCCCCGACGAGGGCGAACTGCGCCTGGCCGGCCGGCCGATCGCGTTCGCCCGGCCGTTCGAGGCGCAGGAGGCCGGGATCTCCACGATCTACCAGGAGGTGAACCTCGTCCCGCTGATGAGCGTGGCGCGCAACATCTTCCTCGGCCGCGAGCCCAAGAACCGCTTCGGCCTGATCGACTTCCCCCGGATGCACCGCGAGGCGAGCGAACTGCTCGACGGCTTCGGCGTCCGCGTCGACCCGAAGCGCCCCCTGCACACCCTGGGCATCGGCACCCAGCAGATGGTCGCGATGGCCCGCGCCGTCTCGGTGAACGCCCAGGTCGTCATCATGGACGAACCCACCTCCTCGCTGGAACCCCGCGAGGTCGAGACCCTCTTCCGGGTCATCGAGGACCTCCGGGGACGCGGCATCGCCGTCCTCTACGTCAGCCACCGCATGGACGAGCTGTACCGGATCTGCGACCGGGTCACCGTCCTGCGCGACGGCCACCACATCCACACTGGCGACCTCGCCGACCTCGACCGGATGCAGCTCGTCTCGATGATGCTCGGCCGCGACATGGCCGAGGTACGCCGCGAAGGGCTCACCAGCTTCGGCTCCGAGGGTCACGAGGCCGCGCGCACCCCCGTCCTCACCGCCACAGGCCTCTCCCGCGACCACCAGCTGCACGACATCTCCCTCGACCTGTACGCGGGTGAGGTCCTGGGCCTCGGCGGCCTCCTCGGCTCCGGCCGCAGCGAGACCGCGAAGGCCATCGCCGGTGCGCTCTCCCTGAACTCGGGAGAGGTGAGCATCGCCGGGCGCACCCTGCGCCGCCTCACCTCCGCCGGCGCTATCCGGGCCGGCATCAGCCTGCTGCCCGAGGACCGCAAGGCCGAGGGCATCGTGCCCGGGCTCTCGGTCCGCGAGAACATCGTGCTGGCCGCGATGCCCCGGCTCTCCCGCGCCGGCATCGTCTCGCGCGCCAAGCAGGACCGCATTGTCGACATCTTCATGAAGCGACTGAGGATCAAGGCGGCGAGCCCCGAGCAGAAGGTCGGCGAGCTCTCCGGCGGAAACCAGCAGAAGGTGCTGCTGGCCCGCTGGCTCTGCCTGGAACCCAAGGTCCTGCTGCTGGACGAACCCACCCGGGGCATCGACGTCGGCGCCAAGGCCGAGGTCCAGAGCCTCATCGACGACCTCGCCCGCGAGGGCCTGGCCGTCCTGCTCATCTCCTCCGACATCGAGGAACTGATCGAGGGCGCCGACCGGATCGTCGTCCTGCGGGGCGGCGCGGTCGCGGGCGAACTGGCGGGAGACGAGGTGGCGGAGAGCCATCTGCTCGAAGTGCTCGCCGACCACTCACCGGCAGCCGCGGACAAGGCGCCGGCCGCGAAGGAGGACCCCCGATGACCCAGGCCGCAGTCACCACCCCCGCAGCCCGGCCGCTCGCCCGGCTGCGCGACCCCGCCTGGTACCAGGAGTACGGCGTCTACCTCGCCGTCGCGGTGGTCCTCGTCTTCAACGCCCTGTTCACCGAGCACTTCATGACGGTGGACAACCTGCGCACCCAGCTTGTCCAGGTCGCCCCGATCGTCATCGTCGCCCTCGGCATGGCGCTCGTCATCGGCACCGAGGGCGTCGACCTGTCCGTCGGCTCGACCATGGCCCTGGCCGCCGCGCTGCTGCCGCTCTACCTCGGCTACGGACTGGTCCCCGCACTCGTCATGGCGCTGCTGGCCGGCGCCCTCGTCGGAGCGGTCAACGGCACCCTGGTCTCGCTCGTCGGCCTCCAGCCGATCGTCGCCACACTCGCCCTGTTCGTCGGCGGCCGGGGCCTCGCCCTGGTCATGGCGGACAGCCAGCTCAAGCAGATCGTCAACCCCGACCTGCTCTCCCTGGGCACCGGCTCCTTCCTCGGCATCCCGCTGGTCGTCCTGATCGCCGGCGTCCTCGCCGTCGCCGTGGCCTTCCTCGTCACCCGGACCACCTTCGGCCGGCAGGTCGTCGCCATCGGCGGCAACCGCTCCGCCGCCGCCCTGGCCGGACTGCCCGTACGGCGGGTGCTCATCGGCGTGTACGTGCTCTGCGGGGTGCTCGCCGCCCTCGCGGGAGTCCTGGCCACCGCCAGGCTCACCGCCAGCGACCCCTCCTCGCTCGGCACCCTCATGGAACTCTCCGCCATCACGGCGGTCGTGGTGGGCGGAACCCCGCTCAACGGCGGCTCCATCCGGGTCCTCGGCACCGTCGCCGGCGCCCTGCTGATGCAGCTGCTGCGGGCCACCCTCATCAAGCACGACCTGCCCGACTCCACCGCACAGATCGCCCAGGCGGCCATCATCATCGCCGCCGTCTACGTCGCCCGGGAGCGTCGGTCCCGATGAACGAAACCTCACCTGCCCCGGCGGCCCCCGCCCCGGCCCCGCGCAAGACCCCCGCCGCCTCCGGCGCCACCGCACCGGCGCCCGGTGCCGCGGCGCCGCGCACGACCGGCCGGCGGATCGCCGAACTCCTGCAACGCCAGGGCGTCCTGGTCGTCTTCCTGGCGGTCGTGATCGTCGCGTCCTGCATCTACCCGACGACGTTCTCCACCCTGGACAACGCCCGCGGAGTGACCGTCCAGGCATCGTTCCTGGCCGTCGTCGCGCTCGGGATGACCATGGTCATCATCACCGGCGGCATCGACCTCTCCGTCGGATCCGTCTTCGCCCTGGGCGGGGTGCTGGCCGCCTGGGCCTCCCAATGGGGCGTCCTGCCCGCCCTGTTGGTCCCGCTGGCGGTGTGCGGCGCGATCGGCCTGCTCAACGGCTTCCTCGTGGCGCGCGCCGGAATGGCCCCGTTCATCGTCACGCTCGCCACCCTCCTCGGGGCGCGCGGACTGCTCCTCGCGATCACGGACGAGGGCGCCACCACCTACCTGGTCCCCAAGGACTCCGCCTTCGCCGAACTCGGCCAGGGTGCCGTCTGGGGCTTCGGCTACCCGATCTTCATCGCCCTCGCGCTGTTCGGCCTCGGCGGACTCCTCCTCCAGCGCACCTCGTTCGGGCAGTCGATCTTCGCCGTCGGCGGCAGCAGCGACGCCGCCACGCTGATGGGCCTGCCCGTCGCCCGTACGAAGATGCTCGTCTACACGCTCAGCGGGCTGCTGGCCGGGCTGGCCGGCGCGCTCAACGCCGCCCGGCTCTCCTCCGGAGTCACCATCGTCGGCGTGGGCATGGAGCTCGACGCGATCTCCGCCGTCGTCATCGGCGGCACCCTCCTCATCGGCGGCGCGGGCTCCATCAGCGGGACGCTCTGGGGCGTCCTGCTCCTTCAGGTCATCCAGAACCTGATCAACCAGATTGGCTCGCTGAACTCCTCGTACCAGTCGGTCGTCAGCGGCGGTTTCCTTATCGTTGTCGTCGTGGCCCAGCGCTATCTGGCGCGCAGCCGCAGAACCACCTGAACCGGTGCCGGGGCCCCACCTCCCCGGCACCGTTCGAGCCGATCGAGCCGAGCCGGCGGGAGCCGGGCCACCGCGCCTCACCGCGCGACAAGTCGATTCAGGGAGTGCCGTGGGCGTCAGCCTCAAGGACGTTGCGCAACGGGCGGGTGTTTCCATCAAGACCGTGTCGAACGTGGTGAACAACTATCAGCACGTCACACCGAAGATGCGCGCCAAGGTGCAGCAGGCCATCGACGAGCTCGGCTACCGGCCGAACCTGACCGCCCGTCACCTGCGCAAGGGCCGCACCGGGATCATCGCGCTCGCCGTCCCCGAATTCGGCAACCCGTACTTCGCGGAGCTGGCGGGCGCGGTGGTCGACGCCGCCGCCCGGCACGACTACACCGTGCTGGTCGACCACACCGGCGGACTGCGCGAGAAGGAACTCCTGGTCAGCCAGGGGTTCCGGTCCCACGTCATCGACGGGCTCATCATGAGCCCGATCCACCTGGAGACCGAGGACCTGATGGCGCGCACCGAGACCGCGCCGCTGGTCCTGCTCGGCGAGCGCGAGTACGAGGCCCCCTACGACCACATCGCCATCGACAACGTCGCGGCGGCGCGCGAGGCGGTACGCCACCTCATCGAGCTCGGCCACCGCCGCATCGCCTTCCTCGGCTCCCGTACCGGCCGCGAACGCCAGCCCGCCCACCTCCGGCTGCGCGGCTGGCGCGAGGAACTGGCCGCCGCCTCCATCGAGCCCGACGAGGCGCTGGTCGTCGTCACCGACGGCTACGGCCGCGAGGACGGGGCCTCCGCCATGGCCGCGCTGCTGGACCGCGGTGAGCGGCCCGACGCCGTCTTCGCGTACAACGACCTCATCGCCATCGGCGCCCTGCGCACGCTCACCGCACGCGGCCTGCGCATCCCCGAGGACGTCGCCGTCGTCGGGTTCGACGACATCGAGGAAAGCCTCTACGGCGCGACCACGCTCACCACCGTGGCGCCCGACAAGGAGGCCATCGCCCGGCTCGCCGTCGACAGCCTGGTCGAGCGCCTTTCCGGCGAGCCGGTGGCGGAGCCCCGGCGGCCCCGCCCCGGCTACCGGCTCGTCGTCCGCGAATCCACCGTTCCCCGGCCCGCCGCCGGCCGGCCCCTGCCGTAGACCAGGGGCCGCACTCCCCGCCACCCCTGGGGAGTGCGCCGCCCTCGCTCACGGCCCGCCCGTCCGGCCCTCCGGCCTTCCGACCGCCCCAAGGATCACCGATGCCTCGCCCCACCGTGTACAGCAAACCGTTCGGCGCCCACGGGCCCACGGACGTCGACATCTGGACGCTCGACTCCGGCACCGGGGTCCGGGCCGAGATCCTCACCTACGGTGGCATCCTGCACCGGCTCACCGTGCCCGACACCGCCGGCGCCCCGGCCTCCGTCGTCCGCTCGCTGCCCGCCCTCGACCACTACACGGGCAAGAACCCCTTCTTCGGCGCCCTCGTCGGCCGTTACGCCAACCGCATCGCGCACGGCAGGTTCACCCTCGACGGCGCGGAGCACCAGGTCCCCGCCACCGACCGGGGCCACGCCCTGCACGGCGGGCCGGACGGCTTCCACACCCGGATCTGGCAGGCCGAAGGCTCCGCCACGGACGAGGCGGCCGCCCTGCGGCTCACGCTGCACAGCCCCGACGGCGACATGGGCTTCCCCGGGGCGCTGGACGTCACCGTGACCTACACCCTCGACGCCGCCGGCACCCTCGCCCTCGACTACGCGGCCACCACCGACCGCGCCACCGTCGTCAACCTCACCAACCACGCGTACTTCCACCTCACCGGCCGGGGCGACATCCTCGGCCACACCCTCCAGGTGGACGCCGGGCACTACCTCCCCGTGGACGAGGAGGGCATCCCCGAGGGCCCCGCCGCGCCCGTCGCCGCCACCCCGTTCGACCTGACCGAGCCGCAGACCCTCGCGGACCGGATCGCCCTGCCGCACGAACAGCTGCGCCGGGCCGGCGGGTTCGACCACTGCTGGGTCCTCGACGGCGCGGACGCACCGGCGTCCCCCCGCCGCGCCGCCCGCCTCACGGCACCCGACGGCGGGCGCGTCATGGAGGTGTGGACCACCGAACCGGGCATCCAGGTCTACACCGCCAACCAGCTGGACGGCACCCTGGCCGACGTCGACGGCGGCCACCACGAGCGCCACAGCGCCGTCTGCCTGGAGACCCAGCACCTCCCCGACTCGCCCAACCGCCCCGACCTGCCGGCCACCGTCCTGCGCCCGGGCGAACACTTCCGCAGCCGCACCGAATACCGCTTCCCGCACCTGGCGGCCCGCAGGGCGTGAGTCCGTGCCGGCGGGGCTCCCGTTCCGTACGGCGAATTACGATGAGCCTCGTAGTATGGGAGCCCCGGACGGAGCGACGATGCGGAGAGCGACCGTGACCCCTGCCCCCACCGCCCCGGCAGCGGGCGCGCGCGCCCTGCCCCACCCCGCCCGTGAGGAGATCCGGCTCGAAGCGGTCCTGCACGCCCTCTCGGACCCGGTGCGGCTGTGTGTCGTACGGGAACTGGCCGCCGCCGAGGGCGAGCGCACCTGCTCCTGCTTCGACCTGCCGGTCACCAAGTCCACCTCCACGCACCACTTCCGGGTGCTGCGCGAGAGCGGCATCGTCCAGCAGACGTACCGGGGCACCGCCAAGATGAACGGGCTGCGCCGGGACGACCTCGACGCGCTGTTCCCCGGGCTGCTCGACCGCATCCTCGAAGCGGCGGCCTGCCAGGCGGTGCGCCTCGGCGAGGACTGAGGAGGGCCGTGCGGTCACCGTGCGGACCGGTGCGGTCGCCGAGCGTAGTACTTCATTGACCGATCAGCCCTGACGGGACATGCTGTACCCCCGCCACGGACCGGTTCCGGCGACGCAGGGGATCGCCGGAGCCGGGACGTCTCAGTACGCGGGCCTCTCGCCGCCCCCGGTCGCGGCGGCCCACTCCACCAGCAGACGCTGGTACTGCTCCTCGTCCTCCGGGGACAGGTGGCCGCCCGAACGCCGCCACAGGTCGCGAATGTCTTCATTCACCACTGCTGCGGGGCGTACGGAGTCGGACGGGCACGGAGTCGGGGACATGTTCTCCAGGCTAAGGCCACGATGTGACAATCCGACCCATGGCACGTCAGGGACATCTCTCACATGTGTCTCAGGCAACCTTCTCGGTGAGTCCGAGCTCCCGCAGCCCGTCCGGCCGCTCATCCACCGGCAGGTGGCGCACGAAACGCACCTCGCAACCCAGCGCCGCGGCCCCGCCGTCGGCGCGCCGGTTGTCGCCGACCATCACCACATCCGCCGGATCCTGTCCCAGAAGTGTGCACGCGGTGTGGAAGAGCCGTGCGTCCGGCTTCTGGACCCCGTGCTCGAACGAGAGGACGTAGGCGTCCACGTAGCCGTCCAGGCCGTGCGAGCGGAAGACGGGCCGCAGGTCCCAGCCGATGTTGCTGACGACCCCGATCCGGACCCCGGCAGCGCGCAGCCCGGCCAGAACCTCCGCCGCGTCCGGGTAGGGGCGCCAGGCATCCGGGCTCAGATGGCGGTCGTAGAGCGCGTCGTACAGACCGGGGTCCGGCAGGGCGACCTGGCGGGCCAGACCGGTGTACACCGCGCGATGCAGCTCGGCGCTCTCGTCGCGGTGCGCCCAGCCGTCCGCCAGCTCAGCGGGCATCCGCCTCGGGGCGGGCCCGCCCGGCAGCGCGCCGAACGCCTCCAGCTCCGCCGCGTACCGCTCGAAGGCGGCCTCGTCCACGCGCACCCCCCGTTCGGCGAGAGTCGCGGCGAGCCAGGAACGGACCGGTTCGATCCGGAACAGCGTCCCGGAGAAGTCGAAGAGGGCACCCTTGATCGGCATGGCACCGATCCTCGCCGAACCGGGGGGCGCCCGGCAAGGGCGCCTGACCTGGCCACCACGGCAACCGCCTGGTCAGAGCCCCCGGCGCGCGGGTGCGGCGGCGCACCACCGGTCGAAGCCCCGGATCGCGAAGGCGGCCAGCGCCGCCCCCAGGAGCCACCCGCCCAGCACGTCGGACGGCCAGTGCACGCCCAAGTACAGCCGGGTGAGCCCGACCCCGAGCACCGAGACGGCCGCCGCGCCCACCGCCGCCCCCCACATCCCGCCCCGCGCACCGGACCGGTGCAGCAGCCACAGCAGCAGCCCGCAGCTCACCGTCGCCGTCATCGCGTGCCCCGAGGGGTAGGCCGCGTAGTGGGCGGAGTCCACAGGGTCCGCCCACTGCGGCCGGTCCCGGTCGACGGCCGCCTTGACGCCCTGCTGCGCGAGCGCCGAGAGCAGCGTCGTCGCCGCGGCCCACACCGCGAGCGGCCGGGCGCCACGCCACCACAGGGCCACCACCGCGACGGAGATCAGGGCGCGGAACGTCCACGGGTCCCACAGCCAGTCCGTCAGCAACCGGTTGACGTGGACGAAGCCGGGCTCGGTCACCGCCCGCCGGTGCAGCGCCTCCGCGATCCGCGCGTCCAGGTCCACCAGCGGCCGCCACCGGGCGACGACCAGCGCCGTCACCGCACCGCCGAGCACCGCGCAGACCGCGCCCGTCCGCGAGAGGCGCGAAGCGGGGCGGACCCGGCCGACGGGGGAGAGCAGCGGAATGTGCATGGCACGATCCTCGCCGACCGGCGCCCCCTCCGGCCATTGCAGCGCGCCGGAAAGCCCAAGAGCCCCCGCTCGCTACTTCAGCGCGCTGAGCCCCGGAACGAACGCCACCAGCAGCGGAACGACGGGCACCAGGGCCGCCGCCGCGGTCAGCCGCAGCCGCCGCCCGGCCGTGAGCCTGCCCGCCGGGGCCAGCAGCCGGTTCACCCGCAGCGGCAGTTCCGCGTCCGCGGCCGAGGACGGGCCGAACACGCCCCGGTCCTCGTTGAGTTCGACCAGGGCGAGGGCGATCGTCAGCCGTCCGAAGCGCCGCGAGGCCACGTCGTCGGCCGCCAGCTCGACCAGCCGGTGCATCTCGTTGCGGAAGGCCGCGAACACCGGCACCTGCGGGAAGCCGGAGGCCAGCGCCTCCGAGCAGTTGAGCAGCCAGTCGTGCCGGGCCTGCGCGTGACCCTGCTCATGGGCCAGAACCGCGTCGAGCCGGCGTCCCTTCAGCCTTCCCAGCGCGGCTGTGGTGATGACGAGTTGGGGCGCTGACCCCGGCAGCCACCAGGCGTCCGGACGCTCACCCTCCAGCACCACGAGCCGCCCTGACCCCGGCTCCTCGCCGGGCATCAAGGGGGCGCGCAGCAGGAGTTCTGTCCGCCGCTGCCTGCGCCGCAGATGCGCCCGGTGGATCTCCCGGGCCAGCATGGCAGCCGTCCACACGCCGCCGAGGGCCAGCAGCACGGCCATCACCGCCGACCACACCCCGTGACCCGCGAGCGCGTACGCCTCCACGACGGCGCGCGGCGCGGGCGCGAAGACATGACCCCGTACCGCCTGCCAGGCGGCGGCCGCGCTGAGCGTCATGGAGAGGGCGAACGACAGCAGCACCGCGGCCACCACGCACTGCCACACCCACAGCGCCACCACCGGTTCGCGTTCCGGCCACTCGGCCCGCGCCATCAGGCGCGGGGTCACGACGGCGGCCAGTGCACCGAGCAGCAGCAGCGCTAGGGAGACCCACATGGCGTCAGCCTATGAGGGCCGCGCCACACACGGGTATGGCTCCGCGCGCCAAGTGACGCACACCACGAAAGGCAGCCCTTCCCGTCTCACAGGGTGAGCAGCATCGCGAACATGGCTATCCCCATGGTCAGCCGGCAGGCCAGAGCCAGCTCCGGGCGGCCCCCCCCGCCCCCGGGCGCGGGCCCCCCGCCGGTGGCCGCCGCGGCCACCGGCACCAGCCGGGCGCCGGAGCGCAGCACGTACACCGCGTAGTAGAGGAGGAGCAGCCCGGTGAGCAGGGGTATGCCGCCCGCGCCGGCCATGCTGGGGGAGCCCATCGCGTGCGAGCCGTGGCTGCCGCCGTGCCCGCCGGCTCCGGCCCGGGCCATCACCAGCGCCATGTAGACCATCGCGGAGGAGCCGACCAGGTGGTGCAGATGGTGTCCGCTGCGCCGGGAGAACCACAGCGCCCGCAGCGCCGCGACCCCGAACAACACCGCGTAGAGCCCCCACCCCCACGCGGGCGGGGCGACGGCGGCGGCCGGAATCGCCATCGCGGCCATGCCGAAGCCCATCAGCGCCTCGGCCCGCGCGGCTCTGCGCTCCTCCGCGCTCCCCGTGCGGGTGCGCAGCAAGCAGTACGAGCCCGTCACCGCGCACAACGCCATCAGCAGCCATCCGGACATCGCCGGTCCGTGCACAGCGGCCCTCCCCCCGGGCGAACGACATCGCCGTCGACCAGTAGATGCCCGGGGCCGGACATCCGTACGCGGCGCACGGAGGTGCAGGGGGAGCGCGCCACGGGAGTGTTTCCGGGATACGCCCGGTGCACGCCCCCGCGCGCCCCGTGAGGACCGCCGGGATCCCCGGCGCCGCCCCCGGAGTTACGCTGCTCCGGCACCGCCCCCGCACAGAATCCGGAGACACCCCGCCATGGACACCGCCCCGCCCCGGGACACGGGAGAACTGACGTTCCGCGACGCCACCGAAGCGGACATCCCCGCGCTCGTCGAGCTCATCGAGTCGGCGTACCGCGGTGACAGCAGCCGCGCCGGCTGGACCACCGAGGCGGACATCCTCCAGGGGCAGCGCACCGACCCGCAGGGCGTGCGCGAGGTGGTCGAGAGCCCGGGCAGCCGGCTGCTCGTGGTGGAGCGGGGCGGCGCGCCCGTCGCCTGCTGCCAGCTGGAGCACCGCGGCGCCGCCGCGTACTTCGGCATGTTCGCGGTCCGTCCCGCGCTCCAGGGCGCCGGCCTCGGCAAGGCGATCATCGCCGAGGCCGAGCGCACCGTCCGGCGGAGCTGGGGCGTGCGGGAGATGCACATGACCGTGATCTCCGTCCGCGACGAGCTCATCGCCTGGTACGAGCGCCGGGGCTACCGCCGCACGGGCAAGCTGTCCCCGTTCCCGTACGGCGACGAGCGTTTCGGCATCCCGCAGCGCGACGACCTGGCCTTCGAGCTGCTGGTCAAGGAGCTGGACGGCTGACTGCTCAGGCGGATGCGCCGCCCCCGCGCTGAATGTCGGGGTGGTCGGTGGTCACGCCGTCGAGTCCCAGCCCCTGGGCCAGGCGCAGCTGCCGCTGGGTGTTGACCGTCCAGCCGAAGACCGTCAGCCCCTCGGCGTGGGCCTTCTCGACCAGCTCCAGCGTGATGCGCCGGATGTTGAGGATCAGCCGGCTCGCGCCCACCGCCTTCGCGCGGTCCACCAGGTCCCCGCCCCACCGGCTGGCCACCAGCGCCGTCCGCACGCCCGGGACCAGCTGCGCGATCTCGGCGATCGCCTCGTCGTGGAACGAGATCACCTCGACGCGCTCGACCAGGTCGCGCTCGTGCATGACCCGGGCCAGGGTGCGGGCGGCGGCCACGTCCTTGATCTCCGCCTGGAGCGGGGACCGCACGGCGTCCAAAACCTCCTCGAAGACGGGCACCCGCTCGCCCAGGCCCGCGTCGAGCGCGCGCAGCTCGGCGAGCGTCTTCTCCGCGATCGGGCCCTCGCCGTCGGTCGTACGGTCCACCTCCGCGTCGTGCATGACGGCCAGTGCGCCGTCCTTGCTCAGATGCAGGTCCAGCTCGATGAGGTCCACGCCCTCCTTCTCGGCACGGACGAACGAGCGCAGTGTGTTCTCCGGCTCGAAGCCGGGCGCTCCGCGATGACCGATCGTAAGAATGGACAAGGCCCGCTCGCTTCCGTCGACGCTCTGTTCCTCGCAGCCTAGTGGCCCCGGAACGCCGGGCGG
This sequence comes from Streptomyces sp. DT224, assembly GCF_049844595.1. NCBI lineage: Bacteria > Bacillati > Actinomycetota > Actinomycetes > Kitasatosporales > Streptomycetaceae > Streptomyces > Streptomyces sp. DT224. The sequence goes on from NZ_JBNCLI010000004.1 coordinate 141,610, forward strand.
GGGAGAGGCGGGGCCGAGCGCGCAGCGCCCCGCGAAACCCTCGAAGAAGCCGCCGTGGGGGCGTCCCACAGGAAAAATAACGGTGACCATGGGGGGTCGGCAGGATAATTTCCACAATCCCACTTGTCTCGGGGGCTCGCGCGCGGATACGGTGGTCTGACGCGAGGTTCTCCCGTGGAGGAAGTGTGATGACGGAAATTCTTGTGCACGACGCCGCATCCGGCGACATAACTGCCGCCCCACGGGTGATCGAGCACCCGGCCTGGCCCGCGCTCAAGAACGCCGTGGAGGAGATCCGCCCCTGGCAGTCGAAGGACGGTTCCATCGACTTCGACGCCGAGGGCGCGCCCGCCCCGGCGCTCGCCGAGGCCGCCGTGGAGCGGGTGATCGGCGCCGTCGAGGAGCTGTCCCCGCTGCTGCCGCACGACGCCGCGTACCACCGCGCCCTCGTGAAGGACCTGCGCGGCTGGGTGGGCGGCGGTTTCGACGTCCCCGACTTCCTGGACTCCCTGCTGGCCTTCCAGCCGGCCAAGGGGCGCGCCGACGGCCTCCAGCACCTGGTCGTCTTCGCCATGTACACCCAGAACGGCAACCCCGACCGCAATCTCGAAGCGGTCGTGCTGCGGATGGTCTGGCCCGACTGGCTCGCCGAGCTGGAGGCCACCCGCTACGACAACCCGCTGTTCTGCGGCATCACCTTCGAGGACTTCACGTCCGGCTACGACACCAACTCCGCGGTGCTCTTCCCCGAGACCATCGCCGTCCGCGAGGCCCCCGAGCGCTTCAGCTGGGGCGGCATCTTCTGCGACCGCGAGGCCGCCCGCTTCCGCCGCGTCACCGAGGCGGCCGTCGGCCTCCTCGGTGTCGAGCTGCCCGACGACATCCGCGCGATGATCAGCGACCAGCAGCGCTGCGAGCAGGCGTTCGTGCTCTGGGACATGGTCCACGACCGCACCCACAGCCACGGCGACCTGCCGTTCGACCCCTTCATGATCAAGCAGCGGCAGCCGTTCTGGATGTACGGCCTGGAGGAGCTGCGCTGTGACCTCACCGCCTTCAAGGAGGCCGTGAAGCTGGAGTCCGAGGGCAACCCGCACGGCCGTGACGTGCAGTACGCCGTGCTCTTCGACCGGATGTTCCGCTTCCCGGTCACCGGCGAGCGGGTCCGCAACTACGACGGCCTCGGCGGCCAGCTCCTCTTCGCGTACCTCCACAAGCACGACGTGGTGCGCTGGACCGACAACACGCTCCGGATCGACTGGGAGCGCGCCCCGCGGGTCACCAACCAGCTCTGCGCCGAGATCGAGAAGCTGTACCGGGACGGCATCGACCGCCCCAAGCTGGTCCACTGGTTCGCCGCGTACGACCTCGTCTCCACCTACCTCGCCCCGCACCCCGGCTCCCGCTGGGCCAAGGGCCCCGACGCCCTGGACCTCTCCCAGCCGCCCCGGAAACTCGTGGACGACGTGCTTCCGGACGAGTTTCCCCTGAGCATGTTCTATGAGGCCCTCTCCAAGAAGCTGAAGAGCGTGATCGCCTCGGCCAAGGGCATCACCGGCTCGGACGCGGGGAAGGCTGCCGCGTGAGCACAGGTTCCAAGGAGGCGGAGGCCATGGACGGAACAAGCACGGGCGACGCGAGCGGCGCGCTCGAAGGGGCCGTGGTCGCCGTCGCGGGAGCCGCCGGGCCGGCCGGCCGGGCCACGCTGCTGCGGCTGGCCGAGGCGGGCGCGGTCGTCGTCGCGTCCGACTCCCACCCCACCCGGCTCGCCGAAGCCGTCGACGCGGCACGCTACGCCCACGGCGGCGCGACCGTCACGGGCGACACCGTCGACCTGCTCGACCTCGGCGCCACCCGGGAGTGGGCTGCCAAGACGGAGAAGGAGTTCGGCCGTATCGACGGCGTCGTCCACCTCGTGGGCGGCTGGCGCGGCAGCGCGAACTTCACCGAGACCGACCCCGCCGACTGGACTCTGCTCGAGAAGCTGCTGATCCGCACGGTGCAGAACACCTCGCTGGCCTTTCACGACTGCCTGCTGCGCAGCGACCGGGGGCGCTTCCTGCTGACCAGCGCGGCGGGCGCCAGCAAGCCCACCGCGGGCAACGCCGCCTATGCCGCGGCCAAGGCGGCCGCCGAGGCGTGGACCCTCGCGCTCGCCGACTCCTTCCGCAAGGCGGGGGGCGAGGACGGCCCCCGCAGCGCGGCTGCGATCCTGGTCGTGAAGGCACTGGTGCACGACGCGATGCGCGCCGAGCGCCCGAATGCGAAGTTCGCGGGCTTCACCGACGTCAAGGACCTGGCCGATGCCATCGCCGGCGTCTGGGACCGGCCCGCCCCGGAAGTGAACGGAAAGCGCCTGTGGCTGACCCCGCAACCGTAAGGACCGACGCGCGTCGCCACCACGACCCGCAGGTCCGCGGTTTCGCCAGTGACAACTACGCGGGGACGCACCCCGAGATCCTCGCGGCACTCGCCCTCGCCAACGGCGGCCACCAGGTCGCCTACGGCGAGGACGACTACACGGGCCATCTCCAGCGCGTCATGCACAGCCACTTCGGCCCCACGGCCGAGGCGTTCCCGGTCTTCAACGGCACCGGCGCCAACGTGGTGTCGCTCCAGGCCATGACCGACCGCTGGGGCGCGGTCATCTGCGCCGAGTCCGCGCACATCAACGTGGACGAGGGCGGGGCGCCCGAGCGGGTCGGCGGCCTCAAGCTGCTCACCGTCCCCACCGAGGACGGCAAGCTCACGCCGGAGCTCATCGACCGGCAGGCGTACGGGTGGGACGACGAGCACCGCGCCATGCCGCAGGTCGTCTCGATCACCCAGAACACCGAACTGGGCACCGTCTACACACCCGACGAGATCCGAGCCATCTGCGACCACGCCCACGGGCACGGCATGGCGGTGCATCTCGACGGCGCCCGGATAGCCAACGCCTCGGCCTCCCTGGACGTGCCCATGCGTACGTTCACCAACACCGTCGGCGTCGACGTGCTCTCCTTCGGCGGCACGAAGAACGGGGCCATCTTCGGCGAGGCCGTCGTCGTCCTGAACCCCGACGCCGTCCGGGCCATGAAGCACCTGCGCAAGCTGTCCATGCAGCTCGCGTCCAAGATGCGCTTCGTCTCCGTGCAGCTGGAGGCGCTGCTCGCGGGCGACCTGTGGCTGCGCAACGCCCGGCACGCCAACGCGATGGCCCAGCGGCTCGCCGAGGGCGTGCGCGGGATCGACGGCGTGGAGATCCTCTACCCCGTCCAGGCCAACGCCGTCTTCGCGCGGCTGCCGCATGCGGTGACCGAGCGGCTCCAGAAGCGCTTCCGCTTCTACTTCTGGGACGAGCAGGCCGGTGACGTGCGCTGGATGTGCGCCTTCGACACCACGGAGGAGGACGTCGACGCGTTCCTCCTCGCGCTCAAGGAGGAGATGGCCGCCGTCTAGGCGTATTGCCCTGTCCGGCGGAGACAGAGCGCACCGGGGTGCGGACGGGCCGTCCGCACCCCGGTGCGGCGTTTCAGCCGCGCTCGCGGACCTCGGCCGCCGTCGGAGCCGTCCCGCCCAGGTGCGCGGGCACCCACCACGTGTCGCTCGCGTCCTTCGGCCGGACCGGATAGGCCCGCTGGGCCGCTTCGAGCAATTCCTGCACCCGCTCGCGCAGCCGCCGTGTGATGGCGCCCGCGTACTGGTCGGTGGGGGCCTCCACGGCCTCTCCGACGCGGATGGTGATCGGGGTGTGGTCGCGCTTGAAGTTGCGCGGCCGGCCCTTGGTCCACAGCCGCTGCGTGCCCCACAGGGCCATCGGGATCAGCGGTACCCCGGCCTCCTGCGCCAGGCGTGCGGCACCGGACTTGAAGCTCTTGAGCGTGAACGACTCGGAGATCGTCGCCTCGGGGAACACTCCGATGATCTCGCCGGACCGCAGCGAGGCCAGTGCGTGCGCGTAGGCGTCCTCGCCCTGCCTGCGGTCGACGGGAATGTGCTTCATGCCGCGCATCAGCGGGCCGGAGACCTTGTGCCGGAATACGGATTCCTTGGCCATGAAACGCACCAGCCGCTTCTGCGGGAGCGCGGCGAGGCCACTGAAGATGAAATCCAGATAACTGATGTGGTTGCTGACCAGAACAGCGCCACCGGTCTTCGGGATGTGCTCCGAACCCTGAGTGTCGATCTTCAGGTCGAGCGCCTTGAAAAACGTGCGAGCGGCGCCGATGACCGGCCGATAGACGAGTTCTGCCATCTGGGGAAGACCCTTTCTTCAGCGCCCGCGGAGGTTCTCCCGGCGGAAGTTACGCAGCCGTAGGTTTTCGGCATTGCGCCGATCGTGCCCCATGCGGCGACGTGGTGGCCAGTCCCGGCGGCGACGGGACGCGAGATTCTCGTCACGTAGGGCGCCCGGGAATGCCCGGGCCGTCGCGGACGCTGACCCTCTGCGTAGAGCTCTGACAGGAGGCCGATGTGGACGGGCAGGCAGGCGCCGGAAGGCTGGACGCCGCGCAACTCGGCGCGGACCTGGGGGAGCGGGCCACGCTCGTCCAGTTCTCCACGGCCTTCTGCCAGCCGTGCCGGGCCACCCGCCGCACCCTCGCGGAGGTGGCCGCAATGGTCGAAGGCGTCGCCCATGTGGAGATCGACGCGGAGGCGCGTCTCGGGCTCGTGCGCGCCCTCGGCATCAGCCGGACCCCGACCGTCCTGGTTCTCGACGCCGGGGGCCGGATCGTCCGCCGGGCCGAGGGGCAGCCCCGCACCGTCGATGTCGTCGCCGCCCTCGGCCGGGCGATATGACGGACCGTGATGCTTCTCCCACCTGAGGGGACGCCCTTGACTGCGCGGCCCACGCATCGTCAGTCTGACGCTATGCCGTCAGATCCCCTTCTCCATGGCCGGGCGTACATCGACCTCGCCCGCACCGCCGGCGCGTGCTGTCCGGGTGCCTGAGCATCCACGACCCCGCATCTCCGACGTGCAGAAGGACATCTCCATGACGGCATCGCCCGGGCTCGGCCACACGCGCACGGCGTCCCCGGACCTTCTGCGCTCCGTGTTCCGTCGGCACGCCGCCGGAGTCGCCGTGATCACCGCGGCCGGGGAGCGTCCGGTCGGCTTCACCGCCACCTCGCTCAACTCCGTGGCCGCGGAGCCGCCCCTCGTCTCCTTCGGCGTCGGCACCGCGTCCTCCAGCTGGCCGGTACTTGCCGAGGCCGAGTACGTGGGCGTGCACATACTCGGCGAACACCAGCGGGAACTGGCCGCCACCTTCGCCCGGAGCGGCGCCGACCGGTTCGGCCCGTCCACCTTTTGGCGCAGTGGCCCGGAGGGCGTTCCGCTCCTCGACGGCGTGTTGGCGTGGCTGGTCTGCCGCGTGGTGACCCGCGTCCCGGCGGGCGACCACCGGATCGTGATCGCCCAGGTGGTCGAGGGCGACCCGGTCGGCGAAGGCCGGCCACTCGTCTATCACCAGGGGCGATTCACGGCTCTGCGGGACTGACGCGGTCCCGGGGGTTCCCGGGTGGACCGCGTTGGGCAGATCACAGTGCAAAGCGCTTGCTCATTGGGCACACGCTGGGTGTACTGGCGAGTAATATGACGGTCGGAGCGTCGGTCGCCCCGACCGGAAAACGCCCCATCAGGCGCCTATGCTGCGTGCAACAAGGCAGCCCCGGAAATGACGATGCAGTAGGAGAGCCGGCGTGAGCTTGAGGATCGTTGTCTGTGTGAAGTACGTGCCCGACGCGACCGGTGACCGGCATTTCGCCGATGACCTGACGTTGGACCGTGAGGATGTCGACGGTCTGCTGTCGGAGCTGGACGAGTACGCGGTCGAGCAGGCGTTGCAGATCGCGGAGGCGGCCGACGATGCGGAGGTCACCGTGTTGACGGTGGGTCCGGAGGATGCCAAGGACGCGTTGCGCAAGGCGTTGTCGATGGGTGCGGACAAGGCGGTTCACGTCGAGGACGACGATCTGCACGGCACGGACGCGCTGGGTACGTCGCTGGTGCTGGCGAAGGCGGTCGAGGAGACCGGGTACGACCTGGTGATCTCGGGGATGGCGTCGACGGACGGCACGATGGGTGTGGTTCCGGCGCTGCTCGCGGAGCGGCTGGGTGTGCCGCAGGTGACGCTGCTGTCGCAGGTGTCGGTCGAGGGCGGTGTGGTGCGCGGCCGCCGGGACGGGGACAGTGCGTCGGAGGAGCTGGAGGCGTCGCTCCCGGCGGTCGTGTCGGTGACCGACCAGTCCGGTGAGGCCCGCTATCCGTCGTTCAAGGGGATCATGGCGGCGAAGAAGAAGCCGGTGAAGTCCCTGGACCTGGACGACCTGGGTATCGACGCCGGGCAGGTGGGTCTGGCGGGTGCGTGGACCGCGGTCGACTCCGCGACCGAGCGCCCGGCCCGCACCGCGGGCACGATCGTGAAGGACGAGGGCGAGGGCGGCAAGCAGCTGGCCGAGTTCCTGGCCGGTCAGAAGTTCATCTGAGCCCCGGCCCCCTCACCACCCCCGCACTCCCTCGCACACGCAGGAGATTGAAGTCCCATGGCTGAAGTTCTCGTCTATGTCGACCACGTGGACGGTGCCGTCCGCAAGCCCACCCTGGAGCTGCTGACGCTCGCCCGCCGCATCGGCGAGCCCGTCGCCGTCGCCCTGGGCAACGGCGCCGCGGAGACCGCCGGCGTGCTTGCCGAGCACGGCGCGGTCAAGGTGCTGACCGCTGATGCCCCCGAGTTCGCCGAGTACCTGGTCGTGCCGAAGGTGGACGCCCTCCAGGCCGCCTTCGACGCCGTGTCCCCGGCCGCCGTGCTGCTGTCCTCCTCCGCGGAGGCGAAGGAGATCGCCGCCCGCCTCGCGGTCCGGATCGGCTCCGGCATCATCACCGACGCCGTCGACCTGGAAGCCGGCGACCAGGGCCCGATCGCCACGCAGTCCGCGTTCGCCGCCTCGTACACGACCAAGTCCCGTGTTTCCAAGGGCGTTCCGGTCATCACGGTCAAGCCGAACTCCGCCCCGGTCGAGCCGGCCGCGGCCGCCGGTGCCGTCGAGACCCTCGCGGTCTCCTTCTCGGCGCAGGCCACCGGTACCAAGGTGCTCTCGCGTACGCCGCGTGAGTCGACGGGCCGTCCGGAGCTGACGGAGGCCGCGATCGTGGTCTCCGGTGGCCGTGGTGTCAACGGCGCGGAGAACTTCGCGGTCATCGAGGCGCTCGCCGACTCGCTGGGTGCCGCGGTGGGTGCCTCGCGTGCCGCCGTGGACGCGGGCTGGTATCCGCACACCAACCAGGTCGGCCAGACCGGCAAGTCCGTCTCCCCGCAGCTGTACATCGCCTCGGGCATCTCGGGCGCGATCCAGCACCGGGCCGGGATGCAGACCTCGAAGACGATCGTCGCGGTCAACAAGGACGCCGAGGCCCCGATCTTCGACCTCGTGGACTACGGCGTCGTCGGCGACCTCTTCGACGTCGTCCCCCAGCTCACCGAGGAGATCAACACCCGCAAGGGCTGATCGTCGAACGGTTTCGCACGAGCGACGGCCCGGGGCCGCACGGTGAACGCACCGTGCGGCCCCGGGCCGTTTCCGGTGACCGTTGACTCGGATGCGACCGCCTTATAACTTCACTATACGGATTGCTGTTTCCGGGAAGCGGAAACAAGCGGAGTATGGAGGGTGCGGACGATGGGTCAGCAGGAGAACGTGGCGACGAGCCTCGCCGGTGCGGTCAGCGACGGGATCAGCGCCTCCCTCGCGCCGGTGGACGCCGAACTCGCCCGCCGCTACCCGGGCGACCCCGGCACCCGCCAGCCCGTGCACACGGTCTACGTACCGGGCGACACCTTCACGGCAGGCACCCTGCGCACCTGGGGCAACGAGGCGCTGAAGGCGCTCGACGAGCACGCCCCCGACGCGGCGGCACTCGCCGGGGTGCTCGGCATCCCGGACGAGCTGGCCGGACCGGTCCACGACCGCGTACGCGCCAAGCTGGAGCGCGAACCGGTCGAGGACCTGAGGATCGACTTCGAGGACGGCTACGGGCCCCGCTCCGACGCCGAGGAGGACGAGGCGGCCGCCCGTGCGGCCCGGCTCGTCTCGGAGGCGTACGCCGACGGCACCGCCGCCCCGTACATGGGCATCCGGATGAAGTGCATGGAAGCCGCCGTCCGGGACCGGGGCATCCGCACCACGGACGTCTTCCTCACCGGCCTCATGCGGGCGGGCGGACTCCCCGACGGGCTCGTCCTCACCCTGCCGAAGGTGACGTACCCCGAACAGGTCGCCGCCTTCGTCCAGCTCCTCGAAGCCTTCGAGCAGGCGCACGGACTGCCGGACGGGCGGATCGGCTTCGAGATCCAGATCGAGACCAGCCAGTCCATCCTGGCCGCCGACGGCACCGCGGCCGTGGCCCGGATGATCGACGCGGCCCGGGGGCGGGCCACCGGGCTGCACTACGGCACGTTCGACTACAGCGCCTGCGTCGGCGTCAGCGCGGCGTACCAGGCGAGCGACCACCCGGCCGCCGACCACGCCAAGGCCGTCATGCAGGTCGCCGCCGCCGGGACCGGCGTCCGCGTCTCCGACGGCTCGACCAACGTCCTTCCCGTCGGCCCCGCCTCTCAGGTCCACGAGGCATGGCGGCTGCACTACGGCCTCACGCGGCGCGCCCTGGCCCGCGCCTACTACCAGGGCTGGGACATGCACCCCGGGCACCTGCCGACCCGGTACGCGGCCGTCTACACCTTCTACCGCGAGGGCCTGGAGCAGGCCGCCGCCCGGCTCGCCGCGTACGTGGCCAAGGCCGGCGGCGACGTGATGGACGAACCGGCCACCGCCAAGGCGCTCAGCGGTTACCTGCTGCGCGGCATCGACTGCGGCGCCCTGGACACCGGGGAGGTCGCGGAGCTGACCGGGCTGACCCGCGCGGACCTCGACGCCTTCGCCTCGCCCGGCGCGGCACCCTGACGGTCACCGCGCCCTGAGGGCCCTCCTTCAGGCCGGCGGGATCTCTCCCGAACCGCGGGCGATCAGACGGGTCGGGAGCTCCACGCGCGCCGGGGGGTGTCCGGCCCCGTCCAGGCGCCGGAAGAGGTGTTCGGCGGCGGTGCGGCCCGCCGCCGCCGGGTCCTGGGAGACGACGGTGATGCCGAGCAGGTCCGCCAGTTCGATGTCGTCGAAGCCGACCAGGGCGACCGGCCGCTCCCGGTCCGCGAGGACGCGTACCGCCGTCACCGTCACCCGGTTGTTGCCGGAGAAGAGCGCCGTCACCGGCTCCGGGCCCGCGAGCATCGCCTCGGCGGCGGCACGGACGCGGCCCGGGTCCGTGGAGCCCAGCGAGACCCAGGCGTCCTCGACGGTTATCCCGGCCTCCGCCATGGCCGCGTGGTAACCGCGCAGCCGCTCGGTCGCGGTGTGGATGCGCGGCTGGTCACCGATGAAGCCGATACGGCGGTGCCCGTGCGCGATCAGATGGGCGACGCCCTCGCGGGCCCCGCCGAAACTGTCCGAGAGGACCATGTCCGCCTCGATCTGCCCGGCCGGGCGGTCCACGAACACCGTCGCGACCCCGGCCTTGATCTCCGGCTCCAGATAGCGGTGGTCGTCCGCGGCCGGGATCACGATCAGCCCGTCGACCCGGCGCGCGCACAGGGCGAGGACCAGTTCCTGCTCGCGCTCCGGGTCCTCGGCGCTGGAACCGTTGATGAGCAGGGCGCCGTGCGCGCGGGCCACCTCCTCGACCGCGCGGCTCAGCGGCCCGTAGAAGGGGTCGGCCAAGTCCTCCAGGACCAGACCGATGGAGGCGGTGCGGCCCTTGCGCAGTACCCGCGCGCTGTCGTTGCGGCGGAAGCCCAGCGCCTCGATGGCCTCCTGCACACGGCGCTCGGTGTCCGGGGTGACCCCCGGCTCGCTGTTGACCACGCGCGAGACCGTCTTCAGGCCCACCCCGGCCCGGGCGGCCACGTCCTTCATGGTCGGCCGGTTGCCGTAACGGGGCTCGGGATGACGGGCGGTCTCGGCCACGGTGCGCTGTCCTGTCGTCGGTCGGGCGGTCCCGGCGGGCCACGGCGGCTGCCGTGCGTGCTCCCGGAGGGGTGTGGCGTCGAGCATAGGCCCTGGACAACGTTGTCAAGGGGATGGAGACTGGGCACACTGTGCACCTGAGCCGCAGGTCCCGTCCACACCCCGGAGCCACACCGATGCAAACCGACCTCGTCGCCGCCCTGGACATCGGGGGCACCAAGATCGCCGGTGCGCTGGTGGACCGGGACGGCACGCTCGTGGCGCGCGCGCAGCGGCCGACGCCCGCCCGGGAGAGCGGCGAACGCGTCATGGAGGCGGTCGGCGGCGTCCTGGCCGATCTGGCCGCGTCCCCGCACTGGGGGGACGCGACGGCCGTCGGCATCGGCAGCGCGGGCCCGGTGGACGCCGCCGGAGGGACGGTCAGCCCGGTCAACGTGCCCGGCTGGCGGTGCTTCCCCCTGGTCGAGCGGGTCGCCGACGCCACGGGCGGCCTTCCGGTCACGCTGGTCGGCGACGGCGTCGCGATCACCGCGGCGGAACACTGGCTCGGCGCGGCGCGCGGTCATGACAACGCCCTGTGCATGGTGGTCTCGACCGGTGTGGGCGGCGGGCTCGTCCTCGGCGGAGCCCTGCACCCCGGCCCCAGCGGGAACGCCGGCCACATCGGGCACATCAGCGTGGACCTCGACGGCGACCTCTGCCCGTGCGGGGCGCGCGGCTGCGTCGAGCGCATCGCGAGCGGCCCCAACATCGCGCGCCGCGCGCTGAACGCCGGCTGGCTGCCCGGCCCGGACGGCGACGCGACCGCGGTCGGCGTCGCGGCGGCGGCGCGGGCCGGCGACCCGGTCGCCGCGGCCTCCTTCGAACGCGCCGCGCAGGCCCTGGCCGCGGGGATCGCCGCGACGGCGACCCTGGTCGAGATCGACATCGCGGTGATCGGCGGCGGGGTGGCCGGGGCGGGCGACCTCCTGTTCGCCCCGCTGCGTACGGCGCTGCGCCGGTACGCCACGCTCTCCTTCGTCCAGCACCTGACGGTGGTGCCCGCGGTCATGGGCAACGACGCGGGCCTGGTCGGTGCGGCGGCGGCCGCGCTGGCCACCACCGCCCGGCCGCTCGCGGACCCGCTCAGCAGGTGATCCGCGGGTCCCCCCAGTCCGCGTGGTCCGAGTCGACGCCGTCGCCGGCGTCCGTGACCACCAGCCGGACGACCTGGGCCCCGGTCACGTCCGCCGAGAGGGTCTGCGGAGCCATCGCGTTGGTGAGGATCCCGGTCGAGGCGGCCTTCTCGCCGTCCGCCCGGACCTCGAAGGTCACGCTGCCCTTGGCACCCTTCTCGTCGTCCACCCCCACCTGCGCCGTCACGGCGGTGCACGCGCCGCCCGCGTAGTACTCGACGCTGCTCGCCGCGTGCGCGCCGAGCCCCTTGGCGAACACCTGGCCGCCGATGGTCAGCGGATGGCCGTCGCCCGCGGCGCTCTCGCCGTTGCTGGTGTCCTTCTCGACGGGGCCGTAGCCGTTGGAGGCGCTGAGCTGCGGCAGGTCGCTGAGGTAGCCGCCCCCGGCCGGGGGCGGGACCACCACATGGGCCCGGAACGGGACGGTGGACCGGATCCGCTCACCGGCGGGGGTGCGGTACCGGGCGGTGAGCGTCAGGTCGTAGCCGCCGGGGGCCGTTCCGGCGGGGGCCGTCACCCGCCACCGGGTGGCCAGCGCGCGGCCGGTGGGCAGCGCCGCGGTGCTCGTCGCCGACGCGGATTCGACCCGCCAGCCCTCCGGGCCGGTGAGCGCGGCGGACACCGTGAGCGCGGGCGTGCGGCCCAGGTCGGTGACCTCGGTCGTCAGCGCGGTGGTGCGGCCCGCCTCGACCAGCGGGCTGCCCTCCAGGGCGAGTTCGACGGCCGGCGGGTGCGCGGCCCAGCGGTGGCCGGCGGCGACGCGCAGCAGCACGGTGCCGTGCGCGGGCACGGTCGCCGAGAGTGCGCCCGCCGTGTTGCGGGTGGTGTGCTCCCACAGGTCGCGGACGGTGTACCCGGAGGCGCGCGGCAGGCCCACCGCGGCGGCCGTGGTGGAGATCCGCTGCGCGCTGCCGGTCTCGTTGAACAGCGCCACGGTCCGCGAGCCGTCCTGCATCTCCTTGGCGACGGCCCAGCGCCCGTCCTCGGAGGAGAGCACCTCGCCCTGCCGGCCCAGGGGGTCCTGGTCGACGGCGATGACCTCCTCGTTGGAGAGGATGTCGAACGTCTCCTGCGAGGCGGTGCGCAGGTCGGAGCCGATGAGCAGCGGCGCCGCCATCACCGACCACATCGAGAAGTGGGTGCGGTACTCGGTGTCCGTCATCCCGCCGTTGCCGACCTCCAGCATGTCGGGGTCGTTCCAGTGCCCCGGGCCGGCCGCGGCGGCCAGCGGGAGGTTCTGCTTCATGATCGACAGCATGCTGCCCCAGCTGTCGTTGATGTCGCCCGTGGTGCGCCAGAGATTGCCCAGTTCGGCGGCCCACTCCCAGGGCTTGTTCTGGCCCCATTCGCAGATGCTGTAGACGATGGGCCGGCCGGTCGCGACGAGCGCGTCGCGCATCGTCGTATAACGCTCCTTCGCGTCCACGCCCTGGTTGTTGCAGTTGTCGTACTTGAGATAGTCGACGCCCCATTCGGCGAACTGCCGGGCGTCACTGAATTCATGGCCGAGCGCGCCGGGGATGCCCACGCTGTCGCAGGTCCTGGTGCCGGCGCTGGTGTAGATCCCCAGCTTCAGGCCCTTCGCGTGCACATAGTCGGCGGCCGCCTTGATGCCGTGCGGAAAGCGCACCGGATCGGCTACCAGCTTCCCATCCGCGTCGCGCTCCGGAACCGCCCAGCAGTCGTCCAGATTGACATACTCGTACCCGGCGTCCTTCAGCCCCTTCTCCACGAAGATATCGGCGATTCCCTTGACCATCGCCTCGTTGAACTCGGCCCGGCAATGCGTGGAGTTCCAGTTGTTGAAGCCCATGGGCGGGGTGAGGGCCAGTCCGTTCGCGGCCCGGGGCCCGGCGGTCGGCGCCGGTGCCGGGGCGTGCGCGGCGGCGGGAGCCACGACCCCCGCCGTACACAGGAGGCCCGCGGCCAGGGCTCCCAGGACTCTGTGGCGGTTCGTTCGGGTGGGACGGCTTGGAAGATGACGCATCGTTACGTTCCTCCGTACTCGTGCCGGATCAGGTGGCGACATGTGCACGCCAAGACGAGCGAATACGTTAGAGCGTGTTGAACTCTGTTGGAAGAGGGCGAATGCCCTGTCACCTACATCTCGTCAAAACCCTTGACTGCGCCCCATGTTGGGAGTGAGATCCAAGCGCACGATCGGTTGTGTTCGGTTGCCTTCCGGAGGACGGGGTCATGGCACACTCGTACAACAGATCGGATCTGCCCGGCAGTGTCGCGGGACACCGGATGTCCCGGCGGAGCCTGCTGCGAGGCGCGGCGCTCGGTGCCGGTGCGGTCACGCTGCCCGCTCTGCTCACCGCGTGCGGCCAAGGCCCCGGCGGGGACGGAAAGACCATCACCCTCGGATCGAACGCGTCCGACCCCGTTCCCAAAAAGGCGTTCGCCGACGCGTTCAAGACGTACGCCGAGCAGTCGGACGGCCGGAAGGTCGAGGTCAACACCGTCGACCACAACACCTTCCAGGAGAACATCAACCGCTATCTCCAGGGCAAGCCCGACGACGTCTTCATGTGGTTCGCCGGGTACCGCATGCAGTTCTTCGCGAAGAAGGGCCTGCTGTACGACATCAGCGACAACTGGCAGCACTACACGGGATTCTCCGAAGCCCTGAAGGACCAGTCCACCGGCGAGGACGGCAAGCAGTACCTCACCCCGTACTACTACTATCCGTGGGCCGTCTTCCACCGGAAGAGCCTGTTCGGCGAGCGCGGTTATCAGGTGCCCAAAACACTCGACGAGTACGTGGCGCTCGCCAGGCAGATGAAGAAGGACAAGCTGGACCCCATCGCCTTCAGCGACAAGGACGGCTGGCCCGCCATGGGCACGTTCGACTACATCAACATGCGCACCAACGGATACGAATTCCACAAGAGCCTCATGGCCGGCGAGGAAGCCTGGACGGACAAGCGTGTCCGGGAGGTCTTCGACACCTGGCGGCGCCTCCTCCCGTACTGCCAGCCCGGCGCCAACGGCCGTACCTGGCAGGAGGCCGCCACCAGTCTCCAAAAGCGCGAGGCGGGCATGACCGTGCTCGGCCTGCCGCACCCCGGGCAGCAGTTCCCCAAGGACGAACAGGCCGACCTGGACTTCTTCCCGTTCCCCGTGATCAACCCCGAGCACGGCCAGGACGCCGTGGAGGCGCCCATCGACGGCTTCCTGCTCGCCAAGAAGTCCAAGAACCTGAAGAACAAGAAGACGCTGGAGAGCGCCAAGGACCTGCTGAAGTGGCTCGCCACCGGAAAGGCCGAGGACATCTACCTCAAGGGCGACCCCAACAACATCGCGGTCAGCGAGGAGGCGGACACCTCCGGGTACTCCGCGATCCAGAAGAAGGCCGTCGCGCTCGTCTCGGGTGCCAAGCAGATCTCGCAGTTCCTCGACCGGGACACCCGCCCGGACTTCTCGTCCACGGTCATGATCCCCGCCATCCAGAAGTTCATCAGCAGTCCCGACGACGTGGACGGCCTGGTCAACGACATCGAACGGCAGAAGAAGACCATCTTCGCCTCGGACTGAACCGGGAGTACGCACCGTGCCGTTCATCTCGGGGAGGCGCACCGGGCGACGGGGCACGCGGCGGTACACCCGCCGCGACCTCGCCGTGCTGGGTGTGCTGCTCGGTCTGCCCGTCCTGCTCGACCTCGCCATCGTCTGGGGCCCGACCCTGGCCTCCGTCGTCCTCTCGTTCACCAGCTGGGACGGGATCGGCGACATCGAGTGGGTCGGGACCCGGAACTACGCGAACCTGTTCACGAACTACCCGCAGTTCTGGCCCGCCGCCCGGCACAATCTGCTCTGGCTCGCCTTCCTCGGCCTCGTCGCCACCCCGTTCGGGCTGCTCCTGGCCGTGCTGATCGACCGGGGCGTGCGGTTCAGCCGGTTCTACCAGTCCACGCTGTACATGCCCGTCGTGCTCTCGCTCGCGGTGGTCGGCTTCATCGCCCAGCTCGTGTTCTCGCGGGACCAGGGCGCGCTCAACGCGGTCATCGGCGACACGGAGACCCCGACGGACTGGCTCGGTGATCCGGACCTCAACATCTGGATGATCCTGCTGGCCGCTGCCTGGCGCCACACCGGCTATGTGATGATCCTCTACCTCGCCGGGCTCAAGGCCGTCGACCAGTCGCTCAAGGAGGCGGCGGCGATCGACGGGGCGAGCGAGGCGCAGACCTTCTTCCGCGTCGTCTTCCCGACCCTGCGGCCGGTCAACGTCATCGTCGGCGTCATCACCGTGATCGAGTCGCTGCGCGCCTTCGACATCGTGTACGCGGTCAACCACGGCCGCAACGGCCTGGAACTGCTGTCGGTGCTCGTCACCGACAACATCATCGGCGAGGCCAGCCGCATCGGCTTCGGCTCCGCGATCGCCGTCGTCCTGCTGACCGTCTCCCTCGGATTCGTGGCGACGTACCTGGTCCAGGAGCTCCGAGGGGAGAAAGACCGATGACCACCACGCAGACCACCCGCGCGGTCCCGGCCGCCCCTGCCGCGGCCCGCCGCCGGCTCCGCCCCGGGCGACTCGGTGTGCACGCCTTCCTGATGGCGGTCTCGCTGGCCTTCCTCGCCCCGCTGCTGCTCGCGGTGTACGCGTCCCTGCGGCCGTACGACGAGACCTCCGAGTACGGCTACTTCTCGCTGCCACGCCATCTCTCCCTGGACTACTACCGGCAGGCGTTCATCGACTCCGGCATGACGAAGTACTTCGTCAACACCCTGATCATCGCGGTGCCGGGCGTCCTGATCACCCTGTTCCTCGCCTCGTTCGTGGCCTTCGCGCTCGCCCGGCTGAAGCTGCGCGGCGGGCTGGTCCTGCTGATGCTCTTCGCGGCGGGCAACCTGCTCCCGCAGCAGGTGATCGTCACCCCGCTGTACGTCGTCTTCAACCGGATTCCGCTGCCCTACTGGATGTCCGACTCGATGACGATGTTCGACTCCTTCTGGGCCGTCATCCTCGTGCAGATCGGCTTCCAGATCGGCTTCTGCGTGTTCGTCATGGCCAACTTCATGCGCACCCTCCCGCCGGAGATCCTGGAGGCGGCCGTGGTGGACGGGGCAGGGGTGTGGACCCGGTTCTGGCGGATCACCCTGCCGCTGTGCCGCCCGGCGCTCGCCGCGCTGGGCACGCTCCAGTTCACCTGGATGTACAACGACTTCCTGTGGGCCCTGGTCTTCATCTCCGACGGCGACAAGCTGCCCATCACCTCCGCGCTGAACAACCTGCGCGGGCAGTTCTTCACGGACTACAACCTGCTCGCCGCCGGTTCGGTGATCGTCGCGCTCCCGACCCTCGTCGTCTTCCTGCTGCTCCAGCGGCACTTCATCGCCGGGCTCACCCTGGGGTCCGGAAAGGGGTGACGGGGCCTGTCCGGCGGAGTGCCGCCGGACAGGCCGGAAGCGCCCTACTCGCAGGCCACGCCGTCCCCGTCGCGGTCGAGGTGCGGGCCGTACCCCGGGTCGCCCCGGTGGATGGGGGCCGCGCCGGCCGCGCGGACGGCGGTGCAGTTGGCGTAGTACGCCGAGCCGCCGCCTCCCGAGCCCCCGCCGCCGGAACCGGAGTCGTCCGGGCCGGAGTCGTCCGGACCGGAGTCGTCGGAGGTCCCGGCGGGGGCCTCCGGCGCGACGGTGACCCTGACGGTCTTCGTCTTCGTGACGGTCGGCACCGCCTCGGGGCTCGCGGTGACCGTCTCGGTCACGGCGGGGTCCGGCGCGGGCGTGACCGACACCGTGGCGGTGACGGTCGGCGCGGGCGAGGACTTCGCCGCGGCCTCGGTCCCCTCCGCGCCGGAGTCCCCGCCCGCGGCGCCCATGCCCGCACCGATGAGGAAGAGGACGGCCGCCGCCGGGATGACGATCCGTTTCCTCGCCCAGCGGGGCGCGCCGCCCCCGGGTGCGCCCGGACCCCGCGGACCGAACGGGGACGGTTGCGGCGGCGGCCCCCAAGGCGGCGTCTGCGGCGAAGGGCTGTGCGACATGGGATCCCCAGAAGGCGCGTGGAGGGACGACCGTAGCCACGGCGCCGAACGCGCGGGAGGTCAATCCTCCGTAAGTGATGGAGTTGTGACCATCGTGTGGAGCCGGTGTCCCGCCACGGTCCGCGCGGGCCCGCCGTTGTCAGTGGCGGGTGCGATCCTGCGTGCATGGACGAGATCATGCGACGGCGGGTGTACGGCGCCGACCACGAAGACCCCGACCCGGGCCCGCGGCCCGGCCGCGAGTACCGCGAACTGGTCGGCGGGCCGCTGGACGGACTGCTCCTGGACGTGACGGGGTGGACACCGGTGGCCCTCGCGGACGGCTCCGCCCTGGTCACCGAGATCGGTGCGTACGGACCGGGAGGCCGCGCGGAGTACGGGCCGCGCCCGGACGAGCCGGACAAGTGGGACTGGCGGGGCGATACGCCGTAGCCCGTGCACGGCCCCCGTCGTCCCGTCCGCGCAACGCATCGCCTCGGGCGGGTTTTCGCGGCAGGGTGTTGCGGGCAAGCCACAGGGGGCTGCTACGGAAGAGGGGGAACCGTGATCGTCTGGATCAACGGTGCGTTCGGCGCCGGAAAGACCAGCGCCGCGCGTGAACTGATCGATCTGATCCCGAACAGCACCTTGTACGACCCGGAACTCACCGGGACGGGGCTCGGAAGCCTGCTGCCCCAGAAGAAACTGGCCGAGGTGACGGACTTCCAGGACCTGCCGATCTGGCGGCGCCTGGTGGTGGACACCGCCGCCGCGCTCCTCGCCGAGCTGGGCGGAGTCCTCGTCGTGCCGATGACCCTCCTACGGCAGGAGTACCGCGACGAGATATTCGGCGGCCTCGCCGCCCGGCGCATACCGGTGCGTCATGTGCTGCTCTCACCTGACGAAACGATCCTGCGCACCCGCATCGCCCACCGGGCTCAGTACCCGGGCGACGCGGAGGGGGTGGACCCGACCGGCCGCTGGGCGTACGACCGGATCGAGCCGTACCGATCGGCCCTCGGCTGGATCACCGGGGACGCCCACACCATCGACAACAGCGTGCTCACCCCGCGCGAGACGGCCGAGCGGATCGCGGAGGCCGTGCGCACCGGCGCGGCCCCCGCCTGCCAGATCGTCCAGACCCCGGAGCCCACCGCGGAGACCGTCGCCTCCGGGGTGCTCCTCTTCGACGAGCACGACCGGTTCCTGCTCGTCGACCCCACGTACAAGCCCGGCTGGGAGTTTCCCGGCGGCGTCGTGGAGGCGGGCGAGGCCCCGGCCCAGGCCGGGATCCGGGAGGTCGCCGAGGAGATCGGCATCCAGCTCGAACGGGTGCCCAAGCTGCTCGTCATCGACTGGGAGGCGCCCGACCCGCCCGGGTACGGAGGTCTGCGCCTCCTCTTCGACGGCGGACTGCTGCCCCGGGCCGACGCGGAACGGCTGCTGCTCCCCGGCTCCGAGCTCCGCGGCTGGCGGTTCGTCACCGAGGCGGAGGCGGCCACCCTGCTGCCGCCCACCCGCTACGAGCGGCTGTGCTGGGCACTGCGGGCGCGCGAACGCTCAGCCGTGCTCAACCTGGAGGCCGGCGTCCCGGTCGGCTAGGGCCGCGTCAGCCGAGGTTCGCCGTGTCGCGACGCCATGCACGCCCTCTCGCCGCACGGCCGGAAGCCCGAGCACGTCCTGTACGAGGGCTTCCGGCCGGCCCGCCGAGAGCACGCACCTGACGCCGCTCCTTACCGGGCAAACCTTGGCTGACGCGGCACTGGGTCCTGTCTGAAGTTTCCCGTCGTCCGCGCGGAGCGTGGGCGCAGCGGCGGTCGGTGCGCAGGCGGGGAACTTCAGACAGGGCCTGCGGCCCGCAGGACCGCGGCGGCGTCCTCGGTGAGCGGGTCGCCGTGACCGAAGCAGACCGTGGCCGGCTCCAGCGCGGCCAGCCTCCGGAACGAGGCCACGGCCTGCTCCCGGTCGATGTTGAAGACGCCCAGCATCACCCGGCCCACCCCGGCCACGCAGTCGCCGGTGAACAGCACGCCGTGCCGGGGAAGATGCACACCGATGGAGCCGGGCGTGTGCCCGGGGGAGTGGACCACCCGCGCCCCGCCTCCGAACGGCAGCACCGCCCCGTCGGACAGTTCGCTGTCGACCCGGGTCGCAGGCGCCGGGGGAACGGTCAGCGCGTGCTCGTACAGCGGGCGTTCCCAGTCCAGGAGCACCGGCTCCCCGACCTTCTCCTCGCCGCGGATCACCGGCGCGTCCAGCCGGTGCGCCAGAATCTCGGCACCGTGGCGGTCGGCCAGCTCCTGGGCGGCGCCGTAGTGGTCCCGGTGGCCGTGGGTGATGACGATCCGGGCGATGTCGGCGGGGTCGTGGCCGAGGCCGCGCACCGCGTCCTCGATGGCGGGCGCCGCGTTCACGTCGCCCGCGTCGATCAGGGTCAGCTCCGTCCCGTCGCGCCAGAGGTACGCCTGGCCGATCGGGAAGCGGAACATGTGCAACCGGGGAAGCACTTCCACGAGATCCATGCGGCGAACGTAAGCGGCGGCGGACGGCCACCGCATGGATCTACGCTCTCGGCGAGCTTCGCTCAACGCGTAGCCGCCGCCGGTCCCGGCGAGGGCTCAGACCGCCTTCGACTCCGCGTAGTTGCGCAGGAACAGGGCCTCGGCGACGGACAGCCGCTCCAGCTCGTCGGGCGACACGCTCTCGTTCACCGCGTGGATCTGCGCCTCCGGCTCGCTGAGCCCGATCAGCAGGATCTCCGCCTCCGGGTAGAGCCCGGCCAGCGTGTTGCACAGCGGGATCGAGCCGCCCATGCCGGAGGACTGCATCTCCTGGCCCGGGTACGCGATCCGCATGGCGTCGGCCATCGCGGTGTACGCCGGGCTCGCGACGTCCGCGCGGAACGGCTGTCCCTGGCCGACCTGCTCGACCGAGACCTTCGCACCCCACGGGGCGTGCGCGAGAAGGTGCGCGGTCAGGAGCTTCGTGGCCTGCCCCGCGTCCTGGCCCGGCGGCACCCGCAGGCTGATCTGCGCACGGGCGCTCGCCTGCACGGAGGGCGTCGCGCCGATCACGGCCGGGCAGTCGATGCCGATCACGGTGACGGCGGGCCGCGCCCAGATCCGGTCGGCGACCGTGCCGGTGCCGATGAGCCCGACCCCGTCGAGGACCTTGGCGTCCTTGCGGAACTCCTCCTCCGGATACTGGAGGCCGTCCCACTCCTCGTCCGCGGTCAGGCCGTCGACCGTGGTCGAGCCGTCCTCGGCGCGCAGTGACGCGAGCAGCTGGATCATCGCGGCGAGCGCGTCGGGCGCGGCACCGCCGAACTGGCCGGAGTGGAGGTTGCCCTCCAACGTGTCCAGCTGGACCCGCAGCATCGTCATGCCGCGCAGCGTCGAGGTGACCGTCGGCAGCCCCACCCGGAAGTTGCCCGTGTCACCGATCACGATGGTGTCGGCCGCCAGCAGTCCGGGGTGCGCCTCGGCGTACCGCTCCAGACCGCCGGTGCCCTGCTCCTCCGAACCCTCCACGATCACCTTGACCGAGACGGGGACCCCGCCGTCCGCCTTCAGGGCGCGCAGCGCGAGGAGATGCATGATGAAGCCGCCCTTGCAGTCGGCCGTCCCCCGGCCGAACCAGCGCCCGTCACGCTCCGTCAGCTCGAACGGCGGGGAGATCCAGGCGGCCTCGTCCAGCGGCGGCTGTACGTCGTAATGCGCGTAGAGCAGCACGGTCGGAGCGCCCGCAGGACCGGGCAGGAAGCCGTAGACGGACTGGGTGCCGTCCGGGGTGTCGAGCAGGGCCACGTCCTGGAAGCCCTCGGTGCGCAGCGCGGCGGCGACCCACTCGGCGGCGCCCTCGCACTCGCTCTTCGGATAGACCGCGGGGTCCGCCACCGACTGGAAGGCCACCAGCTCGGTCAGCTCCGCCTTGGCGCGGGGCATCAGTGAGGCGACGGTCTCGGAAATCGGATGGCCGGTCATGG
This sequence comes from Streptomyces sp. DT224, assembly GCF_049844595.1. Classification (NCBI taxonomy): domain Bacteria; kingdom Bacillati; phylum Actinomycetota; class Actinomycetes; order Kitasatosporales; family Streptomycetaceae; genus Streptomyces; species Streptomyces sp. DT224. The sequence goes on from NZ_JBNCLI010000004.1 coordinate 162,746, forward strand.
GGCACGCTCCTGGTGGGTGCGACGTTATGTGTACGTTTCCGGTCACTCGCCCGCCTGGAGTGCGGCGTCGCGGGTACGTCGGAGACTCGGGCGATCCTCCCACAGCGGTTCTCGGACAGAACGCGCCGTAGGATGCCGTGAGCAGCTTGGGCCACTGGTCGGATCGGGAGCAGAAGCACATCGTGAGCAGCGAGAACGCAGACGCCGGACATGAGCACGAAGAGTCGTCCGTGTGGGACGTCGTCGTAGTCGGCGCCGGACCGGCGGGAGCCTCCGCGGCATACGCGGCGGCCGTCGCCGGCCGTAAGGTACTGCTCCTGGAGAAGGCGGAGCTGCCCCGTTACAAGACGTGCGGCGGCGGCATCATCGGGTACTCGCGCGACGCGCTGCCGCCCGGGTTCGAACTGCCTCTGCGGGACCGGATCCACGCGGTCACCTTCTCGCTCAACGGCAGGCTGGCGCGCACCCGCCGCTCCAAGCGGATGCTCTTCGGCCTCATCAACCGCCCCGAGTTCGACGCGGGGCTCGTCGAGCAGGCGCAGAAGGCCGGTGCCGAACTGCGCACCGGCGCGACCGTCTCACGGGTGGAGCAGCACGGCGCCGCGGTGCCCGACCGGCGCACGGTCGCGGTCGTGCTGTCCGGCGGCGAGACCGTCCTGGCCCGGGCGGTGGTCGGGGCCGACGGCAGTGCCGGGCGGATAGGAGCGCATGTCGGGGTGAAGCTCGACCAGGTCGACCTCGGCCTGGAGTCGGAGATCCCCGTGCCGCCCACCGTCGCGGAGGACTGGGCGGGCCGCGTCCTCATCGACTGGGGCCCGATGCCCGGCAGTTACGGCTGGGTCTTCCCCAAGGGCGACACCCTGACGGTCGGCGTGATCTCCGCGCGCGGCGACGGCGCCGGCACCAAGCGGTATCTGGAGGACTTCGTCGCGCGGCTCGGCCTCGCCGGATTCGAGCCCAGGATCTCCTCGGGCCACCTCACGCGCTGCCGCAGCGAGGACTCGCCGCTCTCGCGCGGCCGGGTGCTGGTGTGCGGTGACGCGGCCGGGCTGCTGGAGCCGTGGACCCGCGAGGGCATTTCCTTCGCGCTGCGCTCGGGACGGCTCGCCGGTGAGTGGGCGGTGCGCGTCGCCGAGGCGCACGACGCGGTGGACGCCCGCCGCCAGGCGCTCAACTACGCCTTTGCCATCAAGGCCGGACTCGGCGTCGAGATGAGCGTGGGCCGGCGCATGCTGAAGCTGTTCGAGCGGCGCCCGGGCCTGCTGCACGCCGTTCTGACGGGCTTCCGCCCGGCGTGGAACGCGTTCGCGGGTATCACGCGTGGCACGACCTCGCTGGCCGAGCTGGTCCGTTCGCACCCGCTGGCCCAGCGGGCGCTCTCGGCGATGGACCGCTAGAACGCGGGATTTCAAGGGCTGACGCGCCGTCCGGTGCGTCAGCCCGCGTCGGCGATCCTGAAGACGGGGTGGTCCGGGCAGGCTGCCAGGATCTCGGCGTCGGTGGACTTCGCCGTGACGCCCTGGAAGTACTGGTCGACCTCCCAGCCCCACCGCTCCAGGTAGGTGCGGAGGACGGCCGCCTTGTGCGCGTCGTCCGCGATCTCCACCGCCGAGAAGGCCCGCGTCCGACGGCCGCGGCGCAGCTCCCCGCCGCCCGCCGCCCGCATGTTGCGCACCCACTGCGAGTGGCCGCGGGCGGAGACCAGGTACCGCACACCCTCGTAGGTGTGCGGGTTGACCGGGACGCGCTGCATCCGGCCGCTCTTGCGGCCCCGCACCGACAGCTCCTGCGAGCCGAGCAGGCTGATCCCGTGGCGCGCGAGCCAGCCGACGAGGCTGTTGAAGCGGACGTTGAGCGGGCTGCCCTGCAGGTAGTACGGCTGCGTCTGCGACGGAGACATGGCGTGTGACCCCCACGGTGGAGAAGAGCGTTTCCGAGAGCGGTGCTCTCGCTTGAGATCAGTGTGCACGGAAGCGCTGTTCAAAAGCAAGAGCACTGCTCTCGTTATTGGTCGCTGCTCTGTACGCGTGGCAGACTGAGGCCCATGAGCGCTATCCGGGGAGCCAGGGAACGGGCCCGTATCGAGGTCACCGCCGCCATCAAGGACGAGGCGAGGAAACAGCTCGCCGCCGAGGGTGCGGCAAAGCTGTCGCTGCGCGCCGTGGCGCGCGAACTGGGCATGGTCTCCTCGGCCCTCTACCGCTACTTCCCCAGCCGGGACGACCTGCTGACCGCTCTCATCGTCGACGCGTACGACGCGGTCGGCGAGGCCGCCGAGCGTGCCCACCGCGCCGCCGACGCGGAGCCCGGCGCCCCCGCCACCGGTCTCACCCGCTGGGTCGCCGTCGGCTGCGCCGTACGCGACTGGGCGCTGGCCCACCCCCACGAGTACGCGCTCATCTACGGCTCGCCCGTGCCCGGTTACTCGGCTCCGCAGGACACCGTCGGCCCTGCGGCACGCGTCGGCATGGTGCTCATCGCCATCGTGGAGGAGGCCCGCCGCGACGAGGGCCTGGCGCTTGCGCCGCTCCCGGACGAGCTGCGCCCGGAGGCCGAACGGCTCGCCGCGGACGTGGCCCCGGGGCTGGCTCCGGCGGTGGCCGCCCCGCTCGTCGCGGCCTGGGCGCAGCTGTTCGGGCTGATTTCCTTCGAGGTGTTCGGCCAGTTCAATCGGGTGGTGGAGGCCCGCGAGGTCTTCTTCCGCCAGGCGGTCACGGAACTGGCCCGCACGGTGGGCCTCCTGGGCCGGCGCGGCTGAGCCGGTACGGCGTCAGGACCAGGTGATCGAGGAGTTCTCGCGCCAGAGCCTGGCCAACCCCTCGTCGCCCGCCACCGTGAGGGCGGAGAGCGGGAGCCGGTTCCACAGGGCCAGGTAGAGCGTCCCGGCCGGCGCGCTCAGCTCGCAGTCCACGGCGGATGCCGCGGCCGGTCCCTCCTCGCGCACCGCCGACGGCGGCTCGGCGGACAGCCGTACGGTCCACACCGTGTCCGTGTCGGTCGCCCGGACCCGCAGCGTGCGCGGGGTCCCGGTGCGCACCCGGCTCTTGGGGCGGGCGTGCATTCCGCGCAGCAGTTCGTCGATGCCGTCCAGCGCGAGGGCGGGAGCGACGGGGGAGAGGCCGCCGCCGCGCGCGGACTCGGCGTCCACCCGGTGGATCGTCGTCTCATGGGCCTGGCGGCGGGCCCAGAAGGCGAGCGGTGAGGGCGCGGGGAGGAACGACCAGCACTCCACGTCCTGCGGCGCGTTCTCCAGCGCGTCCACCAGGAGCCGGTGTCCTTCGCGGAAGCGGGCCAGCAGTTCCGGTCCGTCCAGCTCCGGTTCGCCGCCGTCGGGGACGTACGAGGTGTGCCCCTCGCGTACGAAGGCGGCGGCCCAGGCGTGCACCATCGCGGTGTGCCTGAGCAGATCGCGCACCCGCCAGTCGGGACAGGTCGGCACCGGGGCCCCGGTGCCCGCCTCGCCCGCCGCATCCGCCAGCAGGCGGCCCTCGGCGGCCAGGGCCGCTATGTGTTCCGTGATCTCCATGGCCGGATTGTGCCACCCGGGCGGGGCCCCGGAGGGCGGTACGGTCAGGCGCCCTCGGGGCGGATCGTGCGGTTCCGGCGGGCGGCGCCGCGTACCAGCTGTACGAAACGGGCCAGCGCCGGCGACTGCACCAGCACGGTTACCGTCAGCGCCAGGTACATGAACCAGGCGGGGCCGAAGGACTCCGCCCCGGCCGCCGAACTGCCGAGCAGGAACGCGAAGACGGTCGGCGCCGCCGGCAGGAACAGCCGGACACCGGCGAACGGGGCGTCCTCGTGGGCGATGAAGGTCAGACGTGCGCCGCCTTGCGGGCGCCGTAGCCCAGGGCCGCCGCCGCACCGGCCAGCACCGCCACCGTGGTCAGGGCCACCGGCAGCGAGAACCAGTCGGCCAGGAACCCGATCGCGGGCGGCCCGAGCAGCATGCCGCCGTACCCGAGCGTCGAGGCCGCCGCGACCCCGCCGGGTCCGGCCAGTTCGCCGGCCCGGCCGACCGCCACCGGGAAGATGTTGGCGAGGCCGATCCCGGTGACCGCGAAGCCGAGCAGGGCCAGCCAGGCCGTCGGGGCGAGCGCGCCCAGGAGCATCCCGGCGGCGGCCGTGGCGCCGCCCGCCACCAGCGTGCGGGTCTGCCCGAGCCGTTCGAGGAGGGCGGTGCCGCTGAGTCGTCCCGCCGTCATGGCCAGTGCGAACAGCGAGTATCCGGCGGCGGCCACTCCGGGGCGGGCGTGCAGGTCCTGTTCCAGGTGGAGGGCGCCCCAGTCGGCCAGCGCGCCCTCACCGTACGCGGTGCAGAGCGCGATCAGGCCGAACAGCAGCACCACCCTGCGCGCCCGCCCGGACACTGGCTGCGCGGACCGGCCGGCGGGCGGGGCGTCTGCCTGCTCCGGGGCCACGGGCGCCGGGTGCCGCAGGAGGACCGGTCCCGCGAGCGCGGTGACGACCAGTCCGGTCCCGGTCAGGAGGGAGAGGTGGACGGAGGGCGAGAGGCCGCCCGCGACGAGCCCGCCGAGCCCCGCGCCGAGCATCCCGCCGAGACTGAACGCGGCGTGGAAGCTGGGCATCACGGGGCGGCGCAGGGCGGCGACCAGGTCCACCGCCGCGCTGTTCATCGCGACGTTCGCCCCGCCGTACGCGGCACCGAAGAGCAGGAGTACGAGCCCCAGCGACAAAGCCGAGTGCGTCCGGGCGGGCAGTGCGATGCTGAGGGAGAGGAGAACGGCGCAGACCACGGTCACCGCGTGGCTGCCGAACCGGCGGCAGAGCCGGCCGGTGAGCGTCATGGTGACCACAGCCCCGGCGGAGACGCCGAGGAGTGCGAGGCCGAGGGTGGCGGCCGAGGCGCCGGTCTGGTGCTTGATGGCCGGGATGCGGACCACCCAGCCGGCGAAGAGGAAACCGTCGAGGGCGAAGAACACGGTCAGCGCGGTACGGAGACGGGCCGACGAGAGCGGGGCGGTGTTGCCGCCAGGTCCCCCCGGGAGTGCCGTCCGCAGTTTGTTTAGTTGCGGCACAAACTCAGCATAGGGGTGGCCCGGCGGCCGGTGCAAGACGGATGCACCGCCCGGCCCGAAGCGCTTGGTTCCGGAGTGCGCGAGGGCTCGTCACCCGGGGCAAGTCGGCCACCACGGCGTCAAAGGAACCTCCGGATCATGGGAGACTCGCCCCCATGAACGGCAAGGCGACCACCACCCGGACGAAGTTGGAGAGGGGCCGCAGCGCGCTCGGACCCGCCCTGGAACTGGTCCACACCGGACGCGCGCCCACGCGTGCGGTCCTCACCTCCGAGCTGGGGGTCACCCGCGCGACGGCGGGCGCGGTCGCCGCCGAGCTGGAAGCCCTCGGCCTCATCCGGGTCGACTCCAGCCCCGGTTCGGCGGCCGGTTCGCAGGGCCGGCCCTCGCACCGGCTGGCCGTACGGGAGTCCGGCCCGGTCGCCGTCGCCGCCCAGGTGCACGCGGACGGCTTCCGGGCCGCGCTCGTCGGCCTCGGCGGCCGGCTCGTCGCGACCGCCCCCGGCAGCGTCACCATCACCGCCGACCCCGCCCAGGTCATCGGCGAGGTCGTGGACCACTGCGCACGGCTGCTGCGGGAGAGCGGACTGCGGTGCGTCGGCGCCGGGCTCGCCGTGCCGTCGGCGGTCGCCGAGCCGGAGGGCACCGCCCTCAACCCGCTCCACATCGCCTGGCCCGCCGGGGCCCCGGTCCGCGAGATCTTCGCCACCTGCGTACGCGAAGCGGGCATCGAGGGACCGGCGTTCACCGGCAACGACGTCAACCTCGCCGCGCTCGCCGAACACCGGCACGGCGCCGGTCGCGAGGCCCAGCACCTGCTGTGCGTCGCCACCGGGCACCGGGGCGTGGGCGGGGCGCTGGTTCTCGACGGCCGCCTGCACACCGGGAGTTCGGGGCTCGCCCTGGAGGTCGGCCACCTCACCGTCAACGCCGAGGGCCGCCCCTGCCATTGCGGGGGGCGCGGCTGCCTGGACGTCGAGACGGACCCGCTCGCCTTCCTCACCGCCGCCGGGCGCACGCCGGGCCCCGAGGAGTCGCTCCTCAAGCAGTCCGGGGACCTGCTGCGCCACGAGTACGGGGACCCGGCCGTGCGCACCGCCGCCGAGGAGCTGATCGACCGGCTCGGACTGGGGCTCGCCGGTCTCGTCAACATCCTCAACCCGGACCGGATCATCCTCGGCGGGCTGCACCGCGCCCTGCTCGACGCCGACCCGGAACGGCTGCGGGCGGTCGTGGCCGACCGCAGCCTCTGGGGCCGCAGCGGGAGCGTGCCGATCCTGCCCTGCACCCTGGACCACAACAGCCTGGTCGGTGCGGCGGAACTGGCCTGGCAGCCGGTCCTGGACGACCCCCTGGTGGCGCTGGCCTGAGAGCTCCCGCCGGGCTCAGACGCCCCGCGACGCCACGTCCGGCACCGGCGCCTCGAACGCGAACGCCCGCGCCGGATTCGCCACCAGCACCGCCTCCATGACCTCGGGCCCCAGCGCCTCCTCGAGGCGGGGCCGCAGCCGGCGCAGCAGGTACGGCATGCCGGGCGTCTCCGGGACCGTCGTGTCACCGCCCAGCAGCAACTGCCCGGTGAACCCCGCCCCGGCCAGCTCCGCCAGCTCGTCCGGCAGCCGCCAGTCCGTCGCGTGATTGGCCCGCGACGGCCCGTCGAACGCCAGGAAGGCGCCCGCCCGCGCCGCCTCCCGCTGCACCGCCCCGTCCGGGGACCGGCCGAGGTGCCCGAGGATGACCCGGTGCGGCGGGACGCCCAGCTCCCCGCACAGCAGCTCCAGGACGTCGAGCGCGGCCGTGCCCAGCTCCAGGTGGACGGCGATCGGCGCCCCCGTGCGGTGATGGGCCCGGGCCGCCGCGGTCATGGTGAGCCGGGCGTGCGCGTCGAGCGTGTGGAAGGCGCCGGCCACCTTGATCAGGCCTGCCCGCACCCCGGTGGCGCCGATGCCCTCGGTGAGTTCGGCGACGAAGAGCGCGGCGAGGCGGTCCCTGATCCGGTCCAGCAGCTCCGGCGGGTAGTGCGCCGCCTGGTGCAGCCCCGTGGCGGCGACCACGTGCGTGCCCGTCGCCCGGGACAGTGCGGCCAGAGCGCCGGCCCCGCGCCCCATGCCGTGCGGCGTCCACTGCACGACGGCCCGGCCGCCCAGCGCGTGGAAGGCGCGGAGCCGGTCGGCCGCCGAGCCCGGATCGTCCAGCTCCTGCCCGGGCAGCACCGGACTGCGCAGGAAGAGGTGGTCGTGGGCGTCGCAGACACCCAGTTCCCCGGGTGCGATGTCACCGAGGACGGTACGGACGGCGGCTACCACTGGCGCCCCTTCGCGATCAGGTCCTGCTCGGGGCGGCTGAGGTGGAGCACCTGGAAACGCTCGCCGGGCGCGGCCGGGGCGTCGTGGTCCCAGAGCGTGAAGTGCAGGAGCTCCCAGTGGCGCGGATCGGCCGCCAGCGCGGAGGCCACGGCGCCCGGCGACCGCGCGAGCCGGCGGCTCTCCTCCAGCGCCGCTTCCACCGCGTCCGCCGGGGAGAGCGACGCCGGTACGGGCGAGCGGTGGCGGGTCGCCGAGCGGGGGAGCGCGGACGAAGCGGGCCCCTCCTCGTACGAGAGCCCGGTCCAGTGCTGCACCACGGGGCGCCCGAAGTCCCGGACCACGCCCTGGAATCCCGAGCCCCAGAGGAACGCGTTCATGCCCTCGGGCCGGGTCCACAGGTAGAACGGCGCGTACTGGTTGACCGGCGAGTCCTCGCCCCGCTCGCGCATCAGGTACGCCTTGAGCCCGAGCCCGGGGAAGTCGTCCAGGAGATGGCCCCTGGTCGCCACCCGGTGGCGGATGACGCCCATGTCGTGATCGGCGGGCAGGGTGATCTCGTACTGCATGGCATGCATCGAAGGCCCCCTCAGGACGCCGGGTAGCCGGCGACGGCGGCGTCGGTGTGCCAGTGGATGGTGGAGCCGTCCTCGGCAGCCTCGACCACGGCGAGATGGGTCATGAACGTGCGTGGGGACGCCCCGTGCCAGTGCCACTCGTCCGGCTCGATCCATACAGTGTCGCCGGCCCGGATCGTCTCGACCGGGCCGCCCCTGCGCTGCACGAGGCCCTCGCCCTCGGTGACGTGGAGGACCTGGCCGTGCGGGTGGGTGTGCCACGAGGTGTGGCCGCCCGGTGCGAAGTGCACGCTGAACATCCGCAGCCGGGAGGGCGGTTCGGGGGCGGCGATCTCGTCGAGCCACACCGTGCCGTTGAAGTGTGCGGAGGGGCCCCGCTCGGTGTCGGGGCGGTTCCTGGTGATGCGCATGTGCGGTTGCTCCTGAAGCGGTCGATGGGTCAGGCGGGCGGGGCGAGCAGGCCGAGCAGCCCCCGTACGCCCGCGTCGAAGGCGTCCGTCGAACCCGAGGCGCGGGCCAGCACGTAGCCGCCCTGCACCGTCGCGACGATCGAGGCGGCGATGTCCTCGGGCACCAGGCCGGAGGCGAACTCCCCCCGGTCGACGCCCTCGCGGACGATGCCGGCGAGCCTGTCGCGCAGCCAGGCGAGGGTCTCGTCCACCGGCTCCCGCAGCTCGTCGCTCGCGATGATGTCCGGGTCCATGGTCAGCCGCCCCACCGGGCAGCCGCGCAACACGTCGCGCTCCCGCAGCAGATAGGCCGAGATCCGCTCGTACGCCGATCCGGGCGCGTCGAGTACCAGGTCCGCGGCCTCCCGCAGCTCGTCGGCCGTGCGGCGGATGGCGGTGCGGGCCAGATCCGGTTTGCCGGTGAAGTGGTGGTACATGCTGCCCTGGCCCACTCCGGCGTGCTGCTGGATGGCCTTGGGGCTCATGCCCACGTAACCGCGCTCCCACAGGAGTTCCCGGGTGGCTTCGATCAGACGGTCCGGAGTGCTCATGCCCGTACTGTACATACTAGTAGGTACAGAAAGGAAGCGGCTGTCGCGCATACGTGAGCGGGGCACCCCGGCCCGGGGTGCCCCGCTCTGGGGTCTGTCCGGCGGGTGGTGGGGGGGCCGCGGCGATCCCCCCGGCCGCCCCCACAAGGGGGAGCCCCCCCCCGCCGGCCCCC